>CAVGOA010000018.1:14451-40296 GCA_963630635.1 Paludibacteraceae bacterium
GCGTCGCACGGCTCGTTGTCCATGTAGGCAGACAGGGCCACGCACTCGGCCGCGCCGCCCGAGACAAAGTCCAGCGTGTCCTTGAGGCCGGCGGCCATGGTGTGGTGGGATGCCAGGATAAGGGTTCTCTTCATTGCGGGTTCTCCAAGAAAGAGGGGTTTTACAGGCGAGAAGGGCGGCGACGCAGGACCGGGCGCATGCCGGGGCTGCGCCGCCGCCAAATCAAACGAAGGCCAGGTTAGACGGCCAGGATGCCAAAGAACGAGCAGACCAGCGAGATGGCGATGATCAACAGGATGAGCTTGGTGGGGGTCCACTTCTTGTTGCCCAGCAGCTTGTAGACAAGCACGGTGAGAAGAACGGGCAGCAAGGACGGCATGATCTTGTCGATAACGTCGGTCTGCAGGTTGAGCGCGACCTCGCCCACCTGGAACTGGAGAGCCGTCGAGACCTTGACCGAGGTGGCGATAAGCGCGCCCACGACAGACAGGCCCATGATCGAGGCCGCCTCGGTGAAGACCGAGAGCTTCTCGCCAAGTTCGGTCACCAGCTTGGTGCCCGACGTGTAGCCCACCTCAAAGAGCTTGCGCTTGACAAACCAGAAGGCCACGTTGCAGATGAACCACACGATGGCGCCCAGGGGGTTGCCCTGCTGGGCCATGTAGCCGGCGATCGAGCCCATGATCGTGGGCCACAAAACCCAGACGATCGTGTCGCCAACGCCCGAGAAGGGACCCATAAGGGAGGTCTTCAAGGACTGGACGGCCTCCTTGGCAGCGATGCCGTCGCGCTCCTCGGTGGCGGTGGTGGCGCCCAGGATCATCGAGGCCATGCAGGTAGTGGCGTTGAAGTAGTTGAAGTGGTTGTTGAGAGCGGCCTTGTACTCTTCGTCGTTGGGATACACCTTGCGAAGCACGGGAGCCAGGGCCCAGGCCACGGCAGCGCCCATCTGGGACTCGTAGTTAAAGATGTTGCAGGCCATGAAGTTGTAGCGGTCGGCGGCCTTCTTGAGGTCGGCCTTGGTGACCTGGTAGCGGCCGTCTGCCGCGGTGGCGTTAAGCTCGGTCTTCTCGTTACTCATCAAAGTCATCTCCCATATCAGAAGCATCGGCGGTGGCGGTCACGGCAGGGGCGGCCTCGGCCTTGTTGACCTCGGTCGTGAAGTACCAGAAGGCGGCGGCAAAGCCCACGATGGCGATGCCCAGAACAGGGACGCTCAGGTACGCAGAGAGCACGAAGCCGATCAAGATCATGGGGAGGAACTTCTTGACGGGCATGTAGCGCATCAGCATGCCAACACCCACAACAGGAAGCATGCCCGCGGCGATGGAGAGGCCGTTGGTGACCCACTCGGGGATGAACTCAAGGACAAAGTTGACGACGGTGGAACCAAAGAGGATGACAAGCAGGGTGGGGACCAGGGTCTGCAGCGAGCAGATGATGGGGCCCAGCCAGGCGATGCGGTTCATCTTGTCCCACTCGCCAGCGTTGTTGTAGTCCTGCATCTTGTGGGCCACGAAGTTGTTGACAATACGCACCAGGACCTCGAGCTGGATGGCGAGAAGACCCACGGGCAGGCCGACGGCGATAGCCGCGTCGGTGCCGGTGCCGGTGCGCACGGCGATGAAGGTGCCCACAATGGTGGCCAGGCCGTAGTTGGGGGCCGAGGCACCGCCCAGGGCCGCGACGCCCAGGCTCATGAGCTGGAAGGTACCGCCAATGACCAGGCCGGTATTGACGTCGCCCATGATGAGACCGGTGATAAGGCCCACGATGACGCCAAACCAACTCATGACCACGGGGCCGTTCTGGTCAATCGTCATGTACCCGGCGACCAGAAGCACGAGCACGTCTTGCAAGATTTCCATTGCGCGTTCCTACCTTTCCTTGGCGCTTTTATCGGCGAGAAAACCGCAGGTTAAAAGGCCTGCTCTTCATCGGTGGGCACGTACTGGATGACCACCGGCACGCCGCGGGACTTGATGGTCTCAAGGTCGGCGCGCTCCTTGGCGTTAAGGGCGACGAACTTGGTCACGGGCTCGCGGTCCTCTTCGTTGAAGATGATGCCCAGGTCAACCTTGGGGATCTCGACGCCGCCGTCGATCAGGCGGATCAGGGTCTCGGGCTCCTTGACCAGGATCAAGACGTTTTGGCCGTCGTACTTGCCGGCAGCGAAGTTGGTCACCGCAGTGTCGACGCTAATGACCGAGACGCCGGTGCCCGCGGGCTTGGCCATGCGCATGCTGGCCTTGATGGCCTCGTTGTCGCACAGCAGGTCGTCAACGACCATGAAGCGCTTGACCTTGAAGGCCGGAGCGACCTGGTTGACCACGATGCCGTGAATGAGGCGCTGGTCGATACGAGCGAGAACTACCATGGAGGGTCTCCCTTCCCTCGTGCGCCGGGCGGCGCGGTTTAAAGTACGTATCAGCAAAATTGGTATCGCTACCAATTTGATGCACAAATAAGCAGCCCTAAGGCCTTGGTGCTGCGCGTGCAAGGTCATGCGGTGATGCGTTGGGTTGTGCGGGTAATGCGGGGGCGCGTGGGGTGTTGTTACCGAGAAAAGCCTGGTCGCGCGGGGTGTTACGTGGAAGAGCGGATGATAAGGTCGAGGTTGAGCTCGTGCTTTATGGGCTCTAAGGGCTCGTCATCGTCCAGGCTAAGCTGCCGGACGATCTCTTGGGCCACCAAAGTCCCCATCTCTTGGATGGGCTGGCGGATGGTCGAGATAGGAACAGGCGCGATACCTGCGATGGGCTGGTCGTCGACGCCAAAGATAGCCAGCTCATCGGGCACAGAGAAGCGGCAGTGCATGGCCTCGAGCTCGATACCCACGGCCACCTCGTCCGAGCCTGCGATGATGGCGTCGGGGCGCTCAGGCAAAGAAAGGATGCGCCTAAAGACGTTGCGGCCGTCTTCCAGGGTGTTGACGCCCTCGAAGTACCAGTTGGGGTTGGCCTCAAGGCCGCGGGACTTCAACGCGTCCACATAGCCGGTGTAGCGATCGGAGTCCAGGTCAGAGCCCTTAGGCTGGACCTTAAGACCGGTGAAGCCCGTGCAGTAGGCAATCTTTTTGTAGCCGCGGGCAATGAGGTACTGCGTGGCGCCGTAGAAGCCGTCGTACTGGCGGCCGATCACCTTGGACAGCTCGTTAGAGGCGGTGTACTCGTCGCAAATGGCCAAGGCGCCGTACTTGGCGTAAGAGGTGATGGTCTCCCACTTGTTCTCTAGCGAGCACAAGATTAGGCCGTCGGCGTGCTGCATCTTAAGCAGGTCCAGGGCGTCCATCTCGCCTTCCTCGGTGCCTTGGGTCTGCGAGATAAGGCTACGGTAGCCGGCGCTGCGACAGGTCTTCTCGATAGCATCTACCAGGTGCGCAAAGAAGTTGTTCTTGATGCCGGGGATGGCCACGGCGATGTTTCCCGAGCCCGAGCCGCGCATCTGTCGGGCGGCCTGCAGGGGTACGTAGCCAAGCTGGTCCATGGCAGCCAAAACCGCGTCACGCTTCTTTTGCGAGACGTGAGGCTTGTTGTTGATCACACGGGAGACAGTGGTGACAGACAGACCCGACAGTTTTGCTACGTCTGAAATCGTTGCCATTGTCTTCTCCCCTCGTAATCGCGTTGGTGACTGAATATAGAATAACCTGATTGAAAATGACGTCAATTGAAAATTGGTATCGTTTTCAATTTTTGCGTCAATTTACCGCTTGCCGAGGTTTTGCTACCGCTTACGGTCGGGCAACAGCAAGCGGGGTACCATAGAGGGGCATGTGCCACACCCCTTTAGAAAGGTCGCCCATGGACAAGGCAAATCTTAGTCGCCGCGGGTTTCTTACCAGCGCGGGCACCATACTTGCAAGCCTCACGTTTTCCCTGGCATCGGGCCCTGCCGCCGCGTTTGCGCAGGATGGCGAGACAAACGTCGACTCCCCTGCCGCAGACGGCAACGGGCAGACGGGCACGGACGCCACGGTTGACGACTCTCACATCGTGATCGTCCACACCAACGACGTGCACTGCGCCTTTACCAACAAGACCACCCAGCTGGGATACGCCAAGCTGTCTGACTACGTGGCCGACCAGCGCGCCAAGCACGGCGACGCGCGCGTGACCCTGGTGGACGCCGGCGACAACATCCAAGGCGACATCAACGGCTCATTGAGCCAAGGCGAATACCCCGCCCGCGTTATTGGCGCGTGCAAGTACGACGTCATGACCTGCGGAAACCACGAGTTCGATTACGGCATGCAGACCTTCTTTGGCGTGCGCCAGACCGAGGACACCCCGTACGTGTGCTGCAACTTTGTGGACGCCGGTGGCAATCGTGTCTTTGACGCCTACCGCGTGTTTGAGTACGCGATTGGCGAGCAAACCGTGCGCGTGGCCTACGTGGGCACCTGCACGCCGTCGACCTTGACGGCCTCGACGCCCACGAGCTTCAAGGACAAAGACGGCAACTATATCTACGGCTTTTGCGGCGACCAGAGCGGCGAGGCCCTCTACCAGGCCATTCAGGCTGCCGTTGACGAGGCTCGCAGCAAGGGCGACGCCGACTACGTGGTTCTTCTCGCCCACTTGGGGCAAACCGGATCACAGGCCCGCTGGAGAAGCGACACGGTGGTGAGCAAGACCCGTGGCATCGACCTGGTGCTGGACGGTCACTCGCACGAGAAGTACGTACAGACAGTCAAGAACGCCGACGGCCAGGACGTCGTTATCGCGCAGACGGGCACCAAGTTCGCCGCGATCAGCCGCACGCAGATCGACCCCGCAGCGGGCACCGGCACGGTAACGCTTACCGCCACCGGCGTGGCTGCCGAGCTTATTGAAAGCTGGGACGGCTCTGACCCCCAGATTGAGGCCCTGGTAGAAGAACTAGAGAAGGAGCTTGCCGAGAAGACCCGCCGCGTCATTGGCAAAAGCACCGTTGAGCTTCGCTCTCACGAGGACGACCACTATACCTGGGCCGTGCGTGCGCACGAGACAAACATGGGCGACCTGGTGGCAGACTCGATGCTGTACCGCGCGTCCAACATGGGCAAGACCTGTGACCTGGCCCTTATTACCGGCGGCAGCGTGCGTGCCGATATCTCGGCGGGCGACGTGACCTACGGCGACTGCGCCTCGGTCTTGACCTTCAACAACCAGCTGGCATGCTTGACCGTGACGGGCCAGCACATCCTGGACATGCTCGAGGTGGGCGCCATGTACGTGCCGCAGGCGGCCGGGCGCTTTATCCAGGCGTCCGAGGGCGTGACGTTCACGATTCGCACCGACATCCCCACCCCGGTGGTCTTGGCCGGCGACGAAGCCAGCGTCGAGAAGTACGAGGGCGAGCGCCGCGTCAAAAATGCGTGCCTGTACGGCAAGCCCATCGAGGCCGATAAGACCTACACCTTGATTTCAAGCAGCTACGACCTGGAGGCCGGCGGCGACTGCATGCCCATCCCGGCAAACGTCGACCAGATTGAGTACCTGGGGTTAGATGTCGACGCCCTGATCGAGTACATCCAGGTCAACCTCAAGGGTGTCATTGGCCAGGAGTACGGCAACGTCGCCGGCGCCGGGCGCATCACGATCACAGATCACGCCGAGGCCGTGGATCCCGTGGAACCGGATGGGCCGCAGGACGAAGAGCCCGTCTCGCCGTCGGCGTCAACGGCCACGACGACTGCGCCGCAGCAGGCCAAGAAGGGTACCGGCGGCGTGCCTTCGACCGGCGACACATCGGTTGAGCTGGGTGCCGTTGCCGTCCTGGGCGCGGGTGCCGTCGCAGCCGCCCTTCTCGCCGAGTAAAGCGGCCGCAGGCGCGAGTGCTCCCAAGCTTGCTAGTTTTTTGACGGCCTTGTCAGTGGATTATTGGTCCCGACAAGGCCGTCAAAACTAGCGGGCAGCGACGCAGTCAGAGACAACCTGGATAAGCCGATCAATGTCGATGGGCTTGGCAAGATGTCCGTTCATGCCAGCCTCCAGGCAATGCTGCTCATCTTCGACAAAAGCATTGGCGGTCACCGCAATGATGGGTACACTCGCAGCGTCGGGCTGTCCGCTCGCACGAATCGCGGCCGTGGCCTGGAAACCGTCCATCACCGGCATCATCACGTCCATTAAAATCGCGTCGAAAGTCCCCGCGGGCTCGGCACAAAAACGCTCCAAAGCCGCAGCTCCGTCGCCAACAGCAACGACGCTCCCGCCGTGGTCTTCAATCAAAATCTTAGCTATCTCGGTGTTAAGCTCGTTGTCCTCGGCAAGCAAGATGTGCAAGCCCGCGATGCTGCGCTCGACAGCCGGGGCCTCGCTGTCGCCCGCGATCTTAGGCGCCACAGCAAACGGAATCTCCAGCACAAAGGTAGACCCCTCGCCCTTGACACTGGTCACGGTAATCGTGCCGTCCATCTTCTCTACCAGGCGCTTCACGATCGACATGCCCAAACCGGCGCCCTGGGTGTGCGTGCGCACGGGGTCGTCGCCCTCCTGGACAAACGGGTCGAAAATCCGCTGCAAAAACTCCTCGCTCATGCCAATACCGGTGTCGCTGATGGTCCAACGGTACACGACCTGCTTGTCGTCGCAGCTCACGCACTCGGTAGTCGTCGTGACCGAGCCGCCCGGCTTGTTGTACTTGATGCAGTTGCTATAGATGTTGAGGAAGATCTGGCGCAGGTGAAGCGGGCTGGTATAGACATAGCGCACCGGCATATCGCGCTTTCCGGCGACAAGCGTGACGCCCTCCTCGCTCGCCTTGTTGTCGATGATTACCGTAATCGAGCTCGAGATCTCGTTAAGGTCGGCCGGCTCAAACGCAAGCTCAATCGAGTCGTCATCCAGCTTGTTCATCTGCAGCACGTCGTTTACCAGCGACAACAGGTGGTCAGCCGCCACGCGCATCTTCTCTTGGTTCTCGCGCACCAGCTCGATGTTATCGGCGTGCGCCTGGTTGATCTGCAGCAGGCCAATGATGCCGTTCAACGGCGTTCGAATATCATGGCTCATGCGGCTTAGGAAGTTGGTCTTTGCCACGTTTGCGTGCTCGGCAGCCCGTTTAGCGGCGAGAAGCTCGGCCATGTGGGCGCTCTCCTCGCGCTCCAGGTCGTCGACGTTGCGCAGACCGATGATGACGCCAAAGCCCGTCTCGCCGTCGTCTACGCCCAAGCCGGCCGCCGCGTCCTTGTCCATCCTAATGACGTCGATCTCGGCGGCAGAGACCGGTCCGCCGTCCCGCGTGAAGTGATAACGCTTGGTCACGTTGGGGCTGGCGGCAAGAAGCTCGCGCAAGTGCTCGCGCGTGAACTCCACCATGAAGCGCTCACGCTCTTCTGGGACCATAAAGGTGTCGACGTAAGTCGAGATGACCTCATCAAAGGACAGGCCGCTAGAGAGGGCGCGGGCTGGGGCGCTTTGCTCGTAGGAGGGCTCCATCTTAATGACCTGGACGGTATTGGACGCAAGGTCGCCCTGCAGAATCGTGACGTAGTTCTCGCCCAAGGCCTGTGTGACCGAGCGGTTACGCAAAAGCTCGTCCCGCGCGGCCTTAAGCTGTATCAGCGCCTGCTTAAGCGAGTAGTTCTCTTCCTCGGCAACCAGGGTACGCTTAAGCACGCTGGACTGGAACAGGTAGAAGTAGAACAGCGTGCCGTAGACCATGGCCGTGCGGCCAATGTTCTGCACGTCAAAGAAGGTCTCGGCGATAGTGGTGACAACCAGGTAAAGCACGATGACCATCAGCATCGTGGAGTCAAAGTAGCGGCCCAAGATATTGTGCTTGACAACATGAATCACAAACCAGGCCAGGTAGAAGAAGATACACGCCAGCGGAATCCAGGCCAGGGGCCCTCCGCGGTAGAAAATGTTATCCGGGGTATAGCCGTACACCACGTCGGTGAACAGGACCGAGAAGGCGGCGAGAAGATCGACGGCCAGAGGCGCAAACAGCGCGACGTTGGCACTCAAGCTGCGCTTCTTTGGCTTGAGCATGAGAAGCAGCATCAAAAGGATAAGCGGGCGCGTGGAATAGCCAATCGCGCTTAAGACGCCGCGCCAGACGCTGTAGGTAGGCGCCATGCTCAAGGTGATCTCGCCCATCGCGGCCGCGACCTCAACGGCCTCGGTCGCCAGCACGACAAAGAAGAGGCGGCGCGAGCGCTTGTCAAGCGTGCGGGCGCGATAAATCATCAACGTCAAGAAGCACAGGCCAAAGATCGGAGCAAGGGTGCTCAGCCAAAATTGATCAACGGACATGCTAACTCCTCATACGTCCCTGAGCTGCGGTTTATTCTCGCCGCCAACATCGCGCGGAGAAAATTGAATAGTGCCTAAAGATTACCACAGCTGTCGCGCACAACCCCTTAAGGCAAATCCTCGCCCGTGACCTGACGGCTAATCTCGGCGGCAGGCGTGAGGCCCAGCAGCAGAGCGTCGTGCATCTCGGTCGAGGTACCGTCCTCGGGCTTGACCCAGGCGCCGCCCGCGGCCTCGTTGGCCTTGGCGGTCGCGGCCTCGATGTACTTGTTAGAGCCAATAGCGTCCACGATCATCTGCATGTACGCCTCGCGGCCCTCCCAGGTAAGGTGGATGCCGTCGCTGCTCACCCACTCGTCGTGGCCTGCGCTGTAGGTCTCCCAGTCGATGATGCTCACGTTGTCGTGCGCCGCGGCCACCTGGGTCATGGTCTGGTTGGTGGTGCGGTGCCAAGACGACGGCACGCGGTTGGTAATCAGCCAAATCTGGCGATCCTCGCCAATGTCGGCGATAAAGGCCTCAAGCTCCTCGGCGGTAAACGAGCCGTTGGTGCCCAGGGCCAAGATCACGGTGTGGCCCACCTCGTTGCGGTCGCGGTAGTAGTCGTAGACGGTCTGGCCCATGGCGATCTGGCGGCTGCCGCAGGCATCGATCAGGCCGCCGGTGTAGGCCTGGTGGAACTCGTCGGTCAGGCCGATGGAAACCGAGTCACCGATCATCAGGGGCTCGTAGCCGGTGACCTCGACGGGGCCGTCGTCCTCGGTGGTAGCGGCGTCGCTAGAGCCGTCGCCCGTATCTGCGCCGTCCTGCGAGCCGTCGCCCGTCTCGTCATTGGATGCCGCCTGGTCCTGGACCACGATGGTGCCCTCGCCGGTGCCGGCGGCGAGGTCTTGATCGGTGAGAAGACCCTGACCCTGGTTGGGGTTCTGAACAACAGCCAGCGCGACGCCCGCCGAGAGGAGCAATACGGCGCAGGTAGCGGTAGCCGCCGTGGCGCGCTTGAGCCCCGCGCCCTTAAGCTCGCCGGCCTTGTAGGCGCGCCAGGTCTTCCCAATGGCGCCGTGGCGCAGGGGATCCTCGACAAAGCGGTAAGACAGCTCGGCGACGCCCACAATGACGGCGACCTCGACGATGATCTTAAGCACGCTGGGGGCACCCGCGTTGCTGGGGTTCATAAGAAGCAGCAGCGGATAGTGCCACAGGTAGATGCCGTACGAGCGGGTGCCCAGCCACAGCAGCGGTTTGGACGCAAAGACGCGGCCCATCTTAGAGCCGGGCAACGTAATGGCCGCGATCAGCAGCGCCGAGGCCACAGACGCCAAGGCCAGGCCGCCGCGGTACCAAAAGGCGTCGGTGCCCGTGACCAGGCAAGACATCAAGACCAGCGCGGCCAGCGAGGCATAACCCGCGTACGTCAGGCGGCGCTGGCGCTCGGGCGGGCAAAACTTAGAGAAGGGCATGGGCGACTTGACGTAGACCGGCCAGCGAAGGGCCAGGTAGGCGCCAGCAAGAAGCGAGAAGGCGCGCGTGTCGGTGCCGTAGTAGATGCGGCTGGGGTCGGCGCCGGGAACATAGAGCACAAACATCGCCAGGGCCGAGACGCACGCCAGCGCCAGGCACAGCTTGCGCATGCCGCGACGGCGGTAACCCTTCTTGTACAGGAAGAGCATGACCAGCGGCCAGACCAGGTAGAACTGCTCTTCGATGGACAGCGACCAGAAGTGCAGCACCGGGCTGGGCGAGACCATCGCGTCAAAGTAGGACTCCTGGCGAAAGATGTACCACCAGTTGGTGACCCACAAAAGGGACGGGAGAAGATCGGTCTTTAGCTTGTAGAGAAGCCCCTGGTTAAAGAACCAGGCGAGAAGGGCCGTGGCCACCAGGACCAGGATGACCGCCGGCATAAGGCGGCGCAGGCGGCGGACCCAAAAGCGCTTGAGGTCGATCGCGTGCTTCTCGGCAAGCTCGGTAGAGAGGATGCCGGTAATGAGGAAGCCCGAGATGACAAAGAAGACCGTGACGCCCACCAGGCCGCCCGGAGCCCAAGGGAGGTTGAGGTGGTAGGCCAAAACGGCCGCGACCGCCACGGCACGCAGGCCGTCGACGGCGGGCAGGTAGTTGCGGCGGCTCTGGCGCGCAGGTGCGGGGGCGGGGTTCGCGGGGGCCTCGGCGGTCGGCGCTGCGGCCTGGGCGGCGTTATCTTTATTGAGCTTCTCGCCAACTTGGGAGAGGAAATTATCCAACATGCGTAGCCTTAACTGTGGTGTGTTTAAATCGCATAGGAGGTATTAGTTTACAGCTCCCCGTCAGCAAATTTAGTGTGATGGCCCCCTCAATTTATCTACGCACAACCTCTTGTCACCCCGCCCCTAAAGAAACCGCGCCATATATGTTGGAATGCACGTCACGGGGCCATCTTTGCGCAGGTCTTTGGTGTAGACAAGGTAGCTCTGAGCAATTCTTGACGAGAAGCGCGGCGCAAAAGCATCCAGCGAAGCATGCGTCTTGTACCGGGACGACTTGACCTCAACCGGGCATATCTTCTTGCCGCGCGGCACCAAGAAATCAATCTCGTAGTTGCGGTTTGCGCCTTCTTTGGGCCACGTGCGGTAGAACAGCCGGTGACCTTGGGAGACGAGCTCTTGGGCAACGACGTTTTCGTAGATCATTCCCAGGTTGGTCGGTAGCTTGTCGGACAAAAGGGACTGGTAGATGACGTTGTCCGTAAAGTCTGCATCCTTAAAGGCAAGGGTAACAAACAAGCCAGTATCTGCCAGGTAGAGCTTGAACTTCTCGAGGTCGATGCTTGAGGACAGGCCGGCGTTGGGGTCGGTCGCGTGCTGCGCAACAAGAACGGTTTTGGACTCCCTAAGCTCGGCGATTTCTTCCAGGGTATCGGCCGCCTGGCGATTAGCAAGCACGCTGGAGACCTGGTAACGCGAGGCCTTCTTGGCAAGCTGCGCAGGAATCGCATCGAAGAGCATCGAGAGGACACCCGTTGGGCTGATCTTGTAAAAGTCTTCTTCGTACAGATCGATAATCGTGCGCTTAACGCCGTCGACAACCTGCAGGTTATTGGTCTCAAGGTAAGCCTCGACTGCCTGCGGCATACCCCCCACCAGCATATAGAGCCTAAAGTCGCGCATCAGCTTGCGGTTTGTCTCGTCTCCAAGAGAAGTCTTGGATTTAAACGCTGCCTCTAGAAGGGACAGTGTTGCCTTGTCCCCACGGGCCCATTGAAACTCCTCGAAGTCCATGGGATGCATCTGGAGTTTGGTTTCCTCGCTGGGAATCAGGATGTCCTTGGTGTTCTTCTTGATCGAGATGAGCGAGCCGGTCTCTAAATAGTCGTAGCGACCATCCTTGACCAGGTACTTAATGGCTTGACGCGCGGGCGGACACAGCTGGACCTCGTCGAAGATGATAAGGGACTCGCGGTCAAATAGCTGCACGCCGTAGCGCAGCTGAAGCTGCAAGAAAAGGAAGTCCAGGTCAGAGACGTCATCAAAGAGCCGCCGCACCTCTGCCGAGGCCTGCGCAAAGTCAATCAGGATATAGCTACGGTACTCATTGCGGGCAAATTGCTCAGCCAGGGTCGACTTGCCAATGCGGCGGGCACCTTCGATGAGAAGGGCTGTCTTACCCTGATGCGTAGTTTTCCATTCAAGCAGGTCAGAGTACAGTTTTCTCTCGAATATCATCGCGCTCCCCGATTTCCGCACTTTTTAAAATGCGATATTACCCGATTTCCGCACTTTTTGTTTGGGCTGATTGGGGGATTTCCGCACTTTTTGTTTGGGCTATTTTCCCGATTTCCGCACTTTTTGACAAAGAAGCGGGGCCACCTAAAGATGGCCCCGCGCAAAAAAACGGATGGAATTTGTCCCCAAACTAGATGGGCATGTGGAGCCCGGGGGTCTTTTGCTCTTCTAAGCGACGGCGATAAGCGGCCATGGCCTCATCCCTAAACGCAGCGTCGCCCGTTTGGCCCAAAAGCCTCATAAGGTACTCGGTAAACAGCGGGTTCATGGGCAGCAGGGGCGCGCAAAGCCACGTACCAAACAGATTACGGCGACGATAACCCTCATAGGAGTCGCCGATCTTAAGCCCAAAGCCAACCTCGTTTTTGCAGAAAGGCTCGCGACTGTTGTCGCCTTCGACCTGGGTGAACTGCACCTTGTAGCCAACAATCTCCAGCGGCTGGGCATCGCTTTCACAAGGCGCGAAAGTGCCCAGATAGGGCTCAACGATACGCCGCGAGAAGTCCTGCTTAACCGTAAAGTCAAAAAAGCCAAGGCAGTCGACCTTGTGCCCGTCGTCGCAAACAATTTTGGTTCCAAGAAGGTCACAGGCGTTTCCCGTGAAGAGAACGATGCAGCCCTTCTCGACTAGCTCGGCCAGACGCTCCTTGTACGGCATGAGCTTAGCGACAACCTTCTCTTGCTCGGCCTCGGTCATGTAGCCAAGGTAAATGAAATCGACGTCGCGCGTGACAAAGGCAGGCTTATCGGCAAAATGGGTCTCGATGAACTCGGCGGCAGGCAGGCAGGCCTTGAGGTACATCATGTTGCCGTTATCCCCGCCCTGATTGGAGAACTCGGGGAACAGGCTCTCGATCACCGGGGTCGACATCTAGGCCACCTCTTTCTTATTGAGAAGGTCCGCCAGGTGCTCAAAAGCCTTCTTGGCATCCCAGTAGTTGTCCACGGCGTGGCTAAAGTAGATGGAGTCCACGTGCTCAAAATCCAGGCAATCTGCTGCAGCGATGCCGTCTTTTGCCGTGGCGATCCGGGAGGGCTCGACGCCGGCAAGAAGCAGGCGCAAGACCAGGTCCTCACAGTGGATGCCCGTCACAACAATCTGCTTGATGTTGTCGTCGGCCAAAAGCTCAAAGTCGGTCTCGTAAATCCAGCCCACGTACTCGGCCTCATTTGCGTTCTTGGCCAGGTGATTGTTATCGCTCATCAAGATGACGGCCTTAGAGCCGGGCTGACGCTTAACGTTGGCATACCCACGAGAGCTCGCCATGGCGTTCTCGCCCTTTGCGGCAATGCGCACCAGGCGCTTGCCACCAGCTACGGTCTCGTCATAGCGCACCTCCACGATACCCACGCCGTTGTTAAGCGCATGGGCGATCTTCTCGATGGGAATGCCCACCGTCCTCGCGCAAGAGATGGCAGCCAGAAGGTTGTAGAGATCCGTCACAGAACCGGCGCTAAAGTGATACTCGCCCACCGCAGCATCGGCCGCGTTGGTCTCGCGTACGCAAATCGTATTGGTGTCGTAATCGACGCTCACCGCGTCAAAGCTGGATGCAGGATTGGTGCAACCACAGGAATCGCAGGCAAGCTGACCAATATGACCCAGGTGACACGCCTTGTAGGTCAAGTGGCCGCCGCAAACGGGACAGGCGTTGAGGTCGTTGACCAAACTCGAGGGCTGCTGGGTGTCTCCAGGAAGGGCGCACTGCATGGAGTAGTAGACGCGGCTCTTTGTCTGCGGGGCCAGGCGCGAGCTGATAAGATCGTCGGCGTTTGCCAGCAGGGTCGTGTCGCTGGGGATTGCGCGGGACAGCACGTCAAAAACAAAGCCTACGTGGGAGTTCCTGGTAAACGTGTCGCGATAGAGATTGGTGACGACAAGAACCTCGGGCGTGAGATAAGGAAACACAAACTTCGAGCAGCGCTCATCGAGTTCCAGGACGGCATACTTGGCGCGAGCCTTGCCACCAACGGTCGAACCCTTTAGCAGAGTCGAGATGACGCCTTCGGTGACGTTTCCGCCCATACGGTTGATAAGGGGCTTCTCGCCGGCCGACGTCAGGATATCGGCGATTAGGTTGCTCGTAGTGGTCTTGCCGTTTGTTCCCGTCACGACAATGACGTGCTCAGGCAGCTCAAGGCGCCCCAGCACGTCGGGACAAAGCTTGGTGGCAACAACGCCGGGCATCTGGCCGCCTGCGTGATGCGTGGCCTTAAGCGCGAGCACGGCCGCCTTAGAAGCGACCATTGCCGCGTAAAAGCGCAGGTTACGCGGCAATCGCGTTTGTTTGCTCACGTTTGACCTCCCTTTTCAATCGTTTGGTTTTGAGTTAAGGACAGAAAAGCGCGCGGCGCGAGGCATCGCTTAGCGAGCCGGACGTCGCGCGCTACAGTACAGATCTACTGACCCAGGACTTCCTTCACAGACTCAAGGATGATCTCGAGGCCGCGAGTGAGCTGGTCATCGGGGATGGTGAGCGCGGGCATGAGCTTGACCACGTTGTTGTCGCGGCCGGCGCGCTCGATGATGAGGCCCTTCTCAAAGCAGGCGCGAGAAACGGCCAGAGCAGCGTCGCCGTTAGCCATCTGGATACCCCAGATCAGGCCAATGCCGCGCACCTCAAGGCCCAGCGGGCGCACCTGCGCGTCCATGAAATCGGCCACGATCTTGTGCTTGCGCTGGACCTCGGCCTCGATGTGGTTGTCCAGCATGAACTCCAGGCCGGCCTTGGCGGCCACCATGGCAAGCTGGTTGCCGCGGAAGGTACCGTTGTGCTCGCCGGGGGACCAAACGTCCAGCTCGGGCTTAAAGAGGGTCAGGGCAAACGGCAGGCCGTAGCCGCCGATGGACTTGGACGGGCACACGATATCGGGCACGATGCCGGCGCGCTCAAACGAGAAGAACCAACCGGTGCGGCCGCAGCCCACCTGGATGTCGTCGACGATCAGCAGAATATCGTAGCGGTCGCAAAGATCGCGCAGGTCACGCAACCACTGGGCGTCGAAGACCTGGACGCCGCCCTCTGCCTGCACGGTCTCTAGGATGATGGCCGCGGGCTTCTCGACGCCAGAGTGGTCGTCGGTAAGAAGGGTCTCAATATAGGCGATGTTGTCCAGCGCGGGGAACATGTAGGGCGCGGGCAGGTGGGTGACGTTGCCCAGCTCGACGCCGGCGCCGCCGCGGCTGCCACAGTCGCTGGTCAAGGCCAAAGAACCCAGGGTCATGCCGTGGAAGCAGCCCATGAAGCACCAAATTTGGCTGCGGCCGGTGACCTTGCGGGCCAGCTTAAGGGCACTCTCGACCGAGTTGGTGCCGGTGGGGCCGGGGAACATCACTTTGTAGTTAAGGCCGCGGGGCAGCAGGACCTCGTTCTCGAAGAAGTTGAGGAAGTCCTCCTTGGGCTTGGTCATCATGTCCAGCGCGTGCATGATGCCGTCGCCCTGGATGTAGTCGACCAGGCGACCCTTGATGTAGTCGTTGTTGTGGCCGTAGTTGACGGCACCGGCGCCGCAGAAGAAGTCCAGGTAGTCCACGCCGTTCTCGCCGGTGATGATGGATCCCTTGGCAGTGGTGAAAATCTCGGGGAAGGTGCGACAGTACGAACGGACCTCGGACTCATAGGTCTCAAAAACTTGCTTGCCTTGCATCTGTTGCTCCTTTTGTTGTGTGGTTCAGACGCTCTTGCAGTGCTATTCGACCGTTAATACTAACGCCCCGGCTGCATGCGAGCGGCCGGGGCGTGCGGTTACACATATCGAAGATTTGGCTTTACGAACTCTGAAAGGCGCGTCTCGTACGCAGCCATCGCGGTGTCCTCGAAGGCCAAGGTGGGGTTGGGGACCCCCATCGCGACCAGGACCTTCTTGGTCAAAAGCGGGTTTACGACCAGCAGCGGACCCAGAATCGAGGTGCAGATGAAGTTGTTCTTACGAAGGCCCTCGAGCTTAGAGCCGGGGCACAGGCCGTCGCCGCGCTCGACCTCGCAGAAGTAGCAGTCGCTGTTGTCGCCGTAGGAGTGGCTAAACTGCGCCTTGTGGCCCACCAGCTGGATGTCCTGGTACTTGGCCAAAATCAGCGAGTTGTAGCGGTCCAGCATCTGGCGGCGCGCGTGAATCTGCGGGAAGATGCCCAGGGCCTCGATGCGCGAGCCGTCCTCGTTTTCGATGTAGGCCTCGGCGACCTCCATCGCGTTGCCCACGAATATAATGGGGGTGCCGGCCTTAATCTGGGCCTCAAGCGCCGCCTTGTGCGGGAGAAGGGCCTGGATGGCAAGCTCCTGCTGGCTCTCGGTCATCGAGCCCATGAAGACCAGGTCGGCCTCGCCGGTGACGAAGCGCGGGGTCTCGCCCAGGTAGGTGTTGACCACGCGGCAGCCCTCGATGCACTCCTCAAGGTAGTGGACGCTCTGCAGGTCGCCAAAGAGGTTGGCAAACTCGCCGTAGAGCACCTCGATAACGAATTCCTTACTCACCGCAGGCCTCCTTCTTCTTGAGCTCGTCGCAGATCTGGTCGCGCAGGACCATGGCAGCGTCGACCAGGTAAAGCTCGTACAGGATGAAGACCTTCTCGGCGTCAAGGTTAAGCTGGCCTAAGACCTCGTCCTCGCGCGCAACGGTGCGGATACGCTCCTCGGGCACGCCAGCCATGAGCAGGCGCATCTTGTGGTCCTGGCAACGCGCGCCCACGGCCACGATGTTGGTGATGTTAGGCTGGTTCAAAAACTCATAATCGGCGTCAAAGATCCAGGTCGTGATCTCGGACGAGTCCTTGCGCTCGTAGATGTCGTCGACCATGATGACGACCTCTTTGCTGCCGCCCTCTTGGCTCAAGTACTCAAAAACGCACGAGCACGCCACGGGGTTCTGGCCCTTGGCAAGGTGAGTGATGACCTGGGTGTTTCCAACCTCGCGTACCGAGAAGCGCGACTCGACGACATGCGCGTCCTCGAAGCCCTTGTGGACCTGCTCATAGGTGAGGCCCATCGTGCGCAGGGCAGTGATGGCAGTCACCTGGTTGTACTCGTTGAGGACCGAGTTGCTCACCATGGGATAGGTCTCGCTGCCCTGAGGCGTGGCCATCGTGAGCTTCTCGCCGTCAAAGTCAAGCGCCGCATGGTAATCGGGCTTAGGCGAGGAGAAGCCGCAGTTCTCGCAGGTAGCGTTGCCAATGTGGTGGTAGCGCACGTAGTTGTAGTGCAACTTTTTATGGCACTTGGGGCAGATGCGCACGTCGTTGATAAGGTTCACGCTGTGGTCCTTGTCGGACGGCAGGCGGTCGATCGCAAAGTAGGTGCGCGGGTTGCCGTCACCCAGCTGCGAGCTAATGAGGTCGTCGGCGTTAAGGATCATGTGGGTGGTCGAGGGCAGGGCCTTCTCGATGTAGTTGAAGATGAACTCGGGGTGGGCGTTGCGGTGGATCGAGTCGCGAGAGAGGTTGGTGCACACCACATAGGTGGGCTTCAGGCGCGGGTAGATGAGCTGCGAGCTGCGCTCATCTACCTCAAAAACGGCCATGTCGAACTTGGCCTTGCCGCTCAGGGTCGAGCCCTTTGCCAGCGCGGCCACGATGCCCGAGTTGATGTTGGCGCCGGCGCGGTTGTTGAGCACCTGGTAGCCGTTCTTCTCGAGCACGTCCAAAATCATGTTGCAGGTAGTGGTCTTGCCGTTGGTGCCAGTGACGCAGATCACGGTCTTGGGCTTCTCGATGTGGCTCACAAAATCGGGGCAGATCTTGAGGGCGACCTCGCCGGGGAAGAAGCTCGCCTGGCGGCCCAGGGCGTGGAGCAGGGCGGTTGTCGCCTTGGCACCCACAAGGGCCACGTAGAATCTAAATTTACTGGTCAATGTGCGTTCTCCTCTAGAGACATTAATCGCTAAAGGATATCACGGGGCGCACGTACGGCCGCCGCCATGGCGCGGTTAGCATGAAGGATGCATACGGCGGGCGCGGGCGGCGAGAAGGACGCGTGGGTTGCGGGACGGGCGAGTCCGGGCAACAGCGCCCCGGGGCCTACTTAGCCAGGCCCGCGCAGCGCAGGAGCGGCAAACGAACAGCCTGGTCAAAGGCCATGATGACGGCGAGAAGGGCCGCGGTGAAGACAAAGCCAGCGGCGATAAGGCCGGGGGTGCCGGCGACAAAGCAGGCCGCGGCCAAAAACTGCTCGGAGGCGGGCTCCCACAGCTCGTAGAAGAGGGCCTGGGCGATATAGAAGCCCAGGACGCTTTGGGCAAGGCAGGTCGCGATGGCGGTGGCGCGGGGATCGGGCGTCGGGCGGCTGACTCGGCGCGGGGTCACGGCAAGCACGACGCTGGCCACGGCCAGGGCAAACGAGAGCGCCGAGGTCGACTTGAAGGACGAGGCCACGAGCCAGGCGGTGTTGCCCGTCTCGGCCAGGCCGGCCTGGGTAGCCAGGCAAGCGGCGGCAACCAAGGCCAGGTAGTGGTGGGGGTGCGCAGGCTTGGCGGGTTTCTGGGCAAGGCGGGCGCCCACAAGGTAGGCGCACAGGTAAGTGGCGGCGCTTAGGAGCTTGCGCCACTCAAGAAGGCCGCGGTCGGCGTCGCCCGGCGAGAAGAACGCGACGTAGAAGCTCGCGACCAGGACGACCGCAGTAAGGAGCCAGACAGCCGCGCCAGGGCGGCGAAGGCGCGACCAGACCGCGGCGATGAGCGGCGTGACAAAAATGAAGACCAGGTAGACCCATATGAACTCGAGGCTGCTTAAAAGCCAGGTGGGGCCGTACTCCAGCAGGCCGCCAAAGGGGACGACCAGCGAGACCGCCGTGGAGAGGACGGTGTAGAAGGCGACCGAGACCAAAAGCGGGAGAGATCTTCTCGCCGCCTGCTTGAGCTGGGCCATACAGGCGCCGGGGGTACCCGCCGCCGCGATGGCTCGGGGAAGCAGGAAGTAGCCCGAGATCATGAAGAAGACGCTGTTGCCCCACGAGCCCAGGAGGTTGATGAAGCCCAGGATCGCGAGGGTGGGCACGCCCACGTGAAGGCCGGCGTCTAGCCAGCCCGAGCCCGTGACCTCGGCAAACCACGGCTGGAAGGTGTGGAAGAGCGCGATGCCCGCGATAGCCGCCAGGCGCAGGACCTCGACCGAGGGGTTGCGCCGCGTGGCCGCACCTGTCTTCTGGCTGGTCATGGGGCCTCCCCTTCTCGCCACGCCCGTCTTGCCAAAGATGCCCCTCAGCATACCAAAGCGCCCGGCGATTCCCCCTCCCCTCCTGCAAAATCGGGACTTGTCTGATGGTTTGGGGGCTTCTCGGCTGCAATTTAAGGGGTTGTCTGATGATTGGGCATCAAAAACGGGACTTGTCTGATGCTGAGGTATCAGACAAGTCCCAAAATTGCAGGGCGGGGGTGTGGGTTCAACGCAACTCGGGGCGAGTTTCCCAGGCGAGAAGATCGATGCGCTCGAGCTTGCGCCACAGATTGTAGCGAGCAAGACGGCGGCGCATTTGACGCTCGGGCGTTGTATCCGGCGGCGGTATCCCCAGGTCAGAGCGGATAGACTCGGCCAA
This sequence comes from Paludibacteraceae bacterium, assembly GCA_963630635.1. Classification (GTDB taxonomy): domain Bacteria; phylum Actinomycetota; class Coriobacteriia; order Coriobacteriales; family Atopobiaceae; genus Paratractidigestivibacter. The sequence continues at coordinate 33,979 of CAVGOA010000018.1, forward strand.
ACCGTCCATGTAATCCAGGTCGTCGTACTGTGCCTTGAATATCTCGTAGGGCGTGAATCCATTGGCGAGAAGCTCGTTGCGGCGCCGCGTATCCTTACGAACTTGCTCGGGATCATCGTGCCAGGCGCCCATGTAGTCGAGACACACGCCGCCCTTCTCGACACCAACAAAGAGCAGGTCAGGCTTGCGAGTGCTTAGAGTTTTGATGCGTCTAGACAGCATGGCGAGAGAAACCTCGTCGTTGAGCACAACCTTGCCCAAGTGATAGCCGCCCTTGGCAAATGGCAAGGTCATACGCAGGTAGAGCTTTGCTTCCTGCGGCGAGGCGGCCAGCACGGCGGCGCGATCTAGAGCGCACTTCACTTTGCCGCTTCCCCACACGGGGCCAATCTGCTCAAGAAAGTCGCGAAGCTCATCGACGGTTATCAGGGGTCTCTCTCGTTGAATGAGACCCATCGGGCTTTGATCCGAGACGGCATACAGACCAAGAAGCTCGCCCAAAAGAAGCTGCATCTCAAGCAAGGTCAGTTTGCCTGCCAGCAGCAACGGCAACAGCAGCGGCGACGCACATCTCACCCCGGGTGCCAGCCTAAAGAGGGCGCCCTTTGGCAAGATCTCTGACCTCACGTGCGGGACAACATGATCGCAATTCCTGCTCGCGGTCTTTGTTGCAATAAGAGCGCCCACCGGACCGTCAATCGCGCCCAACTCGGGACACCGAGCCCGGGCTTTTCTCAGCTCCTCTGCCGTCGGCAATCGTTTGGGCAGGGCGGTATCGCAGGCCTCCCATTGAGAAAAGGAGCCCGCCCTGCCTCGAATCAAATGAAGCGCCGCCATATGTGAAATCACGATATCCATGGCCTAACGCTAGCGCATCATAGCTGGCAAATTAGCGAGAATTTTAATTTCGTTTTCACGCTTCTATCAGCAATCTATCACGTTTCTATCAGGTGTTTCTTGAATACATACCCTGAAATGCCCTTCATTGAGCTTCCGCCATCTGCTTCGAATCTTGATGTACTCCCCTAACAATGGAGCCCTCGTCAATCGACTGCAAAATCGGGACTTGTCTGATGGTTTGGGGGCTTCTCGGCTGCAATTTAAGGGGTTGTCTGATGATTGGGCATCAAAAACGGGACTTGTCTGATGCTGAGGTATCAGACAAGTCCCAAAATTGCAGGAGGGGCGGGCGCGAACTAGGAACGACGCAGGGTTGCGACGGCGGTTGCAGCGAGAAGGGTAGACGCGGCGAGAAGGGCGGCGAGGTCGGGGGTGGTGTCGCCGGTTTGGGGGGTCGCAGACGTCTTAGCAGCGGTTTTCTCGCTTGTCGCGGTGGTCGTCGTGGTTGAGGCGGGGGTCGAGTCAGGCGTGGGCTCGGGCTCCGGATTGGGAGTCGGGTCGGGCGTGGGCTCGGGCTCCGGATTGGGAGTTGGCTCCGGTTCAGGCTCGGGCTCGGGGTCCGGATTCGGGTCGGGCTCGGGCTCCGGCTCCGGCTCCGGGTCGGGCTCGGCGACCTTGAACTCCCTGGTCAAAGACCAGTGCTGGCACAGGTCGCCAAAGTGGCCGTCGACGTAGGCGTCCATGTCGTTGCCAACCTCAAGCCAGCGAGCACCCACCCAGGCGCCGCGCACGGCCCCCGCCACGCCCATCTCGGAAAGGCCGCCATCGGCCGGGTCATAAATCACGACGCGGCCCTGCACGGGAAGAGAGGCCAGGCCAACGCCCTCGACGTTGGTGATCCACGCCACGGCTCCGGTCCCAGACACCTTCAATGCAACCGCCGTGTCGGCATACGGCGAGACGGTCACGGCGCTCTCTAGCTCCCCGTCCAGCGAATAAACCCGCAGCTCATCGATGAAGGTCGCGGCAGCCGTGCGGTCGATCGTCTCGCAGGCCGCGTAGACCTTCTCGCCTGCAACCGTCACGTCTAGCACGCGGTTGTTGTCGGCAACGGAGAAGTGCACGGCCGCCTCAACCGCCCCGCCGTCGGCCGCAGCCACAATATCGGCTGCGCGCCACAAGACGACGGTGCCCTTCTCGCCGTCGGCCCGTTGGCCGTGCTGCACGCCCATGACGTAGCCGTCGCCGGCGCTGCCCGCAGCCTCGATGTACTCTACCTGCGCGGGCAACGTCAGCGCGACCCGGCGCGCCGTCACCCGGGCCCCGTCGCGAGCCAAAACCACGACCTGCCGCGAGTAATCCGCGGCCGTCACGATATAACCCACGTGCCCATCCCCCAGCGAGAAGAACGCGGCGTCAACCTCCTGGGCATCCACCGCGCGCGTTGCCAGGACCTTGCCGCTTGCGACGTCGACCCACATGTCGCGACCCGCAATTTCGCCGCTCGCATAGGCCGCCTTGGCCCGTACCTGCAAAAACGCCGTGCCGTCGCCCAGATCAACCGCCTGCACGCTCAAGCCCGAGTCGTTCCAGTACTCTTCTGCGGAGTCCAGCTCGATCTGGGTCGTGCTCGCCGTGCCGCAATCCTCGCTCACGCGCACAAGGCGCACGACCTTACCCTCGGACGTCTGGGCCGCCTGGAAGAAGTACGCGCGCCCGTCGGTGCCAACGCACACGTCGCTGCAGGCCTGGGTGGCGCTCTTCTCGACGCCTGTCTGGTCGTAGTTGCCCGAAGCCTCAATCTGGGTCAAGGCCGCGGGCACCGTAACCGGGATGTGCATCTCGCTGGACCCGCAGTCCTTGCCTTGCTCATCAAACCCCAGGTCAAAAAGGCCGGCGTCAATCACCAGCTCGGCCGAGCTGCCGGTCACAATGCGCCCGGGGTTGACCGGGACCACAACGTTCAACTTGCCCGTGGTCGCGTCGTAGTTGCTGATGGTCGGAACCTCTTGGCCGTCGACCATCATGTGAACCGACAAAGCCTCGCTGCCCTTCAACGGGGCGGTCCACGTGGCGCTGTACGCGAAGGTCGCAAAGCCGTTCAAGGTCGCCGACGTCGTGGGCGTCAACGTGAACTCGCGTTTCTGGGTCTGCGCGGTCCAAGAGAACTCGACCTGCGCCGACGCGTCCTGCTCACCCACAACCTTGAAGGTGATGCCGGTGTATCCCGCCTCTTGACTGCCAAGGTAGTTGGTCGACGGCGTGGTAGACGGCGAGACAAACCCGCCCAAGTGCCAAAAGTCGCCCAGCTCGGTCGCGCCATCGCCTTCCGTTGGGCGCAGGCACTCGTAAAGCTGGTTGCCGGGAACGCCCGTGGTGTTGCTTACCGCAAAGTCGTTCTTGGCCTCGTTGAGACCGGCGCGCACCCTAAAGGCGCGCACGCCGTGGCCCAGATTGGCGACGTAGTTGGTGGTGTTAAGGGTCATGTTTGCCGCCGACTGGTCAAATACCAGCAGGTGGAAGCTGCAAAACAGATTGCCGTCCAAAATGGACTTGTCAGAAGAGACGGCCACAAAGCCGCCGGTCTTCTCCCATGACTCTTCTGTTGTATAGGGCAGCAGATCCAGCGTGGCCGAGGTGTCGTAGTGGACGGTCTGGCCCGTGCCTCGGCGCACATCCACGCCCGCCGACGACGTGTAGACGTACGTGATCTGGTCGGCATCGATCCAGCCCAAGAGCCACTTGAACAGGCCGTTTTGGTCGCCCAGGTTGTTGTCCATCATGTCGATGGAGCCCGTGCCCTTGGTGGAGTTGGTATACGAGTAAAGGTCGGGCAGGCCCAAGACGTGGCCTGTCTCGTGGATAAGGGTCTGCGAGACAGAAAGGACCGGATCAGCCTTCCCGGTGCGCGTCTTCTCGGCCTCAAGAGTGTCGATGAGCACGCCCGCGCACAGCTTCTTGCCGTCAAAGGTGTCCTGGGCGCCTTCGGGCGCCGTGGTATAAATGTTCTTCTTGGGCCACCACGTCGAGGCCCACTCGCCGCATTTGCCAGCAAACTGCAGGTAAACGGCATCAATGTAGCCGTCGTTGTTGGCGTCGCACTGGCTAAAGTCAACCTGGTCGTCAACGGCGGCCAGAACTTCGTAATACAAAACGGCCAGCCCCATGCCCTCGTAGTACGAGCGCGGGTGCGCCGCGGTGCAGCTCACGACCTGCGTGGCCTTAAAATCCAGGCGACCGTAGCTCGAGCGCAGGTAGTACGCATAGATGCTCTCGTAGGGATAACTGGCCGCGCTGGCATTTGCCTGGCCATTGAAGACGGCGAGAAGATCCTCGTCGGTCTCGGCGGCGGGAATGACCTGGGCCTCTTCGCTGCCATCGGCGCTTGCCGGGAAGCTCACGCGAATCACGACAGAACGGGCCTGGCCGGTGGTGGAAAGGCCTAGCTCCAGGCCCTGGGGAAAGAGCGAGTTGCTCGCTGCGCCGTCGTCTGCCAGCGCCGAGACGGCCTCCTCGCCGCCAAGACGGGCCTGCGCCTGGGCGAGAAGGGCCGGAGAGACCTTCTGCTCGTCGGCGCAAGCGACGGCGGTCGTCGCGGCCCCGGTCGACGCGGCGTCGGCCGCGCCCGTCGCAGACCCTGTCTCTGCCAGTGCTGCCCCCGGCGCGCCAACCAACGCAACGAACATCAAAGACGAAAGCGCTAGGCGCCTCATTCTTTGCAATAAACTGCTCATAGGATACCTAACGCTTTCAATCTTTAGTTAGTTTTCGTGCGTCACGCTGGTCGCGGGCGGCGCGACCGGCCGACCGGCTGCAGCCGGGTGCCCGCCGCCCCGCGCCCCTACAGCTTGATAACCAAGCTGCTCGTCTCGGGATCGGCCTCGATGCCCTTGCTGTACGCCTCGACAACCTTACGAGCCAGCTCGTCCATCTCGCCGTACGCGTAATTGGCCTTGCGCGACGGATCCATGAACGAGACCTCAAGCTCGTCGGTCTTCTCGGTGTAGCGAAGGGTCATGAGGGTGCGCAAGTTCTCGCCCGACTCAAGCACGCAGTGGTTGATGACCTCGTCCAAAACGTGAATCACACGGTCGATGCGAGCCATATCGAACAGCTGCTTGCGCATGAACAGCGCGGCCTTGTTGATCATCTCGTAGTAGTCAAAGGCGCCGTTGCAGATCTCGTAGTTGAACGTCTTGACGTGGAAGATAAAGTCGCGGGTCTTGGGGCGCAGCGGGTTCTCGAAGATCTGCTGGGGGGTGCCGTCCTCGTAGATGCCCTTCTCGTCCATGTAGAAGACGCGGTTAGACACGTTGCGGGCAAAGCTCATCTCGTGCGTGACGATGAGCATCGTGGTGCCCTGCTCGGCCAGGTTCATCATGACGCCCAGGACCTCGCCCACCATCGTGGGGTCAAGGGCACTGGTGGGCTCGTCGAAGATGATGGCCTCGGGGTTCATGGCCAGCGTGCGGGCAATGGCGGCACGCTGCTTCTGGCCGCCCGACAGCTCGTCGGGGTAGGACAGCGACTTGTGGCCCAAACCCACGGTGTCCAGAAGGTCCATGGCGCGGTCGTAGGCCTCTTGACGAGACTTACCCAGCAGGTTGACCTGGCCAAACATGGCGTTCTCGACGATCGTCATGTTAGAGAACAGGTTGAAGGCCTGGAAAACCATACCCATCTTGCGGCGCAGGGCCTGCAGGCTCTTGGCGTCGCCGGTCACCAGCTCGCCGTCGAAGTAGACCTCGCCCGCGGTGGGCGGGTCAAGGAAGTTGAGGCAGCGGGTGAAGGTCGATTTGCCGCAGCCCGAGGGACCAATGATCGAGATGACGTCGCCGCGGTTGATGTCAACATCGATGTTGGTAAGAATCTCGTTTTGGCCGTAGCTCTTGCAAAGGCCACGGGCGCTGATCAAAGGGTTAGTCATCGTGCTTGCACTCCTTTTAAGACGGCTGCGGGTTTACGGCGTTTGGGGTCCAACAGACGGCCAAGGCGCGAGAACACCCAGCCGCACAAGGCGATAATGGCAAAGTATACGACCGCGGTAGACAAAAGCGGGAAAAACGCTTGGAAAGTTCTGCTGCGGATAATATCCGAGGCCTTGGTAAGGTCCTGGACGGCGATATAGCCCACGATCGACGTGGCCTTGATAAGGGACGAGAACTGCCCCGAGTAAAGCGTCCAGACGCGGGCCGCGGCCTGGGGCAACACCACGCGCTTAAACGTCTCGAGCGGCGAGAAGCCCATGGCAAGCGCGGCCTCTACCTGGCCCTTGTCAACGGCGTCCAGGCCCGTCTCGAAGACGCCGGCGATGCTGGCCGCCATCTGCAGGCCAAAGCACAGGATGGCCACCAGCGGCGCGGGCACGTCGACCGAGGCAAAGACCACGTAGTACAAGATCATCAGCCACACCAGCACGGGAACGCCCGTGGCCAGCTTGCTGTAGGCCTTCACAAAGCCGCGGGCCACCGGGTTGCG
>CAVGOA010000019.1:0-39005 GCA_963630635.1 Paludibacteraceae bacterium
TCCGCCCCTGTCGCAGCGTTCCGCAGACCCTGGAGGCCCTTTTGCGCCAGGACGCTTAATAAAAAGAACGATATTGGGAAGCCGGATCGGCATTTGGCGCCCAAGTGCGTTATTTGCCCGTTTGCCAACTGGGCTTTTGTCGCTAAGAATCCGGCTTGTTGGCCTCTGGAGGGATTCGGCTTCCCAATATCGTTTTTCTTCTGCTGTCGCCCCGAGCTTCGTTGCGCCCCGCGCTCCTACGCCGTGGGCATTGTAAGCAGCACGTTCAGCCTGAAGACGCCGCCGTCGGCGCTGGTGATCAGGACCCCGTCGTACTTCTCGGCGATGTTTCTGATGGAACGCAGCCCCATGCCGTGCAATCCGCCGTCGTCCTTGGTCGTGCGAACCAGCTCGCCGTCGAACTTGCGCTCGCCCTCGTAGTAGTTCTCCATGATCACGGACACAAAGCGGTGTCTGCTAAACACGTTGAGCGTGATGACGCGCTTCTCGGCGTCGGCCAGCTCGCGCGTGCTCTCGATGGCGTTGTCCAAGGCGTTTCCAAACAGCGAGTAGATGTCGGATACATGCATGAACCCCAGCGCGGCGCCGTCGGCAATGACGGAGAGCGTGATCCCAGCATTGGTGCAGACCAGGCTCTTCTCGGTGAGGATGGTGTCCAACGCGGGGTTGCCGGTCTCCACTATGGAGTCGTAGACGCTGATCTCCTTGGCAATCTCTTCGAGTGTCTGGCGGTCCACCCCGGCGGTGCCGCTCGCCAGCTCGTGGATCTGGTGCTTGAGGTCATGGCAGCGGATGTTGACGGCCTCGATGTTCTCTCGGCTCATCTGGTACTGGCGCTCGCGCTCGTCAGAGAGCTGCTGCTGGAGCTGCCGCTCGGCAGCCAGGCGGTCGCCGTAGAGCACGCGGTGCTGCGCGAACAGAACAAAGAAGCAGATCAGAACGTGCCCGGTGCGAAGCAGCAGCAACGACTCCACGTCAATGGGGGAGGTGGCGTTCACGGTTTTGATTCCCGAGTCCATACCGATGACAGAGAAGATGACCACCAGAGCAAGCAGTATGACCTCGTTGTCGCTTGCGGTGGAAAGGCCACTGCGTAGGATCGGCCGTGCGTAGAAGCGCAAGTAGAGCGGCAGCACGAGCAACGTGGAGAGCGTGATGTAGACCACCGGCTCGGCGAGAAAAGCAAGCGCGCGGGTGATTTTCGCAAAGACGCGAAGCAGATTAGAGACGCTGCTGATGAGGTTTTGCGCGGCGTAGCCAGAGACGCAGAAGAAACCCGCCTGCCAGGGCGTCACCTTGAAGACGAGAAGCACGAGCGGGAAGTAGAGCGCTAACGTGACGGCAAAGAAGGCCATCTTCAGTATCGTCGACCCCGAGGCGTTCATGAGGGTGAATGGCACTTGGTTTGCCAGGCCAAAGGCCACTATGATCGCAATGGCAGAAACGAGCCGCAGCTCAAAGTGGTCACGGCGCTCTTCGTTGACGCACAGCATTCCCACGCTGAGGGCGAGCTGTGCCAGCATGATGAACTCGTTGACTAGAAACGGCATTAGAGGCCACCTCCGATATGCTTGGCCAGGGCCTCGCCCAGGGGCTTCTTCTTGCCTCGGGAGAGGTGGATTTTCTCGCCAGTGGTGAGGGTGGCCTCGTCGCCGGAAATGTGGGAGACAAAGTCCAGGTTCACCAGTACACTGCGTGAGACCGCGAAGAACGGCGCGTCCTCGAGCCGCTGCTTGAGCTCGGAGAGCGAACCCCGCGTCTTTATTGGGTCGCGGTTGACCACGTGGTAGATGAGGTCGTGCGTGCGCACCTCGGCCCACGCGAGCTCGGCCACGGGCACGACGAACGTGCTCTCGTCGACGGTTGCCAAAAGCGAGGTGCCTCGGGAGGTGCGGGCCTGGCGTACGGCGCGGTCAAGGCACAGCGCCAAGGACGAGAGCGTCGCAGGCTTGACGATGAAGCCGCAGGCGTTGACCTCGTAGCCGCGCACGGCAAAGCGCGCGAGGTTGGTTACAAAGATGATGGCCGTCTGGGTGTCGTAGGAGCGCATGAGGTGCGCGGCCTCCATGCCGGAGATGCCGGGTAGGTCTATGTCAAAGAGGCAGATGTCGTAGTGGCGGTGATCGCCAAAGAGGTCCAGCGACGAGTTGCGGATCTGGATCTCAAAGCGCTCGCCGCGTGCGGCCTCGTAGCGGTGCAGCAGCCCGACGAGATTCTCGGCGGCCTCGCGCTCGTCCTCAACTATCAGTATTCGAAGCATTTCTCGCCCTTCCCGCGCCGCTCCCATGCTGCTTCCGCAGCCTTTTAGCGGTGTCCCCTGCAGTAGAGGTTAGCAGATGGGGAAGGGGTGGCCGGGACCTCTCGCCCGCAGGCGCCAGATCGTCCCGCCTGCCGTGGGCACGTCCCCTCCGCGACTCCAAAACGTCGATTGGTGACACGCGTCGAGAAGTGCGCCTGGGCTGCGGCATCCTTTGCGTCAACGAGGGCGGCACTGGGAAAGCCGCCCGGGTAAGCGGAAGAAAGGGAAGAGTATGGCAAACGTTTCTCGCAGAAACTTCCTGCGGGCCTCCGCCGCGGCGGCGGGCATTGCGGGCGTGGCCGGCATTGCCGGTTGCGACGGTAACTCTGGCGCCGCAGCAAGCGACCCGCTGGCCGCCCCGGCTGCCGACAAGTACCCCATCGAGCCTGACAAGGAGGGCGCCGAGGCCAAGTGGGCCTCCGAGGAGGTCCGCGACGGCTGGACGCGCTACACCAACGAGGGCGGCGTCGAGGTCGGCGTCATGGACACCGCCAAGATCATCCAGGTGGACGGCTTTGCGTTCAAAGACCTCAACGGCAACGGCAAGCTGGACCTTTACGAGGACTGGCGCCAGGACGGCGAGACGCGTGCCAAGGCCCTTGCTGAGATGATGAGCGCCGACGAGATCGCCCCGCTGCTGTTCCACGGTGGTGCGGCACCGTCCAGCCAGCTGAGCAGCGAGTGGTCGCCCTCTGGCTACGGCTACGTCGAGCAGGGCTCCTGCGCCGGCGTTTCTCGCTTGAAATCCTCGCTTAAGTCCTGCGCCTCCGACGTCAGGTGGATCAACGAGGTCCAGGAGACTGCCGAGAAGGGCTCCTACGGCATCCCATACATCAACTCTACTGACCCCTACCAGCTCTTTGGCATTCCGCACTACGATGCGCTTGCCGCCTGCATGGACAAGGATGTTTGGCGCAAGGCGGGCATGTGGTTTGGCCGTGGCTGGCGCGCCTCCGGCGTTCGTTGCGAGCTTGGTCCGCAGGTCGACGTCTACAGTCAGATCCGCGGCACCCGTCTTTCCGGCTCCGTGTCCTGCGATCCGGCCGTGAACCGTGACTTTGCCGCGGCCTTCGGCGGTGGCATGCAGTCCACCTGGGGTGACGACGAGGCCACCGACGACCAGGGCTGGGGTAAGGACTCCGTGGGCGTCATGCTCAAGCACTACGCCGGCGAGGGCTGCTCCGAGGGCGGCCGCGACGACCACTCTGACATGGGCAAGTGGAACGTGTTCCCCGGCGGGAACTTCAACGCGCACCTGGTGCCGTTCCTGGACGGTGGCTTGCACCTGGACTCCAAGACCGAGCAGATGGCCGCGGTTATGCCCTGCTATGGCATTGCGTACGACCCCAATGAGCCCGATGGCCTGGGCGAGCACGTGGGCTCCGCGTACTCCAAGCACAACATGAGCATCCTGCGCAACACCGGTTGGGACGGCATGGTGACCACCGACTGGATGATTCTGGACGAGATTGCCCACGGTGTCCGTGACATCACAGAGGCCGAGCGCTTCAAGAAGCTGATCGACTGCACCATCGATCAGCACGGCGGCACCTTCGAGCCCGAGGTTGCCAAGGAGGCCTACCAGCTGCTGGTCTCCGAGGTGGGCGAGGAGAAGGCCCTTGCGAGCTATCGTGATGCCGCCCGCCGCATTTTTGCGTTCATGTACAAGGTCGACCTCTTCGACCAGCCTTACACTGCGCTGGCCGAGGCCAAGGCGATGTTTGAGAACGAGAACGCCGTCGCCTTTGGCAAGGAGGCTGCCGCCAAGAGCGTCGTGATGCTCAAGAACGCCGGTGACGTCATCGCTAAGGCGGGTCTTTCCGGCAAGGTCTACATCCCGCAGCGCGTGAGCGATGGCGCCGTCGGCCTGAGCTTTGGTGCTGAGCTTGACCTCGACTTCGACTATGTGACCGACACGGTGGGCGAGCCCTCCGTTGCAGCCACGGAGGAGGGCGGCGAGGCTACCTACCAGGAATCCGATGTCACCCGTCTGACTGCCGCTGAGCTGGCTGACGTCAAGTACGCGATTATCGGAGTGACGAACCCCGATGATGCCTACCAGGGCGTTGAGGGGGGTCTCTCCTTCAAGGATCGCATGAAGGGCGCCACCGAAGCCGAGAAACCCGCCGTGTACAGGCCGATGACGCTGCAGTATCGTCCCTACACGGCCGATGGGCCCAACGTCCGCAAGGAGTCGCTGAATCCGGCCGATGAGTTTGGCAACAAGGAGAACCGCAGCTACTACGGCCAGTCCTCCTATGCCACCAACGAGGCCGACCTCGACCTCGTGCTTGATGTCAAGTCCAAGCTGCCGGCCGACGCCAAGATCATCCTGGTGGTCACCGTTGATCGCCCCATGTGCTTCGGCGAGATCGAGCCTTCCTGCGACGCCATCCTTCTCGCTTTCACCGACAGCCACGGCGCGTTCCCAGAGATCGGCTACCAGCAGGTCCTGACCGGTGCCGTCGAGCCCTCCGGCCTGTTGCCGCACCCCATGCCCAAGGACATGGACGCCGTCGAGGCCGCCCAGGAGGACGTGCCCCGCGCCGTCGACTGCTACGTTGACGCCGCTGGCAACACCTATGACTTCTGCTTCGGCCTAAACTGGAGCGGCGTCATCGATGACGAGCGCACCAAGACCTACAAGGCCGCGCCGCTCACCGGCCCCGAGGCCTGCGAGGTCAAGGCCGACGCGTAAGCGATCGCGCACATAGCACCACGGTTTGGCACCACGCGCCGGCCCCGATTCTTCCCCGGGGCCGGCGTTCTTCTCGCTTGGCGAGCCTGCGAGGGGTGACATTATGCAGGAGGCCGTGGGCAATAAAAAGAACGATATTGGGAAGCCGGACCGGCATTTAGCGCCCAAGTGCGATATTTGCCCGTTCGCCAACTGGGCTTTTGTCGCTAAGAATCCGGCTTGTTGGTCTCTGGAGGGATTCGGCTTCCCAATATCGTATTTCTTCTGACGTCGCCTACTGCTGCGGCGAGACAAACCCGCTGTCTAGGGTGATGACGCAGGCAGCGTCGGGGCAGCGCTTGGCCACCGTGGCCATCACGCGGCTAAGAAGCTCGTCGTCGTTGATGCCCAAATCGTCGGGACGCACCAGGTCAAAGGCTATAAAGCCGTTCTCGGCATGAACGTCGTGGACCGAGAGCGCGCCGTCGATGCACTTAACCTGCCGATCGATCCAGCCGCGCAGGTCGTCGCCCGCGGGGTCGCGCGTCACAATGGGGTCGTAGTGCAGGGTCAAGACGATGCCCATCTGCGCGTGGACGTCGCGTTCGATGGTGTCCAGCACTTCATGGTTGGCAAACGCGTCGCCTTCGCCCGCCATCTCTACGTGCGCGCTCGCAAAACGCCTGCCTGGGCCGTAGTCGTGGACCATCAAATCGTGGGTTCCCAGCACGCCGTCATACGACAAGATTTTGTCGCGTATCGCGTTGACGTCCTTCTTGCTTGGGGCCTGGCCCAGCAGCGGACTGATTGCATCTTTGATAAGCCCCGCGCCCGAGACGCAGATGAACACGCCCACGCACAGGCCCGCGATACCATCCAGGTTGTACCCCGTGACAACAGAAACCACGGCGGCGAGAAGAACGCTTGCGGTCGTGACCACGTCGTTTCTTGAGTCGGCGGCCGTGGCGCGCAGCGTCTCGGAGTCAATGGCGGCTCCCAGCCGCCCGTTGAGCCACATCATCCAGGCCTTAACCAGCATGGATCCCAATAGCACGGTAGCCGTCACGGGACTAAAGTCCAGAGGGGTCGGGTTCATAACCTTTTGCGCCGACTCGATTAAAAGATTGATGCCAACGGCGCACACCAGCACGGCCACCGTAAGACTTGCCAGGTACTCAAAGCGACCGTGGCCGTAGGGGTGCTCGGCGTCGGCGGGCTTGCTCGCCAGCTTGAAGCCAAAAAGACTCACGATGTTGCTCGACGCGTCCGAGAGATTGTTAAACGCGTCGGCCACGATGGAGACCGATCCGGCCATAACGCCCACGGCGGCCTTTGCCGCGCACAAGATCACGTTGCAGACGATGCAGGTAATTGACGCCCTAAGGCCAACCTGCGTGCGTACCTGCGGATCTTCTGTATTGGCGCCGGCGGGAAGATAGCGCGATATGAGCCACGAGACCAAAGCTTGCCGCTCCTTTATGTGGGGGCCTTTTGAATCTTCAAATCTATCACCAATCTATCAGCGAAATGTCGTGTTCGAAACTAATTGCGTGTTGAAAACTCTGTGACCTGCGCCGCGTTTAACGGCGCGCAGGGGGTCATAAGTCCAAACGTCCCCAAACGGCCCAAAATGGCGAGAAACTCCCTCTTGCCAGCGTGCTAGCTTCTTCTCCACCAAAGAGAAAGGGGCGGCAACCATGGCGGCAATCATCGCACAGAACCTGGCACAAACAATCATTCTAGCTGCGCTTTTATGGGCAAGCGTTACCGATATGCGGCAGCGCGTTATCCCCAATGCTTGCGTGACGGCAGTGGTCGCCGCTTTCATGCTGCGCGCAATCGCGGCGCCCGGCTCGCAGGGCGCGCCGCACTGCCTGGCCGCGGGCTTTGCCCACGCGTGTCTGGTCTTCTCGCTGCTGCTTCTTTCGGTAGCGTTCATGTCTCGGTTGGGCATGGAAGAGGGGATAGGCGCGGGCGACATCAAGCTCTTCTCGGCGCTGGCAACAACAACGACCGTGATGGGAAGCCTGCAGCTCATTGGCCTGTCGTGCGTTATTGGCCTGGCCGCCAAGGCTGTGGTGGGCCTGGCACGGCAGCGGTCGGTGTCCCAGGCGGGCGCAAAGACGGCCGCCTTGCACTGGGGCCCGTCCGTGCCTAATCACGACGGCATTCCCATGGCCCCCGCTATCGCCGTCTCCTGGCTTTTGTTGCAGATAATGTCCGCGTGCGGCCTTTGACCTGCGGCGCGCTCGTGCTTTGGCTACACTAGGGGCCTTGAAAAGCGATGCAACACGTTAGGCCCTCACATGATCAAACTCGTCCTGTCCGACCTCGACCACACCCTGCTGTGGAGCGGCGACCAGCACATCATCACTCCGTATGCCCTTGATGCCATCCACGCCGCCCAGGACGCGGGCGTCCACTTTGCCCCGGCGACGGGCCGCATCTATCGCGACCTGGACCGCATGATGGCGGGCGACGCGCGCAGCTACCAGACCGCCGTGGTGAGCAACGGCCAGCTCGTCTACCTGGACGGCCAACTTGTCGACTCGACGCCCCTGGCGCACGAGGCCCTGGAAGGTCTCAAAGAGACCCTGGTAGACATCCCGGACGCCTATCTTGTCGTCGAGTACAACGGCGAGAAGGTCGCCATCGACGTGGACCTGGACTACGTGCTGGCCCACAAGGACAATTTCTGGAAGGTCGAGCAAGCCTTCGAGGAAATCCCGCCCCAGCCCTGCTTCAAGGCCAACGTCCGTGTGGTGGGCGCCTGGGAGCGCGCCTTGGAGGTCCGCGATTTTGTAGCCGAGAAGAACCCGGCCGTCGACCTCACCTGCCCCATGCCGGGCGTGGGCCACATCGACGTGACCCCGGCGGGCATGGGCAAGGAGCGCGGCGCCGAGTTCCTCATGCGTTACCTGGGCCTTACGCCCAACGAGGTCGTCTGCTTTGGCGACGCCGAGAACGACCTGTCGCTGCTGCGGCACTTTCCCAACTCGGTTGCCGTCGCAAACGCGATGCCCTCGGTCTTGGCGGCGACCCGCTGGCACATTGGCCCCGCAGAAGAGGAAAGCGTGGCCAACTGCCTTCTGGACATCGCCCAGGCCACATCTTGCGGCCGTATGCCGTCGTTTATGTGTGAATAGGCCCAAAACCTCGTATCATCTACTGCACGCGTCGCGAGCGCGCCCACGTCAAAGAAAGGCACCGAGCCATGAAGATCGCCGATAAGTTAGCCACCAAGCAGACCTTCTCGTTTGAGATTTTCCCGCCCAAGGGCGAGATGGCACTCGATACCGCTTACGGCATCGCCAGCGAGCTCACGGTCAACGAGCCCGACTGGATCTCGGTCACTTACTCGGCGGGCGGCTCGGGCAACTCGCAGAACACGGTCGACATCGCCTCTGACATCGAGTGCAAGCTGGGAACCACGGCGCTTGCGCACCTCACCTGCATGGGCGCTACCCGTGCAGACGTCGATGCTTACGTCGAGCGCCTTGAGGCCGCGGGCGTGCAGAACATTCTGGCCCTGCGCGGAGACAAGCGCCCCGGCGTCACCGTGGCAGACTTCGCCCACGCCAGCGACCTTATCGCCTACCTGCGCCAGAACCACCCCAACATGTGCATCGGCGCCGCCTGCTACCCCGAGGGCCACGTCGAGTCCCCCAGTGAGCAAGAGAGCTTCGACAGCCTCTACCTTAAGCAAGAGGCCGGCGCGGATTACTTTGTCTCGCAGCTCTTCTTTGACAACGAGGATTTCTACCGTTTTCGCGAGAAGTGCCTGCGTCACCGCGTGAAGCTGCCCATCGTAGCCGGCATCATGCCCTTCACCAGCGTCAAGCAGATTCAGCGCATGGCCTTCAACTGTGGCGCCTCCATCCCGGCCAAGGTTGTCAAGCGCCTGGTCCAGGCGGGCGACGATCCCGTTGACCAGGGCCGTGCCGGCCTTGAGTACGCCTGCGAGCAGCTGTGCGACCTGGCGGCAAACGGCGTGGACGGCCTGCACGTCTACAGCATGAACAAGCCCCAGATCGCGGCCGTTGCCCACAAGGCGCTCTGCGAGTGCGGCTATATCGCCAAGTAACAGGCGCTGCCTTTGTCCGCCAACGTCGAACACTATCAGGTCGCGTCGGTCGATCGCGATGAGGTCCTGCGCTACCTGGGCTACGCGGGCCAAGCGATCGACCCCGAGCTGGACGCGCGGATCGATCAAGTCATTGCCTGCTGCCTGGACATCTGCCGTCCGGCCGGTACTTGGCGCGTCTTTGACGTCGAGAAGTGCGGCCAGCTTTTGGGCGGCACCCGTGCGGTGACGCTGGCGGGCACCTCGCTTGAGTTGCTTGGCAACTCGATCACCAAGCACATGGAAGGTGCCGTGGCGGTGGGCGTGATGGCCGTCACCGTTGGCATGGGGATTGAGGCCGAGCTACGGCGCCTGTCGCTTACCAATCCGGTTGACCAGCTTATTTTTGACGCAGCAGCCACGACGGCGGTCGAGCGCGCGGCCGACGCCTGCGAGGCCCGCCTGGTGGCTTACGCCCACGAGCGTGGCCTCTACACCAACTTTCGCTTTAGCCCCGGCTACGGCGACATGCCGCTGGAGACCCAGCGGGTTCTTCTCGACAGCGTGGACGCTCAGCGGCGCTTGGGTATTACGTTGTCGCGCGCCAACCTCATGACCCCCACCAAGAGCGTGACGGCCGTGGTAGGCATGTTCGCCGACCCCCAGCCCTCCAGCCACGCGAGCTGCAAGGACTGCCTGTGCCGCGACTTCTGCCACATCCGCGCCACGGGAAAGCCCTGTTGGGCGTAAGACCGGTCCCCGGCCCCGCGTGCCCCAGTCTGCCCCGCGGGCCTTATGCCATCAGCGCGCAAAGCCGCTCGATAAAGACCTCGTAGTCCAATACCCCCACAAGGCGCCCGATTTTATCGGGGTCCGACAGCATGCCGATCAGCGGGTCGAATACCTCGTAGAACGCATCGGCGTCGTTTTTGTTGAACGCCAGCATGAATACAAGGTTGACACGGACGCCGTCCCAGTCGACGCCGCGCGCTGATGACAGCACGGCGATGGCACTTCTCGTCGCCCCCATGTGCACCGTGTGCGGGATGGCAAAGCGCGAAAAGGCCGTCGACGAGAGCTCTTCTCGGCGAAGAATCTCCTGCTCAAAGCCGGGGGAGACAAACCCTTGCTGCTCGAGTAGCCCGGCCATCAGGTGAATCGCTTCGTCGCGCGTTGCCACGCCGCTGGCCTCGCCGCACCTGTCGCAGGCAGAAACGAACAACTCAGGTTTAATCAACCCACGCAGGCTCGCCGTGACCCTTGCACGCACGCGTTCCTCGCGGATCTGCTCGACCACGCGGCCAATCTCCTTGCGGTCGGCGGGGGAGGGAAACGGGCTGATCATGATGACGGGGGTCCTTGAGTAGCATCTCACGGGAACGGTCGATACCAAAAGCTCGATCCCTGGCACGTAGTCAAGCTCGCTTTCGGTCGTCACTACGTCGACTACCAGGATGTCGTTCTCAAAGTACTGGCTAAGGAACTGCTGGATTTGCTTGTCGATTTGATAGTACGAGGGGCAGTACAGCGCAACCGGAACCTTGTCGGTAAGCTGCTTTTGCACCTCGATGCTGCTTCCCAAGTGAAACGCGATGTAGCCTATCTCGTCCTCGACGATCTCGAGGCCGGTCTTTTGCCCGATGGTCGCTGCCTCGGCCACGGCCGTGTCGTAGAGCAGGGGGCAAGAGCTTCGAATCTGCTGCGTAAGCGGGTTGCGCGCACGCTCGCCGCGGCGGGCACGCGCCAAGAGGCTCTTGAGATGCAGGGCAAAGCGCGTGCAGAAGTCGGGATCGCCCAAATCGATCCCAAAGTGCTCTTTGAGGTCGCGAACCACATCGTCGACGAGCCCAAGGCACTCGTCGCCCACGTATTCGCGCAGGCCGTCCTGCGTGGCCTGGCGCCAATCGAGTCTGCTTGCCCTTGTGGAGACGAGAAGGGCGATCTCGTCGACCTCCGACGGCGGAAACGCTACCGCAAAACGCTCTTCGAGCCGTTGCGCGATTTCGGCGGCGATAACGTGTTCAATATCATTTACCTGCGGTTTATTGCCGTCCGCAGCGTCCACGGCCCCCTCGGCGTCCACACTGTGCCGCGCCCGCACACGGTCCATCGAGATGGTCGTGTGGAGCACGATGTTGATGAGCGAGTAGTCGTTTGCAAAACAGCGGTGCTCCGCGAGAACGCCCTGCACGCAGCTCAGGGTATAGGCCGGGTCGAGGTCGGGAAAGGCCTGTTGGATAGTGCCAAGGTCAAGGAAGCTCGAGGTCGACTCCTGGTAAAGAAGCTCACTCAACAGCCGTCGCTTGTTCTTCTCGGCGCCTTCTGCCTCGATGTGGTTGTCGGCTTGAATAAGCCGCAGGTCAAAGTGGGCAAGCTTGCGCCGCAGGATAGAGAGGACCGTTTTCATGGTCGAGATGCTTATGTAGAGCTCTTCGCACAGATCAAAGACGTTGCAGCCGCCCGGTTCTTGGATCAGGCGCTTCATGATGAAGGCCGACCTCTCCAGGTTGTTCTGCGGGATATCGGCGGCGAGACGTGCGTTGCTCGCCCCCGCCGCGTCGGCCTGGGAATCAGCCAACGCGTCGATTCGATAGCCGTCCTGCCCCGAAGCGATCTGCGCCGCCCCCGACTCATTGGCGCGTTTGACGTAGTTCTTCACCGTGCGGACCGAGACGCCGAGCCTTTCGGACAGAACGCGGGCGGTAAGGGGCGTGGCGCTGGTCTTTAGAAGGCGAATCAACTCCTGTTCTTTGTCCTGCGCCACGTTGGTCTCCCTTCTGCTGCGCCCGCGTTTCGCGCGTTTGCCTTTGTGGGGGACATTGTATAGACCGCCGACAACGAAAACAGCGAAAAATTTCGCTCGAGTTTTGCACGAAACCCGTGCAGGCGCGCAGGCCGTGCGATTTGCATGGGCCGGGTGCACAACGTCGGTTGAAGGGTGCGTGTCTGCGCGGGACTATGGTTTTGGGCCCAAGATAGACATAAGGAGCAAAGCATGAGAGAGTTCGAGTACGTTGTCACAGAGCCGGCGGGGCTGCATGCGCGCCCGGCGGCCAATCTCGTGCGCTTTGCCGCCGGGCTTGCCTCTTCGGTCAAGATTGGCCGTGCGGGCGCGGGCAAGACGGCAAACGCAAAGAGCGTCCTCAACGTTCTTGCCCTCGCGGTCAAGGCGGGCGACACCGTTTACTTCGAGGTCGAGGGCGCTACCGAGGAGCAAGACGCTCAAACCCTTTTCGAGTACTGCGAGAAGGAACTGTAAGGTACGTTCAACGCTTTGTTTGGAAGGAAAGCATCCATGGCAGACAGGAACATCCTGCTTGTGTGCGGCAGCGGCGCCTCGAGCGGCTTTATGGCAAAGGCCATCCGCCAGGCGGCTAAGCAGCGCGGGCTTGATTGGAGCGTCCAGGCCCGCAGCGACTCGGTGGTCGAGGACTACATCGACCAGATCGACCTTTTGCTTGTGGGGCCGCACCTGTCTTACATGCTCGACGACCTCAAAGAGATCGCGCAGCCCTATGGCGTCGATGCCTGGATTATCCCCAAGGAGCCCTACGGCAGCCTCGACGGAGACGCCGTGTGTGACTTTGTTCTGGGCATCTTTGGCGATGAGTAGGGGCGTGCCATGGATAAGGTAATGGCCTGGATGACCAACTCGTTTGCGCCCAAGATGAACAAGCTCGCGCGCAACGCCTGGATCGCGGCAATCCAGGAGGCCATCCTCGCGGCGATGCCCATGATCTTCATCGGCTCGTTCGTCTCGCTGCTTACGGCGTTTGGCGGTCTGATCCCGGGTTTTCCCGACTTCACGCCCATCAATACGTTCTCGATGGGACTTCTCTCGCTTTACCTGGCGTATCTGGTGCCGTCGCTTATCTTGACCAAGAAGCGCAACAGGAAGACGGCCAAGGAGGCGGGCATCGCGGGCGTCGCGTTCTTCCTGCTCATCGCCGGGCCAAGCATCTCGGACGACGGCTCCAGCATTACCTTTGCCATCTCTAACCTCGGCAACGGCGGCATGATATCTGCCCTGTTCGCCGGCGTGTTTGTGGCTGCCGTGATGAATGCCTTCGCCAGTCGCTCGTTCTTTGGCGAAGACTCGGCCATCCCTGATTTCATCACCGTGTGGTTTGACGCATTGATTCCCATCCTGATCATCATCGTCGCGGGCTGGCTCTTTACCTTCCGGCTAAAGGTCAACCTGTCCAACATCGTTTGCTCCGTGTTTAGCCCCATTGTGTCTGTTGGTGACAGCGTCTTAGGATTTACGTTCTTCTACTTCTTTGAGTACTCGTTCCTGTACACATTTGGCATCTCTACCTGGGTTTTGATGCCTCTCGAGACTACGCTTCTTATGAATGGCATCGCGGCTAACCAGGCCGCGGTGGCCGCGGGCCAGGCTGCGACGGCCGTCAATGCCTACGGCGTTGGCTACTACTGGAGTATGGGCGGCGGCGGGGCGACTTTGGCGCTCGCCATCATGATGTTGCTGCTTGCCAAGTCCCAGAAGTGCAAGATCATTGGCAAGGCGAGCATCGTGCCGTCCATCTGCAACATCAACGAGCCGCTGGTCTTTGGCGCTCCCATCGCTTTCAACCCGATCCTCATGGTCCCAATGTGGATCATCGGTCTTCTCGCCCCGCTTGCCACGTGGCTCGTCATCCACTTTGGCATCGTGCCGCCTGTCACCACCACCTGGGCGTTTTGGTACCTGCCGCAGCCCATCTGCGCCTACGCCGTTGGCGGCGTCGCGGGAGTCGCGTTTAGCCTGGCCATTTTTGCCCTGTCTTGGGTGATTTACCTGCCCTTCTTTAAGGTCTACGACAAGCAATGCCTTGAAGAGGAGCAAGCCCGCGCCGCCGAGCAGGCAAAGAAGGCCGCCGAGAAGACCGAGGACGCCACGGGCGCCGAGCCTGCCGCCAATCTGGCCGCGCTCGAGTAGGCCGCAAAGAGACAAAACCCGGCGGCGAGCCCGCGCGCCCTTCTCGCCGCCAACCTCAAAGGAGTTGCTCATGCACACTAACGAAGAGCTCAACCAAGCGGCCATGCAGATCATCCTTCACGCCGGCGACTGCCGAGAACTTCTTGGCGAGGCGGTGAACATGGTCTTGGCCGATGCCCCGGCCGCTGACGTTGACGCCAAGGTTCACGAGGCCAAGGCCCAAATAGCAAAAGCCCACTCGCTGCATACCGACATGATCCAGGACTCCATCGAAGACGATGAGCTCCACACAACGCTGCTCTTTACCCATGCTCAGGACACTCTCATGACCATCAACAGCGAGATCAGCCTGACGCAACAGCTTATTGCCCTATACCGAAAACTTGAGGAGAAGATCCATGACTAACAACCAGAAACTCAACGTGCCCGACGGTTTTCCTAAGGACTTCCTGTGGGGCGGCGCCATCGCAGCCAACCAGGCAGAAGGCGCCTGGGACGTGGACGGCAAAGGCCCTTCCATCGCCGATGCCGAGATTTTGCCCGAGACCTATGACCGCAAGCAGGTCGTTGGCTTTAGCCACACCAAGGCCGAGGTCGAAGAGGCCATCACCGACCGCGAGGGCAACTATCCGCGCCGCCGCGGCATCGATTTCTACCACACCTACGCCAGCGACCTTGAGCTTATGGCCGAGATGGGCTTCAAGTGCTTCCGCACCTCGTTTGCTTGGAGCCGTATCTTCCCCAACGGCGACGACGCCCAGCCCAACGAGGCAGGCCTTGCGTTCTACGACCGCCTGATCGACAAGATGCTCGAGCTTGGCATCGAGCCCGTCATGACCATCTCGCACTACGAGATGCCCGCAAACCTCGTGACGAGCTACGGCGGCTGGAGCGACCGCCGTCTTGTAGGCTTCTTCGAGCGTTATGCCCGCACCCTGCTCGAGCGCTACCACGACAAGGTCAAGTACTGGATTCCCATGAACCAGATCAACTGCTTGGGCGGTTGGGGAGAGTTTGGCAGCCTGGGCCTTCTGCGCGGCGAGTACGAGTCGTACAGCTCGAAGGTCTTCCAGGCCGTGCACAACCAGTTTGTGGCAAGCGCGCTGACGGCAAAGATCGCGCATCAAATCGACCCGGAGCTTAAGATTGGCGTGATGACCTGCGCAAACACGCTCTACCCGCTTACCTCTAAGCCCGAGGACATGCTTGCGGCCGAGCGCGCGACCGACCTCAACGACAACTTCTACACCGACGTGCTTGCGCGCGGCGAGTACCCCGGCTACATGCTGCGTTTCTTCAAGGACAACGGCATCGAGCTTGACGTGGCCGACGGCGACCTTGATCTTTTGCGCGAGAACACCGTGGACTTCATCTCGTTCTCTTATTACTCCACGATGGCGGTCACGTCGAAGGACATCTTCACGTCGGTTCACAACCCCGAGCTCAAGGAGTCCATCTGGGGCTGGCCGGTCGACCCCACCGGCTTTAGGATTGCCTTCAACCGCTACTGGGAGCGCTACGGCCTGCCGATCTTTGTGGCCGAGAATGGCCTGGGTGCCCTGGACACCGTCGAGGACGGCCAGGTCCACGACCAGTACCGCATCGACTACCTGCGCGATCACGTGAGCGCGATGCGCGACGCCGTGCGCGACGGCGTGGACGTCTTTGGCTATGCCTCTTGGGGCCCGATCGATATCGTCTCGTGCTCCCAGGGCGAGATGTCCAAGCGTTACGGCTACATCTACGTCGACCTTGACGACAAGGGCCGCGGCACCGGTGCTCGTATCAAGAAGGACAGTTTTGCCTGGTACAAGCACGTGATCGAGACCAACGGCGAGGAGCTCTAAGCTCGCGGGCCGGGTGCGCGGGCCCTGCGTGCCCGGCCTTTTTCTACCTTTCCCTTATCAAACTTTTCTTGTGCGCATGGGTGGCGCCGTGTATCGATCGCGGTATGCGGCACCGGCCTGGCCGCGGCATGCCGCGGCGGCGCCTTTACCGAAAGGAACACGAGCATGGCCGACAACAAAGAGCTTGCCCAAAGCATCATCGATGCCGTGGGCGGGACAGAAAACGTCACCTTTTGCACCCACTGCATGACCCGCCTGCGCTTTGTCCTCAAAGACTTTGGGGCCGCAGACAAAGAGAAGATCGACTCCCTTAAGGGCGTCGCCGGCTGCCTGGAATCCGGCGGCCAGCTCCAGATCATCATCGGCACCACCGTCGATAAGGTCTACGACGACGTTTGCGCCGTCGGCGGCTTTGCCAAAGAGGCGCCCGTCTCCGACGAGGCCGGCGCAGGCGGCGAGAAGAAAAAGCTCACGCCCAAGCAGGTCGTCGACAACGTGCTCAACACCGTTTCCAACTGCCTGACGCCGCTTTTGCCCATCATGATCGGCGCTGGCCTGGTGCGCATGCTGGCCACTCTCTTTGGCCCGACTATGCTGGGGCTTCTCGCCGCGGACAACTCCACTTACCGCATCCTTAACATCGTGGGCGACGCGGCCTTCTACTACCTGCCCGTTTTTCTCGCCATCACCGCGTCGAAGAAGTTCAACTGCTCTACGGTGCTCTCGGTGCTTTTTGCCGTAGTGATGCTTCACCCCGACTTTTTGCAGGTTGTCTCGGATGGGCAGCCCTTCTCGGTCTACGGCATCCCGATGAAGCTCACGACCTACTCCAACACCATCGTGCCGACGCTTTTGGCTACCTGGGTCTTCTCGTACGTGGAACGCGGCCTTAAGCGCGTCGTGCCTGATGTGCTGCGATCCATCGCCATCCCCACGCTGTCGATTCTCATCATGCTGCCGCTGGAGCTTTGCGTCCTTGGCCCCATCGGAGCGGTTATCGGCGACGGGATTGGCGCCTCGGTCACCACGCTGCGCTCTGTGCTTGGGCCTCTGGCCGTTGCCCTTCTCGCGGGCACCTACCTGCTGCTTGTTGCCACGGGCATGCACCTGGCGCTCTCGGCCGTGGCCATCACGATCTTTACCAGCCAGGGCTACGAGAACATGGTCTTTGTGGGCCTGCCCGTTGCCATGTTCGTATGCATGGGGCTGGCGCTGGGCGTCTTTCTTCGCGGCCGCGATGCCGATACAAAGGAGCTTGGCCTGAGCTGCCTGCTTGCCCAGGCGCTGGGCGGCGTGTCCGAGCCCACCATCTACGGCGTTATCCTGCGCCACCGCTGGACCATCCTCTACACGTTTATCGGGGGTTTTGCGGGTGGCTTGTGGGGCGGCATCACCAACGTGACGTTCAACAACTTCTCGTCCACCAATGTCCTTCTCCCCATGTGCTACGTGGGCTCTGTGTCCAACATGGTCAACGGCTGCATCTCGCTTGTCATTGGTTTTGTCGTGACGCTGGCGCTCACGCTGGTGTTTGGCCTTGAGGGTCCCAAGGCTCGCAAGAGCGCCTAGGGCCTGGGCCCTGCGTTTCCCCAAACCGCCCGATGTTTGTACGAAAGGCCCTTCTCGCTTCCTAAATAGTGCCGACCTTTGTATTATTTCTCGCAATGTCACGATGTTTGTACAAACATCGGCCACTTTAGGGACCGTGCCGCCGCTGGTGTCATAATGTCCAAATGACCAATCGCAGCCACCTGCTGCTTACCCCATACAGTCGAGAGGTACAACATGACTCAAGACGGCGAGAAGAAATTCAGCTGCCCCTGGCCCCAGGACCGCCTGTCCGCTCGCAAGCTGCGCGTGAAGGACGACTACCTGCAGCGCGTTTTGGACGGCGAGGAGTTCCTGGTCTTCGACGGCGGCATGGGTACCCAGCTGCAGGAGCGCGGCCTTGCTGCCGGCGAGCTGCCGGAGCTTTTGTGCCTCACCAACCCCGACGAGATCGCCGACGTCCACGCCGCCTACGTGGCCGCCGGCGCAGACGTCGCCACCACCAACACCTTTGGCGCCAACCGCGACAAGCTGGGCGACGCCGCCACGGTCGAGCAGATCTTCGAGGCCGCGGTTGCCTGCGCGCGCAAGTCGGGCGCCCGCTACGTGGCCGCAGACATCGGCCCCACCGGCCAGCTCTTGGAGCCCATGGGCACCCTGCCCTTCGACGACGCCTACGACCTCTTTGCCCAGCAGGCCAAGGCGGCCACCGCGGCCGGCGCCGACCTCTTTATCATCGAGACCATGGCCGACCTGGCCGAGGCCAAGGCCGCGCTTCTCGCCGTGCAAGAGAACTCCGACCTGCCCGTCTTTGTGACCATGACCTTTGCCGAGGACGGTCGCACCTTCCTGGGCACCACGCCCGAGGTGGCCGCGGTGACCCTCTCGTCGATGGGCGCCAACGCTGTGGGCATCAACTGCTCGCTGGGTCCCAACGACCTCTTGCCGCTGGTAGAGCGCATGATTCCCTGGGCCAAGTGCCCCGTGATGGTCCAGGCAAACGCGGGCCTGCCGCGCGTTGTGGACGGCAAGACGGTCTTCGACGTCCATGTGCCCGAGTACTGCGAGGCCGTGGCCAAGATGCTCGACCTGGGCGTCACCATCGTGGGCGGCTGCTGCGGCACCACGCCCGCCTACATCGCGGGCGAGCGCGCCCTTCTCGCCGATCGCAAACCTTGCAAGCCGGCCCCGCGCGACTGGTTCTGCGTGGCCGGCCCCCAGAGCATCTGCGCTTTGCAGATGGGCCAGGTGGGCGTCATTGGCGAGCGCATCAACCCCACGGGCAAGAAGAAGATGAAGGAGGCCCTGCGCGAGGGCAACCACGACTACATCATGGGCGAGGCCATCTCGCAGACCAACGCCGGCGCGCAGATCCTGGACGTTAACGTGGGCCTGCCCGAGATCGACGAGCGCGCCACCATGGTTCAGCTTGTGGCCGAGCTGCAGGGCGTGACCACGCTGCCGCTGCAGATCGACACGGCAGATCCCCAGGTCATCGAGGCAGCCGTGCGCAGCTACCCCGGTAAGGCCCTTATCAATTCGACCAACGGCAAAGAAGAGATCCTGGCCCAGGTCCTGCCTGTGGCCAAGCATTACGGCTGTGCCATCGTGGGCCTTACGCTTGACGAGGACGGCATCCCCGCCACCGCCGAGGGCCGCATTGCCGTGGCCAAGAAGATCGTGGCGGCAACCGACGCTATTGGCATCCCGCGCCACGACGTGGTCATCGATTGCCTGTGCATGGCCTGCTCGACCGATCAAGAGGCCCCGCGCCAGATTCTGGCCGCCATCGCTGGCGTCAAGCGCGAGCTGCCGGGCGTGCGCACCGTCCTGGGCCTTTCCAACATTAGCTTTGGCCTGCCCTTTAGGCCCCTTATCAACGCGACTTTCTTGGCGGCTGCCTTCGCGGCGGGCCTTGACCTGGCCATCATGAACCCGCTGGTGGCGCGCATGATGGACGTCATCGACTCGTGGCGCGTGCTTTCTGGCGAGGACGATGGCGCGCGTCACTACGTCGAGGTAAACGGCAACCGCAAGGACGGCGTGCCCGTGACGGCTGCCCTGCCGGCCCAGGCAGCAGGCGAGAAGACCGCGGCCCCCACCGGCGCCGCCGCGACCCCCGAGGAAGAGGCCCGCGAGCTGGTCTTGGCCGGTCGCAAGGGCCCCATGCCCGAGGTCATCTCGCGCGTGCTGGCCAACCACGACGTGATGTACGCCATCACCGAGGTTTTGATCCCGGCCCTTGACGAGGTGGGCGTTCGATTTGAGAAGGGCACGTTCTTCTTGCCGCAGCTCATGGCCGCAGCCGAGGCCGCCAAGGCGGGCTTCGAGACCATCCGCGCCGCCAGTAAGGGTGCCGAGGGCGCAGAAGCCATGCCCGCAAAGGGCAAGGTCGTGGTCTGCACGGTCCACGGAGACATTCACGACATTGGCAAGAACATCGTGCGCATGCTGCTGGAAAACTACGGTTACGACGTCATTGACCTGGGCCGAGACGTGCCCCCGCAAGACGTTGTGGACGCCGTGATCAAAGACCACGTCCTTCTCGTGGGCCTCTCGGCGCTTATGACCACGACGGTGCCCGCCATGGCTCAGACGATCGAGCTTCTGCGCGACCAGGCCCCGTGGTGCAAGGTTGTCGTTGGCGGCGCCGTGCTTAACCCCGAGTACGCGCAGATGGTGGGCGCCGACTTCTACGCCAAGGACGCCACCGAGACGGCCCGCATCGCCGGCGAGGTGCTGGGGTAGGGCGTCGGTCGCGCCTGGCCCGCCCCGCGCTGCACCCGGACCGCGCCAGCCCCAAACCACCCGCAGCTCACCGCCCCAATCGCCAAATGCAAAAAAGCGCCGGGAGAGGCCCTTCGACCTCGCCCGGCGCTCTTCTCAGCGCGTCTGTTGGTGTGCCTTACAAGATGGTCCTCTCAACCGCCTTGTGCCACCCGGCCAGAAGCTGGTCTGCCTGCGCGACGTCCATCTTGCGCGTGAAGACGTCGTCGGTCGTGCGCAGGCCGCGCAGCTCGTCGGTGCCCGACCAAAAGCCCGTGGCCAGGCCCGCCAGGTAGGCTGCGCCCAGCGAGGTGGTCTCGAGGTTCTGCGGGCGGTGAAGCTCGCAGCCCAAAAGATCTGCCTGGAACTGCATGAGGAAGTTGTTGGCGCTGGCTCCGCCGTCCACGTTAAGAACACCCAGGTCGCCGCCCGCGTCTGCCGCCATGGCGTCGGACAGGTCGCGGATCTGGTAGGCCAGGGCCTCAAGGGCGGCGCGGGCAATGTGAGCGCGACCGGCACCGCGAGTCAGGCCATAGATCGCGCCACGGGCCTCGCTGTTCCACCAGGGGGCGCCCAGGCCAGTGAAGGCCGGCACGATGTAGACGCCGCCGGTGTCGGGGATGCTCAAGGCCAAAGCCTCGGTCTCGGCCGCAGTGCCAATAATGCCCAGCTCATCGCGCAGCCATTGGATCAAGGCGCCCGCCACAAAGACCGAGCCCTCAAGCGCGTAGACCAGGCCGTCGTCGGAAGGCGCGCTCGCGGCCACCGTGGTCACCAGGTTGTGCGTGCTGGTGCGGGCCTCGTGGCCGGTGTGCAGCAGCATGAAGCAGCCGGTGCCGTAGGTGTTCTTGGCCTGCCCCGCCTCAAAGCAGCACTGGCCAAACAGGGCTGCCTGCTGGTCGCCGGCCACGCCCGTGATGGGGATGCCCGCGGGAATCCCGGGGTAGCTCGTCTCGCCAAAGAAACCCGAGCTGGGGCGCACCTCGGGCATCATCGAGGCTGGGATGCCAAAGAGGTCCAGCAGCTCTTGGTCCCAGCAGCCGCGGTGGATGTCAAACAGCATCGTGCGGCTTGCGTTGGTGGGGTCGGTCGCGTGCACCAGGCCACCGGTCAAGACCCAGATAAGCCAGGTGTCCACGGTGCCAAACAACAGCTCGCCTGCCTCGGCGCGCTCGCGGGCGCCGGGAACGTTGCGCAGAATCCAGCAGATCTTGCTGGCCGAGAAATAGGCGTCGGGGAGAAGACCGGTCTTGGCGCGGATCTTCTCGGCAACCTCGGGCGAGCCGCACAGCTCTTCCACCAGGTCGGCGCTGCGGCGGCATTGCCACACGATGGCGTTCATCACGGGTGCGCCGGTGCTGGGGTCCCACACAATCGTGGTCTCGCGCTGGTTGTCGATGCCGATGGAATCGATGTTCTCGGCGGTGAGCCCGTGCTTGGCGATAAGCTCGGTTAGGCACCCTAGCTGCGAGAAGAGGATCTCTTGCGGGTTGTGCTCGACCCAGCCGGGCTGCGGAAAGATTTGCTGGAACGGCCGTTGGACGACGTCGAGCATTTTGCCCGACCGGTCGATCAAAACGGCGCGCGAGCTGGTGGTGCCTTGGTCAAGTGCGATCACGTACTTCTCAGTGCTCATGACAAACCTTTCTCTCTAGCCAATCCGATACTGCCTTGTACACCTGCATCTTCCCCGCTTCGTTTAGGATTTCGTGGCGCATATTGGGGAAGATTTTGCAGGTAACGTCTGTGGAACCGGCTTCCTTGGCGAGAAGGGCCGCGGCTTCGACGCCTTTTCCCATGTCGCCCACCGGGTCTCCGTCGCCGCCGATGTAGAAAAGCGGCAGGTCGTGCGGTACGGCCTGTGCGCACGCCTTAGAGCAGGCCGTGGCCGTGAGGTTGGTCAGCGCGCAGTAGCCGCCCGCGCTGAACATGAAGCCGCACTCTTTGTCGTCGATGTAATCGGCCACGTTTTGCTTGTTGTGCGAGAGCCACTCCAGGCCGGTGGGGCCGGGCACGGCCTTGCTGTAGGCGCCCGAGCCCAGGCTGTCCAGGGTCTTGGACAGGTAGTCTTGCCCGCGCACGGCCGCGACCAACCGTGCCGCTGCGTGACCTGCCTTAGAGGTTGCCACCGGGATGGTTCCCGTGCCGCAGATCACAGCGCCGGCCAGGCCATCCGCGTGCTTGGAAAGATAGACGCGCGTGATAAAGCTGCCCATCGAGTGGCCAAAGAAGACATAGGGGACGTCCGTGCCCACCATGCCTTGAACCAGGCCGCGCAGGGTGTGCTCGTCTTCAGCCAAGGCCAGGTCACCGCCCTTGGCAGGCATGCAGCCCTGCTTGCCGGGCGCCGCCGAGCGCCCGTGTCCAATGTGGTCGTCTCCGCAGACGACCCAGCCCAGCCCGCACAGGTAGCGGGCAAAGTCGACGTAGCGGCGGATGTGCTCGCTCATGCCGTGGACCAGCTGGACCACGCCCGCGGGCGCCACGGTCTTCTCGCCACCCTTGCCGTCTGCCCCGGGCGCCATGCCCGCCGGCCACCAGATCCTTGCGTGAATGGTCGACGCCCCGTCCGCCGAGGCAAACGTGACGTCTTGGGTCGTTATCTGGTCGGTCTCGGCGGTGGTTGCCATGCCGGTCTCCTTTGGTTGGTCGGGCGATGTGTCATTTCATCTTTCCCAGAAAGTCGCCGACGCCATTCGGCCGCGCGCAAGATTGACGGCCACCGGCGCCTCCTTGGGGGTATACGGTGTTTAGACCAAATAGGAGAGGGGTTTGTTATGGCAGTTGGCAACCATTGCTGCGATTGCGTTTTTGCGTCGTTTACCCAAAACGAGCACACCGGCCGGTGGCAGGGGGCATGCAGCCGCGGCTACACCCTGTGCGATCCGCATGTCCACGAAAGCCCGGACAACCACTTTGTCGACGACGTCGCCAAGCTCGTTCCCGTGGTCGACCCCACGGGCAAGGAGTACCTGCGCACCTCCAACGTCTGCGACCGCTTCCTGCGCCCCCAGTCCCAAGCCGGGAGGTAGATCTTTTTTCGGACTCCGGGATATTTTTTGCGAAAGACGGGCGCACTCGGCGAGCTTTGCGGGTAGCCCCGTTTTTCTCGCTTTGCCGACCTGCGGTTTTGTCCGCGAGAACCCTTGGCTCGCGGCCAAGCTCTTGGACTGCGCCCGTCTTTCGTTGTTTTTTAATTGCGGCGGCCTGGTTTGCGTCCAAGCCCGGCCGCCGCGGTGCTAATTACAGCTGGTAGATCTTAGTGAACTTCTCGGTGAGGTAATCGGTGTAATACTTTGGCGAGAAGTGCTCGCCGCACGAGGCCAAGATCAGCTCGTCGGAGTCCTTGGCGCGGCCGTGGCGCCAGATGTTTTGGCCCAGCCACTGCCTGATGGGGGCAAGGTCGCCGCTTGCGCACACGGCGTCGAAGTCCATGCCCTGGGCGATCATCGCCGCCTTGAACTGGGCGCCAAAGGCGCTGCCCAGCGCGTAGGTGGGGAAGTAACCAAAGTCGCCGCCCGACCAGTGGGTGTCCTGTAGCGCGCCGTCGGTGTCGTTGGGAACGTCCAGGCCCAGATACTGCTTGTACTTCTCGGCCCAAAGCCCCGGCACGTCCTTGGCCGTGGCCTCTCCGCTAAAGAGCAGCTGCTCGATCTCGTAGCGCACCAGGATGTGCAGGGGATAGGTCAGCTCGTCGGCGTCGCAGCGAATGAGGCAGGGCTCGGCGCAGTTCTCGGCCAGGTAAAGCTGGCGCGGGGTGACGCTGCCAAGCTTGCCCGGGAAGCGCTTGCGCATGACTTCCAGCAGCGGCTTGGCAAAGGCCTCGGAGCGCCCCACGATGTTCTCGAAAAAGCGCGACTGAGCCTCGTGCATGCCCATCGACGTGCCGCCCTTAAGCGAGGTCATGGCGTACGACATATCGACGCCCTGCTCGTAGAGGGTGTGGCCGCCCTCGTGCAGCATGCTAAAGACGTTGGACAGCACGTTTTCGCTGTAGACGTGGCTGGCGATCAGGACAAAGCCAATGCCGGGGCCGCCGGTAAAGGGGTGCTCGGTCTTGCCCACCCACAGGCGGTTGGGGTTCACGCCCTCAAGCTCCATGAGGTCGTTCGCCAGCTCCCACTGGCGAGCCTCGTCAAAGTGGCCGTCCAGGGCCTCGTGGCTGGGCTTGCGCTTGCTTGCCATGCAGTCGGCCAAGAGCGGCACGACGCAGTCTTTTACCTGCGCAAAGAAGGGGTCGTAGAAGGCGCGGCAGGTGCCCTCCTCGTACTCGTTGAGCCACACGTCGTAGGGGTCGACGCCAGGCTTCATCGCGCCGGCCATGCGCTTCTTGGCCGCAACCAGCTTGTCAACGTAGGGCTCAAACGATGCCCAGTCGTTTGCCGCCTTGGCCTTGTGCCACACGTCGTTTGCCTCGACCGAGAGGCGCGAGAAGGCCGTTTGCTCGTCCAAGGGCACGTCGACCAGCGAGGCTCGGTCGCGCCTAAGCACCTTGACCTGGGCTGCCCTGGTCGCATCGAGTTGGTCGGTCGCGGCGTTAAGGCGCTCCAGCATCTCGCCGACCTCGGGCGCGCACAGGGCCTGGATGCGCTCTTCTTCTAGCAGGGCGATGGCCTCGCTTCTCTCGGTCAGGGCGTCGGCCGGGTCGATTACCTCGCCCAACGAGCCGATTTCGTCGATGGCGTAGCGGTGCGAGAAGAGCGTCTTCTCAAGCTTGTCGAGCACCTTGAGGTCCTCGTCGACGGTGGGGGAGGGGGCTGCAGTGCTGTCTACCTGCAGCAACTCGATGTTCTGAGCATCTTCCATGGTTTATCTCCTTATCTGGCGCGCGGTTGCGGCGGGAAGAGCTGCTGCCCGCCGCCGCGCGAAACTGTGCGCCTTCCAGTCTAGCCCGTCTGGAAGCGGGGTCAAAACCCGCAGAGAACGGCCAAAAACTGGGTGTCAGCTCGTTTGAAGAAGCCACACTCGATGATTTCGGCCCCCGCCCAAAGCCGTTTTGGTCGTTCGAAAGACCTACTCGCGCTGCCTGCGGCGCAGCCGCTCGTGGGGCAACGGGGTGTTAGGCCGGTTCACGATCACGATTCCGATGCTCACAAGGGCAAGCGACCCCAGCGCGACTGCGGGCCGCAGCACGTTGCCCTCGTCAAGCAGCAAAACCGAGAGAATCGCGCCAAATACCGGGTTCATGAAGCCAAAGACCGCCACGTGCGAGACGTCGTTGACGGCCAGCGTCGCCGACCACAGCGAGTAAGCCGCCGCGCTAATAAACCCCAGGTAGACGAGAAGCGCGATCGCCGCCGCGGGACATGCGTCCGCAGCCGGCGCCACGTGCCCTCCCATGGCAAAACCGGCCGCCGCCAGCACCGCGCCGCCTATGACAAACTGCCAGGCCGAGAGCAGCACCGGGTCGTGCTCGCGCGAGAAGCGCTTTGACAAGTTGCTGCTCATGGCCGCCGCAAACGTCGAGAGAAAGACTAGTCCTTCTCCGTCCAGGCGAAAGCTCAGCCCGCCCGCGGCGCTGCCGGCCAGGCTTACCTGCAAAACACCGACAAAGCCAAGGACGCAGCCCAGGGCTTTTCTCCAGGTCATCGACTCGGTTCTAAACGCATAGACCGCCAAGAGCACGATCAAGAACGTGTTGCTTGCTTCGATGATCGAGCTTGTCACGCCCGCGCAGCGAGAAAGTCCTACGTAGAAGCATAGGTATTGCAGGATGGTCTGGAAAACCGAGAGCTCGGCCGCGGGCCGCCAGTCACCGCGCGCGGGCACATAGGGCCGCCGGCGCGCGAGGCTCATGCCCATAACCACCAATGCGCCCGAGATAAGAAAGCGCATTCCGGCAAACAAAATGATCGACGCCACATCGGCCGAGTCGATCCCAAACAGCGCGTAGCCGATCTTCACGCACGGAAACGCCGACCCCCACAGCAAACACGCCGCCAAACAGGCCAAAACCATGCCCGTCCCAGTAGAGAGAAACGGCTTGCCGCGGTGCATGCTGCTATGGGTCACGTCTTATCCTTTGCCTCGGAGGTTCGCAGCCACCAATCTTAGCGCCCGCACGCCGAGCAAATCGTGTCAGCCAAGCGACTCTTTGGGAAGACCTCGTTCAAAACGCGCCTGCGAATCCATATGATGGTGCAATGGAAATGGCGCGCCCGGCCGCCCGGCAACGGCGGCGGGCGTCTCGCACGACACGAAGGGAAGCGTGCTATGGAAGCAGTACTGGGCATCGACATTGGCGGCACCAGCATCAAGGCGGGCCTCTTTACCCCCGAAGGCGAGCTGTTGGAAGAGCGCAAGATTCCCACGCCCGAGCTCACGAGCAACGAGGCCTTTGCCATCGTGACCGACGGCCTCACCAAGATCTTGGCCGCCCACGACGCCGTCCCCGAGGACGTCATCGCCTGCGGCCTGGACATCCCCGGCCCCGTGGCCGACGACGGCACCGTGGGTTTTCTCCCCAACATCCAGCTTGATCCCGAGGGCCTGGTGGGCGCCATCACGGCGACCTTCCCACGCGCCCAGGTTGCCTTTGTCAACGACGCAAACGCCGCCGCCCTGGGCGAGATGTGGGCCGGCGTCGCGCACGGCGCCTCGAGCTACGTTTTGATTGCGCTGGGCACCGGCGTGGGCGCGGGCGTCGTCGTCAACGGACGCCTGGTCGCGGGCGCTTTTGGCGCCGGCGGCGAGATCGGCCACATCACCGTCAACCCCGCCGAGACCCTCTCGTGCGGCTGCGGTCGCCGTGGCTGCCTTGAGCAGTACGCCTCGGCCAAGGGCATCGTGCGCCTGTACCTCGCCGAGTGCGAGCGCCGCGGCGTCACCCCCGTCCACGTCGAGCACGCGACCGACACCCTCTCGGTCTTCCGTGCCTTGGCCTCGGGCGACGAGTGCGCAAAGCTCGCCGTCGACCAGATGTGCGAGTACCTGGCCCAGGCTATGGCCCAGGTCTCCTGCGTCGTCGACCCCTCGATGTACCTCATCGGCGGCGGCGTCGCGGGCGCTTTTGCCACCTTCGCGCCCGAGCTGCGCACCCGCTTTAACGCTCACGCCCTTCCTACCTGCAAGGACGTGCGCATCGAGGCGGCGAGCCTTGGCAACCAGGCGGCCATGTACGGCTGCGCCTACGAGGCCCTTCGCCTTCGCCGCGAGGCAGGCGTCGCCTAAGGTCGCCGCGTCCTTCTCGCCAAATTTAGCTAGGTGAACGTTCACCATCACCGGTTCCGCCGTTTGTCAATGGTGGAACCGGTGAACGGTGTTATTCTTGTCCGCGAGTGCAAAACGCATACGTGATGCTGCCGCCAAGGCAATGCGTCGAGATTGGAGTCTACCTATGAGCACTAAAGTTCTGGCCTCTAACGTCTTTCTCGATAACGCTTCGTCCACCGTCGACGAGGTCATGCAGTTCTTGGCGGAGAAGGCCGTCGAGGCCGGCGCCGCTACCGACGCCGCGGCCGTCTACGAGGCCTTCAAGGCCCGCGAGGCCGAGGGCACCACGGGTATGATGGGCGGCTTTGCCATCCCGCACGCCAAGAACGCCGCCATCTCGACCCCCTGCGTCATGGTCGCCAAGCTCGCCAACCCCGTTGAGTGGCGCTCCATGGACGGCGCCCCCATTACCTGCGTCATCGCCCTTCTCATCCCGGCCAACGAGGTCGCCGAGCACCTGACCGTGCTTTCCCACGTGGCCGTCCTTCTTATGGACGAGACCTTCCGCGCCAACATGCTGGCCGCTGCCTCCGCCGACGAGGTCGCCGAGCTGGTCAACGCCGGTCTGGCCCAGGAGGCCTAAGAGGCGAGAAGCCCTGGCCCCGCGCGACTCGAAAGGCGTCCCATGTCCGTCAAGCTCATCCTTACCGACATCGACGGCACCATCTTGCCCTACGGCAACAAGGTGGTCTCGGACCGCACCCGCGCGGCTTTTCATGCGGCTCTTGACGCTGGCCTGGCTATTGGCCCGGCCAGCGGCCGTTTTTACTCGTGGCTTGGCCGCTTCTTTGGCGATGACGACGCCTGCTACCAGACGGCCATCGCCACCAACGGCATGCAGGTCTACCACCAGGGCCGGCCGGTTTTGGAGAAGGGCCTGGACCCCGACTACCTGCGCCACGTGGTTGACGTCCTGGCCGACGTACCCCGCTCGGGCCTCATGATCTACGAGAACGGCGAGCCTCACCTGGTCTGCGGCTCGGTCGATGACCTTGCCATCGCATTCCCCGCCTACGCAGAAGGCGGCATGCTCACCACCCAAATCACCGACAAACCTGTGCCCAAGGCCAATGCCTTCCTGGTAGGAGACCTGGACGAGACCCGCCGCTGGGTCGACATGCTTTCCCGCGAGGTCCCCGAGCTTGACTTCGACGTGCCCCAGCCCATGTTCTCTAACATCACCCCCAAGGGCTGGAACAAGGGTATCGCCCTCACCTGGCTGCGTGACTACCTGGGCCTGGCCGACGATGAGGTCGTGGTTTTTGGCGACGGCGGCAACGACCTGCCGCTCTTCAACGCCGTGACCAACAGCGTTGCCGTGGCGGGCGCCATGCAAGAGGCCGCCGACGCCGCTCGCTGGCACATTGGCCCCGTCGAAGAGGACTCCGTGGCCGCCTGCATTGAGTCCCTGGTCGCAGGCGACTGGCCGTTTAGCAAGTAAAATAGGTCGCGGCGCCGGTTTGGCATTGGCCACTGGTGTCGTGTTGGGTATATTTAACCTTCGCACACAGGATGGGCCCCTCGGGGAGGAAGGGTCCATCCTGCGTTTGTTGCTCGCCCGTTTTGCCCGCATCAAGCCAGTTAGCGCGAAGGAGGTCCTCGATGGACGGCGCTTCAAGAAAAAAGCCGCTGTACAACCAGCTCGTCGACCTTCTCCGCGAGAAGATCTCGACCTTGGCGCCCGGCGACCTTCTTCCGTCCGAGCGCGAGCTTTCCGAGAGCTATGGCCTGTCGCGCACCACGGTCCGCCTGGCCTTGAAGGAGCTCGAGACCCAAGGCCTCATTAACCGCCGCCACGGCAAGGGCACGTTTGTCTCGGGCATCTCGCGCGAGATGGTAAACCCACTGGGCCTCTACAGCTTCACCGAGCAGACCCGCAGCCTGGGCCACAACCCCAAGACCAAGCTCCTTGAGTTTGGCATCATCCCCGCACCTGCGCCCGTGGCCTACCAGATGGACCTGCGCCCCGGCGACAACGTCTACCGCTTTCGCCGTCTGCGCCTGGTAGACGAGGTGCCCACCATGCTCGAGCTCACCTACCTGCCTGCAGATGAGTTTGCTTCGCTCACGGCCGAGGACATCTTGCTGCGCCCCTTGTCAGACATCATGGAGCGCGAATATCACAAGGGGATCCGCGTGGCCGAGGAGGAGCTCTACGCCGGAACCGCCACGGCAGACGAGTCCGAGGTCCTGGTGATTCAAGAGGGCTCGCCGGTCCTTCGCCTTGCGCGCACGACCTATGGCGAGAAGAACGGCGTGGTCGAGTACACCCATTCGGTCGCGCGCTCCGAGCAGTTTCGCTACCGCATCTCGCACGTGCGGTCGTAGGGGCTTGCGGCCGCGGGTCGCTCGCGCCGTCGCCCCAGCGTCCTTCTCGCCGCTTTCCATGAACAATCGGTATCGCTTCTGGCCGCACGGCAGCCTGCCTACCAGCTAAAAGCCTATGCTCCTCTCAACCAATCAGTCGTCGAGAGGAGCCTTTCATGTCTATCCAAGAAGTACCGCAAGGAGCCTCGGTGGCCCTGGGCACGCCGCTTGACGCCGCCGGCTACAAGGCGGGCGACGACGCCGTCGAGCGCTTTCAGGAGCTCTTGCGCGTGAAAACCGTCTCGCGCGAGGACCTAAGCCAGCGCGATGACGAGCCCTTTAAGCGGTGGGTGCCCACGTTGCGCCGCCTGTACCCCCGCTTCTTCGAGGTGGCCGAGCTCAACATCATCGACGACTTTGGCATCCTGCTGCGCTGGCCGGGTGCCAATGCCTCACTTGATCCCGTGGTCATGATGGCCCACCAAGACGTGGTGCCCGTCGACGGCCAGGACTGGGAGCACGACCCCTTTGAGGCCGGCATCTACGACGGAGAGATCTGGGCCCGCGGCACGCTGGACACCAAGTGCATCGTGGGCGCCTTCTTCGAGGCGGCCGAGCATCTGGTCAAACAGGGTTATGTGCCCCCGCGCGACGTCTGGTACTTCTCGTCCGACGGCGAGGAGATCGCCGCCCCCACCTGCCGCCACGCCGTCGAGTGGCTGCGCGACCACGACATTCACCCCTACATGGTCCTGGACGAGGGCGGCGCTATCGCGGCCGATGCTCCCTTGGGCGTCGAGGTGCCCGTCGCCATGGTGGGTGTATGCGAGAAGGGCCACGTCGACCTTACTGTGACCGCCCGCTCAGACGGCGGCCACGCCTCGACCCCTGCGGCCAACGACGCCTGCCGACTGCTGTGCCGCGTGTGCGAGCACATCTCGGCAAATCCCGGAAAGCCGCAGCTCACACCTGCTGTCGAGGCCACGCTCTCAGAGCTTGGCGCCCGCAGCTCGGACCTTTACCGCGCCGTCTTTGGCAACCTGTGGCTCACGCGCCCGGCCGTGGCCAAGATCATGGCCGCCAGCCCCGAGACCGCCGCGATGCTTCGCACCACCTACGCTTTGACGCAGATGCAGGGCTCCACGGCCCACAACGTGCTGCCGCCCGTCGCCACGGCCAACTTCAACGTGCGCATCGCCCCCTTCGAGACGATCGACGACGCCTTGGCTCGCGTGCGCCGCCGCGCGAGCGAGGTCTGCCGCGCCTCGGGCATCTCGCCCGATCACGTGACGGTCGAGATCAACGAGACGATCCCCTATAGCGAGCCCGCGCCCATAAGCCCTTACCAAAACGACGCCGCCTTCGACTACATCCATCGCTGCGTCACCGGCGTCTACCCCGAGGTGGGCTTTGCCCCCTACGTGCAGAACTCCTGCACCGACTCGCGCGAGTTCAATGCCATCTGCGAGCGCGTCTACCGCTTCTGCGGCTTTGTCTACTCGGCCGAGGCCCGCAAGCTCCTCCACGCCGCCAATGAGCGCATTGGCGTGGACGTCTACAAGCGCGGCATCGAGTTCTACGTCGCGTTTCTCGCCAACCTTTCCCACGTCCAGACGCTGGGGGAGTAGCAAACCGCATGGCCCGGGCACGCGGACATTCGCCCGGGCACATCACCACGTAAGGAGAAAACCATGGCCAACCCCGACATCAAAAAGGCGGCCAAGTTAGACAACAAAGCCGTGGCCTTAGCCGCCTTGCCGTTCATGGGCATGATCAGCTTTTGGCAGGTCTACGACGGCATCGTCCCCAAAATGCTCACCGGCACCTTTGGCCTTTCCAACTCGGTGACCGGCGCCATCATGGCGATCGACAACGTCTTTGGCCTCTTCTTGCTGCCGCTCTTTGGCATCTTGTCGGATCGCTGTACCTCTAAGCTCGGCCGCCGCACCCCGTTTATCCTTGGCGGCTCTGCTGTGGCGGTTCTCTCGGTGCCGCTTATCGCGCTGGCTAACAACATGGGCAGCTTGCCGCTTTTGATCGCGGCGATCATCCTCACGCTGCTGGCCATCTGCGCCTACCGCACCATGACGGTGGCCGTCATCGCCGATATCACGCCGCGTCCCCTGCGCACCAAGGCAGATTCCATCGAGAAGATCGTGGGATACGCGGGCACAGGCCTTATGTTGGTGGCTATCTCGGTCATGGTCCCCAACGTCGAGCACCCTGATTACCTGCCGCTTTTTGCCCTTCAGTCGGTCTTTATCCTGGTCTCGGCCGTGGTCTACGGCGCGTTTGTGCGCGAGCCCGAGCTTGTCCAGAAGATGCGCGAGAAGTCCCTTGCCATGGGCATCGACGAGGACGAGATCGACAAGGACGACTCGCCCGAGGCCGGCGGCAAGGAGCGCGTGGCCGACAAGTCCCTGCGCGTCTCGATCGCGCTTCTCCTCTCGGCCACCTTCTTCTATTACATGAGCTACAACGCTATGACCACCAACATCAGCCGCTACGCCGATCTGTTCTTTGGCATGGCCGGCGGCTCGTATGCGATCATCAACATCGTCACTATTGTGGGCGCGCTGGCAAGCTACGTGCCCCTGGCAAATCTGTCTTTGAAGATCGGCCGCAAGAAGGTGGCCCTGCTCACCGCTGTCATTATGACGGCCTGCCCGGTCATTATCTGGCTCACCCCTGGCTTTAGCCCCCTGCTCTACCTTGTCTTTCTTGCCATGGGCGTCGCGCTGGGCGGCGTCGACCTGTGCGTCTACACCATGATCTTGGAGTGCTGCAGCTCGCAGTCGGTGGGGCGCTACTCGGGCTACTACTACACGGTGAGCATGGCCGCCCAGGTCATCACCCCGATCCTCTCGGGTGTGGTCATGGATGTCGCGCCCACGATGCTCTTTGCCTACATCGCGGCCATGGGTGTCTTCATGGCGGCCTCTCTTGCGGGCGCCAAACACGGCGATGCTATCCTTATCGACGAGGTGGCTCGCCGGGAGGGCGGCGCTGCCGAGTAACGAATAGAGGTTTCCATGCACAAGGCCAAAGGCGCATCTCTCGCCGTATTTATCCTGCTAGCCGTCGTCTTTGGCCTTGCGCTTTCCCCGGCGCCCGCACGCGCCCAGAGTCTGGCTGACCGCGTGATCACGTGGACGCAGGACGAGAGGGATCAAAAGCTTGCCCATGCCAAGATCGGCGTGCAGCTGGGCGTCACGTCCGAAGCCGAGGTTGCCAAGGCCTACCCCGACGCCGATTCCCAGTCCTACCAAAGCATTGCCGACACCATCATGGCCTTGAGCGCGGGCAAGCTCGACTACGCCACTGCGCCCGAGCCTATCGCCTTGCTCTACATGCGCAAGAACGCCAACCTCACCTACGTCAAGCCCACGCTTTACGGCTGCGACGTCTCGATTGGCATGGGCAAGGGCCAAGACGAGTTACGCGAGAAGCTCAACGACGCCATCGCCAAGCTGCGGCAAGACGGCACTATCGACGCCGTGCGCAAGAAGTGGTGCGAGGACGGCAACTACGACATGAGCGATATCCCGGTGTGCACCGACGGCGAGGTCCTTACCGTGGGCTACTCGCCAACCGACGAGCCCAGCTCTTTTCTCTACGAGGGCCACGCCGCCGGCACCGACGCCGAGATAATCATGCGCGCCGCCTACGAGATAGGCATGCGCGTGGAGTTCCAGGACATGAACTTCACGGCCAAGCTGGCAGCCCTCTCGGCGGGCACCATCAATGCGGGCATCTACATGGTCAACACCCCCGAGCGCGCCAAGTCGATCGACTTTACCAACACGGTCTACTCGCTTGATTGGGTGGCCATGACCACGGTCGACACAGACGCAAACGATTCGATTTTTGATGCCTTTGCCGCGGGCTTCACAAGTACTTTCATAGCCGAGAAGCGCTGGGCCATGGTGCTCGAGGGCCTTCTCGTCACCGTGGGCATCGCCGTGGGCTCGTTTGCCCTGGGTACCGTGGGCGGCGGTCTTCTCTGCTACATGAAGCGCAGCGGCAAGCAGGCGCTGGCGGCCGCGGCCAACGCCTACTGCGACGTTGCCACGGGCATCCCGGTGCTGGTCTGGCTCATGATCTTGTACTACATCGTCTTTGCCAACGTGGGCATCCCGGCCGCGATGGTGGCCGTCGTCTGCTTTGGGCTCGAGTCGGCAGCACCTTTGTCCAGCATCTTTGTGACCGGTATCGACGCCGTCTCGCGCGGCGAGATAGAGGCCGCCGAGTCCATGGGCTTCTCGCTGCCGCAGATTTATCGCCAAGTCGTCTTGCCGCAAGCCTTCCAGCGTATCGGTAAGCTCTACGCGGGCCAGCTCACAGCCCTGATCAAGGCGACCTCGGTCGTGGGCTACGTGGCCATCACCGACCTCACCAAGGTCTCGGACATCATACGCAGCCGCACCTTCGATGCCTTCTTCCCGCTGATCAGCGTGGCTATCGTCTACTTCGTGGTCATCTTGGTCTTCTCGACGGTCCTCACGCGCCTCATTCGCCGGGCAGACCCGCGTCGTCGCAGGCCAGAGCGCGTCTTAAGGGGAATCACGGCTCGCTAGCGCGCCCTTCTCGCCTTGTGCTATGATGTCCCACTAGGCAATGACGGAGAGGTTCGGGCCGTCGCGTCGCCAGCGGATAAGAGAGGGAGCCCACCGGCTGAGAGGTTCCTCCAAGGCTGACGTCCGAAGTTCACTCCACCAGCCGCGACCTTAACAGATGCGCCGAGAAACGCGTCTTAGTAGGGAAGCCGTACGCCCCACGGCACGGGGCAAACGAGTGGGCGCTCGTGAGAGAAAACACCTGCGTCAATCAAGGTGGTACCGCGGTAATCATTGCCGTCCTTGGACTTTTGTCCGGGACGGCTTTTTGTTTTGAAAGGGGAAACGCAATGTCGATGTCCGATGAGCTCAAGGCTATTGAGGCTCAAGTCCAGGAGGGCCTTGCAAAGGCAGAGAGCATGGATGCCCTCGAGAACCTGCGCGTTGGCGTGTTGGGCCGCAAGGGTAGCCTGACCGCGATCATGCACACCATGGGCAAGGTTCCGCCCGAGGAGCGCCCGGCCATGGGTGCGCTTGCCAACACCGTGCGCGCCAACGTCGACATGGCAATCAAGGCCCGCAAAGAAGAGCTTGGCCGCGCCATCATGGCCAAGCGCATGGAGGCCGACGCCGCCGACGTCACCTTGCCGGGCCGCCAGCTCTCCCTGGGCACCCAGCACCTCATTTCGCAGATCCGCGAAGAGATCGAGGACATCTTCTGCGGCCTGGGCTACACCGTCGAGGACGGCCCCTACATCGAGACGACCTACTACAACTTCACCGCGCTTAACGCTCCCGAGGACCACCCCAGCCGCTCGGCCAAGGACACCTTCTACGTGGTGGACAACCAGCCCGAGGGCAAGGAGGTTCACGTCCAGGGCGAGTCCGACGTGCTTCTGCGCACCCAGACCTCCGGCGTCCAGGCCCACGTCATGGAGGCCAAGGAGCCCCCGATCTACATGATCTGCCCGGGCACCGTTTTTCGTCCCGACACCGCCGACGCCAACCACCTGCCCCAGTTCACGCAGGTAGAGGGCCTGGTTGTCGACGAGGGCATCACCTTTGGCGATCTTAAGGGCACGCTTGACTACTTCACCCGCGAGATCTTTGGCAAGGACCGCGCCACCCGCTACCGCCCGCACTTCTTCCCCTTCACCGAGCCTTCCTGCGAGGTCGACGTCTCGTGCGGCGTCTGCCACGGCCAGGGTTGCCGCTTCTGCAAGAACACCGGCTGGCTCGAGATCTTGGGCTGCGGCATGGTCGACCCCAACGTCTTTGTCAACTGCGGCATCGACCCCGAGAAGTACACCGGCTTTGCCTTTGGCATCGGCGTCGAGCGCGTGGCGGCGCTTCGCTACGACCTGCCCGACCTTCGCATGCTCATGACCGGTGATATGAGATTCCTGAAGCAGTTCTAAGAACTTCTCGCTTCAGATTCCTCTTTTAAGAAAGGAGCGCTTGAATGCGCGTTTCATATGAGTGGCTCAAGACCATGGTCGACGTGCCCGAGAATCCCTCCCAGCTTGTCGACGAGTTCGTTCGCACCGGCACCGAGGTCGAGGGCGTCGAGCGCGTGGGCGCAAACCTCGATCACGTGGTGACCGCCAAGGTTTTGGAGAAGACCCCGCACCCCGACTCTGACCACATGTTTGTTTGCAAGGTTGATGTTGGCGAGAAGAACGTCGACGCCAACGGCAACCCCGAGCCCCTGCAGATCGTCTGCGGCGCCCAGAACTTCAACGCCGGCGACCACATTGTCACGGCCATGATCGGCGCTGTGCTTCCCGGCGACGTCAAGATCAAGAAGTCTAAGCTGCGCGGCGTCGAGTCTCGCGGCATGAACTGCTCCGAGCGCGAGCTGGGCTTGGGTGGCGACCACTCCGGTATCATGATTCTGCCCGAGGACGCTCCCGTGGGCATGGACTTCACCGATTACATGGGCATGTCCGATACCGTGATCGATTGCGAGATCACCCCCAACCGCCCCGACTGCCTGTCCATGACCGGCATGGCCGTCGAGGTTTCTGCCATTCTCGATGAGGACACCCACATCGAGCTGCCCAAGGTCAAGTGTGAGCAGGGCCCCGATGCTCACGACCTGGTGGACGTCACCATCGACGACCCCGAGCTGTGCCAGCGCTACTGCGCCCGCGTGGTGCGCAACGTCAAGATCGGCCCGTCTCCCGAGTGGCTGGCCCGCCGCGTCATCGCCGCCGGCAGCCGTCCCATCAACAACGTGGTCGACGTCACCAACTACGTCATGTTCCTCACCGGCCAGCCTCTGCACGCCTTTGACCTGGGCAAACTGACCGAGCGCGATGGCCGCCGCCACATCGTGGTGCGCGCCGCCGCGCAAGGTGAGAAGCTCGAGACCCTGGACGGCGTCGAGCGCACCTTGACCCCCGACATGGCCGTCATCACCGACGACGGCAAGACCGCCGTGGCCCTGGCCGGCGTCATGGGCGGCATGAACTCCGAGATCGACGAGAACACCGTCGACGTCCTTCTCGAGTCTGCCACCTTCTCGAGCGGCCACGTCTCGCGTACCAGCCGAAACCTCGACCTCATGAGCGAGGCCTCCATCCGCTACGAGCGCCAAGTGGACGGCTCCAACTGCGCCAACGTGGCCCAGATTGCGGCCGCCCTCTTTGAGGAGTGCTGCGGCGCCGAGGTCTGCCCTGGCACCGTTGACGTCTATCCCGTCCAGGTTGCGGCCCCCGTTGTCGACCTGCGCCCCGCCCGCGCCCGCATGCTGTGCGGCGCCGACATCCCCCAGGACTTCATGGTCAGCCGCCTGACCCGCCTGGGCTGCGACGTTAAGGACGGCGAGGAGGGCCACCTTGCCGTGACCGCTCCCACCAACCGTCCCGACCTCACCCGCGAGTGCGACCTTATCGAGGAGATCTGCCGCCTGTGGGGCGAGGGCGATATCGAGCCCACGCTGCCCGCGGCCAAAAACCACGCCGGTGGCCTCACCGTCGAGCAGCGCCGCGTGCGCTTGATCGGCCAGACCCTTCGCGCCTGCGGTCTTTCCGAGACCAGCACTTACTGCTTCGCCGACCCCTCTGACCTGGTGAAGCTTGGTATTACCGACGAGGGTCGCGGCATTCCCGTCAAGATCATCAACCCGCTGGTTGCCGACCAGTCCGAGATGCGCCGCTCGATGCTGCCCGGCCTTGTGCGCTCGGTGGCCTATAACCTCGACCACGGTGTCCCCAACGTCGCCCTCTACGAGATCGGCCGCGTCTTCTACGGCCACGAGAGCAGCTCTCAGCCCGACGAGCCTACCTTTGTTGCGGGCGTTTTGGCTGGTAAGCGCGCCGACGATGCCTGGAACCTCAAGCACGCCGATTACGACTTCTTCGACGCCAAGGGCGCCGTCGAGGCCCTTCTCAGCGCCCTGCGCCTCACCAAGGTCCGCTTCAAGGTGGCCGAGCCCGAGAAGTACCCGTGGCTGCAGCCCGGCCGTGCCGCCGAGGTTCTCTCTCAGGGCGAGGTCATTGGCTGGGTGGGCAACATCCACCCTGCGAGCCTGCAGAAGGTGGGCGTCGATGTGCCCGTCGTGGCCTTTGAGCTCTCGGTCGAGCACCTGCTGCGCCTTGCAAAGGACCAGCTGCCCTACGTCGAC
This sequence comes from Paludibacteraceae bacterium, assembly GCA_963630635.1. Classification (GTDB taxonomy): domain Bacteria; phylum Actinomycetota; class Coriobacteriia; order Coriobacteriales; family Atopobiaceae; genus Paratractidigestivibacter. The sequence goes on from CAVGOA010000019.1 coordinate 37,843, forward strand.
GTTCCCACGCTTCCCGGCGTGACCCACGACCTGGCCATCGTCGTCGACGAGGAGGTCACTTACGAGAGCCTCGTCCAGCGCATTTCCAGCGCCGGCGGCAAGCTCCTATCCGATGTCCGCCTCTTCGACGTCTACCGCGACCCCGTGCGTGTGGGTAAGGGCAAGAAGTCCATGGCCTTCTCGCTTACCTACCGCGCCGCCGACCGTACCCTTACCTCCGAGGAGGTCGAGAAGGCCCACGAGAAGCTCGTGAACAAGGTCCTTCGCGCCACCGGCGGAGAGGTCCGCGGCTAATCGCCTTTTCTCGCTCGTGTTAAATGCGGCCGGGTCCATTGGGGCTCGGCCGCATTTTTGCGCAACAATGGTCCCGTTACGTTTATGAGAGGGACAACATGCCAAGCTGGAACATCCATACTGCCCACGTCGAGCGCCTTCTTCGCGAGGAAGGGGCCCAGGCCCTGGGCATCAAAGACACAAACGCCTTTTTGTTTGGCAACGTCTTGCCCGATGTCTACGTAGGCTATATGGTCAAGAACCCCAGCTTTAGGATCGACTACAAGCTCACCCATCTAACGTACCGTGACCACATCCCCTTGCCGCGCTACCAGGAGTTTTGGGACTTCTACGTCAAGAATCCCCAGGGCTACGGAGCCTCTTGCGTGACCGACGTGGTGCGCGGTGCCTGGTGCCACCTGGTGTGCGATTGCGTCTACAACACACACACCCGCGCGTTTTTGGAGAAGGCCCACATGAGGGCAGGGGAGCAGGCTCGCATTAAGAAGCAGTCCGATTTCGCCCTCTTTGGCCGCACTCTCGACATATCAATGGTGCCTGTGCCCAACGAGTCTCTCTTTACCCAGTGCGACCATTTCCCCATGTACCAAGTGGACAGCCAAGACGTCCTTGCAGCTATATCTGTATGCGAGAAGATCGTCGACGATAACCAGCGCGATCATATAAAGGCAGAGCCTGCGTACCAATTGCTTACGCCCGAGTTCTTTGAGACCGCCTGCCAAGAGGCGCATGAGACCATGGTCAGCGGCTTAAAAGCAATTGTCGGCGAGTAGTGCTTGTACTGGCGTAAGTGGTAGATGGCTACACTTAGTTATGTAGGAAATATGAATCCCAAACCGACCCTTGCGCCGGGCGGGGGAGGAGCGTAA
>CAVGOA010000020.1:0-18775 GCA_963630635.1 Paludibacteraceae bacterium
GGCGAGAAGGCCTCTTCCAGCACGTCTCCGCCGCCCAAGTACAACGCTGGACGCGGGTCCAAGAAAAACGCGACGTCGGCGCCCACCTGGCGGGCCACCTGGGCCACTAGCGGGTCGCAAGGTGCCACGCCCCAGCGCTGGGCCAGCAAGCGCAGCGTGGCCCCGGCATCTGCCGAAGACCCGCCCAAGCCGGCCTTCTCGGGAATGCGAGCCACCACGTCCACCCGCACGTTTGGCTCGACGCCCAGGCGAGCGGCCAGCAGGGTCGCGGCCTTCCACACGGTGGTCTTCTGGGGCGCCACGCACAGCGCGGGCTGGTGGCACACCTCAAGGCAGGGCGCGTCGCTCACCGTGACGGTGTCAAAAAGCCCCACCGGCGCCATGACCGAGTCAACGCGGTGGTAGCCGCGCTCGTCAAGCTGCGTGTGGATGCCCAGGTGCAGGTTGACCTTACACGGGGCCTCGATTGTCTGTGTGGCAGTCATAGGTATAACGTTGTACTACAACGCGGCGGCAGCAGCGAGAAGGGCTACTCTTCGACCATCACGTAGTCGAAGAGGCGCTCGCCGGTCTGGGCGTCAAAGAGCTCGACCGCGCCGGTAAGAACGTCGACATACTGGTACGACTGGCGCGCGGTGCGGCCGCGACGCTCCTCGACCTCGACGACAAACAAAGAGGGGTGCGCGTTGACCAGGGTGCCGGCGCGCTCGACAATGCGGGAGCGGCCCATGTTGGCCTTGACCTTGATGCGCTTGCCCTGCAGCGCCAGAAGCTGCTCGCGGATGTCATCCACGCGGTTAACCGAGGGAATCTCGTTGTCCATCTGATCCTCCAAGCCCCTTGGGCGGGGCGAATAGCCAGAATACGCGAAATTCAATCATACCAAGGGATTTCACAAGTGCCCTTGGCCGATTTTGTAACGACACGACATGCCCATCTTGTGGCGAGAAGGGCCTGGCGGGCACGCGGCGGCCTGGCGGGCACGCGACGTTCACCGGGCCCCGCGCCCGCCCCCGCGCGGCCAGAAGTTCACCTGGGTGTACACTGGGCCACGAACTACCCCGTCAAAAGGAGAACCATGAACCAACAACGCCTTGCTACCGTGCGAAACAACCTATGTGAGCTGGGGCTTTCCCAGATGCTTCTGGTCGACCCGCTGTCCATCTGGTGGCTGTGCGGCTACTACACCGAGCCCTACGAGCGCTTCTTGGGCCTTTACGTGCCCGCCACCGGCGAGCCCACCCTGTTCTGCAACCGCCTGTTCCCCGACGCCGGCGCCGCCTGCGCTGACGTGCGCATCTTTGACGACACGCAGAACCCCGTGGCCCTTCTCGCCGAGGTCTGCGACCACTCGGCCGCGCTGGGCGTGGACAAAGAGCTTTCCGCCCGCTGGCTGGTGCCTCTGATGGAGGCTGGAGCCGCCACCGGCTTCAAGCTGGCCTCTTGCGCCATCGACGACGCCCGCTCGATCAAGGACGCGCGCGAGCAAGAGCTCATGCGCCAGGCCTCGCGCACCAACGACCAAGCCATGGAGTGGCTTGTCGCCCAGCTGCGCCCCGGCGTGACCGAGCTGCAGATCGCGGAAGGCCTTCTGGGCGAGTACCGCCGCCTGGGCGCCAGCGACCACTCTTTCTCGCCCATCGTGAGCTTTGGCGACCACGGCGCAGACCCGCACCACGAGCCCGACAACACCCCGTTTGCCGTGGGCGACGTCGTGTTGTTTGACGTGGGCTGCAAGCAGGACTGGTACTGCTCGGACATGACGCGCACCTTCTTTACCGCCCAGCCCACCGACCACCAGCGAGCCGTTTACGAGGCCGTTCGCCGCGCAAACGAAGAAGCCGAGAAGATCGTGGCGCCCGGCGTCGAGTTTGCCCAGATTGACCTTACGGCCCGCCGCATCATCGAGGACGCAGGTTGGGGCCCGGCCTTCAACCACCGCTTGGGGCACCAGATTGGCCTGGTGGACCACGAGCCGGGCGACGTCTCGAGCGTCCACCACGAGGCCGTGCGCCCCGGCCAGTGCTTCTCCATCGAGCCGGGTATCTACCTGCCGGGCGACATTGGCGTGCGCGTCGAGGACCTGGTCATCGTGACCCAGGATGGCTGCGAGGTGCTTAATCACTACCCCAAGGAGCTCACGGTTCTAAAGATTTAGGGGCGCCGGGGGCGCCGCGAGCTGCGGGGCCGCCGCGAGCTGCGGGGCCGCCGACCCCGCCACAAAGACCGGCCCCGGCTTCCTGGGGGATAGAAGCCGGGGCCGGGTGGTGCCTATGGGGTTTGCGGCGCGTCGCCGTGCGGGCGCGGGGCGTCGCGGTCTTCTCGCCGCCCGCGTCGACTACTCGGCCGGGCAGAGGGCCAGAGCCTCTTCGTCTGCCACCACGACGCAGTTGGTGTGCAGCTGCAGGATCGAGGCCGGGCAGCTGGGGGTCACCGGGCCGTAGCACATGTCGTGGACGGCCTGGGCCTTCTTGGAGCCGTTGGCCACGACCACGATCATGCGGGCGTACATGATGGTCTGGACGCCCATGGTGTAGGCCTGGCGAGGCACGTCGTCGGCGCTGGCAAACAGGCGGCTGTTGGCCTCGATGGTGCTGGGGGTCAAGTCGACGCAGTGGGTGCCCTTAGAGAAGTGGTCGTCCGGCTCGTTGAAGCCAATGTGGCCGTTATTGCCAATACCCAAGAGCTGCAGGTCGGGATAGCCGGCGGCCGCGACAATGCGGTCGTACTCGCTGCAGGCGGCCTGGGCGTCGGGGTTGGCGCCGTCGGGCACGTGGGTGTTGTTGATGTCGATGTTGATGTGGTTGAAGAAGTTCTGGCGCATGAAGTAGTGGTAGCTCTGCTCGTCGTCGTGAGAAAGGCCACGGTACTCGTCCAAGTTATAGGTGCTAACCTGCGAAAAGTCGCAGTCACCCTTCTCGCACCAACGAGAAAGCTGCTGGTAGGCGCCAATAGGGGTCGAGCCGGTGGCCAGGCCCAACACGCAGTTGGGCTTCAAGATGACCTGAGCCGAGATAAGGTTTGCGGCCTTGCGGCTCATATCGACGTAGTCTTTTGCGCGGATGATCTTCATAGCGACGCTTCCTTCCAAATAGCGGCTAATGCGACCACCAGGGCGTGGGCGCGGGAAACCTGCTAAGGAAAACCCGCCATGTCGAGGCCCCTGCCCGTCCACGGCGGTCTAGAAGCGTGCTTCTAGCTGCGGCTATTCTAGCGCAGTTTGGCAAGCAAATCTTGCAGGGCGTGAAAACGGTGGGAGATTTGGTTCTTCTGGGCAGGGTTGAGCTCGGCCATGGTGCGGCCGGGGGTGTCTGCGGGGAAGAACAGCGGGTCGTAGCCAAAGCCGTTGTTGCCACGCGGGGCGTGGCCGATGGTGCCGGGGCAGTCGCCGTCGCCGCGCAGGATTTCCTGGCCGCGAACCAGGACCACACTGGAGTGGAAGTGAGCGCCGCGCTGGTCATCAGGGGTGTTTGCCAGCTGCGACAGGAGCTTCTCGTTGTTGGCGGCATCGTCGCCGTGCTCGCCGGCCCAGCGGGCCGAGAAGATGCCGGGCGCGCCGTCAAGGGCATCGACGCACAGACCCGAGTCGTCGGCCACGGCCATGGACAGGCCCGTTGCGGCCTGGGCGGCGCGGGCCTTGATGAGGGCGTTCTCGTAGAAGTCTGCGCCGTCCTCGACGGGATCGGGGAAGTCGCCCAGCTGGCCCAAGGCCACAAAGCGGGTTCCGGGCAGGGCCGGCGAGAGGATGGCCTCGATCTCGGCGACCTTGTGGGCGTTGCCCGTCGCGACGACGACGGTCTTGTTGGGGTCCAGCGAGGCGATATCGACCTTGGGCAGTGCCATGCGGCGTCCTTTCTTCTGCGCGGCGGGCCTCAAAGCGGGCCCGCCGCCCGGTTTTCTCGCCACCATACTAACCCACCAGGCGTAAATCCGGGCAAATCGGGGCACCGTGGGCCCCGCACGCAAGGCACGCGCGACTTTTCGTGGTTTAAATCCGGAAGCGTCAAGTAGAATGCCCAGCCGGCGCAACCGCCAACTGGGCAAACGTAAATGCAAAGGGCCCGGCTACTCGGCCGGACCCGTTTTAAACCACGAAAAGTCGCGCATACCCGCAGCGAAGGCACCGCGATGGCGGCACAAAGGCCTTTGATAACTACAAGGCAACTAGAATTCGTTGGAGCGATTTGAAAAACCGCAGGTAAACGAGATGCCAGTTTTGGCTTGCTGGCCGCCGACACCCCGTTTTGTGATTTAGCTGCAACTAGAAACCGCCGCCCGGGCAACAAGATCTACGCCCAATATGGAATGTAGCGGCGATACTTATCGCCCGCATCGGCGTCCTCAAGCTTGATCAAATTTGCTTCACAGCACTCACGGATCAGACGAGAGACGGCGATGGTGCTCTTTCGCGCGGGCTCCAAGCCAAAGCGCTCGCGCAGCGACTGGTTGCCCATGGCCGTATCCTGCGCATACATCAGGCAAGCGTGCCAATATGTCGCATCCTTGCGTTCGGCCTTGGTCATGCGCTCAAAGGCAGAGCCAGAGTAAAGCGTCACCTGTGTGCCAAGCTCCTCGTCGCTCACAATTTTGGGCGCGGCAATATGTATGCGCTCACATTCGGCGACAACAAGATCCCAGCCCGTCCCGCCTTCCTCGCAAAGGTCCATCTGGCGCAAAATCCGCGCAAGCGCCACGTTTCGTGTCCTTGGCTGGGCATTGAGCACACGATGGACAGGAATGAGGCTTGTCCCCGGGTTCGAAAACACGGCCCTATTGTCATACAGCGAGACAAGCGGCCCGGCCGTCGAATCAGAAATGTCCTGGTGAATAACCATATTTGCGAGAAGTTCGCGGATCGCTCTTTGGGGATACTCATACACCATGCGCCTAAAAGCACCGTCGCTCTCTTCTCGAGCAGGGATTTGGGTCATGATGTACTTAGCTGCCTCGGATATAGAGATCGCATAGCCCTTGTCGAAGGTCTCATCCGACAGAATCTCGAAGTTCCCCTTACCGGCGTATCTAACGACACGAATCGGACGCTTGCGCAGGGCTAAAAACGCAGAGAGCTTTCGCGCCACCAAAAGCGCGCCCAGGTTTGTAATCGAATATCTGCCGTTGTCCTGAAGGAAAACCATACCCTGTTCTACCAGGTCTTCGATGACCGCCTCGGCCCCCGAAGGTCTTCTCTGCCCAAGAAGTTCGTAGTACGCAGAGATGTCCAGCTGTTCAAGGACCTCGGGCGCCGTCTGATTCTCAAGGGCCACGCGGTCCTCGAAATCCGCGCTTTGTAGGCGGTGCCAGAGTTCGGCCTCCTTCGCCGAACCGTTGACAAGGCGTGTCGTGCTGCTCCCTTCGCGGATGTAGCAGGCCTTATCGAAACTCACCGGCTGCGCCGAGGCGGCCTTGACGGTAAGAACCACGTAATCCTTGTCATTATGAGAGAAGCGGTCGAACTCGTAATTTGCGTTTGGCGAGAGAAACCTGCGAAGCCAAATCAACAGGTCCTGGTTGCCCTTTGCTTTCTTGGTATAAGGATTGAACGCAGTCCCTACCAATTCGTGGTTTGAATCGGCGACGCCCCAGATGCGATATGCACGGTCGCGACCGCATAATGCCGCCGAGTTCGCAAGAGCAGAGATGTCGCGTCCAATCTTCTCGGCATCACCGTTGCCCTCCTTGAACTCCAGCCATTCCGTCTCGGCCGGAAAACCGACAAGAGAGTAAATGAGTTCAATCTTGCATACCTCGGGCATGAGGCCTCCTTGCGCCGCGTTTGATAACTAGATGATAACTACAAGGCAACTAGAAGGCAACTAATATTCGGTGGAGCGATCTGAAAAAGCGCAGGTAAACGGGGTGCCGGTCTTTGCTTTCTGCCCACCGACACCCCGTTTTGTGATTTAGCTGCAACTAGAAACCGCCACAAAGGCCTTTTACGCCTCTTCGTACTTGCGAATGGCCTCCTCGAAGATCTCTCCGTCGGTGCGGCACGGAAGAAAATCGTTGCCAATGTGCTGGCGAGTCTCGTCGCCCTTGGCCAAAAGGCACACGATGGCCGGGCCCTCGCCCTCGTAGGCCAGCTGGACGGCGCGGCGAATCGCCTCTTCGCGGTCGAGAATGACCTCGTAGGCAGCACCCTCGGGCGTGGCGTCGGCCATCTGCTGGCAGATCTCGGCCACAGGGTCGTTGGCCGGGTCTTCCTCGGTGTAGATGAGGTAGTCCGACCACTTGGCGGCCTCTTGCGGCAGCTCTTGGCGACGCTCGTAGGCCTTGCCGCCCGGCGCGCCAAACAGCGCGATCACGCGATACCCCGGGAACTCCTGCTTAACCGAGGGGAAGAACCGCTGGTAGGACAGCTTATTGTGCGCGTAATCCACCAGTGCGGTCACGCGACCAGACGGCGTGGAGATAAGCTCCATGCGGCCCGGGACCTTGGCGCGGCCCAGCGGCTCGACGACGTCTTGCTGACCCAGGCCCAAAAGCTCGGCAATCGCGATGGTGGCCAGCGCGTTGTCCACGTTAAAGAGGCCCGGCATCGACAGGGTAACCGGCCCCTCCCAGCTGGGCGTATGCGCGACGAACTTCACAAAGCCGTAGCCCGTCTGGATGTCCGTCGCCCAGACGTCGGCGCCCGGAGCGCCCTGGGCCGAGAAGCGCAGAACGCGAGGGCAGCGTTTGGCGCGCTCGGCGATGACGTCGGCGTGCTCGCAGTCCATGTTGATCGCGGCGCTACGGCAGATGTCGAAGATGCGCAGCTTGCTCTCGAAGTAGTCGTCAAAATCGGGGTGCTCAACAGGCGAGATGTGATCGCGGCCAATGTTTAGGAAGCAGGCCACGTCAAGCTCCAGGCCCAGGACGCGGTCGTACTTGAGGCCCTGGCTCGAGACCTCCATGTCCATGTAGGTCAGGCCGGCGTCGCGCGTGTTGGCCAGGTGGCGCCACAGGTCGGGGGCCTCGGGCGTGGTGTTGTGGCTCTCTTCGTTGTCGACGCCGTCATAGGTGTCGATCGAGCCCATGACGCCGGTGGCCGAGAGGGGCTTCTCGCCGTCCAGGACCGAGCGCAGCATGTAGCTCACGGTCGACTTGCCCTTGGTGCCGGTGATGCCCACGACCTTGATCTGGTGGTCGGGGTGGCCAAAGGCCTCGGCCGAGACATAGGCCATCGCGCGGCGCAGGTCGCTTACCACGATGGCGGGAAAGTCAGGTGCGCTGGGGGCAACGCGGGCATAAAACTCCTGGTCGCAGAGGTAGGCCACCGCGCCGCGATCAATGGCCGAGGTAAGGTAGACGGCCTTGAAGGCCTGGCCCTTGCAAACAAAGATGTGGCCTGCGGCCACCACGCGCGAGTCGCAGTCGCAGCCGGTCACGGCCACTTTGCGAGCCTGGTCACTGTCGATGTTGTGGGTCTCAACCAGCAGGTTCTTCTCGCGTAAAAGTTGAAGAATGTCAAAAAGATTTGAAGTATCCATGCTGTCCAATGCGGGTCGAAAGGTCGTTATGCGGGCAAAACGCAAGTATATGGTAGACTACATTACCGCTTGGGCGATTGGCGCAGCGGCTAGCGCAGGTGCTTTACACGCACAAGGCCGGGAGTTCGAACCTCTCATCGCCCACCAGGTATTTTAGGCCCCCGACGCCGCAGTTGCGGCTCGGGGGTTTGTTTTGTTGGTCGGCCGCCGCGCGGGCGGCAACGGCGAGAAGGGCTAGCGGGCATGGCTACCACAGATAACCAGGAGTTGGAAATAAAGCGCAGCTACGGGCGTGCGTTTGACGAGATGCGCCCGGTGGTCTTGACGCCCGGCGTTATGAAGAACGCGGCCGGCTCGTGCCTGGCCGAGTTTGGCGACACGCGCGTCTTGTGCAGCGCGACCGTTGAGGAGGGCGTGCCCAAATGGCGCAAGGGGCAACACGCCGGCTGGGTCACCGCCGAGTACGCGATGCTTCCCGCGTCAACCAACCGCAGGTCAAAGCGTGAGTACAACGGACGCAAGGGCCGCAGCATGGAGATTGAGCGCCTGATTGGGCGCAGCCTGCGCTCGGTTTGCCGCATGGATCGCTTGGGCGAGGTCACCATCACGCTGGACTGCGACGTTATCCAGGCCGATGGCGGCACCCGCACGGCCTCGATCACCGGCGCATGGGTGGCGCTGCACGGGGCGCTGATGAGCCTGGTCGATGCCGGCAAGCTGCCGCGCCTGCCGCTGATGGGCCAGGTAGCTGCGATTTCTGCCGGTATCGTGGGTGGCCAGGCGCTTCTTGACCTGGACTACCCTGAGGATTCCCACGCCGACGTGGACCTTAACCTGGTGGGCACCGGCGACGGCGGAATCGTGGAGGTGCAGGGCACCGGCGAGCGCTCGACTTTGACCCGCGCTCAGCTGGACGAGCTGCTTGACCTGGGCCAGGCGGGCATCGCAAAGCTTATCGAGGCGCAGTCGCAGGCCACCGGGTACGGACTGGGCTAGGCCCGGGGCTGCCAGGCGCTACTAAAAACGCCAGCGCGACTTATCCCGTTTTAAACCCAACTTTACTGAGTAGCAAAGGCCTTAGCAGCGACGTTTGCCCAGTTGGCAGCATCGACTGTCAGGCCGTCTACTTGAGGTTTCTAGATTTATAGCGGGATAAGTCACGCCAGCTTTTACGAAGGCCTGCGCAAGGGGCCATTCGGCCCGCGGCGACGACCGCAAGCCACCAAAATGCCCGCCAAACCGCGACGGTTTGGCGGGCATTTCTCGCTGCGACGGCCGTCAAGCCGCCGCGCGCTTGCTAGTAAAGACTAGAACGTGACCGGGGTGTCGTTGTAGACGCACTCCAGCAGCTGCTCCATCTCCTCCTGCGTGGGCTGACGCGGGTTGGAGCCGGTGCAGGCGTCGGCGATGGCGTTCTTGGCCACCTCGGACTTCTTGGCCTCGAACTCCTCGTAATCGATGATGGAGGTCTCGGACTTCGCGCCACCCTCGCCGTAGTTCTTGATGCCCTGCGGAATGTTGAGCTTGTCGTTGAGGTCGCGAATCGCCTGAACCAGAGCATCAACCAGCTCGTCCTCGGTCTCGCCGGCCAGGTGCAGGACCTCCTTGGCAATGTAGGCGTAGCGGGTCTTAGCCGCGGGATCCTTAGCGTTGAACTGGATGACCTTGCCCAGGTACATGGCGTTGGCGCAGCCATGGATGATGTGGCCGCCCGAGAAAGCGGCGCCGGTCTTGTGAGCCATGGAGTGAACGATGCCCAGCAGGCCAGAAGAGAAGGCAATGCCGGCGATGCACTGAGCGTCGTGCATGTGCTGGCGGGCCTCCTGGTCACCCTCGTAGGACTTGGGCAGCCACTCGACGATCTCGCGGATGGCGTGCAGCGCGTTGGCGTCAGTGTACATAGAGTGGACAGTGGAGACGTAGGCCTCGATGGCGTGGGTCAGCGCGTCCATGCCGGTGTGCGAGCACAGCTTGGCGGGCATGGAGTAGGTGAGCTCGGGGTCAACAATGGCCACGTCAGGGGTGATGTTGAAGTCGGCCAGCGGGTACTTGATGCCCTTGGCGTAATCGGTGATGACCGAGAAAGCGGTGACCTCGGTCGCGGTGCCAGAGGTCGAAGAGATGGCGCAGAAGTGGGCCTTCTGGCGCAGCGGCGGGAACGAGAAGGGAACGACGGCCTCCTCGAAGGTCTCCTCGGGGTACTCGTAGAAGAGCCACATGGCCTTAGCCGCGTCGATGGGAGAGCCGCCGCCAATGGCGATGATCCAATCGGGCTCAAAAGCCTTCATGGCCTCGGCGCCCTTCATGACGGTCTCGACAGAAGGATCAGACTCGACGCCCTCAAAGAGCTGGACCTCGAAACCGGCCTCCTTAAGGTCGGCCTCGACCTCCTGCAGGAAGCCGCCGCGACGCATGGAGCCGCCGCCAGAAACGACGATCGCCTTGGAACCCTTGAGGTTCTTGATCTCGTGGCGGGCGCCCTCGCCAAAGTACAGGTCACGCGGATTGGTGAAACGTCCCATAACTCTCCTCCAATTCTATGCCGACACCCCCGTGCCGGAATTAAAACAGCAGCCTACCTGCTGTTTATTGGTGATAAGAGGTCCGGCTTAGCCCCCCTCGGGCAACCGGGTGCAAGTTCACACGCTTACAGTATTGCCTTTTTGTTAACTGGTCTACACCACTTTCTCTCACAGAATTTTTGGCGCCGCTTGCGGAATAGTCACCATGTAGAAACTGCGGCGAGAAGGACGACAAATGACGAGATAAGCAGCGACGCCGCGCCAGCGCCGCGCGTTGGGTACCATGGGTGTACGAAGAAAGGACTAATACCAGTGGCACACAACGCACGCAAAGAGGACTACCAGCGCCTGGGTCTCGCGTTTTCCCGCTCGCTCGAGCAAATGGAGCCGTTAAGCGCGGCCAAGGCCTTCGCCAGTTTTGGGCAGCGCTACGCTCAGGACCGCGACGGCTTGCCGCAGACCGACGCCGACCGAGCCTTTAACCTGGTCGCCCTTGCCACAGACGTCATCGACTACCAGCTTCCCTTTGCAGCCGAGAAGGGCGGCGAGAAGCTCATCGAGCGCGGCCACCAGCTGCTGGGCGAGGCCCTCTCGCTTGACCCCAACTGCTTTGACGCACAGCGCATGGAATCCTCGTCGCGCGCCACCTCGATCAGCGAACGCTTTGCTTTTCTCGCCGAGAAGGTCGACGAGGTGCAGCGCACCTGCGAAGCCGCCCGCGACGCGGCCGTAGACCCGCGCGACCCCGAGCGCAGCGAGTTGGCGGGCGACATCGCCATGCGCCCCTACTGGCGCTGGCTTGCCTGCATGGCCGAGGAGGCCCTGATCATCGGCCGCAACCACAAGGCGCTTGAGCTGGGCGAACGCCTGCTGGCTAGCGATCCGCACGACTCGTGCGACGTGCGCTTTACCATGGCCTACGCCTACGCCAAGCTGGAAGACGAGGCCGGGCTGGACGCGCTTGCTTCTCGCTACCCCGCGATTTGCCCCAAGCGCAACGTGCCCGACGCCTGGATGAGCCTGGCCAAGATCGCGCTGGCCCACCGTCGCCACGACATGGCGGACGCGCGTCGCCTGGTGGGCGAACTGCTGCAAAACTACCCCACCGGCGCCCGGATGCTCATTCGCCAGGGCGAGATTCCCGACGGCGAGTTTAGCCGCCTGTACGTTGAGCCATACAGTGAAGACGAGATCATCCTGGCCGTGTCCGAGGGCATCGTGCTTTTGCAAGACGGCAACGACCGCAGCGGGCGCGGCGTCTTGGGCACCTGGTTGGCCCAGGTAGTTAGCGAGATGTGCCCCAAGGCCGCAGCCGCCGAGGCCGCCTGGGAAGCAGAAGAGGAGGCCCGCTAGTGGACGCGCGCGAGGAGCTTATCTGCAGGATCGTGAGCCGCCGCCGCGCCGAGATCGGCGAGCTTTCGGCCGAGGCGTTAGAAGAGCTGAGGCTGGCCGTCGCGGCCGACCCAGCCGGCAACACCCAGGCCCCCGACGAGGCCGCCTACCTGGCCTTAGGCACCGCGCTGGGCACCTACGAGGCCTCACGCCACGACGACGACCTGCTGGACGACGAGGAGTACCTCAAGCGCCGCAGCGCCCGCCTGGCCAAGCTGGCCGCAGCGGCGCAGGCGGCGGCCGAGACGTGCCCTACCTGCAGCGATGCGCGCCTGATCGCGGCGATTGCCGACGACAAGAACCCCGACGGGCTGCTGGACGCCCTGCTGGAGATCGAGCACGACCTCTACCCGGCAGGTGCTCCGCAAGAGGCCTTTGACCTGGATGAAGACGTGGCGGGAATCGCCGCCCGCCCATGGCTTCGCCTAAAGGCCGCCATCGCGCGGACCTGCCTTGACGGAGCGCGCGCCAAGATGGCGGTCGCAGCGGCGAACGAGGTCTTTGAGGTCGACCCGGGCGACTCGCTGGGGGCTCGCTACACCGCAGCCATCGCGTACGCGCGCCTTGAGGACGAGGAGGGCTTTGACGCCCTGGACGCGCGCTTTGCGTTTCACGGAAACACCTGGTCAAACCTGGCACGCGTCATCTTGCTGTACAAGCTGGGCCGCATGAGCGCGGCAAGGCGTGCGCTACGCGGCTTTGACGACCTAAGTGCGGCCGGCGCATACGCCCTGCTCAGACCTTGTTTTGTGGAGCTGTATCTGCCGGACCGCCCGCAGGCAGCGGTGGGCTCGCTCGACGAGGCCTTCATGGCCGTCCACGAGGCCGACGCCACCATCGTTGACGTACCCGATTTCATTCGCTGGGCCCAGGACCAGGACTGGTTCTTAGCCCACGCCAAGGCCTATGCCGAGAAGTACGATTTGGACTGGTAACCAACCGCCAAGGTCTTCTCAGTAGAAAAAAGCCCGGAATCGCAAGGATTCCGGGCTTCTCAGTTAAGTGGTGCCCCCAGCGGGATGTCCGCGTCTTCGCTTGCGCGAATCCGCGCTCGCTGCGGCGCTTCGCGCCTTGCGCGCTACGCTGGAAAACGCTAACGCGTTTCCTCAGCTCCGCGCCCTGTCGGGTTCGAATCCCGGCTTTCAGCAGAAAAGGGGCCCGGCACTGTGACGGTGCCGGGCCCGATTCTTTGAGTGGTGCCCCCAGCGGGATTCGAACCCGCGATATCCACCTTGAAAGGGTGGCGTCCTAGGCCGCTAGACGATGGGGACGCAAGCGCTCAGTATACCAGATTACCCGGCGCGCGGGCACCTTAGATGGTAGGGGCAGTGGGACTCGAACCCACAAGCCTTGCGGCGAGAGATTTTAAGTCTCCTGCGTCTGCCAATTCCGCCATGCCCCCATAAAAGCGCCCTGCCAGTTTAGCCTATTTAGCAGGCTGTCCGCCACCAGGCTCGAGCGTTTTCATAATTGGCTTCCACACCACGGCAGAAGGCGCGCCCTCAAGGGTGGCCGCCGCAACCAGCGACAGGCCAAACAACAGGTCGCTTTCGCTTACCGTCAGCTGGTCAAATCCCGTCTGGTCCATAAGCTCCAAAACCGCCGAGGCCCCGCCCAAGATCACCGGCGCGCGCTTGGCCTGAATGCCGGGCAGCTCGGCGCGCTCGTCGACGGTCAGGGCAGCCAGGCGCGCCTCTAGCTCGGCCACCTTTTGGCGAGACAAGCGCGCCAGGTGCACGCGAGACGGATCGTAGGGATCCAAGGCCAGGTCAAGGGCCACAAGCGTGGTGACGGTGCCGCCGGTGACCACCAGGGTTGCGGGCGCATCGGCACCACCCGCCGCAAGGCCGCCGCGCTCGACGGCGGGGGCAAAGTACTCGGCGGCGTAGGCGTGGGCCGCGGCCAGGTCCTTCTCGCCAGCGGTTGGGGCAGCCGAGAAGAACTTCTCGGTAAGGCGACGGCATCCCACATCCACAGACTCAACGAAGCCCAGGTCAAGGACGTTGCCGTTGAGGCTGCCGCAGGCAAGCTCGGTCGAGCCGCCGCCGTTGTCGGCCACCAGGATGCGCTGGTCGCGGAAGTCCTGAGCCACGCCCAGGAAGGTGAGGGCGCCCTCGATCTGCCCGGGGATCACCATGGGCTCCAGGCCCAGGGAAGCCAGGGCCGCGCCCAGCTCGCCGGCGTTCTTTGCGTCGCGGGCAGCGCTGGTCAGCGTGCAGCAAATGCCCTGGACACCGGCCTCGCGCGCGGCCTCGACGTAGCCGCGGCACGCAAGAAAGACACGCTCCATGGCCTCTTGCTTTAGCACGTGCGAGGCGTCGACGCCCTCGCCCAGGTTGCAGATGGTGGACTGCTTGCCCAGGCGCGCGACGCGCCCGGCCTCCACGTCGGCGATGGCCAGACGCGCGGTCACGGTCCCAATGTCGATGCAGGCAACCCTTGTCACGGCAAACCTCCTAAAAGTGGCCGTTTAACTGGCCGTATATCCAAAGATCGTGTCGCCCAGCTGGATGTACCAGGGGTCTTCTTCCTGCGCCTGGCCGCTGGTCGAGTCGTCGGGCAGACCCTCGACGTTGACGGCCGTCTCGCCGGGAGAAACGTAGCCCTTTTTGCGGGCCTCGTCCTCGATGCCCTCTTTGGTTTGCAGACGCTCGACGTCGCTTTGCAGGCCGTCGTTACTTTGGGTCAGCGAGTCATAGCTGGACTGCAGGGCGGTGCCGGTACGCCAGGCTAGGTAGTAGGTCTTGGCCGGCTCGTAGATCGAGACGACAACCACGACAATCGCGGCCAGAACGGCAACAACGACCAGGTGACGGCGGCAGAAGTCCTTGACCGAGTTAGCCGCCCCCGTGAAATCGAAGGTCTTCTCACTTGCCGCCGCGTGACGAGAAGAACCCGGCGCGGCCTGGGCATCGTCGCCGGCCGTGGGGTCGGTGTGGGACGAGGAGAGGTCGCCGCGGCCGCCGGCCGTCGCAAAGCGCAGGGCGCGGGCGTCGGCCTCGGAGCGGTGCGTGGGACGGGCGGCGCGAGCGGCGGGGTCGGGGGTGGCGGCGGCGCCGGTCCCGGACGCGGCCCCGGCGGCGTTGGCCCCGGTCACGACCGAGAGTGCCGTGGTCTCCCCCGCCTCTACCTGGCCGTTCTTCTCCGCGCCTTTCTTCCAAAAGGCAAAACCGCGCGAGCTCTTTCCGGCAGCCTTCTGGGCCTTCTTGGCGGCCTTCTCGGCTTCCTTTTGCTCGCGCTCGGCTTGGGCTTGCTTTTCGTGAGCAGCCTTTCGCGCAGCTACGCGTGCTGCGCCGCGAGCGCTCGTGTGCGTCTCGGCCTCTTCTTGGCCGCGCACGCTCGCGTCAGCGTCGGGCGCCGCCGAACGGCCCTTGACGTCGGTTCTTTTGGTGGGGCGAAGTGCCCTGGCATTTTGTGAGGTTTCGGCCATCGCGCTTGTTTCGTTTCTAGTTTGTGTGCGCCGTGGCCAAGCCGGGCCGACCCGCGCCGAGGTTCCGGCGAGGCCGCTTGCTTGGCCAACCTATTTATAGCAGATGGGGAGAAGGCCCGGCCTAGCCGCGCGATTTCTCCTTAGCCTTAGCACGGGACCACAGGTCGTTTTGCTCGTCACACGTTAGGTCCGCGACGTCTTTGCCCTGCTCGCGAGCGGTGGCCTCGACAAAGGCCCAGCGAGCGCGGAACTTGCGGTTGGCCGCGGCCAGGGCTTCCTCGGCGTCGATTCCCTGCCAGCGCGCGACGTTTACCAGGGCAAAGAGAAGGTCGCCAAACTCCAGGGCAGCCTCGGGCGTGCCGGGGGCCTCGCGCTCGAACTCGGCGCGCTCCTCGGCCACCTTGTCCCACACGTCGGCCAAGCTCCCCCACTCAAAGCCGGCCTTGGCCGCGCGCTTCGAGATCTTTTGGGCCTGCATGAGGGCGGGCAGGCCTTTGGGGATGGAGTCGAGAAGACCGGGCTCACCGTTGTCGAACTCGCCGCGGGCCTCGCGCTCCAGGCGCTTGACGTCGTCCCAGATGTCCAGCACCTCGGCGGCATCGGGGTCAGCCGCCGGGGCTGCGGGGTCGGCCGGGGCCGCCGCGCCGCCGCTCGCCGCGCCAGCGCCCGTCTCGCCCTCGGCCCGCGCCGCCAGCTCGCCAAACACGTGCGGATGCCGACGCACGAGCTTCTCGTTTAAGCCATGTGCCACGTCGTCGATGTCAAACTCGCCGGCGTCCGCCGCGATCTGGGAGTGGAGAAGGACCTGCTCAAGCACGTCGCCCATCTCTTCGCAGGTATGCGCGACGTCGTTGGCCTCGATGGCGTCGACAGCCTCGTAGGCCTCCTCGACCATGTTCTTGGTGATGGAATGGTGGGTCTGCTCGCGGTCCCACGGGCAGCCGTCCGCCTGGCGCAGGCGCCAGATCGTGCGGATCAGCCGGTCCATCTCGGGGTGGCCGGCAGGTGCCTCGGCCCGCGCGCTATTCTCGCCGTCTACCAGGTCAGACAGTGCACGTCCGTCCTTAAGCCTGCACTCCGGCGCATTGAACTTGCCCGCCTCGAACTTCATTTCTTCTCCTATCGAACGCCGTTTTTGCCCGCCGCGTACATGTCCTCTAGAGAGACAAAGGTAATGCCTTGCCCCTCCAAGCCGGCGGTCTCCTTGGCCGTTAACCGATGCTTGCTAAAAATATAGAACTGCTCGGCTTTATAGCCTTTTACCAGCTCCGCCTTGTCCAAGAGGTCAAAAGCCTCGCTATTTACACTAAACGACTCCCGGTACTTGCACTCGCCAATCAGCAGCCTCTTGCCAAGCTTATCTGCTGCCAGCACGTCAATGTCGTCCTGCTCGCGTTTAGCGGGATTCGTCCCCCACCAAGAGCCAACGCTCGTAGCCGGGATGGGAAGGCGGCCTGCCGAGGCCTCATGCACCAACCACTCAAGGCATAGGCGCTCGAACCTGTGGCCCAGGTAGTCGTCAAAGAGGTTGTCTGGCAGGGCGCGCACGACGGCAGCGCCCAGGCCAGCCTCGATCTCGGACGTCTGCGGCATAACAAAGCGAAACCAGAACTCATAGCAGGCGTCCCGCAATCTGTAGATGCCGCGCTTGCTGTTTTGCCCCTCTCCAAAAGGCACCGCCTTCTCGACTATGCCCATGTCGACAAGAACGCGCAGGTACTTGGGTATAGAGGTCTGCTGAATACCGATTTTGTCGGCCATCTCGCTGGGGCGATTGGCACCCGCGGCGATAGCCCTAAGGACCGACGCGTAAATGGCGGGCTCGCGCGTTTCCTGGCGCAAAAGACTCATTGGCTCGTCATACAAAAAACCGCTTGGCGAGAAGTACAGTTGCTCCATGTTTGCCCTAAGGCCCTCTTCTGGACGAAGCATCCCCAGGTAATAAGGTACGCCGCCAAAGCAACCGTAGAACCTAAAGGCCTCTTGCGCATCGAGGGCCGGCATCATCTGGCGCGCCTCGAGGTAAGACAAGGGGCCAATTTTCATCTGCGCGGTGCGACGGCCAAACAGGGGGCTTTTGCGACCCAGGACCTCGCTTTCCATAAAGCCTTGGTTGCTGCCGCACAGCACCATAAACAGGGACGTCTGCTGTAGCTGCTGGTCTATCGCGACTTGCAGAATCGAGGGAAGGGCCTCGTTTCGAAGGGCCGCATAGGGAAACTCGTCAAAGACCAGGACAAAGCGCTCCTCTTGTGCGCGCTGCCCAAGGTAGGAAAAAGCCGCCTGCCAGGACTCGAACGAGACCTGCGGCAACTCGAAGAACTCGCAAATGCGCACGCTAAAATCCGCAAGGTTGGCGGCGTCGGCTTGCTCGAGCGCCGTGAAGTACAGCGCGCGCTTGCCTTTAGCGAACTCCCTGATAAGGGTCGTTTTGCCAATGCGGCGCCGGCCATAGACAACAACAAGTTCAAAGTCACCTTGGGCGTAGAGTCTTTCGAGGGTCTCTAGCTCGGTATTTCTTCCGACAAACATTGTCCACCGCCCTGCTAAGAGGATAATTCTTACAGGTATTATACTTACGGGCATTATTCCAATCAAGACGCACGCCGAATCTATGACGCCAATTACCTCGGCAGCATATACACTTGTCCGCACACTTCTTAGGGCGAGAAGACCTTCTCGCCAAGACATCAAGCGAGAGGACACGATGAAGATCAAAAAGCCGGGCAAGGCGCCGACGCACAGGCCAATAGATAAAGATTTTTCCCACGTTGAGGTGGCTCCGCACGAGGCCGAACCCGCTTACGTGGGCGCGCCCGTGATCGAGGCCGGCAAGCTTTTGACCTCAGAGGAATCGGCGCAAAGCAAAGAGACCATCGATAAGCGCGACACTGTGAGCACGGTGCGCCTGGTCTTGATGCTCAACCTGGCCGTGCTTATGGCATCGATCGCCTACGTGTTCTTCGCGGCACCAAATCACCTGGTTATCGGTGGTGCGTCTGGTCTTTCCATCCTGCTGTCGTCACTGATCCCGGGCCTTTCTCAGTCCATCGCACTGTGGGTCGTGAACATCGTCTGCGTCGCGGTAGGCCTACTTTTCCTGGATCGCAAGACGGTGATCTGGAGCATGGTGGCGTCGCTGGGCATCTCGGCCTACGCCACGCTGCTGCAGGAGGTCTTTTGTGTCGAGGGCTCGCTTACCGGCGACCTTTGGATTGATCTTTTATGCACGGTAATTCTCACCGCCGTGGCTGCGGCCCTGGCGTTTAGCGTGGGCACCACCACCGGCGGCATGGACATCATCATCTCGGCCGTGGCCAAGCACACCACGCTGAGCCCCGGAAACGCCACGATGGTCATCAACGCGGCCACGGTCCTTGGCGGCCTGGCGCTGCACGGCCTGCGGACCGGCCTTTACGGCATCGTTGGCCTGCTGATCGTCACCATGGTGGTCAACTATGTGCTGGACGCCATGAAACAGCACAAGATTGTGACGGTCATCTGCAGGCACCCCGCGCTGGTCGAGGAGTTCATCGTGCGCGAGCTCTACCGCACGGCCACGATCAGCCAGGCCTACGGCGCCTACTCGGGCAACACCGTGACGCCGATCATGACCGTCCTCAACCCGCGCGAGACCCTAAAGCTCGAGCACTACGTGCGCAGCGTCGACCCCAACGCGTTCATCACCTACGTCAACACCTCCCAGATCACCGGCCGCGGCTTCAGGCTTGTCTAGCAGCGGCGAGAAGGTCTTCTCGCCGAAGGGATGCCGCTTTGCTACAAAACCGGGGGTCGGGCGCGACGCAATGCCTTTCTTGCTACAAAAACGCGGCTCGGGCGCAAGATTTCAGCGCCCGAGCCGCGTTTTTGTAGCAAATGGCCTTCAAGCTTGCGCCTGACCCCTGGTTTTGTAGCGAGAAGCACCCCGCGCTGCGCCCGACCCCCGGTTTTGTAGCGAG
>CAVGOA010000020.1:18845-37223 GCA_963630635.1 Paludibacteraceae bacterium
CCGCGCCGCCTACGCCTCGGGGTCGTCGTCGCCGCCGAGCTCCTCAAGGACGCCAAGCGCCACGGGCATGACCTCCTCGCCGCCCCGGTGGAAGGGGTACGCCAACTTGTGCGACTTGGGATAGTTCAAAGCCCCACGCCCGCGCAGCTTCAAAGCCACCTCGCGTGGGACGTCGACACCCATGTATACCAGGCGCCCATTGGTCAGCGAGACGGACGTGCAGCCCAGGCGCTGCGCGCGGATCCGCACGCGTGCGCGGTCAAACAGGTTGCGCCCGGCCAGCGGCAGCGCGCCATACGTGTCCTCGGTCTCTTTCTGCAGCGCGTCTACCTCGGCTAGCTCGACGGCGCCTGCTAGCTTGCGGTACACCAGCACGCGGCGGTCGACCTCGGGCAGATACTCCTCGGCCAGGAAGAAATCGGCCGAGAGGCTGATCGTGACCTCGGCCTGCTCGACATCGGGCGTCTCGCCGCGTGCCTCGGCCACGGCCTGGCCCAGCATCTGGGTAAACAGGTCGAAGCCCACGCTCGACAGATTGCCGTGCTGCTCGGCGCCCACCAACGAACCCGCGCCGCGAATCTCCAGGTCGCGCATGGCGATCTTCATGCCGCTGCCCAGGTCCTGGTACTCGTTGATCGCCATCAGGCGGTCGGTGGCCTCGGGCGTCAGCGGCGCCTCGCCGGGGAACATGAAGTAGGCATACGCCTGCACGCGCCCGCGGCCCACGCGGCCCTTTAGCTGGTACAACTGCGCCAGGCCCATGCGCTGCGAGTCCTCGATGATCAGCGTGTTGGAGTGCGGGTTGTCAATGCCGCTCTCGATGATGGTCGTGGCCACCAGCACGTCGATCTCGTGCTCGGCGTACTGCAGCATGACGTCCTCGACCTGGCGTGCACTCATCTTGCCGTGCGCCACGCCAATGCGAGCCTCGGGCGCCGCCTGGGCCACGCGCTCCACGGCCTCGTCGATGGTGTGCACGCGGTTGGACACGTAGTAAACCTGCCCGCCCCGCTCAAGCTCAAGGCGAATAGCTGCAGAAACAAGGTCGTGGTCGTACTCGCCCACCGTCACTTTGACCGGCAAGCGCCCCGGCGGCGGGGTCATGATCAGGCTCATGTCGCGCACACCGCTCATGGCCATCTGCATCGTACGCGGGATCGGCGTAGCCGAAAGCGTCAGCACGTCCACCTGCTCGCGGATGTTCTTAAGCTGCTCTTTGTGCTGCACGCCAAAGCGCTGCTCCTCGTCGATGATAACCAAGCCCAGGTCATAGGGGTTAACGTCGGCCGAAAGCAGGCGGTGCGTGCCCACCAGCACATCCACCGAGCCGTCGGCAAAGCCCTCGAGCGCCCTTCTCTGCTGGGCCGGCGTCACAAAGCGAGACAAGACAGCGACCTTAAGGTCAAACGGAGCAAAGCGCGCGAAGAAGGTCTCGAAGTGCTGCTGTGCCAAGATCGTGGTGGGGCACAAAACCATGACCTGCTTGGAGTCCTGGCAACACTTGAAGGCCGCGCGCAGGGCCACCTCGGTCTTGCCAAAGCCCACGTCGCCGCAAAGCAGGCGGTCCATCGGCTTTTTGGCCTCCATATCGGCCTTGATGTCGGCGACGGCGTTGGCCTGGTCGGGCGTGAGCTCGTAGCTAAAGCCGCTCTCCATCTCCTGCTGCACCGGCGTGTCCGGTGAGAAGGCCATTCCCGTCACCGTGGAGCGGCGCGTATAGAGGTCTACCAGGTCAAACGCCAGCTTCTTGGCCGAGCGGCGGGCCTTGCCGGTGGCTCGGCTCCAGTCGGCGGTGTTAAGGCGGGTAAGGCGCGGGCTTCCGCCGTCGGGGCCCACGTAGCGAGAAATGCGATCGACCTGCTCAAGAGGCACAAACAGGCGGTCCTCGCCCGCGTACTCAAGCAGGAAGTAGTCGCGCTCTTTGCCGTCGACCTCCTGACGCACGATGTCCGAGAACAGCGCGATGCCGTGCGTGGCGTGGACCACGTAGTCGCCCGGCTTGAACGGGAAGGTCACAGCCGTGGGGTCCACGCGGCGGCGCCGGCGCGACTTGGCCGTGCGCGTGTTGAGGTCCGAGACCGAAAGGATTCCCAGGTGGGCCTCGGGCACCACGATGCCGGCAGGCACCGGGGCGTCCGTGAAGGTCACGCGATCGCGGGGCAGGGCGGGGGCCACGGCGCCGGCGGCCGGGTCGTCCGCGGCGCCGACGTTTTCGGCCGCCGAGCCCAGCGACTCGCCAAAGGGGATATTCTCGTCATTAAACCGCAGCTCAAGGGCATCGCGAGCCGCGCGATCGGGGATGGCAAAGATGACCGAAGAGCCGTCCTGCAAAAGCTGTCGCACGCGCCCCAGCAGCTTGGAATCCGCACCCGCAATGCCCGGCTGACGCACCTCAAGCTCGGCCGTCACGCCGGCCGCGCCCGCACGCAGGATCGACGAGAAGCTCAGGCGCTGCTGCTTGCCAAAGTCCATCTCGCGCGGGTTGGTGTAAAGGCCGTCGGTCTTGATGCGCGCGGCGTTGGCGGCCACGTTTATCTCGTCCATCGCGCGCATGCAGTCGTCAAACAGGGCCCGCGGCTCGGCCAGGACCACCAGCGCGTCGGCGCTAATGTGGTCGATGGGGCTGGCCGTGCTTCCATAGAGCACCGGCAGGTAGCGCTCGAGCGAGGGCTGAGAAGACCGAGCCTCAATAAGCTCCAGATCTGCCGCAATATGGCTGTCTTCCTGGGCTTTATTGAACAGCGCTCGGCGAGCGCGTGCCACCACGTCATCGGTCAAGGCCATTTCTCGGCACGGAGAAATGCTTACTTCCTCAAGCTCGCCGATGGTCTGCTTGGTCGAGGCCACCACGCGGCGCAGGCGGTCGATCTCGTCGCCAAAGAACTCCAGGCGCACCGGGCTTGTGGCCTGTGCGGGAAAGACGTCGATAGCGTCGCCGTGCACGTTGAAGGTGCCGGGAGTCGCCGCCTCGCCGTCGTCGACGTAGCCCATGCCCACCAGCAAGGCCGGGACCTCGTCAAACGGGACCTCGTCGCCAATCGCAAAGGTGCTCGACGCAAAGTAGCCCGAGCCCACCGGCGGCACGCGTCGCAGCAGCGCGGCGGCCGAAGCCACGCAGACGCACTTCTCGCCAGCCGACAAACGCGCCATGGCCTGGCAACGGGCGCCAACAATCGCGTCGTCGGGCGCGGTTTCTGCCCAGGGGCGGTCCTTGCGCAGCGGGTAGCGGCACACCAGGTCCTGCCCCAGCCAGGCGGCCAAGGCGCGGGCCGTGCGATCGGCGGCTTCTTCTCCCGAGACAATCAGCAGGCAGGGGCGAGGGTCCGCCGCCCAAAGGCTCGCCAGCACCAACGGGCGAGCCGACTGCGCGACGGCCAGCGTGATGTCGTTGCCCGCCTTGTACTCGGCCAAGGCAGGGGCCAGACTCTTGGCTTTGAGCAGCTGGTTTGCGACGCGGTTAATCAACATGGCGGTGGCCTTTCACACCAAAAGCGGCCGGGATTGCACGCAACCCCGGCTTAGCTTCTTCGTTCCTATGCTGCCATTGTAGTTGAATCGAGGCGCAGACGCGCCCCCGCGACCTGCCCCTACGCGTTGAACACGTGGGCGTCCAGGCGGTCGAAGGCCTCTTGGACACGAGAAAGAGGCAGGGCCAGGTTCATGCGGATGTGGGCCGGGCCGTGGAAGGGGCGGCCGTCTTGCCAGCCCACGCCAACTTCCCACCCGGCGCGCAGCAGCTCATCCAGCGACTTGTCGTGCGCGGCCAGCCACTCGGCGCAGTCAACAAACAACATGTAGGTGCCCTGAGGGCGCTCCACGCGCACGCCCTCGAAGCGCGAGTCAATAAAGTCGCAGGCGTACGACACATTGCCGTCGATGACCTGGCACAGCTCGTCCACCCACTCGTAGCCCGCCGGCTCGTAGGCACCCAGCAGCGCGTGCATCGAAAGGACGTTCATCGAGTTGTAGTGGCTCTTCTTGCTTGCAGAAACCACGCGATCACGCAGGTAGTCACTGTAGATGATGTGGTAGCTGCCAATAAGGCCGGCCAGGTTGAAGGTCTTGCTGGGCGCGTAGAGGGCCACCGTGCGCTGGCGGGCGTCCTCGCTCACGCTTTGGGTGGGAACGTGCTTGTGACCGGGCAGGATGATGTCCGACCAGATCTCGTCCGAGACAACCACGCAGTCGTGCTTGCGGTAGATCTCCATAGCCTGCTCGACCTCGGAGCGCTCCCACACGCGGCCGCAGGGGTTATGGGGCGAGCAGAAAATCGCCACGTGAGCGTGGGTCTTCTCCAGGCGGGCGTCCATATCGGCAAAGTCCATGCGCCAGGTGCCGCCTGCGTCCCGGGCCAAGGGGGAAAGCTCGATGTGGAAACCGGCGTCCTCCAGGCTGTGGGTGAAGCCGATGTAGGTGGGGCTGTGGACCAGCACCGTGTCGCCGGGGGCCGCGAAGGCCTGGACAGCAGAGATCAGGCCGCCCAGCACGCCGTTCTCGTAGCCAATGTGCTTGGGCTCAAGGCCGTGCACGTCGTTGCGGGTTTCCTGCCAGGCGATGATCTTCTCGAAGTACTCGGCGCGGGGGCTAAAGTAGCCAAAGTGCGGCACCTGCGAGCGGGCCACCAGCGCGTCGATCACGCTGGGGCACACGGGGAAGTTCATGTCGGCCACCCACATGGGGATGAAGTCGAAGCCGGGCTTGGGCGCCACGGGGATGGCTCCGCCCTCGACGCCTGCCGCGTCAACTGCCAGGGCGTCGTTGCCCTTGCGGTCAAGGATGCTTGTGAAGTCGTATTTCATGGTCTTCTCCCCTACTCGCGCGGCGGCGCCGCGAATTTAGTCCCAACAATAGTAACGCCGTCGCTGACTCCGATGGATGCTGTATCGTTAGCCTTAAGTTTGTTGCCAAGAGAAAGGCGAGGCCATGTGTGACATCAAGAAGGTGCAGCTAAGCGACGATGAGATGGGCGAAGTTCAGGGCGGCGTTATGCCCAGCGGTGACTCGGACGACTGGCTGCCCTGGGACCGCGACAAGATTCTCTACTGCCCCAACTGCGAGGGCCACGACCTGGGCTACCAAATTCGCACCGGCAAGTACCGCCTGCACTGCAACAACTGCGGCAATGTCTTTTGGGAGAGCCAGTCCAAGGGCTGCACCGTCAGCGGCCAGTTCTAATTTTTCGACAACGCGGCCACAGTAATTTAATCCCCCGCTCTTTCGGTCAAAATTCGTCGCAAAACTGACCGAAAGAGCGGGGGATTTCCTATGGGCCTCCCCACATCATCAATCCGGGGCCCGGCAGAGGGTCAAGCACATCTTCTGTCGGGCCCTTTTCATGACTCGCAGACCCGTATTTTGCGGAAGACAGCTGTTTTTGAATCTCGTTTTTGCAGGATTTCAGCCTATTTGAATCCGTATTTTGCGGAAGCCGCAGGTAAACGGTATCATTTAGTCTAATCAAAGGAGGTCGCATGCTCAAACGTATAATGCTCGACCAGCTCATCGCCTGGAAAGAAACAAAAAACAACCAAGGTCTTCTCATCACAGGCGCCCGTCAGGTTGGAAAGACCTCGATTATCGAGACGTTCGCCGCGTCGCACTACGACTCGCTCATCAAGATTGACTTCATCGAGCGCCCAGAAGCAGTGGGCATCATCTCGCAAGCCAAGAACCTCGATGATCTGCTGGTGCGCATCACCGCCCTTGCCTCAAATCCAATCGGCAACGCCAAGACCCTTCTCTTTTTTGACGAGGTCCAGCGTTGCGGCGACTCCGTCACATGGATGCGCTACCTTGCAAGCGACCCGCGCTTGGACGTCATTTATTCTGGGTCTATGCTTGGTGTCGAAGCCTTCGACTTCCGCTCTCTACCGGTTGGAACCATCGATATCCTCGAGATGTTCCCTATGACATTCCGCGAGTTCACCTGGGCCGCGGGCTTCGATGATTCGCTTTGGCAGATTGTCGAGAGCTGCTTCCACGCTCACGAGGCTGTTCCCGATTTCATCCACGACCGTCTCATTGACCTCTATTATCAATACGCGCTGGTCGGGGGGATGCCGGAGGCTGTCCAGACTTTTGTAAGCACCCGTGACACACAGGCGATGCGGGCGCGTCAACGCGCGATTCTAAACGGCTATCGGGCCGATATAACCCGCTATGTCTCTGACCCGGGCCATGCCCAAAGAATCAAGACGATTTTCAATGCGGCGCCGGCTCAGCTCAACAAAGAGAACAAGCGCTTTATCATCTCGGGAATCGACAAGAAGCGGCGCTTCGAGGACTACCAGTCCGATTTCGACTGGCTAACCAATGCCGGGGTCGTTCTGCCCGTCAAGCGCGCAAACGAGGCCCAGTTCCCCTTGGGGCTCGATCGAGAAGATAGCTTTTTCAAGCTGTACCTTAACGATGTCGGGTTGCTGTTCTCCACGTTTTCAGACGCGGATGTCCTGGCCATTCTCGACCGCCGCGACCAGGTGAACTTTGGCCAGATCTTCGAGAACATTACCGCCCAAGAGCTGCGAGCAAACGGCAGGCCTTCTCTGTATTATTTCAATAAGACCAAGGTCGGAGAGGTTGACTTTCTCATCGAAGACCGACGCGAGCCCGTCGTAATTCCCGTCGAGGTCAAATCTGGAAAGAATAGCCATGCCCACGCCGCGCTCGACCACCTTATGGACGTTAAGAACTACCATCTTGATAGAGCCGTTGTCCTCCACCGCCAGAACGTAGAGAAGGACGGCAAGGTGCTGTACCTGCCCCTCTATATGGCGGGGCTGCTTTAGGCCATTCTCCGCGTATGCCGTGGCTATCGAGAATCCCCTGCATTCCGTGCTGTTTTCAAGCCAAAAAACGACACAGAATGCAGGGGATTTTACGCACACCTGCCTTATGCCGCCCGTGGGACGCCGTAGGAATCCAGAAGGAGCTCGAATTCCCAGTCACGCAGGGCCTGAGCAAGGGTGAAGCGCACGATTGGCACGCCGTACAGCGAGATGCGCGACTCGCGGCGGCGCTCGTCGAGCAGGACGCGCTCGGCGCTACGGCCGCCCATGTAGGCGGCGTTCTCGGTCTTGCGATAGCCGTCCAGCTCGCCAAAGACGCGCGGGGCGCCGTCCTGGTCAAGCCAGGCATAATCGATGTAGTAGTTGTGCCACGGCTCCACAAGGTCGGGGATCTCAAACTGCAGCACCGGCCGCACAAAGCCCGCTTCGAGCATCACGCCGCGGGCCAGCGACTCGCCGGCATTATCGCTCCTGGCGTCGGCAAAGGCCGCGACCTCCACCGCACGAGCCTTGCCCGTCTTTCCGTGCGCCTCTTCTTCGACCTGTGCCACAAGGGTCTCGACCTTGCAGCCCATCTCTTTAAGGGCCGAGTCGGCAACAGCCAGCGCGTCGGGAAACGGCAGCCACCGCAGGCAATCCGCCACGGTGCGCCAAAACGGAGTCACCATCACCCCGTCGACGTCCACCAACTCGCCTTCGCACTCGTGGCGCACGAGCTGGCCACAAGAGCGCGAGCAGCCGCCATGTCGTTGAGCAACGTGCACCTGCCCAACATCGCGCCAAGGAACATCGAGCCCGTGGATAATCGCCGCCGACGCGCCGCAAAACGCGATGCCAGGCTTCTGCCCCGCCATACCGCGAATAATCCGCAAGCCCTGTTCATCTGGCTCAAGCGACTTCCAAATCTCTTCCGCCGCATACAAACCAACAGCCGGTCGCACGACTCCTTTGCCCACCCGCCTATTAAGACACCTGCGCTCATCGGCGCTTTGCGCCACGTAGCAGCTTCGCTCCCGTTCCGAGACCGCCAGCCACACCGACACCTGCTCATCCACCGTCCCGCTCACGGCACCACCTCCCTAGTGAAGGTGACTTATGCCCAGCGAGCCGCCAATCGCCTCAATCCAATCGGGGAACGGCGCGTTTGCGGCGGCGATGCAAAAATCCCCTGCATTCCGTGCTGTTTTTGAGTCCAAAAATGGCACGAGATGCAGGGGATTCTAAATCGCGTAGCCGAGAAGCCCTTAGCGGCCCTCGCAGTGCATCGCAACAAGCTCGGCAAGGCGCCCGGAGGCTGCAGAAACGGCCTCGGCGTCGGCCTGCCAGCTCCAGTTGCCCTCGGCGGTGCCGGGAACGTTCATGCGCGCCGAGTCGTCCAGGCCCAACACGTCTTGCAGCGGCACGACCGCCACGTTGGCATCGGCTCGCAGGACCTTGGCCATGATATCGTCCGCCAGCTCGCGGGCCTGATCGCCCTCAACACCAAAACGAGAAGAGACCCAGCCCAGCAGCGTCTGGTTGTCGTGCGTACCCGTGAAGGCAACGGTGCCCTTCTTGGGCTCGTAGCCCTGGCGAACGTCGCCGTCGTTGAACTGCACGATGTCCATGCCGGGAATGCCCGTGGCGCTCACCAGCGCGCGAACGGCCGGCGTGATGTTGCCCAGGTCCTCGGCCACAAACGGCAGCGGGCCCAACTTCTTACGCGCGACCTCAAACAGCTCGAGCCCCGGGCCAAACTTGAACTGGCCGTCGGCCGCAGTCTTTCCCTGCGGAATCGCGTAGTACGACGAGAACCCAATAAAGTGATCCAGGCGCACGTAATCGTAGGTCTCCATCGCGCGGCCAAAGCGGCACAGCCACCAACCGTAACCCTGCTCGCGAAGGACGTCCCAGCGGTACGTGGGGTTGCCCCACAGCTGGCCCTCGGGCGCAAACGCGTCGCCGGGAGCGCCAGCCTGAAGCGCCGCGTAGCCCTTCTCGTCCACCTCAAAGATGTCCGGCTCGGCCCACACGTCGGCAGAATCCGCCGAAACAAACATGGGCATGTCGCCCACGATGGCCACTCCGCGGCTGTTGGCGTAGCTGCGCAGGCGCGACCACTCAAGCGAGAACTCGAACTGCAGCAGGCGGTGACGCTCGACACCCTCCTTGAGCTGCGGCAGGTTGGCCAGCTCGGGCGAGTAGTCGTGGTAGGGGGCGGGCCACTCTTGCCAGGGGCCGTCGCCCAGAAGGTCCTTGATCGCGCAGAAGGTGGCATAAGCCGTCAGCCAATACTCGTTGACCTCGCAGAAGTCGCGGTAGGCCGCAGACCCGCGGGTCTTCTTGGCGTCGGCCATGACCTCGGCCACGCTGCGGTCGAGAAGGGCCGTGTTGCCCGCAAAGGCCGCCAGCCCCGCGTACGGCGAGCCAAACCCGTCGGCCGGGTTAACCGGCAGGACCTGCCAGTAGGCAACGCCCGCCTCGGCCAACCAGTCCACGAACTTGTACGCGCATTTGCCCAGCGTACCGTGCTTGCCGCCCTCGTTGGGAACGCTCGTCACGTGGCACAGGACGCCCATACCCGCAGGCAAGTCGGACTGCAGGCGCTCGGCCGCCGAGAAGCGCAGCACGGCAGTGCCCAGCGGCCACAGGAAGACCTGGGCGTGCCCGCGCTCGACGCGCGGCGCGCGGCCGCTCACCACGTCGTCGACCACCTGGTCAGAGACCATGGGAATCTGGACGTCGTGCGAGTTGGAAAGGCTGGCGTTGACCAGCACGCACACCGAGTTGCCGTCGGCGCAGTGACGCCAGAAGCCAAAGACGTCCTCGCCGGCCGAGAAGGGCTCGAAGTCGCCGTCCACCAGCTCGGGCAGGGTCTTGCGCAGCGCGATGGCGTTGCGGTAGATGGTGGTCGCGTTCATGCGGCCGCCATCCCAAGGGAAGCTCGCGCGGTTAAACGGGTCGCGGAAGCCCTCGACGCCGCGCTCGTCGCCGTAGTAGACGCAGGGCACGCCGGGCAGGGTCATCTGCAGAAGGGCCGTCACCCACAGGCGCGCCATGGCAAGGCCGGCCTGGCCCTCGTCCAGGCGATACGCGCCACGCGCCGCCTCGTCCATGCTGTCGGCATCGGGGGCGCCGCCAAGCACGGTGAACAGGCGCTCGCGGTCGTGGCTTCCCAGCAGGTTAAGCGCCTGGTAGAAGGCATCGCGCGGGTAGTTCTCCTGCAGCTGCCTTAGGCGATCGGCCAACTCGGTGGCGCCAATGTAGCCGCACACGTAGTCCAGCACGCCGGTGCGGAAGGGGTAGTTCATCGCGCAGTCCAGCTCTTTGCCCTGGAAGTACTGGCGCAGCTTGCCGTAGGCCACCTTGTTAGAGGCGTCCTCCCAAACCTCGCCAATAAGCACGCCGTCGGCACGCTCGGCCAACACGGCGGCCTTGATCTCGGCGATAAAGTCGTCGGTCAACTCGTCGGCAACGTCAAGGCGCCAACCACGCGCACCCAGGCGCATCCACTTGCGAATAACGCCGTTCTCGCCGCAGATCAACTCGTGATAGGCGTCTACATCGGCGTTGAACGTAGGCATGTCCTGGTTGCCCCACCAGCCGGCGTACGTGCCGTCCTCGTTAAACGAGAACCAGCCGTCGTACTGGGACTTCTCGCCGTCAACGTGGGCTTGCCAAGCGCCGGGGGCCTTGTAGTTGCCGTCGCGGTTGAAGTACACCGAGTCGCGCCCGCAGTGGTTAAAGACGCCGTCGAGAATAACAGAAATCCCGCGCTTCTGGGCCGCGGCGCACAGGTCGACAAAGTCCTTCTCGGTACCCAGCATGGGATCGATGCGCAGGTAGTCGGCCGTGTCGTAGCGGTGGTTGCTGTGGGCCTCGAAGATGGGGTTAAGGTAGATGACCGTGACGCCCAGGCCCGCCAGGTAGTCGAGCTTCTCGGTGACGCCCTGCAGGGTGCCGCCGTAGAAGTCCCACTCGGCGATGCGCAGGTCCTCGGCCGAGACGCGCTTATACGAGGGCGGGGTGTTCCAGTCCTCGACCAGCGCGCGGGGCACGCCAGCAAGCTCGCGGTCCAGCGAGGCCGCCACGTTCTTCTCCCAATCCTTGCCGCGGGCAAAGCGATCGGGGAAGATCTGGTACACCACTGCGTTGCGGAACCAGTCGGGCTTCACCTCGCGCGGCTCGTAGACCGTGATCTGGAACGAGGGGGGATCGCCGTAGGCAAAGGCGCCCACGCCGGTGGTCCAACCCTCGCGGGCGCCGTAGCGCCACACCGAGCCGTCGGGGGCCTCAAGATCAAAGCTGTACCAAACAACGCCGGTCATGGCCGGCGTGTACTCAACCTCAAAACGCAGGTGGTCGCCCTCGGGCGTCCCGTGCATCTCGATGAACTCCTCGCCGGCCTCATCGGTCCAGACCCTCAACGTGCAAAAGGTGACCTCGTCCCAAACATTGATAGCCAGCATGACGGTGCCGCCCAATTGGACGGCACCGCAAGGAAATCTATAGTCCTTCTCGGAGGTTACGTGACGTGCTCTCACGTTTAATCTCCCTATCTATCGCGCCTTCTGTTGTACCGGATAATCTCCGGGTGAAGACCATGATAAATGTCCATGTAGTCATTTGCAGCACGACGCCAACTAAAATCTGCATTCATGGCTTGATCCATCAACGAATGCCAGGTATCGGGCTCGGTCCAGAAAATCTCGCAGGCACCAAGGATGGTGTCGGCCATCTCGTCGGCGTTCATGTTGGCAAACGAGAAGCCCGTGCCCTCGCCGGTGAACTTGTTGTAGGCCATGACCGAGTCGCGCAGGCCGCCGGTCTCGCGCACCACGGGCAGCGTGCCGTAGCGCATGGCGATCATCTGAGACAAGCCGCAGGGCTCGAACTCAGACGGCATAAGCAGCAGGTCGCCGGCCGCGTACATACGGTGCGACAGCGCGTTGTCAAACGCGATGCAGGCGACCATCTGACCGGGGTACTTGGACTGGAAGTACTTGAAGGCTTCCTCATGGTCGTGGTCGCCGGTGCCCAGGATAACAACCTGCACGCCGCGAGACATAAGCTGGTCCATGGAGTAGCGCACCAGGCCCAGGCCCTTTTGGTCGGTCAGGCGACCGATGGAGACGATCAGCGGGCGCGTGGGGTCGACGTTCAAGCCCAGCTCTTCCTGCAGGGCGCGCTTGCACTCGGCCTTGCCCGAGAGGTCGCCCGCCGAGTAGTTGTGCGGGATCATGGGGTCCATGCTGGGGTTCCAGATGGTCTGGTCGATGCCGTTCAAAATGCCCGAGAGGATGCTCGAGCGGCGACGGAAGATGTCGTCCAGGCCCTCGCCGTAGAAGGGCATCTGCAGCTCATAGGCATAAGACGGGCTCACGGTGGTCAGCCAGTCCGAGTAGCACAGGGCGCCCTTCATGAAGTTGATGGAGTCCTTGTCCATCGTAAGCTGATCACGGGCAGCCGCGATGGTGTCCAGGCCCAAGACGTCGTGCAACATCGAGTTGCCGTACTGGCCCTGGAACTTGACGTTGTGCACGGTAAAGACGCACTTCACGTTGTTGCACTGCGGGACCTGGCGATAGAACTCTCGCAGGTAGACGGGGCAAAGCGCGGTCTGCCAGTCGTTGCAGTGCAGCACATCGCACTCAAGCTCGGGCACGTGGGCAATAGCCTCGCAGATAGCCTTGGCAAAGAAGGCAAAGCGCTCGCCGTCGTCAAAGTAGCCGTACAGGCCGTCGCGGCCAAAGTAATCCTGGTTGTCCACAAAGTAGAAGTCCAGGTCCTGAAGGGTGAGCTTCTCGATGCCGCAATAGATGCTGCGCCAGCCCAGGGGCACGTAGAAATCGGCCACGTGCTTCATCTGGTCCTTGTACTGCTGCGGAATGGTCGCGTACTTGGGGCTGATAACAGCGGCTTTTGCGCCCGCGTGCTTGAGCGCGCGCGGAAGGGAGCCGGCCACGTCGCCCAGGCCGCCCGTCTTAGAGAAGGGGACCGCCTCGGAGCCCGCAAACAGGACCCTGATCTTTCTGCGCTTAGCGTTAGTTGCCATGTCTTTCTCACTCACTCTTCTCGACACCTAAGAAAGGCGGCCGCGCCGGCAAGTTAACCCTGCCGGCTTGGCCGCCCGTCCTATACCTTTGGGTTACCCGTTTTGCTTCTCTTTGATGAGAACATCCTCGGGCGTGCCCCTAAGCTCGGTACCAGCGGGAACGATGTTGTTGCGGTCAACAATGGCGTTCTCGACGCGGGCGCCGGTCTTAACAACGCAGCCCTGCATCACGATCGCGGCGCGCACGGTTGCGCCGGGCTCGATGATGACGTCGCGGCCCAGAATCGAGTCGCTCACGTTGCCGTAGATACGGCAGCCGGACGAAATCCTGGAGTTGCTCACGCGGGAGCCAACCTCGTTCTTTGCGGGAGGCGTGTCGTGAGCCTTGGTCTTGATGGTACGGTCCTCGGGGAACAGCTCGTCCTGGACAACCGGGTTGAGCAGGTCCATGTTGGCGCGGTAGTAGTCGCGCTTGTTGAAGAGGGGCGCCACGTAGCCGTCAAAGTTGTAGGTGCGCACGTTAAGACGGCCAAAGTCGTCGGCCATGGCCTCGAAGATGTCCAGGTAGTCCGTGGGGGCGTACCAGTCGAACATGTCCAGAAGAAGCTGGCGGCTAATGACAAAGACGTCCAGGAACATGGTGTCGCCATAGACGACGCCGTTGCTCACGCCGGTGACACGGCCGTCGGCAACGTCAAAGCGCACGACGTCGTCGTACTTGGCGTCGGCCTTCTTGGTGACCACGGTGATGTCTGCGCCGGACTCTTTGTGGGCGGCGTAGACCTCCTTGAGGTCGATGTTGGCGATGATGTTGGCCGTCGAGAAGAACACGGCATCGGCGGTGGTACGGGTGAAGAACGCCTTGTTGTGAACC
This sequence comes from Paludibacteraceae bacterium, assembly GCA_963630635.1. Taxonomy (GTDB): domain Bacteria; phylum Actinomycetota; class Coriobacteriia; order Coriobacteriales; family Atopobiaceae; genus Paratractidigestivibacter. The sequence goes on from CAVGOA010000020.1 coordinate 32,539, forward strand.
AGGTCGCGAAGCAGGAAGCGAGCGCCGGTACGAGAGGTACCAAAGGCGCTGCCCGGCAGCACAAACAGGCCGCCGTTCTTGCGGTCAAGACCCCAGTCCTTGCCCGAACCAATGTGGTCGATCAAGGAGCGGTAGTTGTACGGCATGACCACACCGACGCTGCGGACGCCGGCGTTGACCAGGTTGGACAAAGCAAAGTCGACCATGCGGTAACGGCCCAGGTAGGGCACAGAGGCAACCGGGCGGGTCGAAGAAAGCGCACTGGACTCCTTGGCGGAGTAGTTGCAGGTAACCAGACCAATAACCTTATCCATGATTAGTTCTCCCCCTTTCCAACAACAACGTCGTTGCCAATGACGGCGGTGTCCTTAGTCACGTCCACGCTGCCGAGGTTGACGTTCTCCTCGACAACCGAGTTCTCGCCCAGGATGGCGCGCACAACGTGGGCGCCGGCCTTGACCTTGGCGCCGGGGAGAAGGACGGAGTCCTCTACCGTGGCGCGCTCGCCGATGTAGGCATCGGTGGACAGAATCGAGTGCTTGGCGGTTCCCAAGATCTTGCAGCCGTTGGAGACCAGGCAGTCGTCCACGTTGCCGTCCTTGCCCACGTACGCCGGCGGGCGCATGGAGCTGTTGGACATGATCGGGAAGTCCTTGCTGTAGATGTCGAAGGCGGGGTTGGGGCCCAGCAGGTCCATGCTCGTCTCGTGGTAGCTCGAGATGGTGCCAACGTCGCGCCAGAAGCCGCGGAACTCGTAGGTAAAGAGGCGCTTGCCCTCGTCGAGCAGCTTGGGGATGACATTCTTGCCAAAGTCGTGCTCGGAAGTGGAGTCGACGGCGTCCTCTTTAAGGGCGCGGACGAGAAGATCGGTGCTAAAGATGTAGATGCCCATGGAAGCGAGGTTCGAATCGGGCTGCTTGGGCTTCTCGGTGAACTTGGTGATGCGGCCCGACTCGTCGGCGGTGATGATGCCAAAGCGGGAGGCCTCTTCCCAGGGCACGGGCATGACCGCGATGGTCAAGTCGGCGTTGTTGGCCTTGTGGGTGGCCAGCATGTCGGCGTAGTCCATGCGGTAGAGCTGGTCGCCGGAGAGAATGAGCACGTAGTCGGCATCGTTTTGCTCGATGTAGCCCAGGTTTTGGGTCACGGCGTCGGCCGTGCCCTCGTACCAGGCGCCACCGGTCTGCGTGGCGTACGGCGGAAGAATCGAGACGCCGCCCTCGCGGTCGTCAAGGTTCCAGGCCTCGCCCGTGCCGATGTAGTTGTGCAGCAGGTACGGACGGTACTGGGTAAGGACACCCACCGTCGTGACACCCGAGTTCGCGCAGTTGGACAACGCGAAGTCGATGATGCGGAACTTGCCGCCGAATGAGACCGCAGGCTTAGCGACGTTGCTCGTCAAGGCGCCCAGGCGGCTGCCTTGGCCACCGGCGAGAAGCATCGCGATGCACTCCTTTTTGCTCATTCCCCCCACTCCTTTCAAACTTGCTTATCTAGAACGAGACGGTATGTCTCGACCAATACCTAGCTCCTAATGTGCCAAATATCTTCCATGTATTCATGGATAGTTCTGTCACTGGAGAAGAACCCGGCCTTAGCGGTATTGTGAAGCGCCGAACGGTTCCACGAACGGCGGTCAGCGTAGGCCGCGGTGAGCTCGTCCCAGGCCTGGACGTAGGCGTAGAAGTCGCCCATGACCAGATACGGGTCGTTCTCGACCATGAGGTGATCGCGCACGCTCTCGAAGTTGCCCGACAGGCCCGCCAGGGTGCCGTCGGTAAGCTGGTCGACGATGCGGCCAATACGAGCGCGGTCGTTGTTGTACATATCCCAAGCGTAGTAGCGGCCGGAAGCCTGGAGCTCCTCGACCTCCTCGGTCTTCATACCAAAGATCTTGATGTTCTCGGGGCCAACGAGCTGGGAGATCTCGACGTTGGAGCCGTCAAGGGTGCCCAGGGTAAGGGCGCCGTTCATCATGAGCTTCATGTTGGAGGTACCAGAGGCCTCGGTGCCCGCAAGGCTGATCTGCTCGGAGATGTCGGCCGCGGAGTAGATGTACTGCGCGTTAGACACGGCAAAGTTGGGGACAAAGGCCACGCGAATCTTGTCGTTGACGCGCGGGTCGTTGTTCACGACGTCTGCCAGGGAGTTGATCAGACGGATGACCTCCTTGGCAAAGGCATAGCTCTGGGCCGCCTTGCCCGAGAAGATGAAGGCCGTGGGCTGCGGGTTGAAGTTGGGGTCGTCCAGGATGCGGTTGCGAAGGTCCAAGATCTTGAAGACCGAAAGCAGCTGGCGCTTGTAGGCGTGGAAGCGCTTGACCTGCACGTCAAAGACCATGTTGGTGTCAAGGACAGTGCCGGTGGTCTCCTTAATGTAGGCGGCCAGGCGCTCCTTGTTGGTCTTCTTAGCGGCGTCCATGGCGTCGAGGAACGCGGCGTCCTTCTCAAAAGGAATCAGCTTCTCAAGCTCGTCGGCGTCGTCCAGCCAGCCCTCGCCAATGGCCGAGGTGATGATCTTGGAGTATGCCGGGTTGGCCTCGCGCAGGAAGCGACGGTGGGTCACGCCGTTGGTCTTGTTGTTAAAGAGTTCGGGCTCAAGGGTGGCGAAGTCCTTGAAGGTCTCGCGCTTGAGGATGTCGGAGTGCAGCGCAGAAACGCCGTTGACGGAGTGCGAGAAGATGATGGAGAGGTTAGCCATGCGCACCTGGCCGTCCCACAGGATGGCGGTGTTGCGCAGGACGTCGGTCCAAGAGCCGTTGTCGGCACCGAGCTTCTCGGAGAGGCCGTCGCGCCAGCGGCGGTCGATCTCCTCGATGAACATGTAGAGGCGCGGGAGAAGGGTACGGAAGGTGTTGATGGGCCACTTCTCAAGAGCCTCGGGCATGACGGTGTGGTTGGTGAACGAGACGGTCTCGTGGGCGATCTTGAAGGCCAGGTCGAAGTCCACGCCCTTCTCGTCAACAAGAAGACGCATGAGCTCGGGGCCGCACATGGCGGGGTGGGTGTCGTTGGTGTGGACCGAGACGTGCTTGCCCAGGTTCTCCCAATCGGGACCGTAGTCCTTCTCGTAGTCCTTGAGGATGGTCTGCAGGCCAGCCGAGACAAACAGGTACTCCTGCTTCAAGCGCAGCATGCGGCCGTGCTCACCGGCGTCGTTGGGGTACAGGATGGTCGAGATGGCCTCGACGTCCGAGCGGAACTTGTTGGCCTTGGCGTAGTCGCCGGCGTTGAAGGCATCGAGGTCGAAGTCCTCGGTAGCGGGCTCGGCGCTCCAAAGGCGCAGCTTGTTCACGGTACGGCCGGCGTAGCCAATGATGGGCACGTCGTAAGGCACGGCGCGAACAAGGTCGCCGCCCTCCTCGGTGAACCAGTACTTGCCGTCCTCGCCCTCGTGGCGCACGACGTGGCCGTTGAAGCGAACAAGAACCGCGGAGGAGTCCTTGCGGGTCTCCCAAGGGAAGCCGTTGGCAAGCCAGTTATCGGTGCGCTCGACCTGACGGCCGCCCTCGATGTCCTGGTGGAACAGGCCGTAGCGGTAACGCATGCCGTTGCCGTAGCCGGCCATGCCGTTGTGGGCCATGGAAGCCAGGAAGCAGGCAGCCAGACGACCAAGGCCGCCGTTGCCCAGGCCGGGGTCGACCTCCTGGCGGCAGATGGTGTCAAGATCGATGTCCATGTCCTTCAAGGCGTCCTCGACCAGGTCGCGAATGCCCAGGTTAATCAGGTAGTTGTCAAGCAGCGGTCCAATGAGGAACTCGAGGGAGAAGTAGAAGACCTTCTTCTCGTCCTGGGTGTGGGACTCGGGCATGAGCGCGTTGCCCTTAGAGGCAATGAGCTTAGCGAGCACCTGGTACTTCTCGAGGTCGCTGCACTTGTCCAAGGTCTTGCCCAGCTCGGCCTGGCAGGTATCGCGGTACTGCTGCGCGAAGTCGAGCTTGGTCTCGAAGATCTTGTCGTTGTTTTGCATGAAACTCCCCTTTTAAAACTGTAGTGCGGACAGAAGACGACATGTCGCGCGGCGGGGCCGCCGCGTGTGCGTGGGCGAGCGCGCGAATGTACGCCTCCTATAACTTACTTCTTCGACGACTTTCTTGCCTTGGAAGCAGCTTTTTTGTTGCTTACGGACGGTACTTTTTTAGTTGCGGGCTTGGCCGAGGCGGGCTTTTTGGCCGGAGCGGGCGTTGTGGCCGGCTTCTCGGCGGGCGCCGGGGCGGGCGCGGGCTTGGGAGCCGGCTTGGCCGCGGGCTTCTCAACGGGCTTGGCCGCGGGCTTCTCGACGGGCTTCTCGGCCACCTTGGGCTCGGCGGGCTTGGCCGCGGCCTTCTCGGCTGCGGGCTTCTTGGCGGCGGGCTTAGCAGCGGGCTTGGCGGCGGGCTTGGCCGCGGCCTTCTTGGGAGCCCCGGCCTTGGCGGCCTCGCCCTTCTTGGCGGGCTTGCGCTGGACGCCGGCGCCCTTGAGCACCAGGCCACCCAGGGGCGGCACGCGAAGGACCACGGACTGCTCGCGGCCGTTCCAGGCCACGTCCTCGCACTTGAGCTTCTCGCCGTTCACCACGCCAGAGCCGCCAAACTCCGCAGAATCGGAGTTGAAGGCCTCGGCCCAGTAATTCCACGTGGGCACGCCCAGGCGGAAGTCCTCGCGGGCGTTGACGTCAAAGTTGAGAAGAACCACCAGGTCGTCGGC
>CAVGOA010000021.1:0-35655 GCA_963630635.1 Paludibacteraceae bacterium
ATAAAAAACGGGGTTGTCTGATGTTCGAGCATCAGACAACCCCGAATTTTGCAGGAGGCTACCGGCCGTCGTTAGTCGGTGAAGTAGCTCACGCCGCCCTCGATGAGGGGCTGGTACTTGTTGCCCGGGACGTTCTTGTACAGGCCGTTGCCGCTGCGCTCGGTGTGGCCCATCTTGCCCAGGACGCGGCCGTCGGGGCTGGTGATGCCCTCGATGGCCAACACCGAGCCATTGGGATTGACGTCCAGGCTCATGCCGGGCTGACCGGCCTCGTCGACGTACTGCGTGGCCACCTGGCCTGCGGCGATAAGCGACGAAACCAGCTCGTCAGAGGCCACAAAGCGACCTTCGCCGTGCGAGATTGCCACGGTGTGGACGTCGTCGACGTCGCACTTGGACAGCCACGGCGAAAGGTTACTGGCAATGCGCGTGCGCACCAAGCGGCTCTGGTGACGGCCGATGGTGTTGAAGGTCAGCGTGGGGCAGGAGTCGTCCATGGGGCGAATGTCGCCGTAAGGAACAAGGCCCAGCTTGATGAGGGCCTGGAAGCCGTTGCAGATGCCCAGCATCAGGCCGTCGCGGGACTGCAGGAGCTCACGCACGGCCTCGGTGACCTCGGGCGCGCGGAAGAACGCGGTGATGAACTTGGCCGAGCCGTCGGGCTCGTCGCCGCCCGAGAAGCCGCCGGGGATCATGACGATCTGGCTCTCGCGAATCTGGCGTGCCAGCTCGTGGGTGCTCTCGGCCACGGCCTGCGGGGTGAGGTTGTTGATGACCAGCACGTTTGCCTCGGCGCCGGCGCGGCGGAAGGCACGTGCGGTGTCGTACTCGCAGTTGGTGCCGGGGAAGACCGGGATGATCACGCGCGGGCGGGCGATCTTGACGGCAGGCGCGGGGCGAGAGGCACCGGCGGCCGCGACGTCAAAGCTGACCTTCTCGACGGCCTCGCCCTTCTCGCGGTAGGCAAAGACGCCCTCAAGAGCGCTTTCCCACTCTTCCTGCAGCTGGGCCAGGTCGATCTTCTCGCCGTCAACAACCAGCTGGTAGGCGGCGGTGGTGGTGCCGAGAAGACCCACGGCCACGCCGTCTGCGCCCTGGGGCAGCTCGCAGCCGTCGGCAAGCTCGACGATGAACGAGCCGTACGCCGGCTTGAAGAGGGCATCGGTGCCGTAGGCGCCAGAGAGCTCGACGCCCAGCTGGTTGCCCACGCACATCTTGAAGACGGCCTCGGCCGCGCAACCATAACCGGGGGTAGAGACGGCCACGGCGGCACCGCTGCCAATCAAGCCCTCGACCAGGTCAAACGTGGCGAGAAGGGACTCGGCGCAGGGCACCAGGCCGCGCTCGCCGTAAGACGGGACGATGACGGCGACCTTGTGGCCGGCCGCCTTGAACTCGGGCGAGGTCACGCGGTCGACGGTGCCCAGACCGGTCGCGAACGAGACCAGGGTGGGCGGCACGTCAAGGTCCTCGAAGCTGCCCGACATGGAGTCCTTGCCGCCGATTGAGCCAATGCCCAGGTCAACCTGGGCCATGAGGGCACCCAGGACGGCTGCGGTGGGCTTGCCCCAGCGCTCGGGCTCTTGACGCAGCTTCTCGAAGTACTCCTGGAAGGTGAGGTAGAAGTTCTTGTGCTCAAAGCCGGCGGCCACAAGGCGGCTCACCGATTCGACCACAGACAGATACGCGCCGCGGTACTGGTCGGCGCTCATAAGGTAAGGGTTGAAGCCCCAGGCCATGCCCGAGCACGTGGTGGTCTCGCCGTCCACAGGCAGCTTAGCGGCCATCGCCATGGCAGGGGTGAGCTGGGTCTTTCCGCCAAACGGCATGAGCACGGTGGCAGCGCCGATGGTGGAGTCAAAGCGCTCGGAGAGGCCCTTGTTAGAGGCCACGTTAAGGTCGCGCACCAGCGAAGAGAACTTCTCGCCCACGGTCTTGCCCTCCCAGTCGCGGGAGAACTCGCCGGCGGCCTCGACGTGAACGTCCTGGGACTTGGGCGCGCCGTTGGAGGCCAAGAACTCGCGGCTCACGTCGACGATCGTGACGCCGTTCCAGTCCATGGTAAGGCGGGGCTTGGCGGTGACGGTGGCAACCGGCGTGGCCTCGAGGTTCTCCTCGCGGGCGTAGGCCAGGAACTCGTTGACGTCGGCGGGGTCAAGGGCCACGGCCATGCGCTCCTGGGACTCAGAGATGGCCAGCTCGGTGCCGTCCAAGCCCTCATACTTCTTGGGCACGGCGTTGAGGCCGACGTGCAAGCCGTCTGCCAGCTCGCCAATGGCCACGGACACGCCGCCTGCGCCAAAGTCGTTGCAGCGCTTGATCAGGCGGCAGGCGTCCTCGCGGCGGAAGAGGCGCTGCAGCTTGCGCTCGATGGGGGCGTTGCCCTTCTGGACCTCGGCACCGTCCTTCTCCAGGGACTCGACGTTGTGGGCCTTGGACGAGCCGGTGGCGCCGCCAATGCCGTCACGGCCGGTGCGGCCGCCCAAAAGCACGATGACGTCGCCGGGGGCGGGGCACTCGCGACGCACGTGGGAGGCGGGAGTGGCCGCCACAACGGCGCCGATCTCCATGCGCTTGGCCACGTAGCCGGGGTGGTACAGCTCGCTCACCTGGCCGGTTGCCAGGCCGATCTGGTTGCCGTAGCTGGAGTAGCCGGCCGCGGCGGTGGTCACAAGCTTGCGCTGGGGCAGCTTGCCCTCAAGAGTCGCCGAGACGGGCACGGTGGGGTCGGCCGCGCCGGTGACGCGCATGGCCTGGTAGACGTAGCTGCGGCCAGAGAGCGGGTCGCGAATGGCGCCGCCGATGCAGGTTGCCGCGCCACCAAAGGGCTCGATCTCGGTGGGGTGGTTGTGCGTCTCGTTCTTAAAGAGATAGAGCCAGTCCTGCTCTTCTCCGTCCACGTCGACCTTGACCTTGACGGTGCAGGCGTTGATCTCCTCGGACTCGTCAAGGTTCTTGAGGATACCCTTGGCCTTGAGGTACTTGGCGCCGATGGTGCCCATGTCCATGAGGCACACGGGCTTCTCGTCGCGGCCAAGCTCGTGGCGCATCTCGAGGTAGCGGGCAAAGGCGGCGCGGGTCACGTCGTCGTCTAGCTGCACGTTGTTGAGCACGGTGCCAAAGGTGGTGTGACGGCAGTGGTCCGACCAGTAGGTGTCGATCATCTTGATCTCGGTGATCGTGGGCACGCGGCCCTCGGCGGTGAAGTACTCCTGGCAGAACTTGATGTCGGCCAAGTCCATGGCCAGTCCGCGCTCGGCGATGAAGGCGGCCAGCTCGTCCTCGCTCATCTGGTTGAAGCCCTCAAGGGACTCGACCATGGCGGGCTCGGGGTAGCTCTGACGCAGGGTCTCGCGCGCGGCGAGGGAAGCCTCGCGGGCCTCGACGGGGTTGATCACGTAGTGCTTGACGGCCGCGACGTCGGCATCGCTAAGCTCGCCCTCCAGCACGTAGACCTTGGCGGAGCGCACCAGGGGCCTCTCGCCCTGGCTAATGAGCTGCACGCACTCGGCCGCACTGTCGGCGCGCTGGTCAAACTGGCCGGGCAGGAACTCGACGGCAAAAACGACGGCACCCGCGGGCACGGCAGGCATCTCGCGGGTGGCATCATCGGTCTGGGGCTCCGAGAAGACGGTGGGGACGCACTGTTCAAAGAGGGTGTCCTCGATGCCTTCCACGTCGTAACGATTGATGATTCGCAGGTTGGTGATCGCAGAGATCTCTAGCAGCGTCTTGAGCTCGCGCTCCAGCGCCTTTGCTTCTCCGTCAAACCCAGGCTTTTTCTCTACAAAGATGCGAGAAACCATGCGTGTGTACCTCCAGGCCGCAGCGAGTGTGATTTAGCCATTCTACGGCAAAAACCTACCGTTCGCCGAGGCGTGGCGCTACATCGCAGGAAATATTTAACCGTTGCGTGTGCGGCGAGAGGGGCGCGACTATCGCAGCAGGATATGGGCCGCTACAAAGCTCGCGCAGAGAAGGGCGATCTTTATGTCTGTAGCCGTGACGCGCTGGACGTGCAGGTGAGTGCGGCGGGCGCCTCCCTCGTAGCAGCGGGCGTCCAGGGCGCGCGAGAGGCCCTCGGCATGGCGCAGGCCGCCGGTAAGAACGGCCGTGAGCACGGCCACCGTCGAGCGGGCGCGCTGGGCAAGCCCGCCCTCGTCAAGGCCGCCGCCGCGCATGGCCTGGGCGTCGATCACGGCCGCGGTCTCATCGGCCAGGGCGGGGATGAAGCGCAGTACCAGCGAGAGGACCATCGCGATCTCGTGGGCGGGGAGGCCCAGGCGCGCCAGGGGCGAGAGCAGCGAGTCAAAGGCGTCGGCCAGCTGCGTGGGCGTGGTGGTGAGAAGAATCAGGCCGCCCACAATAAAGGCCAGGCCAAAGCGGGCCGTGTAGAGCACGGCTGCCCACACACCGCCGGTGGTTATACGCAGGATTCCCAACGCGAGAAGGGCTTCTCCGCTTTGAACAAATAGCAGGTTAAAGAGGGAGAGGAAGCCCATGAAGCCCACCAGGGGCCTGATGGAGCCTAGGATTTGCCGCAGGGGGATTTTGGACGCCTGGACAATTGCCCCTACAAACAGTATTGATGCCGCCAGCTGCGCGGCGTTGGCTGCCGAGAAGAGCGTGACCACGCAGGCCAGCGCACAGCAGATCTTGACGCGGGCGTCCATGCGGTGGATGGGGGAGGAGGCGCGATAGTATTGGCCGATGTTGAGCTTAAAGGCCACGGGCGGCCTCCTTTGCGCGGGCGGTCACAAGGGCTTGCGCCAGGGCTTCTAGTGTAAGAGGGTCTCCCAGGGGCTGGCCGGTCTTCTCTTCGTGCGCCCAAGCATGGGCAAGAGGCGCCGGGACGCCCAACCCCGCGGCCTTGAGCTGCGGCGCATTTGCGCGCGTGAAGACGCGAGCGGGCGCATCGTCAAAGAGGACGCGACGATTGTCAAGGACGACGACTTGGTCTGCGCGGGCGGCGTCTTCCATCGAGTGGGTGACGCAAATGACGGTGATGCCCCGCGTTCGCAGGTCGTTCAAAACTTGATGCACTAGGCGGCGGCCCTTGGGGTCAAGGCCAGCCAGGGGCTCGTCCAAAACCAGGATGCGCGGCTCCATTACCAGCACGCCCGCGATGGCGGCAAGGCGCCGCTGCCCGCCAGAAAGCTCGAAGGGCGATGCGTCGCGTTTGGCAGCGAGGCCCACGAAGTCCAGGGCTCGGTCGACGCGCTCTTGGACCTCGGCGGGCATAAGGCCCAGGTTGCGAGGGCCAAAGGCCACGTCCTCGGCAACAGTGGGCGCAAAGAGCTGGCGCTCGGGGTGCTGCATGACATAACCCACCTGCCGGCGAAGCTGGCGACGCTCATTCTTGTTGCGCGCGGTCTTGCCGCCAATAAGGACGCGACCCGCGTCGGGCTCTTCTAGGCCGCAGAGCAGGCGCAGCGCCGTCGACTTGCCCGAGCCGGTCTGGCCAACCAGGGCACAGGTCGACCCCTCCGCCACACAGAAACTCACGTCATCCAAGGCTGGTTCTGCGGGGGTATAGGAGAAGGACACGTGCTCGAAGACGCAAGCGGGGGCAGCGTCGGCCGGGATCGGGGCCGGGGCCGGGGCCTGGGCCGAGGACGCCATGCCCGACGTCGCGTCCTTCTCGCCGCCTTTGACCACCGCGACGGCCTGCGCGAGCCGCATCTCAAACGGCAACTCAAGCCCCAACTCTTCGATGACCTGGGCGTTCTTCTCGCAAAAGACCTCGTTGGGCGTGCCGTCAAGCGCAATCTTTCCGTGGCTCATGACCACGACTCGGCTGGCGAGAAGAGCCTCGTCCATGAAGTGTGTCACGTGAACCAGGGTGACGCCGGCGGCCTGCAGGCGACCCATCACGCGCAGGATGGCCTCGCGGCCGCGCACGTCGAGCGACGCCGAGGGCTCGTCAAGCACGAGCAAGCGCGGCTCCAGCGCCAGGGCTCCGGCGATGCAGACGCGCTGCCGCTGCCCGCCCGAGAGGCGGGCCGGGTCCTTCTCGGCAAAGTCCTGCAGGGCAACGCGGCGCAGCTCTCGGTCCACACGAGCCGCGATTTCCTCGCGCGGAAGCCCCAGGTTCTCGGGGCCAAAGGCCACGTCGTCGGCCACGACGCTGGTCACGATCTGGTCATCGGGGTTCTGAAAAACCAGGCCCAGCTCGCGGCGAGCCAGGCGGTAGGCGTCCAGGTCCAGGGCCCCGTCATCACATACGCGGCGGCCCACGAGCTCGACTGAACCTTCGTCTGGGCCGAGAAGCCCGCAGAGCACCTGCGACAGCGTGGACTTGCCACTGCCGTTGGCGCCCAAGATGCAAACGCGCTCGCCCTGGTGTATGGCCAGGTCAACGTCGTCAAGCGCGGCGGCTGTGCCGTAGTTTAGCCTTACGCGAGAAAGACGCGCCAACACGGGTTTCTCGTCCGCGCTGGCGCTCTTCTCGGCTTCGATGTTCTTGCTGCTCAAAGGTCTTCTCGCCGACCGAGCTATTTGCTTAAGACCCTAGAGACCGGCTTGACCACCAGCGCGCACAAGACGCAGTTGAGAACAATCTTCATGACATTGAACGGCACCAGGATGGGAACGATCATGCTCACGACGGCGTCGACGGTGACGGCGGTGTACAGGGGCGTGACCAGGATGTTCATCACGATGCAGACGGCCAGCGAGACCACGGCGCCCAGGCCCATGCCTGCGAGCATGCCTTTGGTGCCGCCCAGCTTGCTGTACACAAGCGAGCAGGGGACGATCAACGCAACGTTGGCGGCGATCGCCATCAAAACGCCCCAGGGGTTGAAGGCAAACAGCAGGTGGAGCAGCCACGACAGCACGACCACAAGTGCGCCGGTGACCGGGCCAAAGACCAGGCCCGCGACAAGGGCGATCACGCCGGAGGGGTCGTACTCGAGCCAGGGTGCGGGCGGGAAGATGGGGATCTCGATAAAGCTGCAGATGAGGGCCATCGCGCAGAAGAGTGCCGTGACGGCTATGCGCTTGTTTGACCAGGTTGCGCCTGTGTTGGTCGTGGAGTGCGAATCATACGAGAAGTGCGTGGAAGTGGCCATGTGTGGTCCTTTCGTTTCTTCCATCCGGACTGTAACCGTTGGTCCTGGAATCTCACCAGGTCAACCGCGTATTCGCGGGTCGCGGACTTCCCGGCGCGCACGCCTGGGTTACCGCCAGTGGGGAATTTCGCCCCGCCCTGAAACTGATGCGGCCGACTATATCACTTTCGTAAGGGGTTTGCTACGAGATAGTTTTCGCGTTAACGGCCCTGCTATACTCACTGCTCTACGTGCCTGTTTGCGCGCATCCCCTGATGGACGATCGAAAGGAAATGATGTCCGACAGTGACAGTCCCCTCGAATGGAAGCTTCGTGCCATCGTTGGCGAGGATAACCTGCTGGTAGACGAGCCAATGAGTGAGCACACGACCTTCGAGGTAGGCGGGCCGGCCGACTTCTACGTCATCCCCGAGGATTTCGATGAGGTGCGCGACGTGATCGCGGCCTGCAAGGACGCGGGAGTGCGCTACTTTGTCCTGGGGTGCGGCTCTGACCTGCTGGTTTCTGACGAGGGGTACCGCGGCGTGATCGTGGCCGTGGCAGATGGCCTTGTGGGCGTCACCGTTGAGGATGACTGCATTTGCTGCCAGGCGGGCGTGGGCCTTCGTGAAGCAAGCGAGATGGCCTGCGAGCTGGGCCTTTCTGGCCTGGAGTTTGCGTGCGGCATTCCTGGTTCTGTGGGCGGTGCGTGTTACATGAACGCCGGGGCCTACGGTGGCTGCGTGGCCGACGTGCTGAGCGAGGTGCGCGTGCTTACGCCCGACGGCGCGGTGGTTGACCTGGGTGCAAATGAGCTCGAGATGGGCTACCGCACAAGCCGCGTGGCGCGCGAGGGCCTGGTGGTCCTTTCGGCCACGTTTGACCTGGACCGAGGCGACCCCGAGAAGATCCGTGCCACTATGGACGACCTCACCCACCAGCGCGAAGAGAAGCAGCCGCTTGACATGCCCAGCGCAGGCTCGACGTTTAAGCGGCCCGAAGGCCACTTTGCCGGCAAGCTGATCACCGACGCGGGCCTTAAGGGTTACCAGGTGGGAGGCGCCGCGGTGAGCAAGAAGCACGCCGGTTTTGTCGTCAACTGCGGCGGCGCGACGTCTGCCGACATCCATGCGGTCATCGAGCACGTCCAGGCCGAGGTTTCTCGCCAGTTTGGCGTCTCTCTCGAGCCCGAGGTGCGCTTTTTGGGGTAGCGACCCCGTTGCGAGTTTCCAAAACCCCGCACCTTAACTTAGTTTTCCTTCCTTTCACCGAGAAACCCCAGTTGTTATTTGGGTATTGAGAAGAAACTTAGTTAAGGTGCGGGGTTTTGGAGGTAAAGATGCGCTACGCGTTTCTCGGTGCAGGAGCCGCCTGCGAGGTTTTGCGATGCCTGCCCAGCGAGGACTTCGCCGGTGCCAAAAGATGGCCGCCAGAACCTCGACGACTTCCTTCTCGCGAGAACTGCGTCTCTAACCAGCGCGAGGCCAAGGCGTTTCTCGCCGAGAATGACCTTTTGGGCAAGGGCGTCATTTCTACCCCGATTGACCTACTGGTCTCTTCTAAGCAGGCTCGAAGCAGCGGTAAAGTGGCGACCTTCCATGTGTGGAGCAGCAACATCTTTGCGGGTGCCTGCATAAGGCTTGGCGACTCTCTTGTTTGCAGCGGCCCCGAGTTCGTCGTTCTTCAGGCGTGCGCTTCGGTTGCCAAGCTCGACGGTTTGCTGGAGGGCCATGCTGCTGCGGTCCAGGCAGAGCGCGAGGCGCTTGCGATAACGGGCGGCGAAGGCTACGTTTTGGTTGACCATCCCGTTAAATGGGAGCAGATCAAGCGTCTTGTTGGCGCGGCCTATTTGACCTGCGAGTTTTGCGGAACCTATCGCCTGTCGTGCGGGGAGATCGCGACGAACTTTCACGCGACGCCGCTTATGTCGCTTGAGAGTTTGCGAGAAGCGGCAGCTCAGGTGGCGCCGTCGGTCGCGTACCGTCGCGGGATAAAGGTCATGGACCTTGCCTTTGAGGGGGCGGCGTCGCCAATGGAGGCGGCGCTGGCCCTCTTGTTAACTTTGCCTGTGGACTATGGTGGCTTTGGAATCAAAAAGCCGCAGCTCAACGCCTGCGTTGACCTAACGACCGATAGCGGCCTTTCTCGCCTAGACGTCGTGCGCCCCGATTTTCTTTGGGCCGACGAACGCGTGGCCCTTGAATATGATAGCGCGCAGTTTCATGAAGGGGTAAAGGCAAGTCCGGGAATCGACGCGACGCGCTGGAACGCGCTGACGGCGGCGGGCTATCGGGTCTTTAGGGCCACGGAGCGCACGGTCCGCGCGCTTACCGATGTCACGGAGCTTGCAGTCCAGATTGCCCATGCGCTGGGCGTCAAGCTTGAAGAGCCCAGTGACTTGCAGGCGCTGCGCCGCCTGCGTCTCTTTGCTTTCCTGATGCCAAGGAGCTTGGAAGCCGTTTAGCCAGCGTCCCATGCAAGAAACCCCGCACCTTAACTAAGTTTCTCAAATAGAAACCCCGCGACCTGGGCTTTTCTCGGCAAAAACGGCGAGAAGAAAGTTAAGGTGCGGGGTTTTAGCTTGACCGAGATGTGCTTTGCTAGTTCTTAAGCGAGTTCAGCGGGGCGGGGAAACGGCCGCCGCGGTGGGCCAGGACGGTGCCGGCGTGTTTGTTGACGGTCATGACGGGCGCCGAACCAAACAGGCCGCCAAACTCCAGCATGTCGCCCTCGCTCTTGCCGATCGCGGGAATCAGGCGAACGGCCGTGGTCTTGGTGTTGATCACGCCGATGGCCATCTCGTCGGCGATGATGCCGGCGATGGCCTCGACCGAGGTGTCGCCCGGCACGGCGATCATGTCAAGGCCAACCGAGCACACGCAGGTCATGGCCTCGAGCTTCTCGATGGAAAGCGCACCGTCGATGGCCGCCTGGATCATGCCGGCGTCTTCGGACACGGGGATAAAGGCGCCAGAAAGTCCGCCCACCGAAGACGACGCCATGACGCCTCCCTTCTTGACGCAGTCGTTGAGCAGGGCCAACGCGGCCGTGGTGCCCGGGCCGCCGCACTCGCCCACGCCGATGATCTCAAGGATCTTGGCAACCGAGTCGCCGGCCGCGGGCGTGGGCGCCAGGGACAGGTCGACGATGCCTTTCTCCACGCCCAGGCGACGGCTGGCCTCGCGGCTCATGAGCTCGCCTGCGCGCGTGATCTTAAACGCGGTCTGCTTGATCTTCTCGGCAACTTCCATGAGGTTTGCGCTGGCAGGAAGCTCGCTTAGGGCCGCAGCCATGACGCCGGGGCCAGAAACGCCCACGTTGATGACAGCATCGGCCTCGCCCGAGCCGTGCACCGCGCCCGCCATGAACGGCGAGTCCTCGACCATGTTGGCAAAGACCACGAACTTGGCCGCGCCGTAGCAGTCGATGTCCACCGTGCGACGCGCGCACTCCAGGATGGTCTCGGCTGAGAGAAGCACGGCGTCCATGTTGATGCCCGCGCGGGTGGACGCGATGTTCAACGACGAGCACACGCGCTCGGTGGTGGCCAGTGCCTCGGGCACGCTGGCAATGAGCTTGCGGTCGGTGGCACCCATGCCCTTTTGCACCAGGGCCGAGAAACCGCCCATGAAGTCGATGCCCAGGGTCTGGGCGGCACGGTCCATGGCGTGCGCGATGGGGGAGAGGTCTTGATCGGGGCAGGCGGCCGCGATCTGGGCCACCGGCGTCACGCTCACGCGCTTGTTGGCGATGGGGATGCCGTACTCGGCCTCGAGGTCGTCGGCGGTCTCTACCAGGTGCTCGGCCGTGCGAGTGATCTTGTCGTAGACCTTGTCGCACATGCGGCCCATGTCCTCGTCGGCGCAACCGGCCAGGCTGATGCCCATGGTAATGGTGCGCAGGTCAAGGTTTTGCTCCGAGACCATCGACAGAGTTTCGGCAACTTCTTGGGGCGTGATATCCACGGTGGACCCTTTCTTTGAAAGCGTGTCGCGACGTAAGTGTGCCTTATTATAAAGATGTGCGCCGAGGCTCCGCAGACGGTGACACATTGGAAAACAAACCAAAACGATGGGCAGGCAGGGCACGGCATGGCAAAGGTGACGCTCAAGGACATCGCGCGCGAGACGGGCATGTCGGTGGCCGCCGTTTCCCTGGTGCTCAACGACCGCCCCAACAAGATTTCTGCCGAGAAGCGCAAGCTCATTCGCGACGTGGCGCGCAAGAAGGGCTACGTGCCCAACCAGATCGCGCGCAGTCTGGTCATGCAGCACTCGCAGACGCTGGGGCTGATCGTGCCCAACATCGTGAGCCCGTTCTTCTCGTCTTTGGCCCGCGAGCTGGAGATTCGCTGCCGCGCCTGCGGGTACGCACTGTTTATCACCAACTCGGACGACCGCTCCGAGAACGACCTGCAGTTGGTGCGCCAGCTTATCAACCGGGGCGTCGACGGGATCTTTCTTGTGGTTGCCTCCGAGCCGCCCGCGCCCGAGCTCCTGCGCGTGCTGGACACCCTGCCAGTCCCGTTTTTGCTGGTAGACCGCGTGATTCCCAGCTTTGACTGCGACCGTATTGGCTTTGACAACCAGCAAGGCGGCTACCTGGCCACGCGCTACCTTTTGTCCTACGGGCACCGTCGCGTGGCCTGCATTGTCAACACCGAGTCAAACACCGGCGTCGCCCGTCTGGCCGGATACACCCAGGCTTTAGCCGAGAAGGGCATCGAGTTGGACCCTGGCCTGGTGCTTCGCAGCGCCTACTATATTAGTGACGCCTACGAGGCCGCCCGCGCGCTTCTCGCCACCGATGCCACGGCGGTCTTCGCAAGCTCCGACAACATTGCGCTGGGCCTGCTCAAGCGCCTGTACGAGGAGAACCTGCGCGTGCCGCGCGATTACTCTGTGGTGAGCTACGACAACTCGGCGGCCGACTCTTTGTTTGAGCCGGCGCTGACATCGATCGAGCAAAACGTCGCCGAGCTTGCCCAGGGCGCGATCGAGATCATGATCGGCCGTCTGCGCGAGGGCGATGGGGCCGGGAGCGGGGCCGCCGCCGGGGACGGCGCGGCCAGCGGCGAGACGATCACGCGCGTCCTTACCCCGCGGTTGGTCGTGAAGGCCAGCGTTCGCAGACGGTAGGGGCTGGCGGGCTCGGCCCGGCCGGCCTGGGCGAGCGTCCTGGTCACTGGGCCCGACTGCCGGCCGCTACCCGCCACGCACTTCTCGCCACCGGACCTGCCACAGCAAGAAATTCTTCCTCCCTTACAAATTTCTCTCATTTTCTCGCGAGGTAAAACGTTTTACCCTCTATACTTCGAGTCACAGGAAAAGGGATTGCCCGCACACCATGCTTCGCGGGCGGTCGCACGCCGTGGCCCATCGCCGCGGCAGAAAAAGGAGGACACGCATGGCACAGCCCGTCATCGGAACCCCGTGGCAGAAGCTCGATCACCTTGTCGACTCGGCAGAGCTCGAGGGCGTCGACAAGTACTGGCGCGCCGCCAACTACCTTTCTGTTGGCCAGATCTACCTTCGTTCCAACCCGCTGATGAAGAAGGACTTCGTTGACGAGAAGACCGGCGAGAAGCGCGACTTTGGCCGCGCCGACGTCAAGCACCGCCTTGTTGGCCACTGGGGCACCACCCCGGGCGTGAACTTCCTGTTTGGCCACGTCAACCGCCTGATCGCCGACCACCAGCAAAACGCCATCTTCCTGATGGGCCCTGGTCACGGCGGCCCTGCCGGCACTGCTCAGTCCCTGCTTGACGGCACCTACCGTGAGATTCGCCCCGACATCACCAACGACGAGGCCGGCCTGCAGAAGTTCTTCCGCCAGTTCTCTTACCCCGGCGGCATCCCCAGCCACTTTGCGCCCGAGACCCCCGGCTCCATCCACGAGGGTGGCGAGCTGGGCTACACCCTGTCCCACGCTTACGGCGCCATCATGGACAACCCCAGCCTGCTGGCCGTGGCTGTCGTGGGCGACGGCGAGTCCGAGACCGGCCCGCTGGCCACCTCTTGGCAGTCCAACAAGCTCGTGAACCCCAAGACCGACGGCATCGTTTTGCCCATCCTGCACCTCAACGGCTACAAGATCGCTAACCCCACCATCTTGGCGCGCGTCTCTGATGAAGAGCTCACCGAGTTCTTCGAGGGCATGGGCTACGATCCCCACTTCTTCGTGGCTGGTTTTGACAACGAGTCCCACGCCTCGATTCACCGTCGCTTTGCCGATCTTCTCGAGGACGTCTTCGACCAGATCTGCGACATCAAGGCCCACGCCGAGGCCGGCGACGAGACCCGCCCGGTCTATCCTATGATCATCTTCCGCACTCCTAAGGGCTGGACCTGCCCCAAGCACATCGACGGCAAGAAGACCGAGGGCTCTTGGCGCGCCCACCAGGTGCCCCTGGCCTCTGCCAAGGACACCCACGAGCACTTCCGCGTGCTGCGCAACTGGCTGCGCTCCTACAAGCCCGAGGAGCTCTTTACCGCCGAGGGCCAGGTAAAGCCCGAGGTCACTGCCTTCATGCCCCAGGGTGACCTGCGCATTGGCGCCAACCCCAACGCTAACGGCGGCAAGGTCCGCACCGATCTGGTCCTGCCCGACATCCACGCTCACGAGGTGTCTGTTGCCGAGAAGGGCCACGGTTGGGGTTCCACCGAGGCCGCCCGCGTCTTTGGTGCCTACACCGCCGATGTCCTGCACAACAACATGGACAACTTCCGCATCTTTGGTCCCGACGAGACGGCCTCCAACCGCCTGCAGGACGCCTACAAGTACACCGCCAAGCAGTGGGGCGGCGGCTACTACGCCGACGCCGACAACGATGACCTGCTGGTTCCCTCTGGCAAGGTTGTCGAGCAGCTGTCCGAGCACCAGTGCGAGGGCTTCCTCGAGGCCTACGTCCTGACCGGCCGCCACGGTGTGTGGAGCTCCTACGAGTCCTTTGTCCACGTTGTCGACTCTATGGTCAACCAGCACTGCAAGTGGCTCGAGGCGACCGTCCGCGAGATTCCTTGGCGCGCCCCCATCGCCGGCCTCAACATCTTGCTGTCCAGCCACGTCTGGCGCCAGGACCACAACGGCTTCTCTCACCAGGACCCGGGCTTTGTCGACCTTCTCCTTAACAAGGCCAACGACACCCACGTCGTCAACGCCTACTACCCCTGCGACGCCAACATGGCGCTTGCGGTTGCCGAGAAGGCCTACCAGTCCACCAACTGCGTGAACGCCATCTTCTGCGGCAAGCAGCCCGCCCCCACCTTCCTTACCGTCGACGAGGCCAAGGCCGAGCTGGCCGAGGGCGTCGCCGAGTGGAAGTGGGCAAGCTCCGCCGCCTCTGTTGACGAGGCCGACCTGGTGATCGCCACCTGCGGCGATGTCCCCACCCTCGAGGCCCTGGCCGCTCTTGACATGCTTAAGAGCCTGGGCGTCAAGGCCACCTTCGTCAACGTGGTCGACCTCCTCAAGATCCAGAACGTCAGCGAGAACGACCAGGCCATCTCTGATGAGCGCTTTGTCGAGCTCTTTGGTGCCAACAAGCCCGTCCTCTTCGCGTTCCACGCTTATGCCGGCACCATCCGCCGCCTGATCTGGGACCGTCCCGGCCACGACAACTTCCGCGTCCACGGCTACGAGGAGAAGGGTTCCACCACCACCCCGTACGACATGCTGCGTCTGAACAACATGGACCGCTGGGCCCTGGCTGCCGACGCGTTGCGCCTTGTTGACGCCCAGAAGTTCGCCGACCAGATCCAGAAGTGGGAGGACTTCCGTCTTGAGGCCTTCCAGTTTGCCTGCGACGAGGGCTACGACGTGCCCGAGTTCACCAGCTGGGTCTGGCCCGACGCCGCCGGTGCCACCGACGCAAACCTCTCTGCCACCCAGATGACCGCGGGCGACAACGAGTAGACGCAGGTAGCCTAAGCTAATGGCCCCCTGGTTTGGTGCTTCGCGGCACCAAACCAGGGGCTTTTTGCCAACAGGCGGCGAGCCGCAGAAGCGGGGCTTGGGGCCCGCAAAGGCGCCCCTTGCCCCGAAAACCCCGTTGCGCGCAGGCCCGATGAACGGGTATAATCGTAAGCGCAGTGGCTTTAGCCCTCCTGTACAAGTGGTGAGTTCGGGGGAGACCCCAGAAATCAGCCGTCCTGCCAGGCGGCTGATTTCGTTTTTAAAGGGCTTCCCCCGCCCAACCGTTAGTGCCTAGAAATCTGGTACCAGATGGCTGCCGCCATAACTAGCACGGCCATTGATTGAATCAATGTGGTAAGTTCTGCCAACGAAATCCCTCCTAACTGCCTGCAAGACTCGGAGGGCACCGCTTTTGCTTACGAACAATTGTACCAGATTTCTAGGCGTGCCTTTTGCAAATCGAAAATATGTTCGACTATTTCAGGATATCCTAAGACCATGTGGGGGAGCGGTGAATCCGCATGCTCTGCTCGGCGTTATTACACAGGTTGTGCAATACTACCCAGGTTGTGAAAAAACGTCGAGAAAGGCTCCCGTTTGCGACAAGCATTACGAGACGCGACCGCAGGTAGCCCGCCCGTCTCGCCGCAAAGCACCGACCGCAGGACCGTGCGAACCCGCGCCGCCCTGCGTCAGGCTTTGGCCGACGAGATCGAGTCGAGCAAAGACCTCTCCCGCGTCACCGTGACCGCGGTGACCGAGCGCGCCGGCGTCACCCGCCGCACGTTCTACTCGCACTTCCGCGACATTCCCGACCTGGTAAACCAGATAGAGGACGAGACTCTGGCCGACCTGCGCACATACGTGGTGCGCATCTCCCAGACCAACCTCGCCGGCCTGCAGGAAGCCCTCAACCGCCAAGAACCCGCCCCAGGCTCGATTGAACTTCTCCGCTGCGTTGCCGAGAAGGGCGACTACCTAAAGCCGCTCCTTGGTGACGGCGGCGACCCGGCCTTTGCCGAGCGCATCAAGCGCATGGTCCACGAGGTTGTGCAGGACCGTGCCCTTGACGGCATTGACCTGCGGGCTCTGGGCGCTTTCTTTGACTATTACCTGACGTTTGCCATATCTGCCGAGGTAGGCGTCTTGATCCGATGGCTCGAGGGTGGCATGCGAGAGTCCGTGGGCACCATGGCCCGCCTTATGACCGCCCTGATGTTTGTTCGCCCCGGCGACCTGTACGAGACTCACATCGAGTTCGACATCCCGAGCTTTGCTCTTGCGACCCTTTGTCCCAAGGAGGAGACCAATGACCGATAAGTCCGCCGCTTCCATCAAGGCCGAGCGCGCCGCTCGCCCTGCCATCGAGCTCAAGCAGGAGGGCGCCGAGCTTTCTCCCAAGAACCCCACCGACCTGTCGCACGCACACCTGCGCCTGGGCATCGACGTGGGCTCCACCACCGTTAAGCTGGCTGTTATTGATGACAACGACCACCTGGTCTACGCCAACTACGAGCGCCACCACACCGACGTGCGCGCCACCGCTAAGGAGCTCTTCGCCCGCGCCAAGGGCGTCATTGGCGACACGCCCATGCGCGTCTCGATCACCGGCTCGGGCGGCATGTTGCTGGCCAAGTGGCTCGACCTGGAGTTTGTCCAGGAGGTCATCGCCTCTAAGCGTGCCGTCGAGACCCTCATCCCGCAGACCGACTGCGCCATCGAGCTGGGCGGCGAGGACGCCAAGATCATCTATTTCGATAACGGCATCGAGCAGCGCATGAACGGCACCTGCGCCGGCGGCACCGGCGCCTTTATCGACCAGATGGCCTCTCTTCTCCACACCGACGCATCGGGCTTGAACGAGCTTGCCAAGTCGGCCACCCAGATCCACCCCATCGCCAGCCGCTGCGGCGTCTTTGCCAAGTCCGACGTCCAGCCGCTGTTGAACGAGGGCGCGGCCCCCGCAGACATTGCCGCCTCCATCTTCCAGGCCGTGGCCAACCAGACCGTGAGCGGCCTTGCCTGCGGCCACCCCATCCGCGGCTACGTGGCGTTTCTCGGCGGCCCCCTGCAGTACCTCTCTGAGCTGCGCCACCGCTTCTACGTGACCCTTAACCTGGACGAAGAGCACATCATCGTGCCTCAAAACGCCCACCTCTTTGTGGCCACCGGCGCCGCTTTGGCCGGCGAGTCTGACAAGTACATCACCTTTGCCGAGGCCATCCGCCTGCTCGAGGACCTCAAGGACACCCAGGGCTCCGAGGTCGCGCGTCTTGACCCCTTGTTTGCCACCGAGGAGGACTACCAGGAGTTCAAGGCCCGCCACGACCAGCAGGTTGTTCCCAAGGGCGATCTTTCCAGCTACCACGGCCGCCTGTTCATTGGCATCGACGCCGGCTCCACCACCATGAAGGCGGCCGTCGTGGGCGCCCAGGGCGAGCTTCTCTACACCTGGTACGGCAACAACAACGGCGACATTCTGGGCACTGCCCGCAAGATCTGCGACGATATCTACGACAAGATGCCCGCCGATTGCACCATTGGCCACGTGACCACCACGGGCTACGGCGAGCAGATCTTGATCGAGGCCCTGCGCGCCGACTCCGGCGAGATCGAGACCGTCGCCCACCTGCGCGGCGCCAAGGCCTTTATCCCCGATGTCGAGTTCATCCTGGACATCGGCGGCCAGGACATGAAGTGCCTGCAGGTCAAGGACGGCGTCATCGAGCACATCATGCTCAATGAGGCGTGCTCTTCTGGCTGCGGCTCGTTCATCGAGTCCTTTGCCGTGTCGATGAACATGACCGTTCAGGAGTTCGCGGAGGCCGCCGTTAAGGCCAAGAGCCCCGTCGACCTGGGCAGCCGTTGCACCGTCTTCATGAACTCCCGCGTCAAGCAGGCCCAGAAGGAAGGCGCCACCATCGGCGACGTGGCGGCCGGCCTTTCCTACTCGGTGATTAAGAACGCCCTGTTCAAGGTCATCAAGCTGCGCGACTTCGAAGAGATCGGCAAGTACTGCGTGGTCCAGGGCGGTACCTTCATGTCCGACGCCACCCTGCGCGCCTTCGAGCTTCTCACCGGCCGCGACGTGATTCGTCCCGACGTGGCGGGCTGCATGGGCGCTTACGGCGCGGCCCTTCTCGCCCGCGACCGCGCGGGCCAGGACGGCGTCTCGACCATCCTTTCTCGCCAAGACATCGACAACCTGCAGGTCAAGCACACAAACGTCCACTGCGGCCGTTGCTCCAACAACTGCTTGCTCACCATCAACGACTTTGGCGGCGGCCGTCGCTTTATCACGGGCAACCGTTGCGAGAAGGGCGCGGGCGGCTCGAAGCGCGCTAAGAACGACGCCCCCAACCTCTTTGAGTACAAGAACAAGCTGCTGTTCGACCGCCCCGTGCTTGACGCCAACGAGGCGCCCCGCGGCACCGTGGGCATTCCGCGCGCCCTCAACATGTACGAGAACTACCCCTTCTGGCACGCGTTCTTCACCAAGCTGGGCTTCTCGATCGTGCTGTCCGACCAGACCACCGGCAAGACCTACGAGGCGGGCATCGAGTCCATGCCGTCCGAGTCGGTGTGCTACCCGGCCAAGCTTTCCCACGGCCACATCATGAACCTCATCGAGAAGGACCCCGACTTCATCTGGATGCCCTGCATTCGCTGGGAGCGTCAGGAGGACAGCTCGGCCACCAACCACTACAACTGCCCCATTGTCATGAGCTACCCGCAGGCCTTGAAGCTCAACATCGACGAGCTGGGTGAGGGCACCAAGGTCGAGTTCATGGACCCCTTCATTCCGTATGACAAGAAGAGCGAGCTCAAGCGCCGCCTGTACGAGCTGGTGAGCGAGCAGCGCGAGAAGGACGCCGCCGAGGGCCGTGGCCGCGTGCGCGGCAGCCACATCACCCGCGCCGAGATTGACGAGGCCGTCAACGTCGCGTGGCAGGCCGACATCGACTTCCATAACGCCATGCACCGCAAGGGCGACGAGGCTCTGCGCTGGATCGAGGCCCACGACGGTCACGGCATCGTGCTTGCCGGCCGCCCGTACCACAACGATCCCGAGATCAACCACGCCATCCCCGAGCTGGTGCACTCCTTCGGCTTTGCCGTGCTTACCGAGGACTCCATTGCCCACAAGATGGACCCCGAGCGCCCCATCCGCGTCGTCGACCAGTGGATGTACCACAGCCGTCTGTACCGCGCGGCGCGCTTCGTGGCCTCCCGCAACGACCTGGACCTCATCCAGCTCTTCTCGTTTGGTTGCGGCCTTGACGCCCTGACCACCGACGAGGTGCAGGAGATCTTGGAGGCCTCGGGCAAGATCTACACCATGCTCAAGGTCGACCAGGTGAGCAACCTGGGCGCCGCCCGTATCCGCGTGCGCTCGCTCATGGCTGCCCTTAAGGAGCAGCACGCCGATCTTGAGCGTCGCACCCTTGCCGGTGAGGTGGCCGAGATCGAGCCCACGGGTGTTCGCCTTTCCGACGGTACGCTCGAGCGCAAGCGCACCCACGACGACCCTGCCCGCGTGCCCGTCTACCGCGAGTCCCAAAGCGCCGCCTTCAAAAAGGTGCGCTACACCAAGGAGATGCAGGAGGCCGGCTACACCATCCTGGCCCCGCAGATGAGCCCGATTCACTTCGAGCTGATCGAGGTGCTCCTAAAGAACGAGGGCTACAACTGCGTGCTTATGCCGTCCGTTGACCAGGGCGCCGTGGACATGGGCTTAAAGTACGTCAACAACGACATCTGCTACCCGTCCATCCTGGTCACCGGCCAGATCATGGAGGCCGTCCTCTCGGGCAAGTACGACCTTAGCCGTACCGCCGTCTTGATTACCCAGACCGGCGGCGGTTGCCGAGCCACCAACTACATCGCCCTTATCCGCAAGGCCCTGAAGGACTCCGGCCACCCCGAGGTGCCGGTCATCAGCCTGACCGCCGCCTCTGGCCTGGACGAGGACAACCCCGGCTTCAACGTCTTCAAGCCCGCCCTTCTCATCAAGGCGGTCTATGCCCTGCTCTTTGGCGACCTGATCATGCAGCTGCTCTATCGCGTGCGCCCCTACGAGGAGAAGGCCGGATCTGCCGACGAGCTCTATGAGCGCATGATGGCCGACGCCAAGAACACGCTGCTCACGGCTTCGCGCTCGAGCTTCTATGCCCTGTGCCAGCGCACTGTTGACGCCTTCGAGGCGCTGCCTTTGGTCAACGACCGCTCCAAGCCGCGCGTGGGCGTCGTGGGCGAGATCCTGGTCAAGTTCCACCCCACGGCCAACAACCAGGTCGTTCGCGTCATCGAGCAGGAGGGCTGCGAGGCCAACGTCCCGGGCCTTGTCGACTTCTTCCTGTTTGGTATGACCAACGCGATCAACATGAAGGACGAGCTGGGCACCAAGGCCACCAGCCGCTTCACGCACCGCGCGGGTATCAAGCTGGTCGAGAGCTTCCGCGAGCCCATCAACAAGATGCTGGAGAAGTCCACTCGCTTCGAGCCGTACCCCAGCGTCTACGAGCTTGCCGAGAAGGCTGGCCAGGTCCTTTCTCTGTGCAACACGATGGGCGAGGGCTGGCTGTTGACCGCCGAGATGTGCGACCTTATCGAGACGGGCACGCCCAACATCGTGTGCTGCTCGCCCTTTGCGTGCCTGCCCAACCATGTGGTTGGCAAGGCCGTCATCAAGCGCCTGCGCCAGATGCACCCCGAGTCCAACATCGTGGCCGTCGACTACGACCCGGGCGCCTCTGAGGTCAACCAGCTCAACCGTATTAAGCTCATGATCTCTGTGGCCAAGGAGAACTTCAAGAACGGTCGCGGCGGCGACTTCAAGCTGCAAAACGCCGACGATCCCACCGTGGGCGGCGACGACTACGGTCTGCCTTTGACGGCCGACCAGCGCGCCCACCTGGCCGACATCCGCGCCCGCGCAGCCGTCGACTAACGGCACCGCGGCCGCGCGAGACCCCTTGTGACGGCAAAGGCGCCGAGAAGCACGTGCTTCTCGGCGCCTTTTTTCGTCCTGGCAGGGCTTCAATCGAAGTCCGCCTGACTCATCCCATAGTAAAATGGCGATGTTGAAGTAGCAAAACAAATAACGCCGGCATTTGCCCAGTTGGCAGATACCGGCGTTCCTATGTCTACTCGACAAAGCGAGTTTTACTATGGGATGAGTCAGGCGGCCGTGCGCAAAGACACCGCAAGCCCCTCGCGGACCCCGCTACAGCGTGATCCCGTGGCTCCAGTCGCCGTTTGAGCGGGCCGCGCGGTTGCGCAGGTTCTGCATCGTGGCCTGCATCCCGTGCGGCGCGTAGTCGTCAAAGGCCGAGAGATCCTGCGGGATATAGGCGACCAGACTCATCTCGGCAGTCTGCACGGGATTTTGCGGCGCCTCGCCCACAGGCTTTGAATACAGCGAGAAGACCTTGGCGCCCTGCGCCCCTAGGCGCACCTCGTACTCACTGGTGGGGTCGTCCGGGTGCTCACCGCGGGCGTCGTCGCTTTCCCAGGTCTTTTGATAGCCGGCCAACGGCAGCTGTGTCTTGGCAAACTCGCGCAGAGGCAGGCTGTCGGTGCGCAGGCACACCTCGGCGTCCGGCGCCAGCACATCGCGGTAGTCGAGCAGCCGCTCCATGTTGACCAGGCGCAGGTGGCTCTCGCGCTTGCGCGGGAAGGGGGTGGGGAAGTTAAGGTAAATGCGCCCCAGCTCGGCAGGGCCAAACATCTCTTTGATGCGCATGCCGGTGCCGGGCACAAAGATCACGTTGGAAAGCCCGCTCTCGCACCCGCGCTGCGCCGCGTAGGCGATGCACACCGGCTCGGAGTCCATGCCAATGAACAGCACATCGGGCTCGCGTCGCGCCGCCTCGACGGTAAACGACCCTTTGCCGCATCCCAAGTCAAGCCTTACCTCGCGAAACGCCTCCCCGTCAACCGGTGCGCACGCAGAAGCCCACCGACCTCGCCAGGTATACGGATCGGCCTCAATAACCGCCCCATACCTCTCGAGCCTCTCCTCCAACACAAAGTTCTTAGGCAACCTAGCATGCATCCCGTGCACTTATTTTTCCTCCTTTGCCCGTCGGTGATGGCGACGTCACGACAAGAAGGCCCCGGGTTTTAGTTTCGCGCGCAGTTCCGCATGAGCCGAAGGCCACTAAACGTGGCCTTCGTGCGAATCAGGACTGTTTGAGCACGAAACTAAAACCCGGGGCCAACGCTCGCAGGTCTAACTTCTGCTGTTAGTCCTGCTCGTCCTGGATCTTCTGGAACGTCGCCATCAGCGGCGGCACGATCTGCTTCTTGCGCGACACCACGCCCTCAAGGGTCGCGATGCCGTCCACAACGTCGACGCCCCAGGTCTGGCGAATGACGTCCTCGGCGCCCTCGCCAAAGTACAGCAGCTCGGTCGTGGAGCTCTTGACGTCGGTGAACATGTAGAACACCATCGGCAGCTCCTCGTCGGCCGCGGCCTCGGCCAGGTAGGGCCCAACGAGCTTCTCGGCTGCCTTGCGGCTGTTCTCGGTCATGAAGGAGCCCTGGCCCACGCCAAACTTGGCGTTGCCACGCGAGAAGACCTTGAAGTCCTGGTGGAAGACCTCGTCGGCGGTGCGGCCGGTGAGGTCGGCGCCGGCCTCGAACATGGCGTCGGAGTAGGTGGGGATGTCCTCGCCGCAGATGGCGGCCAGGTCCTCGCCGGCCTTGACGTCAAGCGGGGTGCAGGTGGGCGAGCGGAAGGCCAGGGTATCGGACATGATGGCCGACAGCATGAGGCCCGCGATGTTCTTGGGAATCTCGACGTCCTGCTCGTGGTACATCTGCCACAGGATGGTAGAGGTGCAGCCCACCGGCTGGTTGCGGAAGAGCGCAGGGGCCGCGGTCTCGATGGAGCCAATGCGGTGGTGGTCGACGATCTCCATGATCTCGGCCTGGTCAAGGCCCTCGACGGCCTGGCTCTTCTCGTTGTGGTCAACCAAGATGACGTGCTTCTTCTTGGCAGACAGCAGGCTCATGGCGTTGACCAGGCCCACATAGGCGCCGTTCTCGTCGATGACGGGGAAGAAGCGGTGCTTAGAGCTGGCGATGATCTTCTTGGCGTCGTCGACGGCGGTGTTGACGCTAAACTTCACGATGCCCTCGGGGTGCATCTTGGCAGACACCGGGATGGACATGCAGATCAGGCGAGAAGCGGCGTAGGTGTCGTAAGGCGTGGTGATGATGGAGCAGCCGTGGCGCTCGGCCGAGGCCATGACCTGCGGAGACACGCTCGCGCCGCAGCAAACCACGATGCAGCCGGCCTCGCACTCGACGGCAAACTGCTGGGTCTCGTAGCGGTTGGTGACCAAAACCACGTCGCCGGGCTTGATGGTGTCCTCCATCATCTCGGGGGTGGTGCCCACGCGCACGCTGCCGGTCTCGACGGTGCTGGCGGGGTCGCCAAGCAGCATCTCGCCGTTCAGGGTCGAGACAATGTTGGCGTAGGAGGTGTGGGCCTCGGCGATGACCTCGGTGTCAAAGATGTCGAGGTTGGCGTTGGCGATGTCCTTGACGGCGATAAGACCGTTGAGGTCGTTCTTCTCGTTGGTGATGCAAAGGGTGTCGGTCTTGGTCTCGCGCATGAGCGACCACGCGGCAAACAGGCTCATGTCGGCGTCGATGCCGGCCTGGCGCTGGATCTCACAGTCCTTGATCTGCGGGGTAACGGTGGTGATGAGCTGGGGCTCGTCGAAGCCAAAGTGCTTCAAGGCAAACGCGGTCTCGCGGTTGATGGCGCCGGCGCGGCGGGCCTCGTAGATGTCGGTGTTGCCAACCTTGTTCTTAAGGTAGGCGTAGGCGATGGCCGAGCAGATGCTGTCGGTATCGGGGTTGAGGTGGCCGATGACGTTGACCTTACGGATTGCCTCGGGCATGGTTTCTCCTTGCGAAACATCGAGAGTTTATGCGGCTAGGGTGCATTGTGCCACGGACGGGCAGATTTTGGGGGCCACGGCCTGATAACATGAATGCTCGATGAAGAGAAACTGAAGCAAAACGACCAGAAAGGGGCTTCCCGTGGCCGAGTTCGTATACAACTTCTATAAGGCCCGCAAGGCCGTGCACGACAAGGTGATCCTGGACGACGTGACCGTGGGCGTCTACCCCGGCGCCAAGATCGGCGTCGTGGGCCCCAACGGCGCCGGTAAGTCGACCCTGCTCAAGGTCATGGCGGGCCTCGAGGACGTCTCGAACGGCGAGGCAAAGCTCACCCCCGGCTACACCGTGGGCATCCTGCAGCAGGAGCCGCCGCTGGACGAGGACAAGACGGTCAAAGAGAACATCCAGATGGCCTTTGGCGACCTTCTCGCCAAAATCGAGCGCTTCAACAAGATCGGCGAAGAGATGGCCGATCCCGACGCCGATTTCGACGCGCTTATGGCCGAGATGGGCCAGCTGCAAGACGAGATCGACGCTGCCAACGGCTGGGACCTGGATTCGCAGCTCTCGCAGGCGATGGATGCCCTGCAGTGCCCCGACCCCGACGAGCCGGTTACCCACCTTTCGGGTGGCGAGAGGCGCCGCGTGGCCTTGTGCCGTCTGCTGCTTGAGGCTCCTGACCTGCTGCTTCTTGACGAGCCCACCAACCACCTGGATGCCGAGAGCGTCCTTTGGCTCGAGCAGTTCTTGCACCGCTATCCCGGCGCCGTCATGGCCGTCACCCACGACCGCTACTTCTTGGACGACGTGGCCGAGTGGATCTGCGAGGTCGACCGCGGGCAGCTCTACCCCTACGAGGGCAACTACTCTACCTACCTCGAGAAGAAGGCCGCCCGCCTTGAGGCCCAAAACCAGCAGGACGCCCGCCGCGCCAAGAAGATGAAGGCCGAGCTTGAGTGGGTGCGCTCGAGCCCCAAGGCCCGCCAGGCCAAGAACCGCGCGCGTCTTGACCGCTACGAGCAGATGGAGGCCGAGGCCCGCGCCTCCAAGAAGGTCGACTTCACCGACATCCAGATTCCCGTGGGTCCGCGCCTGGGCAATAAAGTCCTGGTCGCAGACGGTCTGTGCAAGTCCTTTGGCGATCGCGTCTTGATCGAGAACCTCTCGTTTGACCTGCCGCGCAACGGCATCGTTGGCATTATCGGCCCCAACGGCGTGGGTAAGTCGACCCTGTTCAAGACCATCGTTGGCCTGGAGCAGCCCACGGCGGGCACCCTTGAGGTGGGCGAGTCGGTCAAGCTCTCCTACGTCGACCAGATGCGCGAGGGCATCGACCCCGATAAAACCCTGTGGGAGGTCGTCTCGGGCGGCAACGACTACATCCAGGTGGGCGAGCAGGAGATCCCGTCTCGCGCCTACGTGGCCGCCTTTGGCTTCAAGGGCAAGGACCAGCAAAAGCGCGCGGGCGTCCTTTCTGGCGGCGAGAGGAACCGTCTGAACCTGGCCTTGACGCTCAAGCAGGGCGGCAACCTGCTTCTTCTTGACGAGCCCACCAACGACCTGGACGTCGAGACCCTTGAGTCGCTGGAAGAGGCCCTGGAGAACTTCCCGGGTTGCTCGGTGGTCATTAGCCACGACCGCTGGTTCCTTGACCGCGTGGCCACCCACATCCTGGCCTGGGAGGGCGACGACGAGAACCCCGGCCGCTGGCACTGGTTTGAGGGCAACTTCGAGTCCTATCAGGCCGACCGCGAGCGCCGCCTGGGGGCCGAGGCGTCCAAGCCGCATCGCCTTCACCGAAAGCTGACGCGCGACTAGCGAAAATTTCGCCCCGTTCGTGCCTCCTATGGCTACCATGTGCGTTTGTTCGAGGTCTTCTCACCTGCAACGCATGGCGTAGTCATAGGAGGTTTTTTATGCACGACAAGGTTAGGACCCGCAAGGCGGTCATCATCGGCGCGGGCCGCGTGGGCTCGCACAGCGCGTTGTGCCTCATGTTCCAGCACCTGGTAAACGAGATCGTTTTTGTCGACGTCAACAAAGAGGCCGCTACCGCGCAGGCCCTTGACCTCGAGGACTTGGCCTCTGGCCTGGGCGACAACTTTGTCATTCGCGTGGGCGACTACTCCGATTGCGCCGATGCCCACTTTGCCATCCTCACCGCCGGCCGTTCTCGCCGCCCCGGCGAGACGCGCCTGCAGATGCTCGACGGCACCCTGAAGATCCTGGACGGCATCGTGACCCCGCTTCGCGAGAGCGGCTTCCACGGCATCTTGATCAGCGTTTCGAACCCCTGCGATGTGGTGACCGAGTACCTTTACCGCAACATGGGCCTGCCCCGCAGCCAGGTCTTTGGCACGGGCACCCTGCTTGACTCGGCCCGCCTGCGCCGCGCCCTGTCCGAGATCATTGGCGTGAACTCCAAGCAGATCCAGGCCATCTGCATGGGCGAGCACGGCGACTCGACCTTCATCCCCACCTCGCACATCGCGGTGCAGGGCATCCCCCTGCGCGAGTACATGTCGCTGCAGCACTCCAGCGTGCGCGACGTGAACTTTGACGAGGTCATGGACCGCGTGCGCAAGAGCGGCGGGGCCATTGTCTCGGGCAAGGGCTGCACCGAGTTTGGCATTGGCGCCGCGGTGGCCAGCATCGTGGCCGCTATCCTGCACAACGACCACGTGGTCATGCCGCTGTCTGTCCACCTGGACGGCGAGTACGGCGAGAGCGGCATCTCGGTGGGCGTGCCGTGCGTGTTGTCTGACCAGGGCGTCGAGACTGTCCTTGAGATCGACCTGTCCTACGACGAGCGCCACGCCATGCGCGACTCGTGCGCGATTATCCGCGACTACGTGGAGAAGAGCATGGGAGAGAACGCGGCCGAGTAGGGGTTGGGCGCATAGATACAGAGAGGTAGACATCATGGAAGAGCGTGACTCGATCAAGGAGCTGGACGACCGGGATATGGATGGCGTGCTCGGTGGCGCTGCGGGCCTAGGCGGCTGGGGTACGAAGGACTATTCGAAGTCCCTCTCTTCGGCAAAACTCGACTCGGCGGCAGGGTTGTCTGAAGGCCTTTTGGGTGACGCCGCCCAAAGCGCAAGTAAGGGCACCGACCCTACCGTTTAATTGCTGGGGAGCTGCGAGGAAATCGCCGCTCCCCACTTTATTGGCTCTGCTTAATTTAACGTTTGGGTAACGCCCCCGGTTGGTTTATGCCTGCCGGGGTGCTTGACGTAAAATAGGCCAGTTAAATGCCAATTCGGGCGCGTCTGCGCGCGCATCCTAAAGGAGAAACCCACGTGAAGCGTGTTTTGATCATTGCGACGGGCGGCACCATAGCCTCGACCTCTGACGGGGCGGGCCTTACGCCCACCGCCACCGGCCGCGAGCTGGCCCAAAAGGTCCCTCTGCTGGACACCCTGGCCGAGCTGGACTTTGTTCAGCCCATGAATATCGACAGCACCAACATGCGCCCGCGCGACTGGTTAGCCATCCGCGACGTCATTGTGGACGCCTACGACAACTACGACGGCTTTGTCGTTTTGCACGGCACCGACACCATGGCCTACACGGCCGCGGCCCTCTCGTATCTCATCCAAGACAGCGAGAAGCCCATCGTGCTCACGGGTTCGCAGCAGCCCATGGCAAGCCCCTTCACCGACGCCAAGCTCAACCTCTACCAGTCGGTTCTCTACGCGGCCGACGACGCTAGCCGCGATGTGGCCGTGGTTTTCTCGGGCAAGGTCATCGCCGGCACGCGCGCCCACAAGCAGCGCACTATGAGCTTCAACGCGTTTACCAGCATGAACTACCCCTCGCTGGCCTATATTCGCAACAACCGCGTGGTCCACGCGGGCGCGGGCGCCCCGGTTGGTGGCGAGAAGACCGGCGCGTCTCCGCGCGTTTATGACGGCCTGAACGAGCGCGTGATTGTCCTTAAGCTCACGCCCGAGCTGCAACCGTCTATCTTTGACCTGCTCAAGCGCGACTACGACGCCGTGATCTTAGAGACCTTTGGCATCGGCGGCATCCCCAGCGCAGACGGCGGCTTTGAGGAGGCCATCCTTGACTGGGTGGGCTCGGGCCGCACCCTGGTGGTCACCACGCAGGTGCCCGAGGAAGGCCTTGACCTGGGTGTTTATGAGGTTGGCCGCGCTTATGCAGAGAACCCCGGGATCCTCAAGGGTGACGACATGACCACCGAGGCCCTTGTCGCCAAGACCATGTGGGTCCTGGGCCAGACGCGTGAGCCCGCCGAGGTCCAGCGCCTCTTCTACCAAGAGGTCAACCACGATCGTATGCCCCGCTAGCTGCGCGGGTTTCTCGGTATCAAACATTAAACGATTGGAGCCATGATGAAAGACAACCGCACCCCCGTGGTCTCGTGCGCGCGCAGGGCAGCCTTCTCGGCGCTTCTGGCCGCCGCCATCGCCGCGGGTGCTCCGGCCCTTGCCCTGGCCACCACGGGCGAGGACTGGGCAAACGCCATCGAGTCGACCTTGAGCGACCCGTCCTACTCGGCCACGAGCTACGGCCACGCAGACGATGTCGCGGCTTTGTCCGATGACGGCCAGGCGACCGCTACCGTCGTGACCGGCAAATACGGCAAGTCCAGCGCCACCAAGTTTGACCTGCGCGACCCCAACGGCGACGGCGACCGTTCCGATTCCATCGTGACCGCGGTCAAGCGCCAGCACCCGTGGGGTACTTGCTGGGGCTTCTCGGCCATCGCCGCCTGCGAGTCGAG
This sequence comes from Paludibacteraceae bacterium, assembly GCA_963630635.1. Lineage (GTDB taxonomy): Bacteria > Actinomycetota > Coriobacteriia > Coriobacteriales > Atopobiaceae > Paratractidigestivibacter. The sequence continues at coordinate 28,636 of CAVGOA010000021.1, forward strand.
CCTGCTTAGCGAGATGAACACCACCTACAGCGAGACCCCGATCGACCTCTCCGAGATGCAGCTTGTTGCCTCGACCTTCCGCGCGGGCGGCGCGCCCGAGAGCGTGGTGGGCAAGGACCAGGCCGGCGAGGGCTTCCACACCACCTCGAGCGATCCCAACGTCGGCGGCATGACCGGCGGCGAGGCCAACTATGGCTCTTCTCTCTTTGCGGCAGGTATCGGCCCGCTCAACGAGTCCCTGGCCGAGTACAAAAACGCTGAGGGCGTCATGGAGTGCAAGGTCATCTATAAGGGCTGCGAGGACAGCCCCGAGACCCAGTACCTCACTAAGGACGAGGTTTCCCTGCTGAGGCTCGACTCCAGCGTCAAAGAGGTCATCGAGAAGAACTGGGCCGGCAACTACGTGGACGCCGCCGGCAACATGGTCTACACCGATTGGACGCTGCCCGAGAGCCTGTGGAGCGCCTCGAGCTACGAGTTTGACAACTCCAACATCTTGCCCGACACCGTGGTCAAGGACGCCAAGGGCAGCTACGCAAGAACCGACATGGACGCCGTCGCCGCCATCAAGGGCGAGCTGGTTCAGGGCCGCGCGGTCTCGGTCGCCTTCCACGCCGATTCCTACAATCCCAACCAGTCCAACGCGACCAAGCCCAAGTACATGAACACCCAGACCTGGGCCCACTACACCTACGACAACGCCGTGGCCAACCACGCGGTGTGTATCGTGGGCTGGGACGACGATTTCTCGGCCGACAACTTCTCGAACGAGGCGGGCCTCAAGCCCGAGGGCAACGGCGCGTGGCTCATCAAGAACAGCTGGGGCTCTGACACCGAGAAGTTCCCCAACGGCGGCACCGACAAGGAGTTTGGTATCGTCGAGAACGGCCAGCACACCGGCTACTTCTGGCTGTCCTACTACGACCACAGCATCTGCGACCTTGAGACCTTTGAGTTCGACCTCACCGAGTACTCCGACAACGAAGAATACGTTGTTGATCAGTACGACTACATGGCCTCTACCAGCATCTTTGCACTTGGTAGCGAGAAGGAGTCCAGCTCGGCCAACATCTACACGGCCGAGGAGGACATGGCGGTGCGCGCGCTTTCGTGCATGACGGCCAAGCCCAACACCACCGTTGACTACAAGCTCTACCTGCTGGACGACAAGGCGACCACGCCCGACGACCCCGAACACTCGACCCTGGTCTACGAGATCTCGAGCGAGGAGTACCAGTACGGCGGCTATCACCGCTTGAAGCTGAGCGAGGACAACTGGATCGCCCTGCGTGCCGGTCAGCGCTACGCCGTGGTCACCACGCAGAAGTGCAAAGACGACGGCAAGTACTACGTGGTTGCCAACAGCAACAACGGCAAGCCCACCGAGAAGGACGAGGCCGAGATTCGTGAGTACTTTGCGTCCAGCAAGCTGGAAGAAGTCACGACCGACTACTACAACAAGTTCTACAACCCCGCTTATGCCAAGAACCTTGAGGCCGGCATGAACCGCACCGAGGCCGTAGCGGCCGCCAAGGCCACGGCCGAGGCCGAGGTCGCGAAGGCCGACGTCCAAGCCCAGATTAAGCAGGACGCCGAGAAGGCCATCGACGATATCGTCAACTCGTACTTTGTGGCCAAGGTCAACGAGGGCGAGAGCTTCACCAACATGGAGATCACCGACGACGAGACCGCGACCTGGGTCGATTGGGCCGAGGTTAGCGAGTATGCCGCCGAGAAGGGCCGTGCGGTGGACAACCTTCCCATCAAGGCCTACGGCGAGTTGAACGACTGGGCCGAGGTCGACGAGCTGGCCGCCCTTGAGTCCGCGATTGCCAAGGCCAAGGCCGCGCTGGCGTCTGCCACGATCAGCAAGGACGGCACGGACGTCGACGAGGGCGCCACGTGGATGACGCAGGACGAGTACGACGCGCTGTCCGCGGCGGTGGCTGCCGGCCAGGAGCTTCTCGACGCCGCCGGGGCCACGACCTATCGCACGGCGCTGGCCAACACGACGCCCGGCTCTGCCGAGGTCAACCAGGCCACGGCCGCGCTGGCCTTCGAGGCGCACACCGGCACGCGTGTCGTGCAGCCGGCAGGGGAGAAGGACGCCGGCGACCAGGGCGGCCAGGCCAAGTCGGGCAAGGGCAAGACGCCCGCGACCGGCGACGTCACCGGCGTGGCCGCGGCGCTTCTGGCCAGCGGCGGCGCAGCGAGCCTGGTGGCCGCGCGCGTTTCTCGCCGTCGTAACAAGTAGCGGGCCGGGCGCCGCGGGCGGGGCGTCGCAACTCGACGGTCTTCTCGCCGCCGTGTCCGCCTGGTTGGGCCCGCCTGCAAAATTCGGACTTGTCTGATGGTTTTTGGGCTTCTCGCCTGCAATTCTTGCACTTGTCTGATGAAATGACGATATATTTGGGACTTGTCTGATGTTTGACTATCAGACAAGTCCCATTTTTGCAGCGATTGCGGCCGCCGCTTGGCGCCCGTCGCGTGGCGCGGGGGAGGACGCACCATGGTTAAGCTGGTCTTTGTTGATATGGACGGCACGTTTCTTGACTCGCGCAAGGCCATAAGCGAGAAGAACGAGCAGGCCCTGACCCAGGCCGATAAGCATGGTGTCCAGTTTGTGCCTTGTACCGGCCGAAACATCAACGGCGTGCCCGCCCAGATGATGGACCACGACTGTGTGAAGTACGCCGTTTGCTGCAACGGCGCCTTGGTGTGCGACGCCAACTCGATGGAGGTGCTGCGCGAGGTCGCGCTTGAGAAGGACCTGGTCGCGAGCCTGTATGCCCAGGTCAAGGACCTGCCGGTGACCTTCGACCTCTTTGCAGACGGCAAGGTCTACACGTTTGCCGACCGCTGGCACTACCTTGACGAGATGGGCATCGACGAGCCAACGCGTGTGCAGATCAAGGCCGTGCGCGAGCGCTACGACGGCAGCTTCGAGGAGCTTCTGGCAAGCTGCGGCTCGGTCTGCCGCATCAACGTCTTCTACCTGGACGAGGCCTCTAAGCAGCAGGTTTGGGACGTTGTGGATGCCAATCCGGGCCTGCGTCGCACAAGCTCGTTGCCAACCAACATCGAGATCACGCACGTGGATGCCCACAAGGGAGCGGGCCTAAGGTGGCTCTGCGAGCACCTGGGCATCGACGCGGCTGATACCGTGGCCTTTGGCGACTCGGAGAACGACCTCACGATGCTTGAAGCCGCCGGCGACGGCGTGGCGATGGCCAACTCGCTGCCCTGCGCCCTGGACGCGGCCGACCACGTTACCAAATCATGCGACGAATCCGGCGTCGCGGCTTACCTCGAGCCGCTATTCTTAGACCTGCAAAACAACCAAGGAAAGGTCGATGCTTAAATGAGTGATGTTCTTGAGCGCTTCATGCGCTACGTGCAGGTAGATTCCCAGTCCGACGAAGAGAACGAGGCTCAGACGCCCTCGACCCCGCGCCAGCACGAGATGGCGCGCATGCTGGGCGAGGAGCTGGCCGCCATTGGCTGCGTGGACGTGGCCGTGGACGAGCACGCCTATGTGACGGCGACCCTGCCCGCCTCTGTCGGCGCCGAGAAGGCTCCCGCGCTCATGCTGTGCTCGCACATCGACTCGGCCCCCGACGCGCCGGCCGCCGGCGTGAAGCCGCACGTCGTGCACTACGAGGGCGGCGCGCTGGTTGCCGGTGTCGTGGACGGCGTCAGCGTCGAGACGACCCCCGATAAGGTGCCTGACCTCGCCAAGTTTGTGGGCCAAGACATCGTGTGCTCCGACGGCACCACGCTTCTCTCGGCAGACGACAAGGCCGGTGTGGCCGAGATCTGCGCCCTTCTCGCCCGCCTGGTGGCAAATCCCCAGCTTGAGCACCCCACGCTGAAGATCGCCTTTGTGCCCGACGAAGAGATCGGCCACGGTGCCGCCCTTCTCGACCTGGATAAGCTGGGCGCCAAGTGGGGCTACACCGTGGACGGCGAGACCCTGGGCGAGATCAACTTCGAGTGCTTTAGCGCCGCCGCGGCCGATGTGACCTTCCATGGCACGGTGGTCCACCCGGGCGCCGCTAAGAACATCATGGTCAACGCCATTACGCTGGCCTGTGAGTTCCAACAGATGATTCCGGCCGCCGAGCGCCCCGAGCACACCGAGGGTCGCGAGGGCTACTACCACCCCATGGAGATCACCGGCACGGCCGACGAGGTTCACCTTCACTACATCCTGCGCGACTTTGACGCCGTGGCCTTCGACGAGCGCGAGGCCATGCTGCGCCGCATTGCCGCCTTCATGAACGCCCGCTACGGCGAGGGCACCGTCGAGGTGACCGTGCGCCAGCAGTACCGCAACATGGCCGAGAAGTTCACCGCTTCTGACCAGTGCTTGGTTGACTTTGCCGTCGAGGCAAACCGCGAGGTGGGCATCGAGCCCGTGCTGGTTCCCGCTCGCGGCGGCACCGACGGCGCGCAGCTGACGTTCCGCGGGCTGCCCTGCCCCAACATCGCGACCGGCGGCTACAACGCCCACTCGATTCGCGAGTTCATCCCGGTCAAGAGCCTGGAGATCACAGTCGACCTTCTCACCAAGTTGGTCGCGAAGTTCGCGGCCGTGGACGGCGAGAGGGGCGACACGGCCCCGGCCTCTGCGCAGGTCCCGGCGCAGGCCCCGGACCAGGCCAACTAGGAGCCGCCCCGTGTACGTCCTGCTCATGCTCATCGCTACCGTGCCGGCCCTGGTCGCCAACGTCTTCGAGCACTTCTTCACCAGCTTTAGAATCGCCGAGCGCCACCACAGCCACCACGACACCTACGTCGTCCCGCCGCTGTTCACGCGCGGCATCGCCTTGTGCCTGCTGGTCACGGCTTTTCTGGGCGACATCACGGCGGTCATGTGCATCATGGGCGTCTACTCGGCAAACCCCGTGACGGTGCTGGGCTTCTTTGACGGTTGCTGCCTGGCGCTGTGGGTGGGCTGGCTTGTCCTGTGCCGCTACAAGGTGCAGATCTTTGACGCCGGTGCCGACGGTCGCGCCGAGCCGGGCTCTCGCGAGGCCCGTGCGGTGGTGATCCGCCCGCTGGTGGGCAGGCGCAAGGTGGTTTACGTGGACCAGATCACCCACATGAACTGGTTTGGCGTGCGCAAGACCTCGGGCTACCGCGACCTTATGATCTGGGAGAACGAGCGGCGCAAGACCCATGTCTGGGCCATCGTCGACCTTGAGCAGATCTTGATGCACATCGACCGTTTTGACGCGTTTCCGCAGGCGGGCGAAGAGGCGCCGGATTTGTTCTAAGACGCCTGCACCCGCATTGACCTGGCCCGCATTTGACGTGCGGGCCACCTTTAGATAGGGGAGAAGACCTTGATCAAGCTCATCGCATGTGACATGGACGGCACCCTTTTGGACGAGAACTCCCAGGTTCCGCCCGAGACCTTCGATCTTATCCGCCAGCTGCGCGCTCATGGCGTGATGTTTTGCGCCAGCAGCGGCCGCAGGTACCGCACGTTGCGCCGCTTCTTCGAGCCGGTCAAGGACCAGATGGACTACGTGGCCGCCCTTGGCACCCAGGTCTACGCCGATGGCGTTCTTCTCGACCGCGAGGTTTTCTCGGCCATGGCGGTCCAGCGCTTGTTTGCCACGTGCGAGATGTTCGACTGCCTACACCTGGCCGTTTATGACGAGGAGAAGAGCTACTTGGTTGACACCGAGGATGCCTACATTAAAGAGATGGACAAGGACCTTCCTAACGCCGAGCAAATCTTCGACCCGCCCTCGCCCGACTTCAACATCATCAAGGCTTCAATCTATTGCGAGAACCAGGCCCAGATAATGGACATGGCATACGTTTTAGAGCGCGAGCTTTCTGCGTGGTTCACCTTCTTGCCAAGTGGCTCCCATTGGATCGACGTCACACCGCGCCACGTGAGCAAGGCCACCGGCGTCGAGCAGCTGCTGCGCTACTACGGGATCGACCGCAGCGAGGTTTTGGCCTTTGGCGACTCGATGAACGACTATGCCCTGCTGCGCTACGTGGGCCAGGCCTACGTCATGGACAACGCGCGCTACGCCGTCAAGCAGGTGGCCACGCGCGTCATTGGCTCTAACCGCGAGCACGCCGTGCAGAAGGCGATGGCCGAGCTGCTGGAGAGCCTGTAGGGCGCGCTGCGCCGGGCGTTGCGGGCATTGCGGGGCCGGAGGTTATTGGGATGAAGTTGTCGCAGGTCAAGGTGACGAGAAGAGACGCCGTGGTGGGCGGCGTGGTTGCTGCCGCGGCGGTTGCCGGGGGCGTTGCGTTTGGCGTGTCGCAGGCCGCGGACGGCGACGGGTCTGGGGCGTCGGCGTCTGGATCGGACGATGCTGGGGCGACGGGCGGCGACGCGGCGGCCGGCGACGACGCCGCCGAGGGCGGGGTCGTGGAGCCAGCGGGCAAGATGACCCTCTACACCAGCTGCGCAGATACGCTGGTCAACGCCTTTGTCACGGGATTTGAAGAGAAGACCCGGATTGCCGTTGACGTGTGGATGATGACCTGCGCCGATTGGCAGGCCGCCCTTGCCGCCGACGTGGAGCGCGGCGTGGCTACGGCCGATGTGGTTTGGGGCGGCGATCGCTCGTGTTACGAGGGGCTGGCTGGCCTGGCTACTCCGCAGAAGGTCTGCCGCGAGGCCTGCGCCATTGTGCTTAGCCGCGAGCTTGGCGAGAAGGTCCGCGCGGGCATCACCGGGTACGCGACGCTGGCGGCCGCGGGTCTTGCGGGCCAGGTTTGCGTGGCCGATCCTGCGGCCGACGAGGACGGGTTCCTGCAGATGGTGGGCCTGCTTTGCGCTGGCGACAGGGTGGCCGCGGCCGCGGGCCAGCTGGGGACCGACGCCCAGTGGGCCTACGTGCAGGGGTTTGCGACGTCGTGCGGCTTGAAGACGCTGGCCAGCGGTACCGATGTGCAGGACGCGCTGGTTGGCGGTACGGCAGTGGCGGCGTTGATGCCCGAGCAACAGGCCTATGAGCTGGCCAAACTTACCGATATGGTGGATGT
>CAVGOA010000022.1:0-4000 GCA_963630635.1 Paludibacteraceae bacterium
GACCCCAAGGTTGGCGAGCTGCCCTCTACCGGCGGCGCCGGCACTGTTGCCCTCACTGCGGGCGGCATCCTGTTGGTCGTGGGCGGCTCTGCGGCTCTTCTCGCAAACCGTCGTCGCGACCAGGAGTAATAGCTTTAACACGTCTCAAAACCGCAGCTTAGTCAAACCATAGGGGCGTACGGGGGAAGCGGGCATATACATGCCCCTTCCCCCTTTTGAGGTGGAGACAAGATGGGATACTTTTTGCAATACACGCGCACTAAACGAAAAGGGCCAGGGAAACATGCAAAGAGACGGCCGCGTGGCCGCCTGTTTGGAATCTTGACAGCGTTGGCCCTTGTCATTGTCGGAACGTCCATGATCGCCTACCCGTTTGTGAGCGACCACCTTAATAGGGTCCAGCAGGAGAAGGTCATCCAAGCCCAGGAAGAAGTTGTAAGCGAGACTCCCGTCGAGGACCTAAGCGCTTTTATGCAGGCGGCGATGGACTACAACGCGCGGCTGCTCTCCGGGGCAACCTATGTCGTCGACCCCTTTGAGGCCAATTCGCAGGCCGACTCAAACGAGGAATACCTAAACTGCCTCAACCTCAACGGGGACGGGGTGATGGGGACGATCTCGATTCCCTCCATCGGCGTCAATCTCACCATCGCACACGGCACCGAAGGTGACGAGATGAACCACGGTGTCGGTCACGTCACAAACACGTCACTGCCCGTAGGCGGCGCCTCGAGCCACGCGGTCTTGGCGGGGCACACGGGACTTCCCTCTGCCGTCATCTTCGACAAGCTCGACCAGGTGCAGGTAGGTGACTACTTCGTGATCCAAGTGCTGGGAGAAGACCATGCCTACGAGGTCTACTCGACCGAGGTCGTCTTGCCGCAGGACACCTCAAGCCTGGGCATCAGCGAGGGAGAAGACCTGGTCACGCTTGTGACCTGCACGCCCTATGGCGTGAACTCGCACCGCCTGCTGGTGCACGCAAAACGCTGCGATATCCCCCAGGACTGGCTCGACCGCAAAGCCTCCAAGGTATCGTCCACGTCTTTAATCCAAAGCGTCGAGAGCGGCATGCTCTCCCCCACCGTTATCGGGGTCCTGGTTGCGGCGGCAATCCTGCTTGTCTTAGCCATCGTGCGACTGGTCAAGAAGCAGGCACGCGAGAAGCGCAAGAGGGCGATGAGATGAGCGTGAAGAGAATCCAAAGACGTCGCCTTGTCAACGTCATTGCCGCTTTCTTGCTACTTGGCGGGGCCGTTCTTCTGTTTGCGCCCGTCGTCGAGGGAGCTCTGGCACAGCGCGAGATGGACCAGGAAATATCCAAGGTCGAACAAACAACCGCAAGCGTAAGGGATGAGCAGGCCGGTAAGGCCGGCAGCGCCCCATTCGATGAACTTTTCAATTGGCTGCAGGCATACAACCAGCAGGTCGCGTCGGGTGCGGCATCGATCGCTGCAGACCCATTTTTATTTGAGGGCGCAATGGGCGAGTTCGAGACGCAGGGCCTCGAGAACGGTCTTATCGGCTATATCCAAATCCCCGCGATGAGCACTTCCCTACCGCTCTATCTTGGGTCGACCACCGAGCACCTAAGGCGAGGGGCCACCGTCGTCGAAGGGTCCAGCGCCCCGCTGGGAGAATCCACTAGCAACTGCCTTATCGCAGCCCATCGCGGCTACGGCTCGCCCTCGATGATGTTCAGGGATATCGAAAGGCTTTGCGTTGGGGACAAGGTTTATGTCACCACGCTTTGGGAGACGCTAACCTACACGGTGGTGGGCACCAAGGTGATAGACCCCTCGGACACCGAAGCCGTGGGCATCCAGCAAGGACGCGACCTTGTGACCCTGATTACCTGCCATCCTTACGGATCGACCGCCAGCCGCTACGTCGTTGAGTGCGAGCGAACGGTTGACGAGAAGAACGCAAGTGCAGAAAACCAGCCCACGCAGGGAACCCCAACCGTCTTAGCAGAAACAGGAAGCGACAGCCGCATTGGGCCATCGCTTCCCGAAATTGAGGATGGCCTCCGCATCGCAGGAGGCATCATTCTCGTTGCATGCGCCGTTATTCTCGCCGTACGCGCCGTGCGCGCCAGGCGACCGGTGCGCACACGCGGCAAGCACAGCAAATAAAGGGCGGCCTACTCCTGTGACTCGTCCCCCTGCGAGGCGGCGTTGTTCTTCTCTGCCTCGGCAAACATTGCCTTCATGGTGGGGTTGCCGCGGGTGAGCCTCTTGACGGTGAGCTTATCGGCCTTGTCGTTGGCCAGGCGCAGCTGCCTCTCGGACATCAAGAGCGCGTCCTTGACCTTCTGCAGGTGGTCGATGGACTTGTCGATCTCGTCGATGGCGAGGTTGAACTTCTTGTTGGCCGCCTCGTAGTTCTTGCCAAAACCAACCCTGAACTCGTCAAGCTTCTCCTCGAAGTTCGTGATGTCGATGTTTTGCTGGCGCATCTCGGCCAGCTCTTGGCGAGCGGCAACGGCGTTCATACCGGCATTTCTCAGCAGCGAGATGAGCGGCAGGAAGAACTGCGGGCGAATAACGTAGGTCTTGGGGTACAGGTACGAGACGTCGACGATGCCGGAGTTGTACAGGTCGCTGTCGGGCTCAAGCGTCGAGACAAGCACGGCGTACTCGCAGCCCTTGTCGCGACGGTCCTTGTCGAGCTTCTTGAGGTGGTCCTCGTTCTTCTTACGGTTGGTGGAGTTGTCGTCCTCGTTTTTCATGTCGAACATGATCGAGACGATCTCGACGCCCGACTCGTCCATCTCACGAAAGACGTAGTCGCCTTTGGTACCATCGACGACCTCGTTGTCTTTGTGGAACTCGGCGTGAGGGAAGGCCATCATGCGCACGCGGTTGAACTCCATCTCGCAGTGTTGCTCCAGGGTCTCTCCAATGAGCTTGACCGAAAGGCGGCTGCGCTGGTTACGAAGACGCTCAATCTCGTCTTCTTTGTCGCGGATGACCTGGTCTTTGTAGGCGGTCTTCTCGCTTAGCTGCTGCTTGAGGCTGGCCTCGACCTGCTTTTTCTCGAGTTCCACGGCAGCCACCTGGGACTTTAAGGTCGTGATCTGGACTTCCTTGTCGCCCACGGCCTTTTGCACCGCCAGCTCTTTTTGAACCTGGTAGGACTTGTCGGCCTCGTCGAGCTTGGCCTGCAGAGACGCAATGGTGGTCTGGTCTTGGGCCTGGCGCTCGTTTGCCTGGCGCTCGAGCTTGGCACGAAGCTCCTGAGCCTCCTGACGCAGCTCGGCCTCCTTGGCCTGCGCCTCCTGGCGAAGCTGCGCCTCTTGAACGGCCGCCTTTTGCTGTGCCTGCGCGAGCTGCTGGCGCACGGCCTCAAGCTCGTCCCTGCTCTCTTCGCGCGTCTTTGCCACCGTGGCGTCCAACGCCGAGGCGTTCTTTTGCTCAACCAGATGCAGGCGCTCTGTTAGCTCTTTCTCGAACTCCTTGTCACGGACCTGCTTGACGATGTTGGCGTACTGCGACTCGTCGACGGTGAAGCTCTTCCCGCAGTGCGGGCACTGAATCTCTGCCATTGCGGCCTCCTTAAACTAGATGTGTCTAAGGATACCCATGGCACCGGACAAAAATAGGGGCTCGATTTTATTCCCAGGTCGCCCATACCTCGGGCGCATACCCAACGGTCGCTTGCTTGCCGTTGCGAACGATGGGCTCACGCAAGAGCTGCTGGTTTTCCAACAGCTTGTCAAAGCGCTGGCTTTCTGCCAGGTACTGGACAAGGGCCAAGGCCTCCTCGTCTTTGGCATCCGGGTTCACCAGGGCGTCAACGCCGCCCACGGCCTGAGCCACGCCGCGCAGCTCGCCCTTGCTCATGTCCTTCTCGCGCAGGTCGATGAACTGGAACTTGATGCGCCGCTCCTTGAACCAGCGCTGTGCCTTCTTGGTGTCGAAGCTCTTCTTGGTCCCAAAAATCTGGATGTTCACGGCATTCCTTCCCGGCAAATTCATCGAGCGCGACTTCTTCCATT
>CAVGOA010000022.1:4183-35088 GCA_963630635.1 Paludibacteraceae bacterium
CGCTAATTGAAGGCTCAAACCAGCGCGTTAGTTGCCGTAACCGTAGCCGCGGCCGTTGCCGCCGTACCCGTTGTTCTGGTTCTGGCTGTTGTTCTGCTGCTGGAGCCATTGCTGGAACAGCTCGGTCCAGCTGTCGGAGTTGCTGTTGGTGTCCGTGTTGGTGTTGTTCTGGTTCTTATAGCTGTTGATGTCGTTGGTGGTCGTCTGCTGCTTCTGCAGCTCCTCATCGGAATCCAGGGTTACCGAGAAGGTCTTCTCCTCGTTGCCGCGCATGACGGTGACCTGGATCGTCTCGCCGATCTCGTGCGAGCGCACGGCCAAGATCACGCCGTCGGCCGAGGTGATCTGGGTGCCGTTGATGCCGGTGATGATGTCACCCTGCTGGATGCCCGCCTGGGCGGCCGGGCCGTTCTCGGTTACCTCGGCAACGTAAGCGCCCTGGTTAACAGACAGCTTGTTGGCCTTGGCGTTCTGCGCGTTGACTGTCTGCATGGACAGGCCAATATGTGCGTGCGTGACGGTCTCGCCGGCGATGATCTTGTTGGCGACAGACACAGCGTAGTTGCCGGGGATGGCAAAGCCGATGCCCGCGAAGCTCTCGGTATCAGACGAGTACAGGGTGCAGATGCCGATCAGCTTGCCCTCGTCGTCCACCAGCGCGCCGCCCGAGTTGCCCGGGTTGATCGCTGCGTCCACCTGGATGAGGTTGGTATAGAGGGTGTTGCCAGAAGTGCTGGTAGACAGCGTGTTGCGCGTCAAAGCGCTCACAATGCCCTGCGAGACGGACTGCTCGAGGCCAAAGGGGCTGCCCACGGTCATGACCCAGTCGCCCACCTGCACAGACGACGAGTCGCCAAGCTCGATGGGGGTCACAGAGTCGCCGTTAAGGTCAACGTGGATGACGGCCAGATCGCTGGACGAGTCGCTGCCCACCAACGTGGCGTCGTAGCTCTTGTTGTTCATGGTGACGGTGATGGAGTCGGCGTCCTCGATCACGTGATAGTTGGTGATGATGTTGCCGTCGGTGTCAAAGACCACGCCCGAGCCCAGGCCCGAAGAACCAGAAGACGTTACGTTGACCGTGACGACGGAAGGAAGCGCCTTGGCCGCGACGGCTGTGGCTGTGGAGGTCGACGTGCCGTCAGTGCTAATGGTGATGTTCTGAGACGTACCGGTGGACAAGGTGGTCGTGGTCTTGCCGATGACGCCCGTGCCGTACAGCACGCCCGCCACAACGGCTGCGCCCACAACACCGCCCAGAAGGCCCGCCAAAACGGCCTTGACGCCCTTGCCGGAGTGCTTGGGCTTCTGGGGCTCCGGTTCTGACGGCACAAGGCCCGGCTCCTGCCCGGGGATGGGCGGCACGTAAGCCGAGTGGCGCGCCGTGGGCTGCTCGGCTGTGGGCTGGTCGTCACCGTAAGGCGGCTGCGGGGTGTAGTTGTTCTCGTCCATGATCTTCTCCCTTGGAATATCTTGGGGCACGAGGGCGTGTCTTGTTAACGTTGATGACTGTACCCCAACCGCCGCCGCTCTTACCGGCATCGCGCCGGTGACACAAGTCTGGCACTAGGCTTTTGTCTTACTGAAAAGCACTTACACAAAAGCTTAAAGCCCAGGTGAGAGCCCTAAATAAAAAATCCCCGGCGAGAAGATCGCCGGGGATAAAAGTTCAAAACCTTACACGCGGAAGAGGTAACCAACGCCGCGGATGGTGACCACGTGGCTTGCCACCTGCGGGCCCACCTTGGAGCGCACTCGACGAATGTGCACGTCGACGGTACGGGTGCCGCCGCAGTACTCGAAGCCCCACACACGGTGCAACAGGGTCTCGCGCGAGTAGGCGCGCGACGGGTGCGTAGCCAAGAAGCTAAGCAGCGAGTACTCCATTAAGGTGAGGTCGACGGGCTTATCGTCAATGTAGACCTGGTAGGTGGCCAGGTTGATGGTCATGTTGTCAACGGTGACGATGTCTGCCGGAGCGCTCTCTTCACCGGGCCACAGAAGCAGGGTCGCGCGCATCTCGAGCTCTGCCGCGCTGGCGGTCGAGATGATGAAGTCATTCTTGCCCTGCATGGGCATGTGCAAAGAAGCGAGCTTATCGGCATCCTGGACAAACAGCATGGGGATAAAGCCGTTCTCGGCCACGTAGGCGTCGACCGCGTTGTGGGTCTCTTGGCTCATGCCCTCGCCGTCAAAGATGATGAGGTCGAACTCGTGACCAGAAGAAGCAGCCTGCGAGAAGGTCGCCTCGTTAGCCAGGGCGATGGAGACGTCGATGGAGTGAGAGAGCTCACGCATACGATCGTGCAGGCGCGTGGTTGCCGATATGAGCAGGATGTTTTTGTGATGCACCCTTGTGCCCCCTGAATTTAGACAAATATTTGCAAGAAGATTACCATATGACCTGCGCTTAATTGCCGTGAGATTTAAAAAAGCAAAACAGTGTTATTGCCGAGAAGGGCGCGCCACCCGTTGCGGTGGCGCGCCCTTCTCTGTAAGTCAAAAGGGTCTCTCCCCTAGTCAATCGAGCCCAGGAACTCGGCGGTACGGGGGTTCTTGGGGTGGTCGAAGACGTCGGCCGGGATGCCCTGCTCGACAATGACGCCGTCTTCCATGAAGACCACGCGGTCGGCCACATCGCGCGCAAATCCCATCTCGTGGGTAACGACGATCATGGTCATGCCGGAGTTCTCGGCCAAATCGCGCATGACGTCCAGAACGCCGCGCACCAGCTCGGGGTCAAGGGCGCTCGTGGGCTCGTCGAAGAGCAGCACGTTGGGGTGCATGGCCACGGCGCGCGCGATGGCCACGCGCTGCTGCTGGCCGCCCGAGAGCTGGCCGGGCTTGAAATCGGCGCGATCGGCCAAGCCCACGGCGGCAAGCTGCTTCATTGCCTCGGCGGCCGCCTCTTCCTTGCCTTTCTTGAGCACCTTGACCTGGCCGATCATGACGTTCTCTTTGGCCGTGAGATGCGGGAAGAGGTTGAACTGCTGGAAGACCATGCCCACGTCGCGGCGCAGCTTGTTGACGTCGGCCGCAGACTTGCCGGTTATCTCGTCGTCCTCGATAAGGATGTGGCCGGCGGTTGGTGTCTCAAGAAGGTTCACGCAGCGCAGCATGGTTGACTTGCCAGAGCCAGAAGGCCCAAGGACAACGACGACCTCGCCGGGCCAAACGTTGAGGTTGACGTCGCGCAGGACGAGCGTCTCGCCAAAGCTCTTGTTAAGGTGCTCGATGCGCACAATGGGGTGCTCGCCCTGGACAAAGTGGTGGTTCGTGAGGCCTTGGTCGGCCGCAAAGGCGGCAGCGGCGGCCTCGTCTGCGGGCAAAGGCGCCGGCGTATCGATCGGCGTGTTGTGAAGATGCAGCTTCTTAGCAGGCATTGGAGGCCCCCTTCTTCAGATCGCGACGGCGGGGCTTGCGGACCTCGCGCGAAATGCCGGACTCCGAGGCGGCGATCCTTTGCTCCACGATGCCCACGACCTTGATCAGCGGCAGCGTGACGATGAGATAGAAGATGCCGGCGGCCACGTACGGCGTGATGTTGCCGGTCACGGTCGTGAGGTTCTTAGAGAACATCATGAGCTCCATGACGCCCACCGAGGAAAGCAGCGAGGTGTCCTTGAAGGCGGTGATAAAGTCGCTGGTCACCGTGGGGATGACGCGGCGCACGGTCTGCGGCAGGATGATCGAGAACATCGTCTGGACGTAGCTCATGCCAAGCGAGCTTGCCGCCTCGTACTGGCCACGCGGGATCGACTGGATGCCGGCACGGAAGATCTCGGCCAGATAGGCCGACGAGTTCACCGCCATGACGATGATGCCCAGCAGGTTGTTGTCGATGTTGATGCCAACCATGGGCAGGCCAAAGAACATGATGTAGATCTGCAGGAACAAAGGCGTTCCGCGAAGCACGTTGATGTAGACCACGGCGATGGCGCGGCACAGGCGGTGCTTAGAGATCTTGAGCAGCGAGAACAAGAGGCCAAGCGCGATGGCAAAAGGATAGCTCGCGATGACGATGCCCAGGCAAAGGACCCAGCCGGGAGCCAGCGACGAGAAAGACGTAACCAAAAGCTGCGGCTTGAAGAACATGCCCAAGAACTGGTTGGAGTTCCACGCTGCGACCCAGGGCTGCTCGTCCAGCCAGTTGACGATCTTCTGCAGCGGCGTGTTGGCGATGACGGTAATGGCGGGCGAGGCGGGAAGCTTGCCGTCCGTACCCTCCTGGGTGGTATAGGAGCCCGTGACCTGGTAGTCGCCGCCGTCTGCGGGGAACTGCATGTTGGTGATTTCAAGGCGCAGCAGCGAGCCCGCCGGGATGGCCTCAGAAAACGTGAGGGTAATCGAGTTGCCCGCCGGCGCCGCCTCGCCGTCGATGGAGATGCGCGTCAGGCCCTCGAGCACGGTGATGCGTGAGGTCGAGCCGTCAAAGCTGGCGCCCTCGGGAAGCTCCAAGGTAACCGAGGTCACCGACTCCCCCTCCTCCACCGTGCCTTCCCAGGTAAGGCGGGTGTCCATGGCGCCAATGACGCCCGAGCCGCCGTCCTCGTTGGGCTTGGCCGTGGCCTTGTCGCAGGTCAGCGCAAATGCCTGCGCGGGCACGGCGAGAAGGACGGCGAAGATCAGCGCGACAAACGCGGCCGCAAGCCTCCCGTGGCTTTTTTCTCTGAGACAACCCATAGGCTTCTCCTCGCTTAATAACAGGCGGGGCCCTTATGCGCGCAAGGGCCCCGCGAGAACAGTGCGAATAATCAAAGGCGACGCGCGCCTTGTCTTAACGTGGGGTAAAGGACCCGATTAGATCTCGGAGCCAAACCACTTGGTCTTGATTTCCTTCATGGTGCCGTCGTCTTCCATCTCTTGCAGAGCAGAGCTGATGGCGAGGGTAAGGGCGCCGTTATCCTTGGAGACGGCAATGCCGTACTGCTCGCCGGTGGGGATCTCCTTGGCGACCTCAAGATCAGAGAATGACTGGGTGAGCATGTAAGAGGCAACGGGCAGGTCGATGACCATGGCGTTGTAGAGGCCCGTGGAGACGCCGGTCAAAGCGGCGGTCACGTCGTCCAGCGGCACGCGCTCGCAGGCGGTGAGGTTCTCGGTGATCCACTCGTCGCCGGTGGTGCCGGACTGGCAGGCGACCTTCTTATCGGCGGCGTTCAGGCTCTCCTCGGTCTCGCCGGAGTCCTTCTTGACGACGATTGCCTGGTTGGAGTCCAGGTACGCAGACGTGAAGTCGATCTCTTTCATACGGTCATCGGTGATGGTGATGCCAGCGATGGCCACGTCGCACTTGCCACCCTGCTTGACCAGGGGAACCAAGGTGTCGAACTTCTGGTTGGGCAGGTAGGAGGCCTCAAGGCCGAGCTTCTCGGCAACGGCCTTGATGAGGTCGACGTCAAAGCCCACGGGCTCGCCGGTCTTCTCGTCCATGTACTCGAAGGGAGCAAAGCCCAGCTCGGCGGCAACGGTCAGCTTGCCTTCCTCGACCAGCTTGTACTCGCCCGAGACGGCGTCGTTCACCACAGAGGTAGTGCCGGTCGAGATGTTGTCGGCTGTGTAGGCACCGTTCTTGCTGGTGTTGCAGCCGGCCAGGACGGCTCCGGAGGCCACAGTTGCGGCACCAAAGAGGAAATCGCGACGGGAAAGGTTCATAACGCTCACTCCTTGATTCAAAACGTGATAGATAAACCCCGTCATTTTAGACTAAAGGCGCCCAGATAAAGGGCGCCTTAACGGGTTTGTTAAATTGTGGTGCCAAACCACTTGATCTCGAGCTCGTCCAGGCTGCCGTCGGCCTGAAGCTCGCTGAGCGCCTTGTTCATGGCCTTGGTAAGGCCCGGGTTGTCCTTTGAGACAACGATGGCGTACTGCTCGCCGGTAGGAATCTCAACGGCCACCTCGCAGTCCTTGAAGGAGTTATTGCACAGGTACTGCATGACGGGCAGATCGGCCGCACAGGCGTCGTAGAGGCCCGTCGAGACGCCGGTCACCGAGGTCACGGGGTCGTCCAGGGGCACAATGGTCGCCTTGGGCAGGTTCTCGCGGGCCCAGGCCTCGCCGGTCGTGGCGGTTTGGCAGGTGACCTGGACGCCCTCGGCGTTAAGCGCCTCGATGGTGGTTTTCTCGGCGCCGGATTTGACAACAATACCCTGGTTGGAGTCGATATACGGGTCGGTGAAGTCGATCTCTTTCTTGCGCTCGTCGGTGACAGTGAAGTTAGAGACGCCCACGTCTGCCTTGCCGCCGGCCTTGATCAGCGGGATCAGGGTCTCGAACTTCATCTGGGGCAGGTACTCGCAGGTAAGGCCCAGCTTAGTCGCGATCATGCCCAGCAAGTCGACCTCGAAGCCCTTGGCCTCGCCGTCTTCCATGTAGTCGAAGGGCGGGTTGGCGATGTCGGAGGCCACGATGAGCTTGCCGTCCTGGATAAGGGTGTAGGACTCCTCGTCGGCCGAGGCGGTTGCGGCGGAGTCGCCAGACGTCGATGAGGACGAGCCGCCGGTCGAGCTGCAGCCCGCGAGCACGATCGTGGCGGCCGCGCCGGCAAAGCACCCCAGGAAACTGCGGCGGTCGAGCTGGTTGTCTGTCTTCATAAGGGGCCTCCCGGGGACTTTGGTGTGCACGTGGATTGAAACTGAATCCAGTCTGTGTCAGCCGCGCGCAAAAGCCAAGGTAGCGGCGCTGTCTCTTTACCCGATTGTCACCGGTTGTTCATGTTAAGCGACGAGAAAACCCGCCACCCGGATCTGCGTCCAGGCGGCGGGTTTAGGCGTTATCGCAGGTTGTGCGGCGTGTCTTTAGTAGCCGCCGTAGTAGTGCTCGCGCTCCCAGTCGGTGACGGCGGTGCAGTACTCGTTCCACTCGCGCTTCTTCTCGCGAATGAGGTAGTCAAAGATGTGGTCGCCCAAGACCTCGTGCATAAGCTCGGAGCCCTCAAACTTCTCGATGGCCTCTCCCAGGGTGCGCGGCAGGCGCTCGATGCCCTTGGCGGCAAGCTCGGACTCGGAAAGCAGGAAGGTGTCGCAGGTAGACTCCTCGGGCAGCGGCAGCTCGTCCTGGATGCCCTTGAGACCCGCCGCGATGGTCACGGCAAGCGCCAGATAGGGGTTGGCCGTGGGGTCGGGGCTGCGCAGCTCGATGCGGGTGGAGGTGTGCTTGCCGGGCTTGTGGGCCGGGATGCGTACCAGGGCCGAGCGGTTCTTGCGGCCCCAGGTGGCGTAGTTGGGGACCTCGCCGGTAGAGATAAAGCGCTTGTACGAGTTGACGGTGGGGTTAGTGACCAGCGTGAACTCGGGGGCGTACTTGAGGATGCCGGCCACATAGTGCTGGGCCAAGGGCGACAGGTGCGCCACGTGCTCTTCCTTGGGGGCCCAGAAGAGGTTCTCGCCGTCGTGGTCAAAGAGCGACTGGTAGAGGAACATGGCAGAGCCGGGCTGGGTAGCCATGGGCTTGGGCATGAACGAGGCGTACATACCCTGCTGGGCGGCCAGCTGCTTGATGACCAAACGGGCGGTCATGATGTTGTCGGCGCAGCTCACGGCCTCGGTGAAGCGCAGCTCGACGCCGTTTTGGGAAGAGCCGGCGGCGTGGTAGGAGTACTGCACCGGGATGGACATCTTCTCGAGCATAAGGGTGGTCTGGCGACGCAGGTCGTTGGCGTTGTCCATGGGCGTCAGGTCAAAGTAGCCGGCGTCGTCCTTGGGCTTGAGCTCGGTCTGGCTGTCGGAGTAGAAGTACTCGAGCTTAGGACCGACGTTTGCCACATAGCCGGCCTTGTCGGCCTTGGTGAAGACGTCCAGAAGGCAGGCGCGCGGGTCGCCCTCGAAGGGCTTACGGTCGGGCGTGCGCACGTCGCAGAAGACGCGGGCCACCGCGGCCTCGTCGCTGGGGCGCCAGGGCAACATGGCAAAGGTGTCCGGATCGGGGAAAGCCAGCATGTCGGACTCTTCCATGGACACAAAGCCGTCGATGGACGAGCCGTCGAAGCCAATACCCTCCTCAAAGGCCTCCTCAAGTTCCTCGGGAGAGATGGCAAACGACTTGAGGTTGCCCAAAACGTCGGTGAACCAAAGGCGTACAAAACGAATATCGCGGGTCTCGACCGTGCGAAGCACGAAATCGATGTCCTTCTCGGTGCTCATGCAAACTCCTCCAAGGGGGCGGCGTTACTCCAAACAGATAGATGGTAGCTTCTCACAACCGTGTTTCGTTACTGTTTCGGCTAAGTGGCCGCATAATTGCGCCCGCTGGTAGGCGGCAAGAAGCGCCGCGAGTGGTCGGACGGACGTACTTCTCAGCGGCCCTTCTTGGCAAAAGCGGCGTCGACGTCGGCCAGCATCTTGCCCGCGGCCTCGCAACTGCCATGGCACGAGCCCGACTTTCCGCAGTCCGAGCAGCCGTTCTTGTTGCTCTTTACCAAATAGCGGACGCAGGCGACAACGGCGAGAAGAACGATCGCGATGATGAGAATGTCGATGGGATTCACTTTGGGCACCACCTTTCGATGCATTGGGTGCGTACAAATCCAGGAAAATTGTTAGTTAACCAAGGCCAACTATAGTCATTGCGGCATACTATTGCATTGGCGGTTCAACCGTCTGCATGTAACTCATATCTTTTGGAGGAAAAGGCATGGCAGAAGAAACGATGAAACTCGTCCTTATTCGTCACGGTGAGTCCGAGTGGAACAAGCTCAACCTCTTCACCGGCTGGACCGACGTCGAGCTGTCCGAGACCGGCGAGAAGGAGGCCGCTGCCGGCGGCAAGGCCCTGAAGGAGGCCGGCTTCGACTTCGACATCTGCTACACCTCTCGTCTGAAGCGCGCCATCCACACCCTTAACTTTGTGCTTAAGGAGATGGACCGCGAGTGGCTGCCCGTCGTCAAGTCTTGGAAGCTCAACGAGCGCCACTATGGCGCCCTGCAGGGCCTCAACAAGGCCGACGCCGCCGCCGAGCACGGTGACGAGCAGGTCAAGATCTGGCGTCGCTCCTTCGACATCTGCCCGCCCGAGCTTGAGGCCGGCGATGAGCGCGATCCCCACACCCAGGAGCAGTATCGCGACGTCGCTCCCGACATGCTTCCTTACACCGAGTGCCTGAAGGACACCATTGCCCGCGCCTGGCCGTACTTCGAGGATGAGATCCGTCCCCAGATGCTGGCCGGCAAGCGCGTCCTGATCGCCGCCCACGGCAACTCGCTGCGCTCTCTTGTCATGAAGTTCGAGAAGCTCACCCCCGAGGAGATCCTCGAGGTCAACATCCCCACCGGTGTGCCTCTGGTCTATACCTTCGACAAGGACTTCAACGTCATCGACAAGCAGTACATCGGCGACCCCGAGACCATCGCTGCCAAGATCGACGCCGTCGCCAACCAGGGCAAGGCCAAGAAGTAGTTCACGCGCTTCTCTCGCCGCAAACAGCTCCCAATCGACCCCTCGGCTCCCCCACGGGACCCGAGGGGTCTTTCTTCTCGCCGCCCGCCGCTCGCCAGTCGCCATCCCGCACGTCCCTCTCGCCGACGGGCCGAAAACCGTCGATCATCGGGCTTTCAGAGGGCATGATTGACGGTTTTGGGCCCGTCAGCGAAGGGGAATCGAGGGGGCGTGGCCTTTGGGGATGCCAAAGGAGAGAAGGAGGTGGTTAAAGGCGCGGGCGTTGGCTACGACTTGCGGAGAAAAGCGGACGATTGACGAGCAACAGGCCGTGAGCCTCGATTCGCGAAGGCGCTCGGCCCTTCTCACTTCTTCGGGCGTCCTTCCGCCAGTCATGGCGGGATTCACGTACTTCTCGCCGCCGTCAAGCTCGCCCACGATCACGCGGCCGTCATCAAGTCGCCAGCAAAAGTCGACGAAATACGACTTGCCTTCAACCGGGTCTTTGAACTCGACCTGCAAATCGGGAGCTAAAAAGCCCAGCTCCCACATGGCTGCTCGAGCTATCGACTCGCCGCCGCTTTCTGCGCGAGGGTCGCAAAACTGCGCGATTTCACGGGCTCGACGGATGCCGCGATAGCCCTTCTTGGCTTCAAAATAGGCAATAAGCTCATCTTTTGTCGTAAGGCCCATATGCAACGCAGAGTCGATGACAGCAACTGCGTTCCTAAAGCTAAGGTCACGCGCGCAGTCGAGAAGAACGCGGTTGATCGGCAACAGCGGCAGGTCGCCCACGCACTCGCCCACCTCGGCGTCGATGTCTATATGTCTCGAGACAACGGCGCCTTTATGGTAAGTCTTAGCCCCGTGCGGACTTGCTACCTGGATTTTTCCAATGGCAGAGTAAGAGACAGAAAGCCCATAGGCGATGGCCGCCGAGACGCCCGTGAACCACCAATCCCCATGCATGTTCGCGAGCGCCCGCATCTTCTCGAGCTCTTTCTCGAGCGGATTGAGCGTCTCCCAATGGGCCGGACGCACATAAAGCCGCGGCAACGGCGAGACGAGCTCGCCCGCAGCAACTCGCGCCTCAAGCTCTACGCGCGCATTGTCCGAAGGCGCATAGAGACACCACCCCCGCGCCTCGAACTCCTCGAAGCTAACCCTGACCTGCTCGTCCACATACCTCTTCATACGCCTCCCATCATCGCGACCGGATAAAAATAACGCTGACGGGCCGAAAACGGTCAATCATGGGCTGTTTAGCGGGCATGATCGATGGTTTTCGGCCCGTCGGCGAGAGGGGCTAGCGGGTGAAGCGGCGGCGGAGGGCGAGAAGGGCGACGGCGAGAAGGGCGATGGGCAGCGCGGCGGGCGCAGCGTCGGAGGTGTCGGGGGTCGCGAGCTTAGGCTTCTGGCTGTTGGCCGGGGCCTGGGAGGCTGGCTGCTCGGGGGCGGCCGGGGTCTGCGACTCGTCGGGCGTCACGGGGTCGTCGGAGTTGTCGGGCTCGACGGGCGTTACGGGATCCTCGGGGTCGTCGGGCTCATCCGGATCGATGGGGTTGTCCGGCTCGTCGGGATCGACCGGGTCGACGGGGTCATCGGGGTCAACAGGGTCGTCCGGGTCCACAGGGTCGTCGGGATCGACCGGATCGACGGGATCGTCCGGGTCCACAGGGTCGTCGGGATCCACAGGGTCCACAGGGTCGTCAGGGGTAACGGGATCATCCGGTTCGTCAGGGTCCACGGGGTCGTCGGGGTCGACAGGGTCATCGGGATCGACGGGGTCGACCTTGGTCTTCTCCCATTTGGCATAGAGGTCAAAGTCGCGGGTTACCAAGGCGTCGAAGTTGTACTCGACGCTAAGGTCCTTGTCCAAATACCAGCCCACGAAGGTATAGCCGTCTTTCTGCGGATCCTCGGGCTTGAAGAGCTTGCTGTCATAGTCGACAACAGCCACGTCGTAGCAGTTCTCACCGTCCATGAAGGCCACGACCATAGGCTGAGGCGTCCAACGGGCCGTCAAAACGACACTGCGGTCAAAAACAGAGCCCATCGGCACCTGAGCACCGTCCAGATACCAGCCTTCAAAGTAATAGCCGGTACGCCAAGTGTCGGGTAAGCCGTCAACGCGGCTACCAGCAGAAATGCGCAGCGCGCCAACATCGCTGCCGCCGTTGGCGTCAAAGACGATATCGATCAGCTGGGTCCAGTTGGCGTAAAGGGTCACGGGCGCGTTGACGGGCGCGTTGAAGTCATAGGCCTGAACGCAGGCCTCGTCGACGTACCAGCCCTCGAACTCGTAGCCTTCGCGCTCGGGGTTATTGGGGGCCACAACGGTGTCGCCGTGGGCGACCTGGCGAGACTCGATGGCCGAGCCGCCGCGACTATCAAAGGCAACCGTATAGCGAACGTGATCCCAGCGTGCGTAGAGATTAAGATCGCCGTGGACCTCGGCGTTGAAGTCGTACTGGGCCGAGAAGGACGCATCGGTATACCAGCTGCCAAAGACATAGCCCTCGCGCTGCGGGTCGGCGGGCCGCGAGAGCTTGCCGCCCTCGGTCACGTTGTCGATGTCGAGAAGCGTCTTGCCGTCGGCGTCGAGGAACTGGACAAAGTAGACGTTCTGGTCCCACTTGGCAACAAGCTGGGTATCCTGGGCAAATACGGTCGCGACGGTCACCTTATCGCCGCCGGCGGTGTACCAGCCGCAGAAGATGTGGTTGGCCCAGGCGGAGATAGGCAGGCTGCCCAAGCCAGAGCCCTCTTCCACCTGGACAGAGGCCGCGGCGCTACCGCCCTTGGCGTCGAACGAGACGGTCACAAGCTTGGCCCACTTGGCGAAGACCGTGGTGTCGCCGCAGATGGGCTGCGAGAAATCGAACTCAACCGTGCAGGCCTCGTCGGCGTACCAGCCCTTGAAGACGTAGCCGTCAAGCACAGGATCGGCCGCAGGCCTGGCGGCAGTCTTGCCGTACTCGACCGCCTGGGGCTCAATCAAGGATCCATCGCCGGTGGAGAAGATCACCTTATAGGTGTTGACCTCCCACTTGGCGTAAAGATCGATGTCCGCATGAACGGCAGAGTCAAAGTCATACTTAGCCGAGAAGCCCTTATCGGTGTACCAGCCGGCAAAGGCATAGCCCTCGCGAACGGGGTCTGCGGGCTTAGTGAACGTGCCGCCCTCGGCCACGACATCGATGTCGAGAAGAGACTCGCCATCCGTATCGAAGAAGCAGGCGACATAAACGTTCTGGTCCCACTTTGCCGTGACGGTCGTGTTGGCGTCGAAAGTCATCGAAGCAGACACCTTGCTGCCATCGTCCAGATACCAGCCGCAGAAGATATAGTCGGTCTTCTCGCTAACGGGCAAAGATGCAAGCGAAGAGCCCTTCTCGACCTGGACGGATTCGACGGCTCTGCCGCCGGCCGCGTCGAAGCTGACGGTCACCAGCTGGGCCCACTTAGCGTAGACCGTGGTGTTGGCCTTAATGGCCTGCGAGAAGTTGAACAGCTGCGTGCAGGCCTCGTCGGCGTACCAGCCCTTGAAAGCAAAGCCCTCGCGCACCGGGTCGGTCGCGGGGCGGGCGGCCGTCTTGCCGTACTCAACCGCCTGGGGCTCGACGGAGGAGCCCTCGCCAGTGGAGAAGGTCACCGCGTAAGACTCGACGGCCCACTTGGCATAGAGGTCAAAGTCCGCATGCACCGCGGCGTTAAAGTCATACTGCGCCGAGAAGCCCTTATCGGTGTACCAGCCCGCAAAGGTGTAGCCCTCGCGCGTCGGGTCGGCGGGGCGGTCGAGCTTGTCGCCCTCGGCGGCGCTGTCGATGTCGAGGGTCGTCTCGCCGTCCGAATCAAGGTATTGGACAAAGTAGACGTTCTGGTCCCATTTGGCCATGAGCGCGGTATCTGCGTCAAACGTGGTCGTACCGGTCACCTTGACATCGGCCGCGGTATACCAGCCCAGGAAGATGTGGTTGGTCCAAGCGCAAACGGGCACGGTGCCCAAGCTGGCGCCCTGCTCAAGCGTCACGGCGGCAACCTCGCTGCCGCCCGCCGCGTCAAACGAGACGGTCACGAGCTTGGCCCACTTGGCATAGACCGTGGTGTCCGCGGTGATCGCGGAGGAGAAATCGAACTTGACGGTGCAAGCCGCGTCGGCATACCAGCCCTTGAAGACGTAGCCGTCGCGCACGGGATCGCCAGGTTGGGCGGCCGCCTTGCCGTACTCGACCGTCTGGGGATCGACCACGACGCCCGCGCCTGCCGAGAAACTCACCGTATAGGTGTTGACGTCCCACTTGGCATAGAGGCTCACCGTCTCCACAACGGGCTGTGCGAAGTCGTACTTCTGGGTGTAGTCACGGTCGGTGTACCACCCCGCGAAGGTATAGCCGGTCTTGCTGGGATTGGCAGGCTGTAAGACGGTCTGGCCAAACTCAACCAAGGCCTGGCCAAGGGTCCTATAGCCGTCCATGAAGTAGACGTTATAGGACAGCGGCTGCCAGTGCGCCGTCAAGGAAGCAGAAGCATCAAACTTTGTAGAAGCCGTCACACGCGCCTGGCCGTTGTACCAGCCCGCAAAGCGATAGCCGGCTCGCGTCGTCGTGGGCAGGTTGCCCAAAGACATACCCTGCTCGATGACGACATTGCTCACGGCCTCGCCGCCGGCGGCGTCAAACGAGACAGTGACCAGGCCCGCCCACTTGGCATAAATCGTGGTATCGGCCTTGATTGCCCGCGAGAAGTCGAACGCCTGGGTGCAGGCCGCGTCGGCGTACCAGCCCTTGAACTCATAGCCCTCGCGCACCGGGTCGGTCGCCGGCTTGGCCGCGACGCCACCGTACAAGATGGACTGCTCCGCGACCTCGCTGCCGCCCTGGGTGTCGAAGCTCACCGTGTACCTGGCAACCGAGTACTGGGCCATCACCACAACGTCGGAGTCGCCCATGTAGAAGCTCGTCTGCGCGGCACCGGCATCCTCGATCTCCACGGCGCTATCGTAGCGCTCCCACTTCAAGAAGCTCTCGCCCTCGCGGGCGTCGTTGGCATAGATAAAGACGTCCTGGTTCTCAAGGGCGCTCGTGATGACGTTGCCCTCGCCGTCCTTGGCCACACCGTTCAAGACCTTCACGCTGTGGCGAGAAGCAAAGATGTACTCGAAAGAGCCGACGCCGGTCTTGCGCTGGCCCACCATCGCGTAGGTGTAGACCACCTGGTCGCGGCCGTTGCCCTTCTCGACAACAAAAGGCTCGGTGTAAAGCTGGTAATCCGAGGCGCTGGGCTGCTCGCCCGCAGTCTTCACGCAGTACCAGATCTGGGCGCCCGCCACATCCTCGAAGCTCGAGTCGAGCAAGAGCGTGACGGCCTGCGAGTCCTCGTAGACAAGGTTGTAGGGCGTCGCGCGAGGGGCATACAGGTTGGCCAGGTAGAACGTCTGCGAGACCTTGTGCTCGACGTCGTGAACGTCCGTGTAGCTGCCGTAGACGGTGAACTCGCCGGAAGTCATGGTGTCATCGACGACACTGGTATCCCAGGTGATGTCAGACGTGAGCGACGCCATGTTCTTAAGCTGGTAGCGAGCCTTTTTTGGCAAGATGTCCAGGCACTCGGCGGCATGAGACACGCGCGTCTTGGGGAAGTACGTAATCTGCATGTCAAAGTCGGTGCTGTAGACGGCGCTCATCTGACCGGTCACAGCATAGCCGTCCTGCCCGCTGGCAAAAGAAACGTCGTCCGTCTCGCCGTTAAGCACGACGCAAGAGCTGCTCTTGGTGTTGGTCATCGCCCCGGCCACGGCATACGCATAGCCGTCCTGGGCAAGCTTAGACGTCGTGATGGTCACGCGATACGGCGTGTCCTCTTTCACAGTGTCGCCGGCGTCGCGGCCGTTGAGGGTGGTGAAGCTAATCCTCACATCCTGGTTAACAAGATCGGTGATGTCGCGCGCCTTAGCCGTATCGGAGCTGTCAAGCACAACGTAAGAGCTCACCTTACTGGGGAACGCCTCCCCCACCGTAAGCTCCGGGACCGTGACTGTGACCTTGGTCACCTGGGGCTTTACGTAGAGGGTAATCTCGGCGTCGGCGTCAACGGATTCTTTGCTCAGCACGCCGTCCTTAAAGCCCCAGCCCTCGGGAACAGAAGCGGCCTTCTCGTCAAGCACCCAGGTGGCGCCCGTCAAGCGGCTCACGTACGCCGAGGAGTTCCACGTAAACGAGCCGCCGTTGGGCACAGATTGCTTATCACTGAGAAGAACTTCGTCGCTGTTCTCGTCCACAAGCTTCACCGTGACCGTCTTGTCTGTGGTCTCGGCATTTTTGGGGAACGTGTAGCGGAACACCAGGACGATGCTTCCGTCGTCTGCGACCTCGACGCTCTGGGAGTCAGCGCTGTAGCTCAGCGCGTACCTGGGATCGTGAAGGGTCGAGATGCAAGGTCCAATCTGCTCCTTGAGCGCAACCAGGTCGAGCTTAGCCGCCAGCGCCGAGTCGACGGTGACCGTGTAGTCAAAGATGCGGTTGCCGTAATCGTCCTTCTTAACGTAGGCGCGGGTGACCTTAACAAGCTGGGCCGCGTCGATGTCCGGGTAGTCCTCGGGGATGATGTAGCGCACCTCGTTGCTGTCCTCGACGGCAACGCCACTGCACGAGATGGGCTGGCTGCTGTCGGCGTCCACCAAGCTGTTGGTGTCCTCGATGCCAATGTTGAGGAAGAAGACGTACGGCCTGTAGTGGGCCCTCAAGGTCACGTTGTTGTGGGGCATCCTAAAGCTGACCTTGCCGGACTCGTCGGCCGTGAGCCTCGTCGTACCCTCTAGGCCCTCGACGGTCCAGTAGTCGGGGATGTTGCCATTGACGTCCCAGTCGTGGCCGTCAATCGTGACAGCAGAGTTGTACTCCCGGGACTCTACCTTGGCTACGTCATTAGAGGACGTCGTGTACAACGTCACGTTGTAGCTCGCGATTCTATTGACCAGCCAGATTGCGTCGTTGACCTTCTCGACACTCCACCAATAGTCGTCTGCCGAGAAGCACGTCGCGTCGGCGACAATCTTCTGCCCCTTGGCCGAGACAGCGTGCCTGGCGGCATCGGTACCGGTCCAGTGCTGCAGGCCAATGAACGAATCGGAGGTCAGCGGCAGCTTATCGTACTCGGCAATGCGGTTGTTGTACTGGTTGTTGTCGTTCTCGACGTCGGATTTGTTGGAGGCCTTCTCGGCAACATGGAGGTTGGAGTTGTCGCCCGCCCCGTTGGCGTTGTCCTTGACCACGACCTTGCCGCCAAGAATCGCGAAGGCAGAAGTGCCGCCAGCGTTGACCTCAACGCCGCCGCCGTTGCCGCCCGCGGCCGTGTTGTTGGTGACCGAGCAGTTGATAAGGAAGGTCGATGAGTGGTCGATATAGACGCCGCCGCCGCTCGACATCCTGGAGTCCAGACTGTTGTGGTGGATCTGGACGTTGCGCAGGGTCACGGTGGGGCTGCCGCAGTAGACGCCGCCGCCCTTGGTCTCTTGCTCGGTAGCGAGAACCGCGTTGTAAGAAATGACGCCCACGCCATAGTCATCGTCCTCGTAGGCGTCCGAGGTCTCGTCGTAGGAAATCGAGCAGCTGCCGCTGGAGGCAAAGCTCACGCCGCCGCCGCGCACCTGGGCACGGTTGCCCGCGATCTGGCTGTCGTGCAGCATGGCGATCTTGGCCGACGCGTCTCCCCAGACGCAGATGCCGCCGCCCTCTGACGCCGAGGCGACGTTGCCGTTGACCTGCGAGGCGTCGTCCATGGTCATGTCAAGGTTCTGGCCATTGTATCCAATACCGCCGGCGCCTTGGAAAGCCTTGTTGTTGTTGACGGTTGCGCCCGAAACAAGCGAGATATCGCAGACGCGCGTGCGCGAGTAAATGCCGCCGCCGTCGCCTTTGGTTGCCTCGTTGCCGTCGATGTGGCTGTTGTCCACCGAGATCTGCTGCCACGCCGTGCCGGTCATATAGATGCCGCCGCCTTCTTGGGCCTTGTTGTTAGAGATCTGGGAGCCATCCCTCACGGTGAAGTCCATGTAAGGATAGGTGGGGTACTCGGTGCGCTCGTCGTACTCAAGGTACACGCCGCCGCCGTGGTTGCCCGCGGTGTTGCCAGAAATCTTTGAGCCCTCGTCCAGCGTGATGGAGCGGTGGCCGCGCACGGACCTGCCGCCGCTGTTCTCGTAGCGGACAATGCCGTAGATGCCGCCGCCGTCGGTCTCGGCGTAGTTGTCGCAGATCTGGGAGCCCCCCGTGAGGCTAATGGCGGTAGTGTCGCTGTAGGGACTGTCGTCCCTGACTTCGATGGTGTAAGTGGAACGGGTATCCATATAGATGGCGCCGCCATGGCCCGACGCGTAGTTTTGGCTGATCTGCGAGTGGTTCTTTAGGTTGATCGAGAGCTTACCTGCCCTATACGAGTGGATGCCTGCGCCCATCGCGCCAATGTTCTGGGAAATCGAGGTGTTGTCCAACGTCACGTTGACATTGATCGCGTAGGCCTTATAGCTGAGGCCTTGTAGAGCCGCCCTGTCCTCGCCGATCTCGATGCCGCAGGCCAGGTCGCTGCGGTTCCACTTGAAGGCACAACCGGCCAGCTCCACAGAGGTGTTGCTGTCAAATAGGCGCACGGGGGCGCAGCTGGTGTTTCCGGCAAAAGTGACGTTCCTACAAACCAAGGTTCCGTTGGCGTAGACCCTCAAGGCATTGTGGGAAAACGCGGTAATGAGGCCGCCCTCAATTGCCTGGGTCTCCTTCGATGAGTTCTCCCCCATCTTCCAGAACATGCCAGGTCCCTTGGTTTGATCGATATAACCCGAGTGCTTGGAGGCGATCGTCCAACCGTTTTTGTCTCTGCCGTCGATGGTGAGCGTCGCGTTGCCAGAGACCTCAAAGGCGCACAACGAAGAGTGGGAGCCATCGATCACGTGGCCGTTAAGGTAAACGGTCGCTTTCCTGCCGCTGTTGACTCGAATGACCTCGCCACTGTAGTACTTGGCGTCCTCTTTGAGCTCGACGTACGCGCCGCCGTCGCCCTTGCTCGCGTTCTGCTCGATAGACCGGCTTATCTCGTTGAGGTCGTGCGCCTCGCCGGTCTTGAACTTGTTGCCGCTGGCATCAATATAGCCAACCTCTGACAAGAACTTCTCGGCGTAGGCCTTTGCGGGGCACGCGCCTAAAAGTGCCAGCGAGAAGGTCATGGCAAAAAGAGCGATGGCAAAAAGAGACACGCGGCCAAACAGCGGGGCACGGCGAGAAGAAACGGCGGAGTTCAAGGTCCAACCTCCAGTGATAGTTAAATAATCAGTCGATTATAAGGCACCTAAGGTTGCTCAACAGCAAGCTGCTAAGATGGTTAAATCGGCTTTTTACGCGAGCACAAAGGACCCATCATGAGCGAGAAGAACCTTCCCACCCCAGACAACGACTCCAGCGTCGAGAAGGCCGGCGGCGTCACCCGTCGCGACTTTTTGCGCTGCGCGGGATTGGGCGCCGCGTCGCTTATGGTGGCTGGCCAGGCGCAGACCGCGCTTGCCGCAAACACGTCCACGGTGGCCGCGTCCAACAACGGCCGCATCGTGGGCTGGCTCACCTGGGACGACCACGGCACGACCAAGTCGCCCTTTGTCTTTGACCCGCAGTTCTTCTCGGGCGGAGCCATGAAGTACAACGCGCACCTGGCCACCTTTGGCTGCTGCGTGGCGCTGGCGGCCATCAACGCCGAGCCCAACGGCGGAAGCGACGGGCGCTACAGGAACAGCGCCGACAACATCATCTCGCTCATGCACCAGGTGGGCTGCGACTGCGTTGAACAGTTCGGCCGCCGCAAGCACATGACCGTCAACGGGGTCGACATCGATACGTTTTTCATCAAAGACTCCGGCTATACCATGGACTACTACAAAAAGCCCGAGTACGACTACAGCAAGTACCCCAAGGCAACCCTTGGCCTGTACGCGGCGCACCGCAAGATCTATGTCGACGGCAAAGACTACAACCTTGTTATGCTTGGCATCCGCGGCGGCAACTACGAGCTTGAGTGGTGCAGCAACCTCACCCTTGACAGCACCGGTAACCACCAGGGTTTCCAAGAGGCGGCCGACCGCGCGGCCGCGTTTCTCGACCACTACATCAGAGTGCAGGGGCTTAAAGGACCCACTAAGATCTTGATTGCCGGCCAGTCCCGCGCGGGCGCGACCACCAACCTCGCGGCAGGCATGATCGTTAAGCGTGCAATAGACAGCCACTCGACCTACGACAAAGAGCGCGGCTACGATTTGTACCCTTTCTTCTTGAACAGAGACATCGAGATCTGGCAAAGCGACCTTTACGCCTACGGCTACGGCGTCCCTAGCGGCCTTGTGCCGGCCGACGATGCCGAAAGACAAGCCGCTAAGGAGAAGTTCGGCAACGTCCACAACATCATCAACCCCTGCGACATGGTTCCCAAGGTAGCACCTGCCAAGTGGGGCTTTATGCGCTACGGCGTGGACAAGGTCCTCCCCGGTCCCAGCGACCGCTCGCGCTATACCGCAGGTCGAGAGAAGATGAAGGACAGGCTCTACGTGCTGGCCAACCACCGCACGGACGGAGCGCGCTTCTCCTACACCATCGACAACTTCCCCACGGTTGACTATGGAATGCTTGGCTTCTATGGCGAGTATGCCAAGCAGATGTACGACATGAAGACCCTCGACGTCTTTATCGAGGATTTTGTCAACGCTGTGGCAACAGACGTGTTCCACAGCCGCACATGGAAACAAAACAGCAAGCACTTGGACGGTTACGCGGACCGATACCAGTCCGCAATGATCACCGTATTCGAGCTTTATGTCGAGATGCCCCAAGACAAGTACCTCAACGCAAAAGGGCCCGACGGAAAGACCCCGCTGGAAAAGTTCACCTCTCTTGTCAAGTCAAAGATTATGGACAACAAGACATGGCTTGTCGGTAGAGTTGCTGTTTGCTGGCCGCTGACGAGCGTCATCACCTATGTGGACGAGGCGATGAAGGCCGTCCCCATGAACGACGGCCGTGGCCGCACCTTCGACGATTACTATGGCAATCGAGTCCGCCACATCCTGCACCGTTTGCTTGATTACGACTACCTCGACGCAATTGACGTCAAGTGCTCGACGTTGACCAAGTTCATCAAGGAAAATGTCCAGACCGTTATCGCCATGTCGCAAAAAGCCGGCACCGTCATGTCGACGCACAACTGTGAGCTGTGCCTGGCGTGGCTGCAGTCGCGCGACAGCTATTACAGCAAGTATGGGAAGAACGACCTGCCCGACGCGCCGGCGCTTAACGGCACGACGGCGCTGTCTGACGACGGGGACGAGGCTGCGAGCGTTATGGGCAGCGACGTCGACGAAGCCGTGGCTCTTGCCGATGACGGGGCCGTGGCGCTTGCCGACGACGGGGACGTGGCGGTTCTCGCAAGCGTCGACGGCGACGGCGAGGCCGCGGCGAACGGCGCGGGCGACGAGGTTGCGGCGCTTGCCGACGACGGGGACGTCGAGGAGGTCGACATGTCGACCGTGCCCGACCTCGACATCACGGTGACCGAGCTTGGCGAGGGCGAGTACGAAGAAGACGGCGGTGCCGACGACGACTGGGCCGACACCTACCGCAAAGTCATCTTCAACGGCGGAACCAGCATCTCTTACCAGGTAAACGGCGCAAACTACCAGATCTTCGAGAACGGCCGGGCCGTATACGCCGACGACGAGGGCACCCCTATCTCCATCGGCGGGCAGGAGTGCCCGTTTATCTACGGAGTGGACTCCGACCTGCAGCAGGTCGTTCTTCTCAGCGACGGCAAAAACGGGCTGGACGGCTCAACCGATTACACGTTTATCCTGGTCGCCGACCCCGACGCGCCCGTGACCTGCACGGCCGCCAGCTACAAGACCTCCAACGGCTTCCCCCAGAGCGTCTTTGTCTACGAGAGCCCCGTGGGCTGCTACGGCGAGCCGCTTGAAGACTACAAGTTCACCGTCAAGCTGGGTGAGCTGATGGGCGCCTCGTCTTCCAAGACGGGCGAGAGTTTCGAGAGCTTCTCGGGCGACTTCGACACCCCGGGCGTGGCGTGGCAGGCAAAGGCGCAGGAGGCCAACGTCGAGAAGGACTCGGGCGACGAGCTTGCAGACAGGCACTACTACATCGACACCCGCACCGCTGACGCCCAGATGGGCGGCACCATGGGCGGCGGCACCACGCTGCGCGGCTCGAAGAGCCTTGTTGTGGCCGTGCCGTTTGACGGCTACGAGTTTGACTACTGGACGCTGGACGACAAGTACCTGGTAGATGGCCAGGAGACCTCGCCCTACAGCTACGTCAAGTTCACGACAAACGAAGACGGCGAGGTCGAGCGCACCGAGCCCGAGTCTGTGGCCGGCGGCGAGTGGGTCGAGGGTCAGCGCGTGGCCGACGAGGTCTTTGAGGACTCGCACGTCTACCGCGTGTTGGTCGACGGCGACCACCTGGTGACGGCGCACTTCAAGGCGGCGAGCGCGGCACCGGACGACGGCAAGGGCGACGACGTTGTCGACGGCGGCGGGACCGTGGTTGACGGCGACGAGTCGGGCGACAGCGGTGCCTCGGCCGCCGGCGCGGCCAAGGGCGGAAAGGCCGGCGAGAAAGTGCCCGAGACCGGCGACTCGGCGCTCGACTTCTACGGCGCCGCCGCTGGCCTGCTGGCGATTGCCGGCGCCGCCCTGTCCCGGTGCGAGTCCGAGTAGGGCTTCTCGACACCTAAGCCGACGAAGCGCCGCGCTTCGATGCACCGCGCTGCGCCGCGCCGCACCGCGCTGCAAAAATGGGACTTGTCTGATGGTCGAGCATCAGACAAGTCCCAAATTTATGGCCCGAACATCAGACAAGTGGCAAATTTGCAGCTCAAAGGCCCGTTATTTATCAGACAAGTCCCCAAATTGCAGGGCGCGGCGGACGGCGAGAAGAGCGGCGCCCGCCAGGGCCGGGGCTGCTCCCGCGAAAGTCGCGTCGCCGGTGGAGGGGGTGTTGCCCTTGCCCGAGCGTGCGGTCTTCTCGGCTGCTTGCTTAAGGCCCGCGTGGGGCTCGACGCCCAAAGAAGCCACGGCGGCGTTGACGTCGTCCGAGGTGGGGGTCGATGCGATGACGGCGTTGCGGTAGTCGGCGCCGGCCAAGGCCAGCGTGTCCTGGGCACTGGCGACGGCCGCCGCAAGCGCGTCGTACTCGGCCTGGGTCATCCACTGCTTATCGGCGGGCACATCGGAGCCGTCGGCACACACGGCCACGTTGGCGAGAAGGGCCTTGGCCGCGGCGATCTTCTCCTCAAGCAACGCCAACTCATCGATGCTGGCCCAGCTCTGTGCCTGGGCGTAGGCCTTGATGGGCAGGTTGTCAAAGACGATGTTTGCGGCCTTGTTCTTCTCGGTTAAGGCGGCCGTGACCTTGGACCAGTCGGTCCAAGAGGCGGTGCCCGCCGAGTCCGCGGTGTCGACCGTCCAGTCCTCGACAGAAGAGGTGATCCAGCTCTCGCCCGCGTTGACCTTGGCCACAAAGCCGGACTGCCAGGTGTCGACGACCTTGGGGTTGCCATCGTCGTCGTAGTCCAGGTCCTGCAGCTCTGTGACGCCCGTGTTGTAGTTGGCAGGCTGGGTGTAGGACCAGGTGCCGTCGTCGTTTTGGTGGGCCTGCGTGACCACCACCGAGTAGCGCTGGCCTTCTCGCATGCAGATCCAGTCGTCCTGGTCGATGGCCAGGCGGTGGTAGCCGCCGTACTCAAACGTGTCGGTGGCAGAGAAGACCTTGCGGGAGTGATCGGCATCGGTGGGGTCGGCGGCGTCGGCGTCCAGTAGGTAGACGTCGAAGGTCACGACGGTGTTGGGCAGGGTGGTCTCGCAGTAGAGGGCACGCACGGCCATGTTAGCGTCTGTCGTGAAGATGTTGGCGCCGCTCACCTTGCCGCTAAAGGTGGCGTAAGTTGTGCCGTTGACAGGCAGGTAGTCGTACTGGTCGATGATGCGGCCGGTCGAGGCGCCGGTGTTGGTCTGCGTGACGTCGAACTCATAGGTCTCGAAGTTAGAGACGGACTTGTCGTAGTAGCTCACATAGAAGTAGCCGGTGTGTTTGCCGTCCTCATCGGTGAGGCCCCATTCGGGCGTAAGGCCCTGGCCGTTGGGGAACTCCTCGGTCTGGGAGCCAAAGCTGTTCTTGACGATCCAGGCGCCGTCGCCTTCGGGCAGGTTGTTGACGCCGTCGCCAAAGTTGGTGCGCGAGTAGGAGTCGTCGTAGCCCACGATGGTCACGCCGTGGTTCACCGACTTGGTCTCGTAGGTGTAATGGGCCCATTTGTCGTTGAGGTAGGTGGTGGCGCCGGGGAGCTTGGTGGCGCCGGGGGTCGCGTCGTCGGCGTACATCGACATGGCAACGGCGCGGCCGGCCTTAAGCTCGGACTTAATGGCGGCGACGGCCTTCATGTCGGTGCCGGTGCACACGCCGTCCTTGAGAATGCGGGTCTCGGGCAAGAGATTGCCGTCGGTGAGCTCGTAAAGCGAGGTCTGCCAGAGGTCTGCGCTCACGGTCCAATCGGAGAAGTACTCCTTAGAGTCAATGCCGTCGGGGGCAAACCAGTAGGTGCCCGCGTAGCTTACCGGAGTGCAGGTAAGGCCATAGACGTCGCGCCACTTGGTGAGCTCTTCCTGGGTGGGGTTATCGGTGGTGAGGCGGCCGCTCGCGCCCTCGATGGCCTCGCCGATCCTGTCGCCGCTGATGACCCAGGTGATGACGTTTTCCTTGTTCTTGTAAGGGGCCTGCGCCTCGGTCACGGGACCGACGCCCGCGGCAAAGAGGGCCGAGGCGTAGGTCAAGGTGCCGCCGGTGTTGATGCCCGCGTTGGGGTTCTTGCAAGTGGAGTAGTAGCCCTCCCCTGCCTGAGCCGCGCCGGCCACGCTCTGGGGGACGCCGCCGTTGGCGTAGACCAAGGCCGCAAGCTGCAGCTCGGAGAGGTCGAGGGACGAGGGCATGGTGCCCTGGGCCTTGGTGGCCGAAAGGATGCTCGACTCGCTGGCAGCGATGGCCGAGAACGCCCAGCAAGTGTTCCACGGGGACTGGTTCTTGACCGAGGTCACCAGGCCCTGCTCGCGCAGATCGACCGAGTCGGTGGATTGGGCGCTTGCCAGGACGGCGTCGTCTAGGCCGTCAGAGGTATGCGCCTGGAAATCCTCGTCGTTGAGCTGCCGCGCGGTGACTTGGGACCATTCGTCAATGACGGCCTGGTCATCGGCATAGGCAGAAGTGGGTGTGAAGGCCGCAGCCGAGGCGGCAACGGCAAGGGTGAGACCGGCAAAGAGCGCGCGGCGGGCAAGGCCAAAGCGAGGGCGAGCGTCAACCATGGGAGGGGTCCCTTCTTAAGGTTGAGCAATCTTAACGCCAGCTGAGTGCCGCCACGCCAAGCAGACGACGAAATGCAACAAATATCAGGTTATCGGCACTATTTAGGCTGGAATTGGCCCTCCCCGCCCGGCTTTTGCCACCCCATAACACGCAGGCGCGACTTCTTCCGCTTTAAATCCGGACCGAGCGAGTAGCCAAAAGCTTCGCTGTGACGTTTGCCCAGTTGAGAGCGTTGGTCCACAGACGGACTACTCGACGGATTCAGATTTAAAGTGGAAGAGGTCGCGCTCGCGCCAATCGAAGCCAAAAATGCGCCGCCGGTAGAGGGGGTACCGGCGGCGCGGGGGTGAGCCTGGTCGCCGCAGGGAGAGGGTCCGCGGCGCCTGGCGGTGTTAAACAAAGGGAAAGGGCGTCCCTTAGGCCTCGGCCAGGGCCTTACCCAGAGCCTGGCAGGCCTCGACGGCCTCGTCGTCGGGGGACTCGTTGGCGATCAAGGCATCGACGACCTTGAGGCCGGCGGACTCGGCGTCATCTTTCCAAGAATCCATCCACTCGCCGCCGCCCCAGCCATAAGAGCCAAAGAGGGCAACAGGCTTGTCTCCCAGCACGCCCTTGCAAGCGTCCCAGACGGGCTCGAACTCGTCGGACTCAAGCTCCTCGGCGCCCATCGCGGGGCAACCAAAGGCCACGGCGTCGTACTCGGCCACGTCGTCGGCAGAGAAATCAGAGACCAGGATGGCCTTGGCCTCGGCACCCTCGGCGGCAGCGCCCTCGACGACGGCGTTTGCCATGGCCTCGGTGTTGCCGGTGCCGGTCCAATAGACAACTGCGATGTTCTTGCTCATGTTTGAATCTCCTTCATGTAAGCTTGCGGACCCCGCAAGCATGATTAACCGTTACGCCGCGCCAAGCCGCAAAAGCTCGGTCACGGGAACACCTGCCAAGTAGAGGCGCTTGCAACGCTTCTCAAGGGCCGTGAGCTCCTCGAAACGCCGGGCCGCCGCGTCCACGTCGCCGTAGGCGCGCCAACGACCCACGGCCTTGGCACCGCGCCCTCCATCGGCGAGAAAGGCGCGGACATCCTCGACGGGATAGCCCAAGACCAGGCCGATCTCGTGCGGAAAAGCACGGCGCCCCTGGTAGTACTCGCGCAGACGGCGAACCAAGGCGTCCATCAGGGCGCGGTGGTCGCGCTCGTCCAGCCCGCATTCGGCGAGAAACGCGCGGTTCTCATCGTTGCCCAAAAGCTCGCCCACGCGCTCCGGGCGCCAAGCCAACAGCATAAGGCCGTCGGATTTTCTCGCCAGGCCCGCCAGGCACACGCCGTAAGCCGAGAGCTTGGCCGAGTAGACCGCCAACAACCGGGCGCACAGACCGCGCTTCTCCTTGGAGCAGCTGCCCGCCTTCCAAGCGCGAGGGGTAAAGCCAAAGATGGCCGCGGGTTTCTCGCCCGCCATGACAAGGCCCGCCTGGCACACCAGGGTGCGCACGAACTCTGCTTCAAGGCAGCCTTCAAGGGTGCTGGCCTGTGCAGGCTCGCCGAGAAACTCTTCGAGTCCTTGTCCCACCTTCTCCTCCCCTCTCATCACAGGAATGCTCTTCTCCGTTGGTTGTTAGCCTAGGGTAACTTGACAGGCATTAAAGTACACCATGGTTAACTTCTTCGCAACAACAAAATTCACCCGCGCTAAACCACCCGCAAAACAAAGACGCCGCCGGCCCTGGGAGACCGACGGCGTCACCTTTGCCGCGATGCAGGTGCGGGGAGAGGGTCCGCTTGCTGCCGCTGGCGAAGTCAACAACATGATGCCTGGGTGCGTTGAATCGCGCGGGGGCACGTCCAACCAGATTGCCTTTGGCGTA
The DNA here is from genome assembly GCA_963630635.1 of Paludibacteraceae bacterium. GTDB lineage: Bacteria > Actinomycetota > Coriobacteriia > Coriobacteriales > Atopobiaceae > Paratractidigestivibacter. The sequence goes on from CAVGOA010000022.1 coordinate 30,820, forward strand.
GAGGGGGTTGCCGTGGGCGCATCGTGTGCTGTTGATAGAATAAGTTCACCAAGGGTAACTTTTGTGCTAAACCTGAGTGGTCACATAATGCACATATTCAGGTAGGAATTAACGATGCTCGCATTTATCAAGGAGAACTTTGGCGGCAAGCGCACCGGTGGGCACGGCGGCCTTGAGATCTTGCGTCACATAGGCCCTGGCCTTTTGGTCACCGTGGGCTTTATCGACCCAGGCAACTGGGCCTCTAACATGGCGGCCGGCTCGCAGTTTGGCTATGCCCTCTTGTGGGTGGTCACGCTATCCACGGTCATGCTCATCATCTTGCAGCACAACGCGGCACACCTGGGCATTGCCACCGGCACGTGCCTGGCCGAGGCGACCAACCGCCACCTCCCCCGCCCGGCCGCCCGCGCGGTTTTGGGCTCGGCCTACCTGGCCTGCGTCGCCACGGCAATGGCCGAGGTCCTGGGTGCGGAAATCGCCCTCCAGATGCTCTTTGGGCTGCCGCTTCGCGCGGGGTGCGCGATCGTGGCGGTGGCCTCGCTGGCGATGCTTTTGTCCAGCTCGTACAAGCGCATCGAGCGCTGGATCATCGCCTTCGTGAGCGTGGTGGGGCTGTCCTTCCTGGCCGAGCTGGCCCTTGTCGACGTCGACTGGGCACAGACGGCCGCGGCTTGGGTGGTGCCGGCGGCCCCTGCCGGCTCGGTCGCGATCATCACCAGCGTGCTGGGCGCCGTGGTCATGCCGCACAATCTCTTCCTACACTCCGAGGTCGTGCAGGCCTCGCACTTCGAGGCACAAGGCGAGAAGGTCGTCGAGGAGCGCCTGCGCTACGAGCTGTTTGACACGCTCTTCTCGATGGGCATCGGCTGGGCAATCAACTCGGCGATGGTGATCTTGGCGGCAACGACGTTCTTCTCGCAAGGAGTGATTGTGGACGACCTGGCCGCAGCCGCGGCGACCCTCTCCCCTATCCTGGGACCCGCCAGCTCGACGATCTTCGCGGTTGCCCTGCTGTTCGCCGGCCTCTCTAGCAGCGTCACGGCGGGCATGGCCGCGGGCACGGTGAGCGCCGGCATGTTCGACGAGGAGTACGACATCCACGACCGTCACTCGTCGGCGGGCGTCGCGCTGGCGTTTCTCGCCGCCGTTGTGGCCTGCTGCCTAGTGCGTGACTCGTTCCAGGGGCTTGTCTGGAGCCAGACTCTCCTGAGCCTTCAGCTCCCCATCACGGTCTTTGTCCTGGTGGGCCTCACCAGCTCGCCCAAGGTCATGGGCCGCCACGCCAACTCGCTGCCGCTCAAGGTCGTGCTGTACCTCATCGCAGGAGTCGTCACGGCGCTGGACCTGGCGCTGCTTATTGGGTAGCGAGAAGACCGGGCGAGAGGGCGTTGCTATGCCCAAAGAGCGAGCCTCCCGGAGTTTCCTTTTTGCTTCAGACAGTCCTGGTTCGCACGAAGGCCACATTAAGTGGCCTTCGGCTCATGCGGAACTCGCAAAAAAGAAACTCCGGGAGGCTCGCCCCGTTGTCCAGAGGTTACTTACAAAGAATGGTCCAGATGAGGCCGGTCGAGCAGCGGCGTCGCGTTGTGGGCCGCGATCGCCAGGGTCGACGCGTTGTGCAGGTACGCAGCCGTGGTGATGGGCATGAGGCTCGCCACGCCCGCGGCGATAAGCACGGAGTTGAACCCCACGATAAAGCGGTAGTCCTTGTGGATACGCTCCATCAGGCGCTCGGCCAGCACGCGCATGGTAACCAGCGACTCCAGCGACGAGTCGTGCACCAGCACATCGGCCACGGCGCGGGCTATGTCGCTCGCGTCAGACATGGCGACCGAGACGTCGGCCGCCGCCAGCGCGGGCGAGTCGTTGATGCCGTCGCCCACCATGACCACGGTGTGGCCCTCGTCGCGCAGGCGCTGCACGTGGCTGGCCTTGTCCTCGGGCAAAACCTGGGCAAAGTAGCCATCCAGACGCAGGTCGCAGGCCACGTGGCGTGCACAGGCCTCGGAATCGCCCGTGATCATCACCAGGTTGGTGAAGCCCAGCTCGCGCAGGCGCCGCAGGACACCGCGGGCCTCGGCGCGAGGCGGGTCGCTGATGCAGATGCAGCCCAACAGCACGCGGTTCTTCGCGATGTAAATCACCGAGGACGCCCCAGCTTCGGCAGCGAGAAGATCGTCCAACCCAGCGGGCTTCTCGACGCCTTCGTCCTCAAAGACAAAGTGGGCGCTGCCGATGCAGACCTCGTCGCCGTCGACGCGCGTGGCGATACCGTGGGCCACCACGTAGCGCACGTCGGCGTGGAGCTCCTGCTCGTGCACCAAGCCGCGGGACTGCGCCTCGGCCACGATGGCGCGGGCCATGCTGTGCGGGAAGTGCTCCTCGATGCAGGCCGACAAGCGCAAGATTTCTTCCTCAGTGGCGCCCGAGCAGCTAATGACGCGGCTCACGGCGGGCGTCGCGTTGGTAAGGGTGCCTGTCTTGTCAAAGACCACGGTATCGGCTGCGGCCAGGGCCTCAAGGTATTTGCCGCCGCGCACGGTGAAGCCGCGGCGCGTGGCCTCGCCCATGGCGCTCATGACGGCCAGCGGCGTCGACAGCTTGATCGCGCACGAGTAGTCGACCATCAGCACGGCCATCGCCTTGTTAAGGTTTCGCGTGACGGCCAGAATTCCAAAGAAGGCCAGGAAGCTGTAGGGCACCAGGCCGTCGGCGAGCTTCTCGGCACGTGACTGGACGCCTGCCTTGAGCTCGCTCGACTCCTCAACCAGGCTCACGATTCCGTCGATGCGGGCGCAGCCCGGCGGCGCGGTGACGCTCACCTTAAGGTCGCCGTTCTCAAGAGCGGTGCCGGCAAAGACCGTGGAGCCCGCCTCTTTGCGCACCAGCGCGGCCTCACCGGTCATCGAGGACTCGTCAATCTCGCCTTGGCCGTCCACCACGACGCCGTCAACGGGCAGAACCTGCCCCGCGCCCAGGTGAAGCACCATGCCGCGGCGCACGTCCTCGGTGCGCACCTGAACGTCTTGGCCGTCCACCACGGCCCACACGCTCTCACTGCGCACGATCATGCCGTCGCGAAGCGCCAGGTGGGCGCGCGACTGCACGTGCTCTTCCATCAGTGCCGAGAGGGACAGCAAGAAACTGATCGTGCCCGCCTCGCTAAACTGGCGGCGCAGACACGAGACCGCGATGGCGGTGGCGTCCAGTACCTCGACGGTAATCTCGCCGGCCATAAGGTGGCGCAGGCCCTCGATCACGTAGCCCACGGCGCTCAGGCTCGTGATGACGGCGCGCACGGGTGCGGGCAACAGCACGCGTTTGATGACGCGCCAGGCAATGAGGTTACCCACCTCTACCTGGAAGCGGTTGTTCTCGAGGCTCACCTCAAGGGCGCCCTCGCGCGTGCCCAGGCCCACCTCGGCCACGGGCAGGGCCAGCGGGTCGAGCGAGCGCACAGCAGCCAAGACGGCGCCGCGCGCGGTGGGTTCAAAGGTTATGAGGATGGAGCCCACAGAAGGATGGACCTCGGCGGTGCGTACACCGTCGAGGCCCATGAGCTGGTATGAAACGCCGCGGGCCTCTTCTGCCGAGAAGAGGTTGCGACCGCAGCGCAGGCGAATCCTTCCGGGGATCTCCGAGACGATGTCGAAGACCATGGTGGATTTAAGCCTCGGCTCCCTCGGCATCGACCTTTGCGGTGACCTCGGCGCGGATGTCGGCCTCAAGGGCGGCCATGCGGTCGGCCACGGCGGCGTCGATCTTGGCCTGGCGGCGGGCCTCGGCGCAGGCGTCGTTGGCGTCGTCGACGATGGCCTGGGTCTCGGCGGTCACGGCGTCGGAAACCTTGATGCCAGCGGTGGTGACGGCGACGGCGGCCTTGTGAAGCGCGCCGCAGTTGGCAAGGCCCGCGACGGCGGCGGCGCCCGCGGCGCCCATAGCAACAAACCAACCAGTCTTCATGATGTTCTCCTCACAACGCGATTATCGGCAGATTGTCACTGCCCATTATGGGCTTGTTGGCGGCGGTTGCTAAGCGATGCTCCATTTAGACTAACCGCAGCTAACTTCAACTATAGCTAACTCTCGTGAGCCCAGCAGCAAGGATATGCGGGCGGCGAGAAGGCCGTGCGGGCGCAAAGGTTTTCTCGCTAGAAAAACGCAGGTCGGGCGCTGGTGGACCTGCTAGTTGCTACAAAAATGCGAGTCGGGCGCGATCTTGAGGGAAGTTTGCTACAAAATCGCGACTCGGGCGCAAGAAAATGG
>CAVGOA010000023.1:0-34469 GCA_963630635.1 Paludibacteraceae bacterium
GGCCGCGCCTTTTTCACGGGCGGCCTAGCGGGGCGTCTCGCCCCTTACACCAACATTTACGACACGATCGAGGGTGTCGCTTCGCGCGGCACCCTCTCTTTTTGTTGCGGCGTAACTGTGGCTCGCGGGTCCGCGGTCTTCTCGCCGCCTGCGCCGGGCCCGCAGGCCATGAAAAAAAGGCGCCGACAGCTGACTGCCGGCGCCCAAAGGTGAGGCTTGCGAGAATCGCGCCTTACTTGCTGGGGGCGATCCAGAACTTGAGGAGCGGGAAGCTCACGATGACAGCCAGCAAGGTGTTGACCACCGAGGCGATGGTAGAGGCCAGCGCGGCGTCCATGCCAAAGGAGCCCTGGCAGAACGACACCACATAGCTGGGAAGCACCAGGTTCACCACAACGATGATCACGGCAAGCACGCCGTACTTCCAGGCGCTGTCCTTGTAGGAGGCGTCCGACTTGAAGACCCACTTCATCTGGACGAAGAAGTTGACGACCTGCGCCAAGACCTCGGCCACCAGGAAGGTGAGGAAGCCACCCAGGCCGTTGGTCGAGGGCTCGGTGTAGTTGAAGATCAAGAACTTAAAGGGTTCGGTGAGGCCCATCATGTTGACGAAGACCGCCGCACCAGCGGCAGCGCAGACGATGCGGGTGATGGTCGAGATGTTGGATAAGACGTTGAACTTGATGAACTGCCACAGGGCCTCGTGCTCTTCTGTCCAGGATTTAAAGCTCATGTTTTTACCTTCTTTCTTGCGCTGGGCGCGTGTCTTGGGGCGCGTAATGCCTTGTTGTTAAGCCTTGGAAGCGGCGTCGATCTTGCTCTTGAGCTGGCCGTTCTGGATGAGGTTCACGATGAACTCGACAAGCAGGCGAATGATGCCGATGATCCAGAAGCCGCGGATCTCCATCACGATGGCGTCGACCATGCGCATGTTGACCATGCCGTCGGTCATCTTGGCAAGGGCGCGCAGCGGCATATTCCAAATAAAGAGCACGTTGAGGTTGGGCTTACCCGACTTATCGGCCTTGGTCTTGATGGCGCGCAGCACCAGCCAGACGATCCAGAAGATGGGGGAGCGGCCGTGGTTGAGGTCGCGGAAGCACATGTTGCGGTCGATCGCGGGTTTCTCGGCGGGAATCTTGTGGCCGAGAAGGGCCTCGAACGAGGCGTCGGAGACCTTCATGACGTCGGCGGTCTCGTAGACAGAGACGTCGCGGCCCTCGTAGGGGTTGGGGGCGTCGGAGCCGGCGACCTCGATCTCGGCGCTCAGACGGATGTCCTCGCAGGATGCGCCGACGCGCAGCTCGTAGGTGCCGCCCTCGACTTCCCAAGCGTTAGTGGCGGTGTTGAAGTAGCGGAAGGCCTTGTCGCCAAGGTTGACGGTCACGGTCTTGGACTCGCCCGGCTCAAGCTCGACGCGCGCGAAGCCCTTGAGCTCCTGCTCGGCGCGGAAGACCGTGTGCTGGGGCTTTGCCACGTAGACCTGGGCGATCTCGGTGCCGGCCACCTTGCCGGTGTTGGTCACGGTAAAGGTTACGTCCCACTCGGTTGCCTTGACGTCAGAGTAGGCAAAGGTGGTGTAGGAAAGGCCATAGCCAAACGGGAAGGCCACGGGCTTCTTTGCGGTCTGGAAGTAGCGGTAGCCAACGTAGATGCCTTCGCGGTACTCGCTCTTCCAGTCGTCGGCGGGGAAGTTGGCAGAAGAGGGCACGTCCTCCAGGTGGTGCGGCCAGGTCTCGGTGAGCTTGCCGCAGGGGTTGAGCTTGCCGCACACCAGGTCAAGGGCGGCGCCTGCGCCGGCCTGGCCGCCAAGCGCGCAGTAAAGGACCGCAGGCGCACTTGCCATCCAGTCGCTCTCGACGCAAGAGCCGGCGCTTAGGAGCACGACGACCTTGGGGTTGACCTTGACCACTGCCTCAAGCAGCTCGATCTGGTTTGCGTTGAGCTTCATGTTAAGGCGGTCGGCACCCTCAGACTCGGCGATCTCGTCCAATGCCATGGCGAGAAGAACCACGTCGGCGCGCTTTGCCAAGTCGACGGCGGCCTCGAGCTTAGAGGCGTTGGCGTCGCCATGGCGCTCAAAACCGGGCTCGAAGCCCACCAGGGAAAGCTCGGTCTGGTCGATCATGTCAAGCAGCGAATCGACCTTGGTGGAGTTGACGGCAGAAGAGCCTGCGCCCTGGTAGCGCGGGGTCTGGGCAAAGTCACCGATAAGGGCGACCTTGGTCTGGGCGGCCAGCGGCAAAAGCTTGGTGCCGTCCACGGCGTCGTTCTTAAGCAAGACGGCACCCTCACCCGCGGCCTTACGGGCCAGCTGGTGGTGGGCCTCGGCATCAAAGCTCTTGGGCGCGGCCAGCATCTTGGGGTGGACGTCCAGGATAAGCTCGATGGCCTCGTCCACGCGCTCGTCGACGTCGGACTCCTTGATGGTGCCGTTTTGTACTGCGTTTACCAGCTCGCGGATCGAACCCAGGCCAGGCGCGGGCATCTCGAAGGTAGAGCCCGCCGCCACGCCGGCGGCGTGGTCGTTGGAGCCGCCCCAGTCGGTGATGACGGCGCCGTCAAAGCCCCACTCGTCGCGCAGGATGTCCTTCAACAGGTGCTCGTGCTCGTTGACGTAGACGCCGTTGACCAGGTTGTAAGAGCTCATGATGGTCTTGGGGTCAGACTCGCGCACCACGATCTCGAAGGCGGTAAGGTAGAGCTCGCGCATGGTGCGCTCGTCGATCACCGAGTTGGAGGCCTGACGGCGCGTCTCCTGGCTGTTCACGGCGTAGTGCTTGGGGCAGGCCGCGATGCCGTTGGACTGGATGCCGCGCACGTAGCCCGCGGCCATCTTGCCTGCAAGGTAGGGGTCCTCGGAGAAGTACTCGAAGTTGCGGCCGCAAAGCGGGTTGCGCTTCTCGCAAAGGCCCGGTCCCAAAAGGACGTCGACGCCCTGGGCCGCGGCCTCCTCGCCCATGGCGGCGCCTACCTGCTCGCCCAGCTCGGGGTCCCAGGAGTTTGCCACGGTGACGGCGGTGGGAAAGCAAGTCGCCGGCTCCGAGCCGTTAAGGCCCAGGTGGTCGGCTGCGCCCGCCTGGTGGCGAACGCCGTTGGGGCCGTCCGAGTACTCGATGGCGGGGATGCCCGCGCGCTCGTTGGGCCAGCTGCCAAAGGTGGTCGCGCCCTGGAGCAGGGCGCACTTCTCCTCAAGGGAGAGCTTCTTGATAATGTCCTCGTGCTTCATGTGAGACCTTTCATGGAGACCGAGCCTGATGGGCCTATCCTTACGATTTTGATGATAGGGGTCCCATTTTTGGTTTTGTGCATCCATGACACAATCGGCTTTGTTGAGGGCATGATTTGCTGTGAGCGTTTTTAGACGGCCGGTGGGCGGCTTTGCCCGCGCCTGCGCCGCCGCAGGAATTGGCGCAGGCGCGAGGCTGCGCCCTTAGCCAATGCTCACGTGCTCGCAGTCGTGAATAATGACCTGCTTGGCGGACAGGTCGTCTGCAATGTAGGGGTAGCCCCTCAACATCCCCATGCCCGCCATGTAATCCTCGAGCTTAAGGTCGATGTCATCTTCATCGTCCTGGCTTTCTGCGGCGTCCGGGTCAAGAGGATCTGGCAGTTCGTCGTCATCGTGCATGAGGTTGTGCGCAAGCTCAAGCTCGGCTGCCCAAACCTTGCTCACGCTTTCTGCCTCTTTTGGGTCGCACTCTTCATCGGCGCAGGCGCGCAGGCCGCGCTCGATCAACAAGTGTCGCAGACAGTCCAGAAGGTCCTCTTGCGCCACCTGGTTTGCGCCAACATAAAAGACGAGCGTCCCCTTGGGGTATCTGTCCAGGTCACTGATCTTCTCGTCGTCGATGATCTCGATCGCCACGCGCTCTTTGTCCCAATACATTGCCATGCTTCAGGTCCTTTCTCGTTGGAATTTGCTGGCGAGAAGAACTCTATGGGACGTAACTTGCACAAATCTTGCATCGTTCTTGCCGGAATCTATCACGTGGCTTGCACGGGCAGGTGAGGACAGGGGAGAGACGTGCCGTGCGCCCCGGCGGCCTCGGCGGGTGGCGCCCTTCTCGCCTGTGAACGGCAAAGGCGCCAAAATGCCGTGTCGTAAACGTTCCTGGACGAAGGTCGCCGGTCACTTCTCGCCTAGTCATGTGTCGCCTTTGGAATCGCTCGGCTTTGGTCCACCGCGGCGGCCCGCCGCGGATACAATGGGGAGCGCTTAATCCAACCCACCCTTCCCTATCAACCAAGGAGAAGACCATGGCCTTGACCGAAGTTAACGTGAAAGACCTCGACATCAATCCCTTTAGCGCCATCGACGACGATTGGATGCTTATCACCGCAGGTAGCGAGGAACGTCACAACACCATGACGGCCAGCTGGGGCGGCGTGGGCATTCTGTGGTCGCAGCCCGTGGCCACCTGCTACATTCGACAGAGCCGCTACACCAAGGAGTTCGTGGACGCAAACGACCTCTTTACCTTGTCGTTCTATGACCCCGCCAAGTACCGTAAGGCCTTAGGTCACCTGGGCCGCGTCTCGGGCCGCGACGAGGATAAGATCGCCGCTGTGGGCTTCACCCCTCTTGCCGTTGATGGTGCCGTGACCTTCGAGCAGGCCCGCCTTACCCTGGTGTGCCGCAAGCTCTACAGCTCGTTCCTTGCGCCCGAGGGCTTCTGCGACGGCGGCGCAATTGATGCCGCCAACTACGCCGACAAGGACTACCACACCATGTACATCGGCAAGATCGAGCACGCCTATTTGGCTTAAATCGCTGCATTTCGCACCGCAAACGAACAACAACCAAGAAGAGAAAGAGAAGCACATGACTAAGGTCGCAATCCTTTTTGGCGGCATCTCCACCGAGCACGACATCTCCTGCAAGAGCGCCGACAACGTGATCAATGCGCTTGGCGACCGCTTTGACCTGGTGCTCATTGGCATCACCAAGGCCGGCGAGTGGTTCCACTACACCGGCGACGCGGCAGACGTCACCGGCAACTGGGAGTCCCACGACACCGAGAAGGTCGTTCTTGTCCCCGGCGGCCGCGGCCAGGGCGGCTTTTATGTGGTGCGCGAGGGCGCGCTTGTGCGCCTGGACGTCGACGTGGCCCTGCCGGTCATGCACGGCCAGGGTGGCGAGGACGGCACCCTCCAGGGCGCGCTTGAGATGTGCGGCATGCCCTATGTGGGCTGCGGCGTGCTTGCCAGCGCCGTGTGCATGGACAAGGACGCGTCGCACCGTCTGGCCGCCGCTGCCGGCGTGCGCTCGCCCAAGTGCGAGGTCCTCTACCGCGGCTGCGATGACGCCCAGAAGGCCGCTGCCGTCGAGGCCTGCGGCGGCTACCCCGTCTTTGTGAAGCCCGCCCGCGGCGGCTCGTCGATCGGCGTCTCTAAGGCGACCGACGACGCCTCTTATGCCCAGGCCCTTGACGCTGCCTTTGCCCTCGACCGCAAGGTCGCCGTCGAGGAGGCCATCACCGGCGACGAGGTGGGCTGCGCCGTCACGGGCGACGCCGAGAGCGGCACCTTCATGGGCGAGGTCGACCAGATCGTGGTCACCGGCGGCGGTTTCTTCCGCATCCACCTTGAGAAGAACCCCGGCCAAAACACCGAGCTTCGCTGCCCGTCCAACCTTGCCCCCGACGTCATGGCCCGCGTGCGCGAGGCCGGCGCGCGCGTCTACGAGGCCCTGGGCTGCGAGGGCTTTGCCCGCGTCGACCTCTTTGTCACGCCCGAGGGCGAGGTTGTCTTCAACGAGGTCAACTCCACGCCTGGCCTCACCTATTACAGCCGCTTCCCGCAGATGATGCGCGTCGCCGGCCACGAGCTGGGCGACGTTTTGGCCGACCTTATCGCCAAGAAGCTCGAGGCTTAAGGCCACGCCGGGCCCTCGATCGCCCCAACTTAAAATCCCCTGCATTCCGTGCCGTTTTTGACTCCAAATTCGGCACAAGATGCAGGGGATTTTTCATGTGTAGGCATTCTCGCCGCCGCAAGGGCCCACTCGAGCTAGATAACGATCCCGTCAAGGTGGTCGATCTCGTGCTGGATGATCTGGGCGACGTATCCGGTGAAGGAAATCGTGCGCTCGCGCCACGAGTCGTCCAGGTAGCGCACCTTGACGCGGCGCCAGCGGGTGCAGGGCCGCACGCCATCAAGCGAAAGGCAGCCTTCCTCGGTCTGGTACTCGCCCACGCGCTCCAGGATCTGCGGGTTGTACATCAGCATGTGACGCGCTCCGTTAGAGACCACGATGATGCGCCTGCGCACCCCGATCATGTTGGCCGCCATGCCCACGCATTCATCTGCGTGTGCCGCCAAGGTGTCGAGAAGGTCGCGCCCCACGGCTGCGTCATCGGGGTGCCCGGGTGTTGCGGGCTCGCTGGGAACGCGCAGGAAGAGGGGAGAGTGAACGATCTGACGGACCATGTTGGGCAGGCCTTTCTGCAGAGGACGGCGTGGGGTGCACCATTATTCCACGCCGTGCCCGCGTGATCGCCGCGCATCTCGCCGTCGCGAAATCACCTTAAAGCCCAGCCGGTCCAACAGGCCCTGCCGGGGCGCACCGCGCTACCGGTGACCGCGCCGCGCGTTGGCCCCCTGGCGTCCCTGGGCCGCGCGGTTTCTGGCCGCGGTGTTCTGCGCGCGGCTCATACCCTGGGGAAACCCGCCGCGAGCAGCGCCCTTTTGCTTGCCGCCCTGGCCCTGCCCGCCGCGCCCCGCGCCTTTGCCCTTCTTGCCGCCCTTGCCCCGGCCGCCCGCGTCCTTGTCCTTGGGCGGGTAGGGGCGAATCAGGCACTTGGGACCCATGCCAATGAGGTCGGCTCGCCCGGCCTTGAGAAGCGCCTCGCGCACCAGGTGCCAGTTCTCGGGCTTGCGGTACTGGATAAGCGCGCGCTGCATGGCCTTCTCGTGCGGGTCGCGCGGCACATAGATAGGCTTCATGTTGCGCGGGTCAAGGCCCGTGTAGAACATGCAGGTGCTCATTGTGGAGGGCGTGGGGTAGAAGTCCTGCACCTGCTCGGGCATGTAGCCCATGTCGCGCACGGCCTCGGCCAGCTCCACGGCTTCCTTCATGGTGGACCCGGGGTGCGAGCTTATGAGATAGGGCACCACATACTGCTCAAGTCCCGCCGCGCGCGTGGCCTTCTCAAATCGCCGGCAAAACGCGTCGTAGACGGCTTTCGACGGCTTGCCCATGGCGGCAAGCACCGTGTCGCTCACGTGCTCGGGCGCCAGGCGCAGCTGGCCCGAGACGTGGTGGCGAATAAGCTCGTCCAGGAACTTATCGGATTTGTCGGCCAGTGTGTAGTCAAAGCGCACGCCGCTTCTCACAAAGACCTTCTTGACGCCGGGCAGCTGCCGCAGGTCGCGCAGCAAATCGGCGTAGGAGTCCTCTTCGACCACCATGTTGCGGCACAGCTGGGGCCACATGCAGCGCTTGTTCGAGCACACGCCGTATTTGGCCTGCTTGTCGCAGGCCGAGCGCCCAAAGTTTGCCGTAGGGCCGCCTACGTCGGTGATGTAGCCCTTGAAGTTGGGATCGCGCGTCAAGGCGCGGGCCTCTTCCATGATCGAGTCGTGGCTTCTCACCTGCACAACGCGCCCCTGGTGGTACGTAATGGCACAAAAGCTGCACTCGCCAAAGCAGCCGCGGTTGGCCGCGATGGAGAATCGCACCTCGTCGAAGTCAAAGGCCGGCACGCCGCCCGCCTCGTCGTAGTCGGGGTGCCAGGCGCGTGCATAGGGCAGCTCGTAGACGGCGTCCAGCTCGAGCGTCGTCAAAGGCGCCGAGGGCGGGTTCTGCACCACGTAGAGGTTATCTGCCTCATAGGGCTCGACCAGGCGATGTGCCGTGATCGAGTCCATGTTCTTGTACTGCACGGCAAAGCTCTGGGCATAGTTCCTGCGGTCTTCTCGCAGCTTCTCGAAAGAGGGGAGAAGGTCGTAGTCGTAGACCTCACCCAGGTCCTTGGTCTTATAGACCGAGCCCGCGATCCAGCTCACCTGGTCGACCGGCAAGCCGGAGTCCAGGGCCTCGGCCATCTCGACGATGGACTTCTCGCCCATGCCGTAAAGGAGAAGATCGGCGCCCGAGTCCACCAAAACCGAGCGCTTAAGGCTGTCCGACCAGTAGTCGTAGTGGGCCAGGCGCCTAAGGCTCGCCTCAATGCCGCCCAGCACGATGGGGGTGTGCTTAAACGTGCGACGAATGAGGTTCGAGTAGACCACCACAGCGCGGTCGGGGCGCGCGCCCATGTGGCCGCCAGGCGTGTAGAAGTCCTTTGACCTGTGCTTTTTTGCCACGGTGTAGTGGTTTACCATCGAGTCCATGTTTCCCGCCGAGACGAGAAACGCCAGCCGGGGCTCGCCGAGCGCGGCGATACTTGCCGGGTCGTGCCAGTCGGGCTGGCAGATGATGCCAACCTTGAAGCCGTGGGCCTCAAGCGTGCGGCTGATGATCGACATGCCAAAGCTCGGGTGGTCCACATAGGCGTCGCCGCAAATGTACACAAAGTCGCACTGGTCCCAGCCGCGGGCCTCCATGTCTTTGCGGCTTACAGGCAAAAACGCCTCGCGGTCAACACCGCAGTGCTTTACCTGGGGTTTATTGTTTTCGTGCGCCTGCTGCTTTGCCATGTGTCTCCCTTTAGGTCAAGTCGCCTTATCTTAACCCTTGGCGAGCCTACTTTAAAAAATGTGAACCGCATGTGTTGGAGAAATGGCGAGATTGTGCACTTGACCTGCGCTTGATTGAAGGTGCGCCGCACGAGGTAAATACAAGTTACCTTCTTTCCTTGTTGCCCCCGACGCGCAGCCTACGCGTCGGGGGCGTCCTTTTTTAAATGCCCTTCTCGGAAAAATGAGCGTCTCTATAAAAAAGAGGAGAAGAAAGTCAAAAGAAAAACGTCCCCTGCGGTTGCGTTCATGAACCCACCTTCCAAAAGGTGGGTGCCCGCATCGCGCGTTCCGGCTTTCTCAGCAACGGAGAATACCCGTACTGAACACGAGATATAGGGCCCCCAAGTAACGCTTGTCGGTTCACCCAGTTTGCTCCGCAGGGAGACGTTGAGGTCATTATGCACAGGCCAAAAACCAAATTACAGTCTTGACTTTGAATCGCTGCCTCGTGATGCTTGAAGCATAGGTGTGCGCAGGTGCGTGTTGCCCGCTCGCCGCCCTAATCCTGTATCATGACAAAGAATCAAACGTCGTCTATCGGCTATTTTGTCGTTTGGGCTGATTAGGGAGGTGTCGTTTTTGCCAAGGGTGGTTCCAGACTGGGTCCCGTTCACCGGTCTTTTTCTCGCGGCTTTTCTCGCCGCCCTTGCCATGACGCCCCTTGCACGCAAAATCGCCATTCGCCTTGGCGCCGTCGACCAGCCCGGTCCGCGCCGAGTCAATAAGAGCCCCATCCCTCGCATGGGCGGCATCGCTTTGTTCGCGGGCATCGTCTGCGCTTTTATCGTCCAGTACGTGGGCACGACTTTCTTGGGCTGGCCCGTCGTGCTTGTGCCGTCGCCTAAGATGCAGGTCAACTATTGGATGCTGGTGGTGGCCTTCGTGGTTATCTTCTTGACGGGCCTTCTGGACGACAAGTTCTCGCTAAGTCCTAAGCAAAAGCTGGCGGGGCAGGTCCTGGCCGCGGTCATCGCCGTTTGCGGCGGCCTGGTGATCGGCGATATCTCGGACCCCTTGGCCTCCGGCGAGTTCATCTCGCTTAGCTGGGTGGCCTATCCCGTCACGGTCATTTACCTGGTGGCCTACGTCAACATCATCAACTTGATCGACGGCCTGGACGGTCTTGCGGCCGGCATCTCGGCCATCGCGAGCTTCACGACCTTTGTCTTGGCCATCGCGGCGGGCCGTCTTGACTCGGCCGCGCTTTCTATCGCCGTCGTGGGTTCCTGCCTGGGCTTTCTTCGCTACAACTTCCACCCGGCGTCGGTCTTCATGGGAGACTCGGGCTCGCTTACGCTGGGCTTTTCACTGGGCGTGGCCTCGCTTCTCTCGGTCACGCGCGTGGCGGGCCTCACCACCATCATCGTGCCGCTGGTCATCGCAGCCGTGCCCATCCTGGACACTTTCTCTGCCATCGTGAGAAGGACCCGCGCGCACGTGAGCGTCGGCCACGCTGACCGCGGCCACATCCACCACCGCCTGATGGACGAGGGCTACGACCAGCGCCAGGCGGTTCTCGTCATGTACGCGTGGACGGCCCTTCTGTGCGCCGGCGCCATCGTCATGACGCAGGTCCAGACCATCCCGCGCATCGGTATCTTCTGTGCGCTCTTTGCCGTCTCGATGTTCATCGCCAAGAAGCTGCGTCTCTTCGAGCCGGTGCTTTTGCACCACATCGACCCCAAGACCGGCGAGGACGAGCTTATCTCGCCTGCAGATGACGCCTTTGAAGAAGAGGCCGAGCGCCAGGAGACCCACCACCACAAGACGGGTCGCTAGCCCATGGCCCTGCTCGACGCGTTCTCTCATTGCGAGCTGTGCCCCAGGCGCTGTGGCGTTGACCGTACGTCTGGTCACACAGGCGTTTGCGGCGTGCCGGCTAATCTTCGCCTGGCCCGCGTTGCCCTGCACTTTTGGGAAGAGCCCCCGATCAGCGGCGAGAAGGGCTCGGGAGCCGTTTTCTTCTCGGGCTGCCCCTTGCGCTGCGTCTTCTGCCAGAACCACGAGATTTCCTCTGAGGGCTTTGGTTGCGAGGTGAGCGTGTCTCGCCTGGCCGCCGCCATGTTAGAGCTGCAGGCCCAAGGCGCCCACAACATCAATTTGGTAACCGCTCTGCACTATGCGCCCAAGGTGAGAGAAGCTCTTCTTACCGCCAAGGACGCGGGCCTTGACCTGCCCGTGGTTTGTAACACCAGCGGCTATGAGCTGGTGGAGACCATCAAGTACATGGCCGACGTCGTGGACGTCTGGCTGCCCGACTTCAAGTACGCAGACCCCCAGCTGGCCGCTAGTCTCTCGGGCGCGCGCGACTACCCGCAGGTCGCCGCCGCCGCACTCGAGGCCATGGTGGCCGCAGTCGACGCAAAGGGCGGCCGGCTTATGACAGAAGACGGCCTGATGAAGCGCGGTATCATCGTGCGTCACCTGGTTTTGCCCACGCACGCGCAAGACTCGTGCGCGGTTCTCGACCGGGTGTGGCAAATCGCCCAGAACCGCGTCGATCTCTCGGTCATGAACCAGTACACCCCCAACGAGCAGTGTCGCCGCCGCGGCGGGGCCTTGGCCCAGACCCTGGACGACCTTGAGTACGAGGTCGTCTTGTGCCACGCCGATGACCTGGGCTTCGAGCATCTTTGGTGGCAGGAAGGCGGCACCGTCTCGGAGAGCTTTGTCCCCGCTTTCGACGCCACCGGGGTTTGCGGAGAAGAGCTGGGCGATTTAAGGGTATAGTCACCTTTGTCTGTAAACGCCGCGCCGGGGCTAATAAGCGCCCTGCGCGGCTCTCACCATGGAGGAACCATGTCAGACCAACCCACGCTGAGCGACGAGGAGCGCGCAGAGCTCGAGCAGCTGCGCGCCGAGAAGATCGCTCGCGAGAAGGCCCAAGCTGAGGCAGCCCAGCGCGCCGAGCTTGAGCAGCTGCGCGCCGAGCAGGCCCGCAGCCAGGCCGAGGCCGCCGAGGCTGCCCGTATCGCCGCCGAGCGCGAGCGCGGCCGCAAGCTCATGGAGCCCGATGAGGACGACGAGGACCTTAAGATGCCCGTGGGACAAAAGATTGTCCTGGGCGTCATTGCCCTCGTGGCCGTCGTGATGGTTCTTCTCCAAGTCTTGGGTAGGCGATAAACATGTCTTTGACCGACCGCACCAAACCCACCGATGTTTGTCTCAACACCGACCTCTACGAGCTCACGATGGCCCAGGGCTTTTGGGAGAACGGCCTGACCGAGGCCCAGGCCTGCTTCAATGCCTTCTTCCGCGAGAACCCCTTTGGCGGCGGCTACGCCGTCTCGTGCGGCACGGGCCAGATCGCCGAGCTTGTCGAGAACTTTGTCTACGAGGACGCCGACATCGAGTACCTGGCCTCGCTTGAGGCCCCCGGCGGCGGCGCCATGTTCAAGCCCGGCTTCCTTGAGTTCTTGCGCGGTCACCGCCTTGACCTCACGATCGACGCCGTGCCCGAGGGCGAGGTCGTCTTCCCGCGCGAGCCCATGGTTCGCGTGATGGGCCCGGTCATCGACTGCCAGCTGATCGAGACCGCCCTTCTCAACCTGGTGAACTTCCAAACGCTGGTGGCCACCAAGACCGCCCGTGTGGTGAAATCGGCCGAGGGCCACCCTGTCTCGGACTTTGGCCTGCGCCGCGCCCAGGGTCCCGACGGCGGCCTGGCGGTTGCCCGCGCCTCTTACGTCGCAGGGGCCTCGTCGACCTCCAACGTGCTGGCAGGCAAGATCTACGGCATCCCCGTCTTTGGCACGCACGCGCACTCGTGGGTCATGGCGTTTCCCACCGAGCTCGAGGCCTTCCGCGCCTTTGCCAAGTCGAGCCCTAAGAACTGCTGCCTGCTTCTGGACACATACGACGTCCACCAGGGCATCAAGAACGCCGTCATCGTGGGCAAAGAGATGGAAGAGCGCGGCGAGCGCCTGTCTGCGGTGCGCATCGACTCGGGCGACCTGGCGCGCCTGTCCAAAGAGGCCCGCGCGGCCTTTGACGAAGCGGGCCTGCCCTACGTCAAGATCTCGGTTTCCAACGACCTGGACGAGTACACCATCCAGTCGCTTTTTGCCCAGGGCGCGCCCATCGACTCTTTTGGCGTGGGCACCAAGCTCGCCACCTGCGACCCCCAGCCCTCGCTCGGCGGCGTCTACAAGCTCTCGGCCATCCGCGCCAACGCAAACGAGCCCTGGCGCCCGGTGATCAAGCTCTCTGAGCAGGCCTACAAGCGCACGATCCCCGGCATCCAGCATGTCCTTCGCTTCTACGACGAGGCGGGCTGCCCCACGGGCGACATGATCTGCCAAGAAGGCGAGAAGCCCCAGTCCAACGAGATGATCGACATTTTGGACACCTACAGCTCTTACTTTGTGAGCGGCGAGCCCAAGGAGCTTCTCGAGCGCGTGGTCGAGCATGGCCGGGGTGTGGGCGTCAGCTCCATCGAGCAGGCCCGCGAGCGCTGCAAGACCTCGATCATGCACCTGGACGCCGCGGTCACCCGCTTCCTCAACCCGCAGATTTACCCCGTGGGCCTTGACCTGGGCCTCGCGCGCCTTCGCCACGACCTGGCGCACGAGGAAAGAGCCTCTTCGGGCCGCGTGACCCTCGACTAACTACCTGGCCTGGTACATCTGTTAGACTTCATATCCGGGTGCCGCCGCGGCACCCGGATTTCTATTTCATATACAAGGAGAAGACCTATGTCTGCCAAGCTCGAAGAACTTGTCCGCACCGCCATCGCTTCTGCGCAGGAGGCGGGCGACCTGCCGGCCTTTGAGGTCGCGGACCTGGGCCTCGAGCGCCCGGCCGACCCCGCCAACGGCGACTGGTCCTCTACCGTGGCCATGCGCTCGGCCAAGCTCGCCCACATGGCGCCCGCCAAGATCGCGGCAGCCATCGTGAATCACCTGCCGGCCAGCGACAGCTTGAACAAGGTCGAGGTCGCGGGCCCCGGCTTCATCAACTTCTATCTCAACGCGGCCTCGGCAAACGACGTCTTTCGTCGCGTGCGCGAGGAGGGCGCCGACTTTGGCCGCTCTAACCTGGGCGCCGGCCAGAAGGTCCAGGTCGAGTTCGTCTCGGCAAATCCCGTTGGCCCCTTGCACATCGGCCACGGCCGCTGGGCCGCGCTGGGCGACTCGCTTTGCCGCGTGATGGAGCACGCCGGCTTTGACGTCGAGCGCGAGTACTACATCAACGACCACGGCTCGCAGATGGACGTCTTTGGCCACTCTATCTCTATGCGTTACCTGCAGCTGGCAGATCTAATGACCCAGGGCAAGACGGTCGAAGAGGCCGTGGCTGTCCTTCTGGCCGACCGCGAGGCCTACGTGGCAGACGAGGCCGACGAGCACCCCGAGACCCACCCCTTGACCGACGCCTTCAACGAGGCCCTGGGCGGCAACGCCTATGCCGGCGACTACATCGTTGACCTGGCCGCCCGCTTTGTCCAGATGGACGGCGACTCGCTTGTTGGCGCCACCGAGGACGAGCGCTGCGAGAGCTTCCGCGAGCGCGGCTACAAGATGATGCTCGAGTCCATTCGCCAGACCTGCCACGAGGCCCGCTGCGACTTTGACGTGTGGTTCTCTGAGCGCAGCCTCTACGATAAGGACGAGACGGGCCTCTCGGCCGTCGACCGCGCCCTGGCCAAGCTCGATGAGCTGGGTTATCTGTATAAGGACGAGGCGGGCGCCCTGTGGTTTAGGTCCACTGACTTTGGCGACGACAAGGACCGCGTCCTTATCAAGACCAACGGCGAGTACACCTACTTTGCCTCTGACGTGGCCTACCACTGGAACAAGTTCTGCCGCGTCGACCACGTCATCGACATCTGGGGCGCCGACCACCATGGCTACATCAAGCGCGTGCAGTCTGTCTGCGAGGCGCTGGGCTACCCCACGCAGTTCGAGGTCCTTCTCGGCCAGCTGGTCAACCTTTTGCGCAACGGCGAGCCGGTGCGCATGAGCAAGCGCAAGGGCACCATGGTCGCCTTTGACGAGCTTCTGGCCGAGGTTGGCGCCGACGCCACGCGCTACACGCTGGTGGCCAAGTCCAATAACCAGATGATCGACTTCGACATCGAGCAGGCCAAGAAGCAGGACAACACCAACCCGGTCTACTACGTGCAGTACGCCCACGCCCGCATCTGCTCGATCCTGCGCCGCGCTGCCGGCGTCGATGTTGACCAGGCCGCCCAGTTGGGCATGGACGAGGTTGCGAGCAGGGCCATTGGCGAGAAGTACGACCTGGGTCTTCTCACCAATCCGGCCGAGGCCTCCCTTGCCCGCAAGATCTCTGAGTTCGCGGGCCTTGTGGAGTCGTGCGCCCGCGACCGCGCGCCCTTCCGCCTGACGCACTACGCCGAGGAACTGGCGGGCGAGTTCCACTCGTTCTACGCCGCCTGCCAGGTCTTGGGAAGCGAGACGCGCCCCATGGACGCCGACCTCTCCCGTGCTCGCCTGGCCGCCTGCGATGCCACCAGGCGCGTGCTTGCGCTAACGCTCAACATGATTGGCGTTGCCGCACCTCAAAGCATGTAATCGCAATGCGGGCTATGTAACACTTTTATGTACTCAAACGGCGCTGTTGGTTCAGCGCCGTTTTGTTTTAGGTATACTTCATTCTTAATTAGGGCTGTTTTTGAGCAGCGCTGTGGGTCTGTTTTCACTAAGAGGGCACGGGAGCCGTATATGGACCTAAGGGAGTTCATGTCCGTCAGGCGGGCATACAACATCGTTAGGCAGATGGCCACGGGCGAGATGCGCCTGACCTTTGAGGAGTTTGCCGTTTTGTGCAGGCTTGAGGTCGCGGCCGCTCCTCTCAAGACCTCTGTGATCGCCGAGTACCAGGGCGCCCTTCGCCCCACGATGACTCACCGCACCAGCCACCTGGCAAACCTTGGCTACATCGAGCGCACCGAGGGTGACGAGGACAGGCGAAACGTCGTCTGCGCCATTACGACCGAGGGTTCGGTTGCCCTTCGCGACCTGTGCGACAAGACCCGCGCGCAGATTCCTACCGGCAAGGCCCTTTCGCGCACCTCTTCCGAGCGCATGTGCAAGTACGTCGACGCCATGGGCTCGATTTTTTGTAAGGCATCTGACCTGGTGCTTCTTGGTGTTTATGCGTCCGATGCGGGCGAGCTTACCATCATGGGTCTGGTAGACGCCTTGGGGCTTTTGCAGCCTACCGTCTCTATGTCTGTTTCTGGCCTGGTCAAGCAGGGTATGCTTGAGCGCTTGTCTGGCCATGGCAGCGGACGCGCCCCGCGCCTTAAGCTCACTGCCGCCGGGCAGGAAGTGGCCAGCGAGCTTGCGCAGACCATCTCTAACCTGGTTGTTCGCAGGAAGACCCACGCGGCATAGATTTCCATCTTCCCCCAACCATAACTCGTTTTAGCGTTTGCCCAGGATTGGGTAAATTCGAGTTACGGTTGGGGGAAGAATTTCCGGGACCCTCCGTGTACCTCCCTGGTCACAGGACCCCTGGCCTGGCCCTTAGCTTGGTCTGCTGGTCCTTAAAAATTCCCGTGCGTGACACGTTTTGCTCAAATGTGCTATCTTTTGACCCGGTTGAAGCATTGGCTCAACTTTTTCCCTTGCTAAAACAACATTTGCCCTCATAGGGCGTCTTGTTTTGACTGGCGGCGCGTAGGTGTGCGCCGTTTTCACATGCCATACGTGGCGCACGTTCGCGCCAAAACAGAGAGGTGTCACATGTCCCAAGAGACATCCGAGGCCGAGCAGCTTTCGTTAGACGAAGCTGTCGCCGAGAAGCCCAAGAGGCGCACCCGTAAGAAGGCCGTTGCCGAAGAAGGCACGGCGCCTGCCGCCGAGGCGGCTCCCGCAGAGGAGAAGAAGCCTGCACGTCGCGGCCGTAAGCCTAAGGCCGAGGTGGCCGCAGAGGCTCCCGCGGATGCAGAGGCCGCAGTTGAGAAGCCGGCCCGTAAGAAGCGGGTTTCCAAGAAGGCCGAGAAGGACGATGCTGTGAGGCCCGTCGAAGAGACTGCGAAGCCCGATTCTGATGCGGGTGAGGCCGAGAAGCCCCGTCGCCGCGGTCGCAAGCCCAAGGCGGCGCAGACAGAGGGCGAGACGGGCACACTCGTGGACGCTGCCATTCCCGAGGTTGCCGCTGCCGCCGAGGAGGCCCCCGTCAAGCCCCGCCGCCGTCGCCGCAAGGCCGACGCCGAGGGCGCTCCGGCCGAGGCTCCTTCTGTCGACGAGATGACGCGCGCCACCCAGGCCGCCACGCAGGCAAGCTCCGAGCCTACCCCTATGCCCTCCCAGGTCATCGATGTCCCGGCGGGGGAGAAGCCCGAGAAACCCGAGAAACCCGCCAAGGAAAACCGCGAGGAGCGCGCCGAGAAGCTCGAGCGCAAGGACAAATCCGAGCGCAAGGAGAAGGCCGACCGCGACCGCAAGGACGATCGTGACAAGGGCGACCGCACCGACAAGGGCGATCGTGACCGCGACCGCAAGGACGGCGACAGGGGAGAGCGCAACGGCCGCTTTGACCGCAACGAGCGCCGCAACCGCAACCGTAACCGCAACCGCCGCGGCCAGGACGGCCCCTCGGCTCCCAGCCTTACTCGCGAAGAGCTTGCCGAGATGAAGGTCGCCGAGCTTCGCTCCAAGGCCGCCGAGCTTGGCGTCGAGTATGTGGGCGTTCGCAAGCCCGACCTTATCGAGGCCATCTATGCCGCAGCGGCCAAGGCCGAGGGCTTCCGCACCGTCGAGGGCGTCCTTGAGATGTCCAACGAGGGCTACGGCTGGGTGAGGACCGGCAACTACATGGAAGGCGACAACGACGCCTTTGTCCACCAGCAGCTCGTTCGCAGCCTGGGCCTTCGCCCCGGCGACTACATCACGGGAAACGTGGGTCCTGGCCGCGGCAACTCCAAGTACCCGCCGCTGCAAAGCGTCACCACCGTCAACGGCGGTGCGGCCGAGAACCTCAAATCCCGCCCGCGCTTCCGCGACCTCACCCCGGTCTACCCTAACGAGCGCCTTACCATGGAGTGCGGCAAGGACTCCATCACCGGCCGCGCTATCGACCTGGTAAGCCCCATAGGCAAGGGCCAGCGCGGCCTGATCGTCAGCCCGCCCAAGGCCGGCAAGACCACCGTGCTCAAGAAGATTTGCCAGTCCATCACCTCTAACAACCCCGAGGTCCATCTCTTCTGCCTTCTGGTGGACGAGCGCCCCGAGGAAGTCACCGACATGCAGCGCTCCATCAAGGGCACCGTGGTGGCCTCGACCTTTGACATGCCTGCCGAGAACCACACCCGCGTGAGCGAGCTTGTGATCGAGCACGCTAAACGTCTGGTTGAGATGGGCCAAGACGTCGTGGTGGTCCTTGACTCCATCACACGCCTGGCGCGCGCCTACAACTTGGCGCAGCCTGCCAGCGGCCGCATTCTTTCTGGCGGCGTCGACTCCGCGGCGCTTTACCCGCCCAAGAAGTTTTTGGGCGCAGCCCGCAACATCGAGAACGGCGGTTCGCTCACCATCATCGCGTCTGCCCTGGTAGACACCGGTTCCAAGATGGACGAGGTCATCTTCGAGGAGTTCAAGGGCACCGGCAACATGGAGCTCAAGCTCGACCGCGACCTGGCCGACAAGCGCATCTTCCCGGCCATCGACCCCGTGTCTTCTGGCACGCGCAACGAGGACCTGCTTGTCTCGCCGGAGTACCAGCCGTTTGTTTGGGGCATCCGCCGCGTGCTTGCCAACATGAACAACGTCGAGCGCGCCGCAAACGCCCTGGTCAAGGGCCTCAAGGGCACCGACAACAACAAGGAGTTCCTCATCAAGAGCGCCAAGAAGGCCCAGCAAAGCGACTATATCGCGTAAGTACGCACAAGGTCTTCTCGCCACATAAGCAAGGCTAAGGCCCGGGTCATTACGGCCTGGGCCTTACTCATTTGTTGACGTGCGCGTTATTTAACAAATCAAGGGTTGAAACCAGACGAAATGCAGGTATAGTTGCTTTAGTTTTGCCTTTTGATGTGTCACGCGGTTAATGAAGATAAAACGATGCCCTCCGCAGACACCATATCACCGCCTTTACCGGCGGTCCCTTTGGTATAGAGCCGTCTTGGTTTCACGGGTCATCGCTAAGATTCCTCGCCGCTTTATTTTGGAGGAGGTCACAAGCCATGGCTAAGCGCGTCAACCCTGCTGTGGTCGCAGGTCTGGTGGCGGCGGGAGCAGTAGCCTCTCCGCAGCCCGCGCAAGCTATGCCGGCTGTTCTCCAGGATGTCGCCGACGTCGTGTATTCCTCACCGCAGACCGCTCTGGCCTGCGGTTTTGTGGGCGGTGTGATGGCGTGTGCGGCTACCGTGGTCATCGCGGGCGGCATCGGCGCGTTGGTCGAGAAGCGCCGTGAGCGCGACGTGCCGCAGCTTACCTTTGGCTCCCATGCCCAGAAGCCCTGGTTCGACGAGGCCGACGCACCCGCGCCCGCAACGCCTGCCGCAGCTCCCGCCGCCAAGAAGCCCGCCGCGCGCTTCTCCGCACCTGACTCGGCCAAGCAGCCCGTCTTTGCGCAGGCACCTGCAGCCCACAAGGCCCACGCAGCCACCGACTACGAGGACATTGCCACCAACTACGTGAGCCGCAACACCTTTAAACAGCGCATGGCCACCCGCGCCGCCGGCGTTGCCGAGACCCTGCGCGCCCGCATCGAGGCCGAGCGCATGGGCGACATGCCCGTCATCACGCGCGCCGATGGCTCGGTGGGCGACGTGGGAACCGGTTGGTGGACCGCCGCCGTTGGCCAGGACGCCATCTCTTCCAACAAGGGCTACGCCGAGGACTCCGGTTCTCTTGAGATCCCTTCTGATTTCACCAACCCTGGTGCCGAGAAGTTCTTCGTCGAGGCCCGCAAGAAGAGCGCCGGCGTGAGCATCTCTGAGCGCATCGCCTACGTCGACGAGGGTGCCTTCCCCGAGCGCCGCAGCGTCGCCGACATCAACGACGAGGCCGACGCCTGGGCCACGTCGCTTCGCTCCCTTGACGAGAAGATCGCCGCCGAGTCGGGCGTCGCCAAGGTCGTCACCGGCCCCTCCGAGACCGGTGCCGCCGCCCCGGTGCACGCCGCCTTCTTCGACAACATCGGCGACGCCGCCACCCTGGACGAGCCGGACAACATGGAGACCCCCACGTCGTTTCTCATGTTCAAGAACCCGGCGGGCCACCCCGAGGTCCACGATACCGAGAGCTATGTCGACTACCTTATCGACGACGAGTTCAAGCACAACTCGTCCAAGGCCGCGCGCGTGAGCTCGAAGAACTTCCTGCGTTTGGTCCAAGGTGGCACGCAGTCGGGCAAGACCGGCGCTTCTCGCCGCCACGACGCCTCGACCGGCGCCACCCCCTACGTGGGCAAGCACTTTGCCACCCCTAAGGCGCAAGAGGCCTAAATGTCGAATCACCCCGGGTCCAGCCGCTCGTGCGCGACGCGCGGCTGGACCATCTTCCTTATCTTATGGATCGCCTTCATCTGGGGCCACTCGTTGGTGCCGGGCGTCGATTCCAGCGCCGAGAGCAGCCGTTTTGTCGACCTGTTTTACGCTGTCTTTGTGCGCCTGGGTATCACCGAGCGCTCCCTCATGACCTTTCTGGTGAGAAAAGCCGCGCACTTCTCTGAGTACGCGGTGCTGGGTTTTAGCGCGCATGGCCTGTTTAGGAGCATGGGCGCCGAGAAACGCACCCGCTGGCTTGTTCTTCTCACCGCGCTTGTGCCTGTGTGCGACGAGTCCATCCAGCTTTTCACTCCCGAGAGAAGCGGTCAGGTGACCGATGTTCTTCTCGATCTTTGCGGAATGCTCTTTGGCGCGATCGTGTTTCTCGGCATCGTAAAATTCGGCAAATGGCTCAAAAGCCGGGACAAGCGCTAGATTTTTGGCCTTAACTGTTTCTGAATTAATTCATTTTGTTTCCCACGGTTTAAGGTTGCGTGGTATCTGTAGCCAATCTAGCAGGCATGAAGCTAACCTCATTTCATTCACTTTCACACAGGAAGTGGCTTTTGAAGGAGGAGATCTTTATGCTTAACAACGTTTCCCGTCGACAGTTCGTCGAACTTTCTGGCATTGTCGCCGCCGGTCTTGGCCTTGCCGGCTGCTCCGGCAGCTCCGACAGCGGCTCTTCGTCCAGCTCTTCTTCTGACTCCATCAAGGTCGGCATCATGGGCCCGCTCACCGGCTCCGTCGCCCAGTACGGCGTTGCCTGTCGCGACGGCGCGCTGCTCTACTTCAAGCAGCTCAACGCTGACGGCGGCATCAACGGCAAGCAGGTCGAGACCGATGTCCAGGACGAGAAGGGCGACGCCACCGAGGCCGTCACCGTCTACAACAAGCTCGTCGAGGACGGCGTGACCGCCATCGTGGGCGACGTCACCTCCAAGCCCACCATCGCCGTGGCCCAGAAGTCCGTGACCGACAACATGCCCTGCGTCACCGCCTCTGCCACCACCGCCGACGTCATCTCTTATGGCGACAACTACTTCCGCGCCTGCGTGACCGACCCGTTCCAGGGCAAGGTCATGGGCGAGTTCGCCAAGAAGCAGGGCTACACCAAGGTCGCAACCATCTTTGACTCTGGCGACGACTATGCCTCTGGCGTGGCCGACGCCTTCGTCGAGCAGTGCAAGTCTGCCGGTATCGAGGTCGTGGACGAACAGGGCTATCCTTCTGCTTCCACCGACTTCAACGCCCAGCTGACCGCCATCATCGCCAAGTCCCCCGATGCGATCCTCTCGTCCAACTACTACCAGGAGGACGGCCTGATCGTCACCCAGGCTCGCGCACTTGGTTTCAAGGGTGCCTTCCTGGGCGCCGACGGTTGGTCCGGCATCATCGGCGGCGAGCAGGACTACGCCTCTGCCGCTGACCTCGAGGGCTGCTACTACTGCTCTTCCTTCGTCGCCTCCAACCCCGACGAGTCCGTCCAGAAGTTCATCGAGGACTTCAAGGCCGAGTACGGCGACGCCCCCACCAACTTCAACGCCCTTGGTTATGACGCCGCTGCCATCGTGACCGCCGGCCTCAAGGCCGCCGAGGAGAAGGGCGGCACCCCCGGCTCCGACGACTACAAGCAGGCCGTGATCGACGGCATCGCCGCCGCCAAGGTCGACGGCGTCACGGGCACCATTTCCTACTCCGGCACCGGCGACCCCGAGAAGTCGACCCTCGTCATCACCTTCAAGGACGGCGCCGAGGAGATCTTCGACACCATCGAGGCCTAATCCCTCGTCGTTTGGTTTTAACCTGGCACCGAAACCCCTTGTTAACAGGTGTTTCGGTGCCTGTGTTGTATCTATTGGTCTCGTTGTAGAAGGGATGTGTGTGTCGTGACGTTTTTAACGCAGCTGCTCAACGGCTTGTCTCTTGGCAGCATCTACGCCCTGGTTGCCTTGGGCTACACCATGGTCTACGGCATCATCTTGCTCCTCAACTTCGCCCACGGCGACATCATCATGGTGGGCGGCTACCTTGCCTGGATCGCTTTATCTGTCCTGGGCCTTCACCCCGCGCTTGCGGTCGTTATGTCCGTGGGCGGCTGTATGCTCTTGGGCGTGGTCATCGACAAGATTGCCTATGCGCCTTTGCGCGACGCGCCGCGCCTGTCGATCCTGATTACGGCCATCGGCGTGTCGTACTTCTTGGAGAACGGCGGCCAGCTGGTCTTTGGCGCAGCCGCTAAGGTCGTTCCCTCCTTTGGTGACTTTGGCTCGCTCTCTATTGGCGACGTGTCGCTCAAGGGTTCCTCGATCCTGACCATCCTGGTGACCGCCGCGGCGACGCTCATCCTTACCTTCCTGGTCCAGAAGACCAAGCTCGGCAAGGCCATGCGCGCTGTCTCGGAGGACATGGGCGCTGCTCGCCTCATGGGCATCAACGTCAACAACACCATCTCGTTCACCTTTGCCGTGGGCTCTGCCCTGGCGGGCATCGGCTCGGTCCTTTACTGCATGGCCTACACCCAGATCACCCCGACGATGGGCATCATGTTGGGCACCAAGGCCTTCGTTGCCGCGGTTCTGGGCGGTATCGGATCTATCCCCGGCGCCGTCATCGGCGGCTTGATCGTCGGCCTGGCCGAGGTCGCCGTCTCTGCGGTGGGCCTGTCTGTCTGGCAGGACGCCGTGGTCTTTTTGCTGCTCATCATCGTGCTCGTCATCAAGCCGACCGGTCTTCTCGGTCGCCCGATGACGGAGAAGGTCTAGGAGGTGCGCAGCATGAAAGAGAAGAACGTGACCCAAACTCAGGACAACCCGGTCATCTCTGCCAAGTTCGGCGGTGTCTCGGGCGTCTACCGCACGCTGCCCATGCCTGTTCGCTATGTGATCAACGCCGTGCTTGTCCTGGTGTTCCTTGTTGTGGGCGAGCTTATGGTCTCGGGTGGCGTGGTTTCTCGCTACCAGACCGGCGTCCTTGAGCAGGTGGGCATCTACATCATCATGGCGGTGTCCTTGAACATCGCGACCGGCTACCTGGGTCAGCTGCCGCTGGGCCACGCCGGCTTCATGAGCGTGGGCGGCTACTCCTGCGCCTTGTTCATCATCCACATGATGCCGGTCTTTGGCTTAACGGCCAAGACCATGGCGGCCGATAACCCCGCGGCCATCCTGCTGCTTTTCCTGGGCCTTGTCTTTGGCGGCCTGTGTGCAGCGCTTTGTGGCCTGGTCATCGGCATCCCGGCCCTTCGTCTTAAGGGTGACTACCTGGCCATCATTACCCTGGGCTTCGCCGAGATTATCCGCGTCGTGATCAACAACATCGACGGCGTCCTGGGCTTTACCCTTACCGGCGGTGCCAAGGGTCTCTCGGGCATTCCGAGCTACACGAGTTTCCTGCGCGTTTTTATTGCCGTGATTGCGGTCCTCTTCCTTATCCACACCATGATGAAGTCGCGCCACGGACGCGCCATTCTCGCCATCCGCGACAACGAGATCGCGGCCGAGGCCTCTGGCGTCAACGTCACGTATTACAAGACTCTGGCCTTCGTTGTCTCCGCGTTCTTCGCGGGTGTTGGCGGCGCGCTGTACGCCGGCTGCATCGGCGTCATGGACCCCTCGAAGTTCGGCTTTATGAAGTCGGTCGAGATCTTGGTCATGGTCGTCCTGGGCGGCATGGGCTCTATGCTGGGCTCGGTCATCTCGGCCACCGTCCTTACCATCTTGCCCGAGGCTCTGCGCGCTTTTGCGACCTACCGTATGGTTGTCTACGCCGTTGTCCTGATCATCGTCATGATCTTTAGGCCCCAGGGCCTTCTGGGCAGCTACGACTTCTCTCTGTCACGCATCATCGAGCGCTGCATGAACGGCGATTTTGCCTGGAAGAAGAAGGCCGCCGCGACCCAAGACGGCGAACCCGCGAAGGAGGTGGCTTCCCGTGAGTAAAGATCCGTACAAGAGCGTCCTGGTCCAGACGGAGTCCCCCAACCTCATCCCCGAGCGCGACCTGGGCAAGACCCCGATTTTGGAGGCTCACGGCATTGGCATCGACTTTGGTGGCCTTACCGCCGTCGATGAGTTCAACATTGCCCTTGGCCGCACCGAGATCTCCGGTCTTATCGGCCCCAACGGCGCAGGCAAGACCACGGTCTTCAACCTGCTGACCAACGTCTACAAGCCCACGCGCGGCTCTATCATGCTTGACGGCGTGGCCACCGCGGGCAAGTCGGTCACCGAGGTCAACCGCATGGGTATCGCCCGTACCTTCCAGAACATCCGCCTCTTCACCCAGATGACGGTGGAGGAGAACATCCTGGTGGGCTACGGCAGCTCAATGAAGACCAATCTCTTGACCGATGTTCTTCGCCTGCCTGCCCACTGGAAGCAGGAGGCCGAGTTCCACGACAAGGCGCTTGAGCTTCTCGACATCTTTGACATGCGCAAATACGCCGACTCCAAGGCCGGAAACCTGCCTTACGGCGCCCAGCGTCGCCTGGAGATTCTGCGCGCTTTGGCCACCGGTCCCAAGGTTTTGCTGCTTGACGAGCCCGCGGCCGGCATGAACCCCGCCGAGACCGAGGAGCTTATGGAGAACATCCGTCGCATTCGCGATGAGTTTGGCATCGCCATCCTGCTCATCGAGCACGATATGTCGCTGGTCATGGGCGTCTGCGAGGCCGTTGGCGTTTTGGACTATGGCCGCATTATCGCCAAGGGCACGCCCGAGCAGATCCAGAACGACCCCAGGGTTATTGAGGCATATCTTGGCAAGCAGGCGGTGAAGTAGCATGGCAGACAAAACAGAGACCTTGTTGTCCGTCAAGGACATCCACGTGAGCTACGGTGCCATCAAGGCCGTCCGCGGCATCTCGTTTGACATCCACGCCGGCGAGATCGTGACCTTGATCGGCGCCAATGGCGCTGGCAAGTCCACCACGCTGAACACCGTTGCGGGCCTCATCAAGCCCGATAGCGGCTCGGTGGAGTTCAAGGGCAACAACATCGTGGGCGTGAAGTCGCACAAGATCGTGGCCCAGGGTATGGCCCTGTGCCCCGAGGGTCGTCGCGTCTTCTCGCAGATGAGCGTGGCCGAGAACCTCGAGATGGGCGGCTATACACGCAGTGATGCCGAGAACAAAGAGACCCTCGAGCACGTCTACGAGCGCTTCCCCCGTTTGAAGGAGCGCGTGAGCCAGATGGCCGGTACCTTGTCTGGCGGCGAGCAGCAGATGCTGGCGATGGGCCGCGCGCTTATGAGCAAGCCCGACCTGCTGATGCTCGACGAGCCCTCGATGGGCCTGGCGCCTATCCTGGTCCAGGAGATCTTCGACATCATCAAGGAGCTCAACGAGGCCGGCACGACGATTCTTCTGGTCGAGCAGAACGCTAACATGGCGCTTTCGATCGCCGACCGCGCGTACGTGCTTGAGATCGGCACGATCAAGAAGTCGGGCACGGGCGCGGAGCTGCTTGTGGACGACGACGTGAGGAAGGCCTACCTGGGCGGGTAGTCCAAGCGGGTTGAACTTACGAATCCGGGTTCCTAGTCTCCCTATTTCTCTTTCAGGCTCAGACAGTCCTCGAAAAGCCCTTCTCCTCAATGAGGAGAAGGGCTTTTCTGCGGAACTCGCCTGGAGATGACTAGGTGAGACGGGCATGTGGGGTTGCGGCTCATCGGTGGGGGCTATCCGCGCTGGCAGAGGGCGCTTTGGCAGTGGGAAAATATGCTCCCTGGGGTGGGATATTTGTTGTGCGGAGTTGAGGTGGGAAGTTTTAATATATACCGAGGTAAAATCGTTAACTTTGCTGTGGGCTTCGCGCCAGCGGTGGACGTAACTTTTGGTCGGAGGAAGTAATGAATAAACGGGTTCTGAGTATTCTGCTCACCTTGTGTATGGTGACGCAGCTTATGCCTACGGCGGCGCTGGCCGAGCAGGTCGAGGCGCTGAGCGGCGCATTGGCCTCTAACGACTCCGTTGTCGCGTCTGATTTGGTCGCGGACCAAGACGCGGAAGCAGACGACGAGCAGAGCGACCTTGTCGACGGCGAGCCGCAGACGCTCGACGACCAAGACACCGAGGTGCCAGCGAGCGACGATGCTGAGCAGGACGTCGTCGACCCCCAGGTCGACAACGCGACGATAAATGCTGTGTCCGAGACGGGCAACGACGGCTCCGAGCCCGCTCTTACCTCGGTCGCGTCTACCCACACCCACCGCGTCTGCGGCGAGTCAAGCTGCACCGACCCCGAGCAGCACCCTGAGTTCGAGTGGACGGCCTGGGACAAGGCCGACAGCCTGCCCAGCGAAGAGCCCGGCGACACGTATTACTACCTCACGCAAGACGTCACGCTTTCCTCCACGTGGTACGTCAACTTTGGCTATACCATCTACCTGTGCCTCAACGGCCACACCATCACCGGCCCCAACGGCGACAGCGCCATCACGATCGCCGGTGGACAGCTCATCATCACCGACTGCCACACCGGTGACTCTGTGGGCAAGATCACTCACAAAAGCGGCGAGACGGGCAACGGCGTGAGCGTCAACGCCGGTAGGTTCACGATGTGGAACGGCTCGATCACCGGCAATACGGCCGGCTTTGGCGCGGGCGTGGCGAACTACGGACTGTTCAACATGTACGGCGGCTCCATTACCGGCAACCGCGTCAACGACCGGGCAGTCTTCGACGGCTTTGGCGGCGGCGTTTACAACGCGGCTAGAATCCACGTTTCTGGCAACGCGACCATCACGAACAACATTGGCAAGGACGGCAACGCGGACAACGTCCACCTGGTCAAGAAGGCCCGTATCCGCGTCGACGATGCCGGCATGAGTAGCGGCGCCAAGGTCGGTGTCAACGGCGATGACCCCACCTCCAACCCCACCCTTGTTGAAGGGTCGACAGATGCCACCGTCTTTACCAGCGACAACGCGAACTACGTCCTGCAGTCCAACGGCAACGGCGCCTTGAGGCTGGCTTCTTCTCACCAGCACAACATCTGCGGCGACGCCGATTGTGACGATGAGGACCACGACAACGTCGAGTGGGCAATGTGGACGAGCGACAACAGCCTTCCCACGACTGCCGGTTCCTACTACCTTACGACCGATGTGACCCTTTCTGAATACTGGTTGGTCGAGACCGACATCAAGCTCTGCCTTAACGGCCACACCATCAATGGCGCAAACGGGCAAGACATCGCCGTTGTGACCAGCAATGGCAGCCTTAACATCTCCGACTGCCAAGGCACGGGCAAGATAACGCACGCCCAGGGCACGGGCGGCGCTGGAATCACTAACAACGGTACCCTCACGCTGTGGGGTGGCTCCATTTGCGGCAATAGTATCTCGAGCGACGGCGCAGGCGTGCGCAACACCGGTACCTTCACCATGGCTGGCGGCAGCATCGAGAACAACAAGGCTATCGGCAACGGTGCCGGCGTAAGCAACAGCGGCACCTTTGTCATGACCGGCGGCAAGATCTGCGGCAACGCCATCACCGGCTCGGGCCGTGGTGCCGGAGTGTACAACAACGGCGACGACTTCCAGATCTGCGGAGACGTGCAGATCACGGGAAACGCCGACAAGAACAACGCGTCGAGCAACGTCTATCTTATCGGCGGCAAGACCATCACGACCATCGGTGAGATGAGCGCTAACGCGAGCATCGGTATCTCGTTGCCCTCTTACGAGGCGAGCCCCGTGGTCGTGACCGGCGTCAGCGACGCGAGTGCCGCCAACCACTTCTTTGTTGACGACAACACGCACACGATCGAGGCCGACGGCAACGGCAACCTGCGCCTGGCGACGCACAAGCACCGCGTATGTGGTGAGAATAGCTGCGACGACGATAGCCATGGCGCAACGCTTACCTGGATTCCTGTTTCTACCTTGGATGAGATCAGCTCCGACGGTAATTACTACCTGACCGCCAACGCGGAACGATCCAGCGCCTGGACGTGCCAGTACAACGTTAATCTTTGCCTCGATGGCCACACCATCACTGCCGCGGACGGCGGCAACGCAATCCAGGTGATGTCCGGCGCGAACCTGACCATCACCGACTGCCACTCGGGCGACGAGGCCGGCAAGATCACCCACGCCGAGGGCGCGAGCGGCAGCGCTATCGAGAACAACGGTACCCTCACGCTGTGGGGTGGCCAGATCTGCGGCAACTCCTCCGACTACGGCGCGGCCGTCTATAACATGGCCGACGCCACCTTTACCATGCGTGGCGGCAGCATCGCCGACAATACTGCTCTCTGGGGCGGCGGCGTGCGCAACAACGGTGCTTTCACCATGTCCGGCGGCAGCATCGTCAACAACAGCGCCGACATCGCGGGCGGCGGCGTTTTCAACTCCGGCACCTTCACCATTGCCGGCGACGTGGCCATCGCCCAAAACAAGGTTGGCGTCGTTCCCAACAACGTCTACCTTGTCGGCGACAGTGTCATCACGGTCCAGACAGGCACGTCCCTCTCCGATAAGGCAAGCGTTGGCATCACAGCCGAGAAGCCCAAGTCGGGTCCCACCGTCGTCACCGGCACCACGAGCGGCACGGGCTTTGCGTACGACGACGAGAGCTACCAGCTGATCGCAAACGGCAACAACGGTCTTAAGCTTACTTCTCAGCACGTTCACGGCGTTTGCGGCACGACCGACTGCGGCGACGAGGGCCACGGCAACATAACCTGGACCGCGTGGGTAAGCACGGACAGCCTGCCCACCACGTCGGGCAATTATTTCCTGACGAGCGACGTGACGCTTTCCGACACGTGGCGCGTCGAGAAGGGCGTCGATATCCAGCTTTGCCTCAACGGCTGCATCATCACCGGGCCTTCTGGTAAGGACGCCATTGCGGTGAGCAACGGCGCGAACCTGACTGTCACCGATTGCCAGGAGACTGCGGGCCAGATCACGCACGAGAAGGGCCAGACGGGCAGCGGCGTTCGCAACAGCGGCACCTTCACGCTTTGGGGCGGCTCCATCACCGGCAACACCGCGGGTGACCAGGGCCAGGGCGGCGGTGTTTATAACCTGGGCACCTTCACCATGAACGGCGGCTCTGTCGCCGGCAACACCGCCGGTGCCCAGGGCGGCGGCGTGTGGAACGCCAGGACTTTCACCATGAACGGCGGCTCTGTCACCGGCAACACCGCCGGCACTCAGGGCGGCGGCGTCTATACCAACAGGCCCAGCTACGCAACCACAGCCGATTACACCACCTTCACGATGACCGGCGGCAAGATCTGCGGCAACAACGTGACGGGCAGCGATGCCACTGGCGGCGGCTTATACGCCAGCAGCTTGGCCTACCTGTCTGGCGACGTGGAGATTCGCGGCAACGCGCAGGGCGGCACTATCGCGGACGGCCAGGTTGCCGGTGGTACGCCCAGCAACGTCTGCGCCAACAGGCCCCTTACGGTCGCGAGCGCCGGGATGGGCGCGTCAGCGAAGGTCGGTATCACGTATGTGAAGTCCGCTCAGAACCCCACCGTCGTCGACAACACGACCAACACCGCGGGCTTCTTTAGCGACAGCGGTAGCTATACCCTGGTCAAGAACGGCGACAATACGGGCCTGATGCTGACTGGCGGCCACCACCACGCCATCTGCGGCCAGAGCGGGTGTGCCGAAGACCACGACGAGAGCATCGCCTGGACCGCGTGGGAAAGCGACAACAGCCTTCCCTCAGAAGCCGGCACGTACTATCTGACCAAAGACGTGCATCTCTCTGACCAGTGGAAGGTCTCGGCCGATATCACGCTGTGCCTTAACGGCAAGACCGTTACCAGCTCGTATTACGGCAGCGCCATCCTGGTGGTGCACGACCAGGCCACCGGTACGTACGGCAATCTGACCATCACTGATTGCGGCAGCGGCGATTCCACCGGTAAGATCACCCATGCCTCGGGAGTGGGCGGCGTAGCGGTCACTAACCAGAACTTCTTCGCGCTCTGGGCCGGCTCGATCACCGGTAACAACGGCGACCTTGGCGGCGGAGTCTTCAACCAGGGCACCTTCACCATGAACGGCGGCAGCATCATCGGCAACACCGCGAGCAACGGCGGCGCCGGCGTGTACAACAGCGGCACCATCACCGTTTCTGGGGACGCACGAATTACCGGTAACACAGCGACGGACGGTGCGGCCAGCAACGTCTATCTCATCAACGACAACCCGATCGAGGTCGCGAACGGCGAAAAGCCCCTCTCCGCAATCGCTAAGATTGGCATCACGGCGCAGCACTCGGACTCCGGCAAGAACGTCGTGAACGGCTCGACCAACACCGGTGTGTTCACCAGCGATAACGATGGCTATGAACTGTCCGAGGGCGAGAACGGCGGCCTTGAGCTGTCCAAGGTCGTTGACCTGCACGTTCACAAGATTTGCGGCGACGATACCTGCGAGGACTCGTCTCACGACAAGCTCGTTTGGAAGGCGGTCTCGGCCCTGACGGACATTACCGCGGACGGCAACTATTACCTGGCGGGCGACGTCAAGCTAACCGACACCTGGACCTGCTCCTATAACGTCAATCTTTGCCTTGACGGCTACACCGTCACCGGCGCGGCGGGCAAGGACGCGATCAAGGTCGCCGAGGGCGTAAGTCTCGCCATAACCGATTGCCACACGGCCGAGAATGCCGGCAAGATCACCCACGACGAGGGTGACCAGGGCCGCGGCATTCACAACAACGGCGACCTTGTCCTGTGGAACGGCTCGGTTACCGGCAACGCTTCTGCCCTCGTTGGCGGCGGCGTGTACAACTGCGGCTCGCTTGCTGTCCACGGCGGCTCGATCACCGGCAACACGGCTGCCTACTACGGCGGCGGCGTGTACAACGAGGGCACGCTCAAGCTGTACGGCACGGTGAACATCACCGATAACAAGGCAGGTTCCGGCGACCAGGCATCCGCCAGTAACGTTTGCCTGGGTCACGGCAAGACAATCACGCTCGACAGCGACGCGAACCTTGCGGCCGGCTCGCGCGTGGGCGTCTGCGCGGTGAGTCCCGATGGCGGCGTCCAGGCCGTGTCTGGCTCCACGAGCAAGACCGTCTTCACCAGCGACGACAATGCTTATGATCTGGTCGAGAACGGCGAGAAGACCGGTTTGAACTTCTCGGCTAAGAAGGTCGAGGTCTCTGGCGTCAAGCTGCTGTCTTGCGAGGGCGGCTCCGAGATGGGCGGCTCCGAGGCCGCCAAGTCCAAGGTCTACGACGGCCAGGCCGTCGCGGCCGACCTTAACGGCGTGGCGGCGACGCCTGAGGTTGCAGGCGCGACGTTGACCTGCGCCTGGCAAAAGAAGAGCGGCGACGACTATGTCGATATTGCTGGTAACCAGGCGCCCAAGGCAGCGGGGGAGTACCGCCTTGTGGTGAGCTACGCGCGCTATGGCGTGGTCTTTGGCACGACGGAGATCCCCTTCTCCATCACGGCCAAGGGACTCAAGGTCAAGGGCGTGACCGTTGCCGATAAGACCTACGACGGCACGTCGAGCGCGACCATCACTGGCGTCGAGCTTGAGGGCGTTGTTGGCGGCGACTCTGTAAGCACTTTGGCGAGCAAGGCCTCCTTCGCAGACAAGAGCGCCGGTACTAACAAGCGTGTCGCCGCAAAGATCGAGCTTACCGGCGACGCCTCGGCCAACTACACCGTGGACGCCGACGTGTCGGGCATCGGCACTATCAACCCCAAGGACCTTGCCGTTTACGCCGTGGCGGGCGACAAGACTTACGACGGCAAGACCGAGGCGACCATTTGGGACGTCTGGCTCGATGGCGTCGTTGCCGGCGAGTCCGAGCAGGTCTCGTTGGACACGAGCAATATGGTTGCGGCATTCACCGATGCCAACGCCAGCGATGACAAGGACGTGACCATCACCGGCCTCGCGCTTGCGGGCGATGGCAAGGGCAACTACGCGCTGCCCCAGAGCGTCACGACCGACGCTTCTATCTATAAGGCCGCAGGCATGGGCTCGGTCGCGCTCGATGGCTGGACCTATGGCGATACGGCCAACGAGCCGGTGGTCTTTAGCTATACCAACACCACCGTGGGCGTGACGTACCAGTACAAGGCCAAGGACGCCGAGTCCAACACGTACGCGGATGCTGTTCCTACCGCG
This sequence comes from Paludibacteraceae bacterium, assembly GCA_963630635.1. Lineage (GTDB taxonomy): Bacteria > Actinomycetota > Coriobacteriia > Coriobacteriales > Atopobiaceae > Paratractidigestivibacter. The sequence continues at coordinate 32,270 of CAVGOA010000023.1, forward strand.
CCGGGCGAGTACACCGTCAAGGCGACTTTCCCCGCCTCGGGCAACTATGAGTCCGCCTCTGTCACGGCAAACTTCACCATCGCGAAGAAGGAACTGGCTGTTAAGAACCTTGCTGTCGCGGAGAAGACCTATGACGGCACGACCTCGGCGACCATCGACGGGACGCCGTTGCTCGACGGAGTCGTGGCTGGTGACGACGTGTCCCTGACCTGCGGCACGCCGAGCTTCGCCTCTGCGGGTGCGGGCAAGAACATCCCGGTTGCCTTCACGGCCTTCTCGCTGTCTGGCAAGGCCGCGGATAACTACACGCTGGTCCAGCCCAAGGGCATCACGGGGACTATCGCGGCCAAGGAGCTGGCGATCACGGGCGCGACGGTTGCCGATAAGACCTACGACGGCACGACCGATGCGAAGGTCACGGCGGTGAGCTTCAACGGCCTGGTCGAGGGCGAGTCGCTCGCGCTCGGTAGCGACTATATGGTGTCCAGCGCGGCCTATGACGGTGCTAACGCCACCGGCGACGGCGCGGCCACCAAGGTGGATTTCTCGGTGAAGCTCGCCGAGACGAGCGCCGCGAAGAACTACGTCCTCAAGGACGGTAAGGGCTCGCAGCCCGCGACCATCAAGAAGATCTCTACCAGCGGTTACGCGGTGAGTGCCACCGCTAAGCCCGGCGAGCAGGGCAGTCGTCCGGTCTACGTCGTCCCCGGCGGCACGGCGAGCGTTAGCGTCGAGGACAAGAGCGACATCCTCGACGGCGAGCCGACCGTTACCAACAAGACCCTGTCGTACAAGCTCAAGGCTAGCGCGGCCGAGGGCCAGGCCGCGACCGTAAAGGCCAAGGTCACCAGTGCCAACTATGAGGACTACCAGGTCACGGTGACTGTCAAGGTCTCCGACAAGGAGCAGGTTGAGATCGACCTCGCCGGCGACGAGTTCACCTACAACGGCCGCGCCCAGGCGCCCGCGATTTCCGTCCAGGAAAACAAGGTCCAGGTCAGCGACCTTGACGTGACTTACTACGACGAGTCGGGGAATGAAAGCACCGAGGCCCCGAAGGCCGCCGGCACCTACCTGATGGTCATCTCCGTACCCGACGAGAACGCCAACTTCACGGGCTACGCTTTCCGCACCTTCCAGATCAAGCCTAAGACCCTGACCGCCGTGGCGCTGGCGCAGAGCAAGACCTACGACGGCACAGCCGCGGCCGAGGTCACGGGCGTGAGCCTGGAGGGCCGCGTCGAGGGCGACGAGGTTGTTGCCCAGGTTATCAACGGCTTCTTCGACGACAAGAACGTCGGCACCAATAAGGACGTCACGGTGGCCTTCGATCTTCTGGGCAAGGACGCAGGCAACTACACCGTGGACGCGATGCTCCAGACCAAGGCGAGCATCACGGCCAAGGATCTGACGGTGGCCGCCTCAGCAGCGGACAAGACCTACGACGGCACGACGGACGCCGAGGCGACCGCGACGCTCACTGGCGCCGTGGCCGGCGACGACATTGCAGCTACCGTGACCAGCGCTTCGTTTGCCGACAAGAACGCAGGCGTCGGCAAGGACGTGACGGTTGGCGTCGCGATCTCGGGCGCCGACGCGGGCAACTACACCGCGGCTTCGACCGCCAAGACAACGGCGAGCATCGCAGCCAAGCAGATTAGCATCGCCGGCGCGACCGTGGCGCCCAAGGTCTACGATGGCTCGAGCGATGCGACCGTCACGGCCATCGACTTCGACGGCCTGGTCGCGGGCGAGACCCTCGCCCCCGGCACCGACTACGGCGTCTCCGGCGCCAAGTACGACGGCGCCGACGCCACCGGCGCGTACGCGGCTACCAAGGTGGGCTTCTCCGTCACCCTTGCAAACACCGCGACCGCCAAGAACTACACCCTTAAGGACGCCAAGGGTTCGCAGGCCGCGACCATCGCCAAGGCCGAGACCAAGGGGTACGAGTTGACCGACGCCCGCAAGCCCGGCGAGCAGGGCAGCTTCCGGGTCTACGTCGTCCCGGGCGGCTCTCCCGAGGTGAGCGTCGAGGACGAGGACAGCATCATCGAGGGCGCGAACCTCGATGGCGGCTTCCTGACGTACAGCCTCAAGTCCTCCGCGGCCGAGGACCAGGCCGCGACAATCAAGGTCAAGGTCACCAGCGCCAACTACGAGGACTACGAGGTCTCGGTCACCGTCAAGGTCTCCCACA
>CAVGOA010000024.1:0-33546 GCA_963630635.1 Paludibacteraceae bacterium
CCCCGCCGACGGGCGACGAAAATCAAAAACGCGACAAATGTGCCAACGAACTTGAACTTGCCGAGTACAGAAAAGACCCGCAGGCTTTTGACCTGCGGGTCTTCATCTTGTATTTGCCTTGATACTCGGTCAAACCGATTTCGTCGGCACATTTGTCGCGTTTTTGAAAAACGAGGCGCGCAAAGGCGGCCCAACGCCGCGAAACCGGGCCGCCGGGCCGTCGGGCTACGCCAGCTTGAGGAAGGCGCGGTAGCCGCGGTAGGCCTCGAAGAGGTCGGCCTTGCTCGTGATCTCCCACGGCGCGTGCATGGACAGCACGGGCACGCCGCAGTCGATGACGTTCATGCCGTAAAGAGCCAGGATATAGGCGATGGTCCCGCCGCCGCCCACGTCGACGCGGCCCAGCTCGGCGGTCTGCCAAGCCACGCCTTCCTCGTCCATGATGCGACGGATCTTGGCCACGTACTCGGCATCGGCGTCGTTGGAGCCGGACTTGCCGCCCGATCCGGTGAACTTGTTGAAGGTAAGGCCACGGCCCAGGTAGCTGGCGTTTTTAGCCTCGAAGGCCGAGGCAAAGGTGGGATCGAAGCCCGCCGACACGTCGCTCGACAGCATGTCGCTGGCGGCCAGGCAGCGGCGAAGGGCCAGCTCGCCGTGGACGCCTGCAAGCTCCAGTACCTCGGCCATGGTGTCCTCGAAGAAGCGGCTCTGCATGCCGGTCGCGCCCACCGAGCCGATCTCTTCCTTGTCGACCAGCAGCGTCACCGCGGTGCGCTCGACCTGGGCCTCGTCCAGTTGCGCGACCAGGCTGGTGTAGGCGCAGGAGCGGTCATCTTGCCCGTAGCCCAAGACCATCGAGCGATCGAAGCCCAGGTCGCGGGCGGCGCCGGCCGGCACGACCTCAAGCTCGGCCGAGAGAAGGTCTTCCTCGTCGATGCCCAGGCTCTCTTCAAGGATGCCCAGGACACCCTTCTTGACCAGGTCCTTCTCGGCTGCGGCGTCCTCGTCCTTAGCATCGACTACCACGGGGCGCCCGCCCACGATGACGTCGAGCATCTCGCCTTCGATGACCTTTGAGGCCTCCTTTGTCAGCTGCTCGCGCGACAGGTGAATCAGCAGGTCAGAGACGCAAAATACCGGGTCGGCCGGGTCCTCGCCCACGTTGACGTTGACCACGGTACCGTCCTTTTTGGCCACAACGCCGTGGATGGCCAAGGGAATGGTTACCCACTGGTACTTCTTGATGCCGCCGTAGTAGTGCGTGTCCATGGTGAGAAGGTCGCTCTTCTCCTCAAGCGGGTTTTGCTTGACGTCCATGCGCGGCGAGTCGATGTGGGCGCCCAGGATGTTCACGCCCTGCTCAAGGGGCTTGGTGCCCAGGTTCACCAGCATGAGGGCCTTGCCGCGGTTGACGGCGTAGACCTTGTCGCCGGGCTTCAAGGGCTCGCCCGCGGCGATCTTGCCTGCCAGGTCGACGTAGCCGGCCTCGCGTGCCATGTCGATGGCGGCAGTACAGCACTCGCGCTCGGTCTTGTTGTCCGAGATAAACGACTTGTAGCCCTCGCACAGGTAGTGCAGGCTGTCCAGCTGCTCGGCCGAGTAGGACTTCCAGGCGTTTTTACGCTCCATGTTCTTCCCTTCGAAAATTGACGACAGAAGTTTCTTGCCGCACTGATTCTAGCCGCCCCGCTTGGATAAAATAAGGAAGGTTCTATGAACGATTTGTTGGGTACATTCGAATCGGCTTTCGTATTCTGTCCAATCTAGGTAATTTCCTGCCGTCTGGCGGGGTATTATGTACGCGTACCGATTGGTTCTTGTGTTTTCGTTAAATGGAGGTTCAACAGATGCTCGTTAACGCAACCGCTATGCTCCAGTCCGCCGAGAAGGGCCACTACGGCATTGGTGCTTTCAACACCAACAACCTTGAGTGGGCCTCTTCCATCCTTGATGCCGGCGAGGAGCTCCAGTCCCCGCTGATCATCCAGTGCACCGGTGGCGCCGCTAAGTGGCAGACCAGCTACAAGGTCGTCGCCGAGCTGGTCAAGGGTCTCGTCGAGGACAAGGGCATCACCGTTCCCGTCGCCCTGCACCTTGATCACGGTTCCTACGAGGACGCCATCAAGTGCATCGAGGCCGGCTTCACCTCCGTCATGTACGACGGCTCCCACGAGGCTGATTTCGAGACCAACCTTAAGCGCACCGCCGAGATCGTTAAGCTCGCCCACTCCAAGGGCGTGTCGGTCGAGGCCGAGGTTGGCGGCATCGGCGGCGTCGAGGACGGCGTTGCCTCCAACGGCGAGCTTGCCGACCCCGAGCAGTGCAAGGCCATCGCCGACCTGGGCGTTGACTTCCTGGCCTGCGGTATTGGCAACATCCACGGTCTGTACCCCGCCGACTGGGCCGGCCTTTCCTTCGACCGCCTGGGCGAGATCAAGGCCCTGACCGGCGACCTGCCCCTCGTTCTTCACGGCGGCACCGGCATCCCCGTTGACCAGATCCAGAAGGCCATCTCTCTGGGCATCTCCAAGATCAACGTCAACACCGACCTCCAGGTTGTCTTTGCCAAGGCTACCCGCGAGTACATCGAGGCCGGCAAGGACCTCGAGGGCAAGGGTTACGACCCCCGCAAGCTCCTCAAGCCTGGTCGCGACGCCATCGTCGCCCGCACCAAGGAGCTCATCTGCGAGTTTGGCTCTGACGGCAAGGGTTGGAACTAGTTCCAAACTAGCCGCATAGATGCGCGCGAGGCCCGTCCGGATTCATCCGGTCGGGCCCTTTTTGTGCGTCGGAGATCGTATTTACGGTTGGGGGAAGATTTGCACGGGGTAGGCGAGTAGCCCTATTTTGCGCACGCCGCTTACCTGCGGTTTTGCAAGGAAAACGGCCAAGGATACTCAAGGGTGCCGAGAAAAACTTCCCCCAACTGGAAAGGTCGCTGCCTACTTGGCGATTTTCCTGCTGATGCCACGCCCCAGGGTCTTGGCGGGGCGCACGATAAGGGCGGCCAGGCTCACCAGGGCCGCCGTCGCGCCCAGGCTCACGGGATAGACTGTCATGATGCAGCTAAACGTGGGGTCTTGCGGAAAGACCGCGGCCACCCAGAAGAAGCGGATGCCGCAGATGGACGCAATCGTGATGGCCGCGGGCAGGCTCGAGACACCAAAGCCGCGCAGGTAGCCGCTCACGTTCTCGTAGGCCATGCTAAAGATGTAGGACGGGATGATCGAGCACACGCGAATATAGCCGATCGAGACCACGTTTGGGTCGGGGTTGAAGAGCGACAGCAGCCAGCGTCCCAGCCCCACGGCTACCAGCGTGAACGCGATGACCACCAGCCCGTCTTCGATGAGGCACACCTTGAGGGTCTTCTTGCAGCGCTCGATCTTGCGGGCGCCAAAGTTCTGGCCCACAAACGTGGTGCACGCCTGGCTAAACGAGTTCATCGTGACGTAGCAGACGCACTCGATCGAAAGTGCGGCCGAGCTGGCGGCGATGACCGCAGACCCCAGGCTGTTGATAGCGGCCTGGATAATGATATTGGCCAGCGCAAAGACCGCGCTCTGGACTCCGGCGGGAAGGCCAATGCGCAGGATGCGGATAAGGGCCGCGCGGTCAAAGCCAATCTGCGACGGCGTGACGCGTACGGGCGCATCGGTGTGCGTAAGACGCCAAAACAGCATGGCCGAGCTGGTGATATAGCAAAACGTCGTTCCCATGGCGCAGCCGCCCACGCCTAGGTGCAAGATAGGGACCAAGATGATGTCTAGCCCCACGTTAAGGACAGAAGAGATGAGAAGGGCCTGCAGCGGCGGGCGCGTCTGTCCGGCGCTGCGCAGGATGGCCGCCTCGAAGTTGTAAAGCAGAATAAACGGCAGGCCAATGAGATAAATCCGCAGGAAGGTGATCGCCTCGGGCATGGTGTCGGCGGGAACACTAAGCAAGGTAAGCAGCGGTTGCGCCAAAAGCTCCAGGATTACGGCCGCAATAATGCCCAGCCCCGTGATGGCGATGGAGGTGTGGGTCGCGCGGTGAACGGTGTCCTGGTCGCCCTTGCCTATGGCGTGGGCGATGACGACGTTGGCACCCAGCGAGATGCCCACAAACAGGTTGATGACCAGCTGCATGATGGGGGTGTTGGAGCCCACGGCCGCCATGCCCGTCTCGCTGGCAAAGTTGCCGATCATGACTACGTCGATGACGCTGCTGAGCTGCTCCAAGATGCCTGTTAGCGCCACCGGGATAGAAAAGAGAAGGACGGACTTCCAAAGCGAGCCTTCAAGGATCTGCGTTCTGTCTTGCATACGTGCGGCTTTCTACGTGCGAAATTTCCTACGTGACCGTACTCCTTTGGCGCTGCGACGGCAGGTGTTGTCACAGATACGTCATACGTTTCGGAAAACCGTTGGGCTAAGATGGCGAGACGGACCGCGCGCTCGCAGCGTGGCGAGAAACAAGGGGGACCTTATGAACGTGTTGGTTTTGCTGCCGGTTACTAAGAAGCACCAGGCCTTGTTGGAGAAGAGCCTTCCCGAGGCAACCTTCACCTATGTGGCGCCTCGCTCGGCGGTGGGTACACAGACGACCCTGGGCGCCGGCCTGGCCGCGGTGAGCGACGAGCAACTGTCTGCGGCCGATGTCGTGGTGGGCAACCTGCCACCCGAGCGCGTGGCTGCCGCCCCCAATCTCAAGCTGCTGCAGCTTAACTCGGCTGGCTACGACAACTACCTGGCGGCGGGCTGCGTGCCGGCAAACGTCGCGCTGTGCTGCGCCTCGGGCGCGTACGGCCAGGCCGTGAGCGAGCATCTCTTTGCGATGCTGCTGGCCTGTATGAAGCGCCTGCCGGGCTATCGCGACCTGCAGCGTCGGTGCACCTGGGACGACCTGGGCCCCGTTACGTCGCTGGTTGACGCCCGCGTGTTGGTGCTGGGCGCAGGCGATATCGGTGCGCACTTCGCGCAGCTGTGCCGTGCCATGGGCGCCCACGTCGAGGGTGTGAAGCGAAACGTCGCGGTTTGCGACCCGGTGTTCGAGGCCGTCCACCCCATGGACGAATTGCTGCAGCTAGCGGGCACGGCCGACGTGGTGGCCAGCTTCTTGCCCAGCAGTCCCGCGACCCGCGGTCTTGCCGGCGAGAAGTTCTTCTCGGCCCTCAAACCGGGTGCCTTCTTTGTCAACGGCGGGCGTGGCGACCTGGTGGACCAAGACGCGCTGCTCTTGGCGCTTGAGAGCGGCCACATTGCGGGCGCGGCCCTGGACGTCTGCACGCCCGAGCCCCTGCCCGCAAACAGCCCTTTGTGGGACGCTCCCAACCTGCTGCTCACGCCGCACGTCTCGGGCAACTTCCACTTAGAGGCCACGCTCGACAACATCGTTGCCGTCGCGGCCGACAACCTGCGCCGCTTGGCCGCCGGCGAGCCCCTGCGCAACGCCGTCGCGCACTAGGGCCTTCTCGCCATCGGCTGCCGGTCGCTCCCGCCGGCCGTCCCGGCCCGCCTATTGCACGGCGTGGGGGAGGGCCGACTGCAGAGCCTCGACCACGTTCCAGCTGTCGCCGTCTGGCGTGAGGCCCAGGCGCATCTCCTTGGCCTGCGGCTCGGCGGTAGCGATGGCGTCAAGAAGAGCCTGCTTGCCCGTCTGCGCGTCGCCCACGTGGCCGCTTGTGAGGTAGTTCTTGACGATCTGGACGATCGAGGGTCGCGTCAAGGTCACCTTAGCCTGGGCGCTCGTGCCCGTCACGGTCACGTCGTCGATCGTAAAGTCGAACTTGGCAAGATACGCGCGGGCCAGCTCCTCGTCGGTCATGTTGATCGCGGTGAGGTAGTCCTCGATGTTGGCCGCGGCGATGGCCTCAAGCACCAGCTTAAACGGCTCGCCCTCACAGTTCTTGACCTGGTCCAACGTGGAAGACAGCTGCTCTTTGATCGCGTCGACCTTCTCGCCGGACGATTGCGCGCCAGAAGACGACCCGCCGCACGCGATCAGCGGCAGACAAACGGTCGCGACCAGCAGGGCGCAGACAAACCGGACAACGTGCTTCTTCATCGCAAAACGCCTCGTTCTTACTTATCCGAGAAGGTCACCGAGCAGGCCGCCTCGCCGCCTGCGGGCACAAGGTCTGCCAGGGTCTTGCTGTCGAGGTAGCTCGACGTCACACGGCCCAGGTCGCGCCACACGTCCACGGTGCTGCACGAGCCGATCTGCGGGCAGATGGTGCCGTTCGAGCAGTCCAGGCAGTTCACTGGGGCAAGCGAGCCCTCGGCGGCGCGCAGAATCTCTCCCAGCGTGTACTCGGACGCCGGGCGCTTAAGCTTGTAGCCGCCGCCCTTGCCACGCTGGCTCTCGACGTAGCCCGCCTTGTGCATAAGCGATATGACCTGCTCAAGGTACTTGCGCGAGATTTTCTGGCGTTTGGACACGTCTCCTAGCGAGACCCACCCCTCGTGCGAGGCGAGGTCTGCCATCGCGCGCAGGGCGTACATCCCCTTAGTCGAGAACATTCCCATGTGGGTCTCCAATCACGTAGTAGGACCCGTGCGGCGCCGGGCGCGGCCGCGCGGGCGGGGTTGAACCTAGCGGTTCTCGAGCATCTCTTCGAGCGTGCGCCACGCCAGCTCGGCGCACTTCACGCGCGCGGGCATGTGGGCGATGTCCTTCAAGATGCCGGCGTCCTCAAGGGCATCGAGCGCCGGGTCGTCGTCAGACACCTCGCCGCGCACCATCTGCATGAACAGGCGGCACAGCTCGATTGCCTGCTTGGGCGTCTTGTCGATCATGAGGTCGCTCATGATGTCGGCCGAGGCCTGGCTAATCGCGCAGCCGTGGCCGGTGAAGGCGGCCTCTTCGATGGTCCCGTCATCGGCAAAGCGCACCGAGAAGGTCAGCTCGTCTCCGCAAGAAGGGTTCACGCCCTCGTGGGTGCAGTCGGCGTCCTCCATCTGGTACTTGTAGTCGGGGTGGGTGACGTGGTCCATGAACTCGGCGTTGTAGAGATCAGTTACAGCCATTGAATACCTGCCAAACTTGGGTGAGGCCGGCGACCAGGCGGTCGACGTCGGACTTGTCGTTGTAGAAGGCCAAAGAGGCGCGGCAGCAGGCCAGGTTCTCGACGCCCAGCCAGGTGAGGAGGGGCTGGGCGCAGTGGTGGCCCGCGCGGATGCAGACGCCCGACATGTCAAGGATGCTCGCCACGTCGTGCGGGTGGACGCCGCGCACGTTGAAGCTCACCACGCCGTGGTGGCGCGCCGGTTCTGCGCTGCCGATGATGTCAATAAAGCCCAGGTGGGAGAGCTGCTCCATGGCGTAGGCCACAAGCGCGGCCTCGCGGGCGGCCACGGCGTCGAGGCCCACCGTCTGTGTGAGGTAGTTCAAAGCGGCGCCGGTGGCGTAGATGCCTGCGGCGTCCTGTGTGCCGGCCTCGAACTTCTCGGGCACAGGCGCCCACGTGGCGTCCTGTTCGCTAACCGAGTCGATCATCTCGCCGCCGGTAAGCATGGGAGGCATGGCGGCGAGAAGCTCGTGCTTGCCCCACAACACGCCGATGCCCATGGGGCCTAGGCACTTGTGGGCCGAGAAGGCCAGGAAATCGGCGCCCAGCTCGGCCACGTTGACGGCCAGGTGGGGCGTGGACTGCGCGGCGTCGACCACCAGGTAGCCGCCCTGCGCGTGCACGGCGTCTGCCAGGGCGCGAACGGGCAGCTCGCAGCCCATGACGTTGGAGACATGCGCGCAGGCGACAATACGGGTGCGCGGGCCCACGCAGCGGGCGACCTCTTTGGCGTCAAGGGTGCCGTCCTTGGCGGGGTGCATGACCACGAGGGTGGCCCCGGCCGCGCGGCAGGCCTGCTGCCAGGGGATAAGGTTGGAGTGGTGCTCCATCACGGTCACTGCCACCTGGTCACCGGGCTTAAGGACCGTAGGCGCAAAGGACTTGGCCACCAGGTTCAAGGCCTCCGAGGCGTTGCGGGTAAACACGACGTCAGAGGCGGCCGGCTTGCCATTGGCGGCATAGGCGCCGAGAAACTCGGCCACCTGCTTGCGCACGGCCTCGATTTCGCTGGTCGCGGCCACAGACAGGCTGTAGAGGCCGCGCAGCGGGTTGGCGTTCATCGTCTCGTAGAAACGGTGCTGGGCGTCCAGGACACTGGCGGGGCGCTGCGCGGTTGCCGCCGAGTCAAGGAAGGCCAGCTCGGGGTGGCCCGCCAGCAGCGGGAAGTCTGCCTTGTAGGGGTTCTGCTCGATATCCACGGGCGTGGTCATTACTCGTCTGCCCCCTCGTTGAAGTCGTGGGCGATCTGGGGCCCAAGGACCTTCTCGGCAAAAGCGACGGCCGCCGCCTGCGACGATGCCTCGGGCGCGTTGATGATCGCGTCCTCGAAGATGGCGCGAACAAAGAGCTGCTCGGCCTGGTCGCGGGAAAGGCCGCGGTCCATGAGATAGGCGATCTGCTCGGGGCTGACGCTGCCGATGGTGGCGCCGTGGTTTCCGGCCACGTCGTCCTCGTCGCACAAGATGACCGGCATGGTCTTGTTGACCACGTCGTCGCCCAGGACAAGGACGCTCTCGGCTTCGTTGCCCTTAGAGCCGCGGGCGCCGTGGATCAGGTCTATCGTGGCACGCAGGGACTTGCGGGCGGCGTCGTCCAAGGCGCCCGACTCGTGAACCTCGGCGCGGGTGTTGCGGCCGCGCTGGCGCACGATGTGGTTGATGTCCAGGTTGTCGCGGTTGTGCGCGTAGTAGCGGCAGGTCAAATCAACGCGCGAGCGGTCGCCGACAAGGTCTGCGGCAAAGCCGGCGGCCACGGTGCCGCCGCCCAGTGCGTACTGGCGCACGGCCACATGGGCGTCGGCGGCGCACAGGACGCCCACGCTCTCAAGGTGCTGCGTGCCCTCATCGGCACCCATGACCTCGACGATGGTGACGTTGGCGCGGGCTTCGGCGTAGACGCGCAGGAGCGAGGCGGTCGTGGCGGGGGCTTCGGCGTCCTCGGCCGTCTCGCCCGCGCCCTTGACGGCCACGACGATGGTGCAGGTAGCGCCCTCGCGCACCATGACGCCGGTGTCGGCCACGGCGGGGTTCTTCTCGCCGCCGACCTCGATCAGAATCGCCTCGTCGCGCACTGTGTTTTTGGGTACCTCGACGTAGCGGGCGTCGGCCGCCTGCGAAGAGACCCACTGGGTGACGTTCTCGCCCATGCCGCACTCAATCTTTGAGAAGATCTGCGGCAGCGCGAAGTAGACGTCGCCCTTGCGGGAGATGTTGGGGACAGTCAAGGTGACGTCGTTGGCGCGCAGGCGGTTCCAGGTCTGCGCGGGGGCGACGTTCACGCGCTCTAAAGTGACGGTGGCGCCGGCGGCACCGGCGTTGGTGGTTTCGTTCTTGATGTCTGCCATTAGCCGATCGCCCCTTCCATCTCGAGCTTGATCAGGTTGTTCATCTCGACGGCGTACTCCATGGGAAGCTCTTTAGAGACGGGGTTGGCAAAGCCGTTGACCACCAGCGTGCGGGCCTCGGCCTCGGAGCAGCCGCGGCTCATGAGATACATGATTGTGTCGTCGCCAATGCGGCCGATGGTGGCCTCGTGGCCTACGCTGGCGGTGGCGTTGCGCACATCCATGGCAGGGATGGTGTCGGAGCGGCTGATGTCGTCGAGCATCAGCGACTGGCACGACACCGAGCAGCGCGCGCGGTCGGCGCGGCGCCCCACCACCACAGAGCTGCGGAAGGTGTTGATGCCGCCGTCCTTAGAGATCGATTTGGTGTTGATCGAGGCCGTGGTGTCGGCGCCGTTCATGATGACCTTGCAACCGGTGTCCAGGTCCTGCGTGGCGCCGGCAAAGGTGATGCCGGTGAACTCGCAGCTCGAGCGGGCGCCCTCCATGATGGTGGTGGGGTAGAGGTAGCTCACGTGGCTGCCAAACGAGCCCGAGACCCACTCCATCTTGGCGTCGGCGCCGATCTTGGCGCGCTTGGTGTTGAGGTTGTACATGTTCTTCGACCAGTTCTCGATGGTCGAGTAACGAAGGCGCGCACCGTCTTTGACAAACAGCTCGACCGCGCCCGCGTGCAGGTTGGCCTCGAAGTACTTAGGAGCCGAGCAACCCTCAATAAAGTGCAGGTCGGCGCCGGGCTCGACGATGATCAGCGTGTGCTCGAACTGGCCCGCGCCCGCCGCGTTTAAGCGGAAGTAGCTCTGCAGCGGGTAGTCCAGCGTGACCCCAGCCGGCACATAGACAAACGAGCCGCCGCTCCACACCGCGTAGTGCAGGGCCGCGAACTTGTGGTCGGTGGGCGGGATCAGGGTGCCAAAGTACTCGCGCACCACGGGCTCCCACTGCGGGTCGTGAAGGGCGTCCTCGATGGTGGTATAGATGACGCCCTGTTTGGCCACGTCCTCGCGCATGTTGTGGTAGACGATCTCGGAGTCGTACTGGGCGCCCACGCCGGCCAGGCTCTCGCGCTCTGCCTCGGGGATGCCCAGGCGGTCGAAGGTGTCCTTGATGTCTTCGGGCACGTCGTCCCAGCTCTTGGCCTGCTTGGTCTTGGGCGAGACGTACGTAGAGATGTGGTCCAGGTTAAGGCCCGCGATGGAGGGGCCCCAGTTGGCGGCCATGTCGCGCGCGTGGTACTTCTCCAGCGCGTCCAGGCGCATCTCGAGCATCCAGGCGGGCTCGTCTTTCTTGGCACTGATGGCGCGCACGATGTCGGGGGTCAGACCGTCGGCGTAGCGCTCGTAGCCCTCCTCGGACTTGGTGAAGTCGTAGAGGGTGCGGTCGACGTCTGCTACCTGCGTGCGCTTCTTCTCGCGCTCGTCTGCCACTAGTTAGCCGCCCCCTCGGTCTTCTCGCCGGCTGCCTTGGTCTCAAAGCGCTCGAAGCCGCAGCGGTCGATCTCGTCGATAAGAGAGGCGGGGCCCTCCTCGACCATGCGGCCCTTGACCATGACGTGGGTGCGGTCGACCTCAAGGCGCTCGAGGATGCGGGTGTTGTGGGTGATCACGATCAAGGCGCCGTCGCACTGCTCGCGGTAGGCCGCGATGCCGCGCGAGACCACGCCCAGGGCGTCGACGTCCAGGCCCGAGTCGGTCTCGTCCAGAATGGCCAGTTTGGGCTGCAAGAGCAAAAGCTGCAGCATCTCGATCTTTTTCTTCTCGCCGCCCGAGAAGCCCACGTTGAGCTCGCGCATGAGGAAGGACTGGTCAAGGTCCAGCTGGTCGGCGATCTCTCCCACGCGCTGGCGGAACTTGCGCGCGGTGGTCTTGAGCTCGGGGCGCATCTGGCAGATGGTGCGCAGGAAGCTGTACAGGGGCACGCCCGGCACCTCGACGGGGGCCTGGTAGGACAAGAAGATGCCCGCCAGGCTGCGCTTGTCGGCGCCGGCCTCGGTGAGGTCCTGGCCGTCGAAGCTAATGGTGCCCTCGGTCACTTTGTAGGTGGGGTCGCCCATGATGACGTGGCCCAAGGTGGACTTGCCCGCGCCGTTGGGTCCCATCAAGACGTGGCACTCGCCTGCGTTGACGGTCAGGTCGATGCCGCGCAGGATGGGCTTGTCCTCGGTCCCTGCGCTGAGGTTTTGCACGCTAAGAAGCGCTTCTGACATTGTCTCTCCTTATGGTTGGCGCGGACCTGCGCTTTGTGGGAGGCCGCGCGCGTTCTTGCTAATTCACACCAGCGAGGAGGGATTATACGCCCGTCTCGCCGCCACGTTGGATGTAAATACCCCCAAACTAGAGGGAATTACACAAGAGCGGCCGCGGGATTGGGATTTTGTGGCGAGCCGTGGCCGTCGAGCGAGGTCACCGGTGGCGCCTGGCGGGTTTTAACGGGCGCGCAACACGGGGCGTGGTAGGGTAGAGGGCGTCGGCTCCAAAGCGAGGAGGCATGTCATATGCTCTATATGTATGAAAGCGGCGTTTACCTACCGCACTAGCTGCGCCTAGTTTGGCTTTTTCCTCGCTATATTTATGTCTTTAGGAGCTGCTCCATGTCTATTCTCAAGTCGCCCTTTGGGCGAATCGTGGGCATCAATCTGTTCTTGATGATCGCCCTGCAGTCCACGTATTTCGTGGGCATCATCGGCTGCGCCACCTACGACCTGGGCGCGGGTGCCCTTGAGGTCTCGGCGCTAACCTTCGCGCTCAACACCCTGCTTGTCCTGGGCAACCTTGCCAGCGGTCCCGTTATCGACTGGATCGGGCCGAGAAAAACCCTGCTGGTTCTCCTGGCGGCCACGGCGCTCACCGGGGCCTTCGAGTGGCTCTCGCCCGTGAGCTACCCCTCGCTATTCATCGCGGCGATGGCCAACGGCTTCTTCTTTGGCGCGGCCACGACGGCGGTCGACGCCTACCCGCGCTTCTTCTCGGAAGACGCCCGCGAGCTGTCGCGCACCAACTCGCTTTCTCAGGTGGCTACGGGTATCTCGGTCATCCTGGGCCCGGCTCTTGCGGCCTGGATCTGCACCTGGGCGCCCAACCGCTGTGTCTTCTCGATCATGGCCGTGGCCCCCTTCCCGGCCTTGGCCTTGGCCTGGGTAACGCGCGAAGAGAAGCCCGTGGGCAAGCAGGTTCATGCCCAGAAGAACGCTCGTCTCGCTAAGGAGGAGGGCGAAGGCGCGGCTGCCGAGAAACCCAACTTCTTCCACGAGGTGCTCGAGGGCGTGAAGATCGTCCTTACCAAAGACGAGCTGCGGATCCTCTTTATCATCAGCTTCCTGGGCTTTTTTGCCTACGGGGCCTTCGACTCGCTGGAGTCTTTGTTCTACCGAGACGTGCTGTGCGTCGACTCCGATTGGATGGGGTGGCTGTCGTCGGCCTCTGGCATCGGCGGCACGCTGGGCTCGCTTCTCGTCCTTAAGCTCGACCACAAGAAGCTTTCCACCTGGCTGTTGTCGATGGTCCTGGTGCTGGTGGGCATTGGTTCGATGATTTATACCGGCACGCCGTTTGTGCTGGTAGCGGCTGTGGGCCAGGTGGTTACCGGAATTGGCTTTGGCATGTTGGCGCCTATTCGCAACACCCTTATGCAGATGCGAAGCGACCCTGCCACCATCGGGCGCGTGGCCTCGGTCATGCGTGTGGGCATGAACTCGGCCGGCGCCTTGCCGCTCTTGGCGGCGCCCGCGCTTTCTGCCGCCTTTGGCCCGCAGGCGGTGCTCTTTGGCGCCTCGACCTTCGCCGCGCTGGTGGGCGTGGTGTGCGCCGTGGTCTACCGCAAGACGCGAGTCAAGTAACGCCCGCTTTAACAAATGTCGCTCTTTTGGGCCGCTTTGGACTTCTCGCCTGGAGCGGCCTTATCATGTTGTCTGTTTAGGCATTTTTAAGGAGGTCGTTTTCGTGCAGGCTTGGAAGTCGTTGGGCAAGTTCATCGGGAGTCACTTGGCGTTTATCGCCCCCATCTGCGTCGCGCTGGGCGTGCTGTTTCCGCAGCAGCTTGCGCCGCTGAAGCCCTGGGTGACCACGATGTTTGCCTTCATGACCTTCCAGGGAGCCCTGGGCAACAACCTAAAGCACCTGGTGGACGCCTTTCGTCACCCGGCGGCCATGCTCGTGACGCTTCTTATCTCTACTGTGCTGATGCCCCTCGCGGCCTATGGCCTGGGCCTTCTCTTCTTTGGCGACAACCTCAACATCGTCTGCGGAATCGTGCTTGAGTACAGCGTGCCGGTGGCCGTGGTCTCGGCGATGTGGATCAACATGTTCGACGGAGACCTGTCGCAGGGCCTGGCCACGCTTCTGGTCTCGACGGTGCTGGCTCCGGTGACCATCCCGCTTACCCTGCAGCTTTTGCTTGGCCAGACCGTCCAGGTTGACGCTGTCTCGATGATGCAGAGCATGCTGGTCCAGATCGCGCTGCCGGCCCTGGCGGGCATGGTGGTCAACGACCTTAGCCACGGTTGGGGCAAGGCCGAGCTATCGCCGGTCCTGGCGCCTGCCGCAAAGATCGCGCTTGTTCTGGTTATCCTGTCTAACTCGACGGGGGTTTCTCCGTACATGAGAAACCTCACGCCGCAGCTTGTGGGCGTGATCGTGTTCATTGGCCTGTTTGCCAGCACGGGGTACTTCTGGGGCCTGGGCATTTCTCGTCTGTGGAAGCGCGAGCGCAAGACGCAGATCACGATGACGTTCCAGACGGGCATGCGCAACATCTCGGCCGGAGCGGTGCTGGCCTCGCAGTACTTCCCTGGCGAGGTCATGTTCCCGGTTATCGTGGGCACGCTGTTCCAGCAGGTCCTGGCCGCGTGCTTTGGCAACTTCTTGAAGTGGCTCTTGGATCGCGAGGACGCGGCCTAGACGGGGCCGCAGCGCAATTCTTGGCAGGAAACCCCGCACCTTAACTATTTTTTTGCCTTGAGCCTCTAAGTCAACTGGTCTTTTTTGGCTTGCATTGGCAAAAGCAGTTTAAGGTGCGGGGTTTTAAGGTGGCGAGAAGACCGCGGTGCGTCGCCTTTTGGGCCATGCGCGAGTTTTCTTGGTTTAAATCAGGTAAGGGCGAGTAGCCCGGCCCTTTTCGGCGACGTTTGCCCAGTTGGCGAGAAGCACTTTGGGCCCGTCTACTCTCCGGGTCCCGTTTTAAACAGCGAAAAGTCGCGCATGCCTTTGCCGCACCCCGCCAAAGCCCCATTTGGGGCGTAAAACGGTGCGGCCCGCGCCGCGCCGGGCCGCGAAACCGCGGCGTGATTTGGTCCGTCTGGTTTCACGGCGCCCCCGGCGCGCCCCGCCCCGCCCCGCCTGCCGTACAATAGCCGGGTTTATCGGCCTGACAGGAGGATGTATGGCTCTATCTAGCCAAGACGTCGCGGGCATCGCGGATTACGCGCGCATCGCCCTTACCGACGAAGAGCTCCAAGAGATGACGGTGTATATGAACGAGGCGGTCGAGCTTTTAGAGCCCATCCGCCAGTACGACCTTGAGGGCGTCGACCCCACTTTCCACCCCATCGGCGACCTCTCCAATGTGATGGGGGCCGACGTTGTGGACACCGACGTCCGCGCGCTGCCCATCGACGTCGCGCTCAAGAACGCGCCGGCGTCCCACGACCGCTATTTCAGGGTCCCCTCGATCCTGGGCGACCAGGGAGGCGACCGCTAATGGCAAACTTCGATACCCTTACCGCCGCCCAGATCGCGGCAGGCGTGGCGGCCGGCGACTTTAGCGCCGTCGACGTGGCCCGCGCCTCACTCGAGGCCATCGACGCCCGCGAGCCCGAGGTCCAGGCCTTCCTGCAGGTCAGCGCCGACCTTGCCTTGGCAGCAGCCGAGAAGACCGACGCTGCCCACGCCGCCGGCCAAAAGCTCGGCCCCTTGGCGGGCGTGCCGGTTGCCTTCAAGGACAACATGCACCTCTTGGGCACCCGCACCACCTGCGCCTCTAAGATGCTGGAGAACTACGAGTCCACCTTCACGGCCACCTGTGTGCAGCGCATGCTGGACGCGGGCGCCACGCCCATGGGCAAGGCCAACATGGACGAGTTCGCCTTTGGCTCGTCGACCGAGTCCTCGGCCTTCCACCGCACCAACAACCCTTGGGACACCACGCGCGTCCCCGGCGGCTCGTCGGGCGGCTCGGCCGCTGCCGTGGCTGCCGGCGAGGTCACGCTCTCGCTGGGCTCCGACACCGGTGGCTCGATCCGCCAGCCGGCGTCTCTCTGCGGTGTCGTGGGCATGAAGCCCACCTATGGCGCCGTGAGCCGCTACGGCGTGGTGGCCTTTGGCTCGTCGCTTGACCAGGTTGGCCCCTTTGGCCGCACCGTGGCAGACGTGGCCCTGGCCATGAACGCCCTGGTGGGCGCCGGTCGCGACCCGTACGACTCCACGAGCCAGGACTGCCCGGTCGACTTCCTCGAGCACCTTGAGGACCCCATCGAGGGCAAGACCGTGGGCGTCGTGCCCGCCTTGATGGAGGCCGCCGGCCTGACGGACGAGGTCAAATCCGCCCTCAACGCCGCTGCCCAGAAGCTCGCCGACCAAGGCGCCAACATCGTCGAGGTCGACCTGCCCAACATCGCGAGCGCCATCGCCGCCTACTACGTCATCGCCCCCTGCGAGGCCTTCTCTAACCTGGCCCGCTTCGACGGCGTGCGCTACGGCTATCAAGAGGCCGGCTGCGCCAACCTGGCAGACCAGACGTCCCTCTCGCGTGCCCACGGCTTTGGCAGCGAGGCCAAACGCCGCCAGATGCTGGGCGCATACCTTCTGTCCAGCGGTACCTACGACAAGTACTACTACCCGGCCCAGCAGGTGCGCACCTTGATCACGCGCGACTACACGGCGGCATACGAGAAGTGCGACGTCATCTTGATGCCCGCGTCTCCGCGCACGGCCTTTAAGTTTGGCGAGATAAGCGACCCCACGCAGATGTACGCCTCGGACATGTTCACCATCTCGAACAACATCGCCGGCAACGGCGGCATCTCGGTGCCGCTGGGCCTGGGCGCAGAGTCCGGCCTGCCCGTCTCGGCGCAGCTGCAGGGCCCGGCCTTCAAGGACCGCAGCCTGCTGCAGTTTGCCCGCTCCATCGAGCGCGCCTTTGACGCGGCCGGCACCGTTGCGCCCGCTTTTGCCGGGAAGGGAGGCGACCTGTAATGAAGACCCTCAGCGAAGTCTTGGAGGATTGGGAAGCCGTCATTGGCCTTGAGGTCCACACCGAGCTCACCGCCCTGGACACCAAGATGTTCTGCAACTGCCGCCTGTCCCACGACGACGAGCCCAACACCAACGTCTGCCCCGTGTGCCTGGGCATGCCCGGCGCCCTGCCCGTGCCCAACCGCGCGGCCATCCAGTCCATCGTGATGGCGGGCCTGGCCACCAACTGCCAGATCCAGAAGCACTCGATGTTCTACCGCAAGCACTACTTCTATCCCGACATGGCAAAGAACTTCCAGACCACCCAGGGTCCCGTGGCCTTCTGCATGTACGGCCACCTTGACCTGGAGGTCTCGGGCCAGGGCGCCCAGGAGCGCCCCGACCACGTGCAGACCGGCAACGTCGCGCCCGGCGGCATGGAGAAGGCCGCGCCCGTCACCATCGACAAGAACCCCGACGGCTCTTACACCACGCCCATCCGCATCTTCCGCATCCACATGGAAGAAGACGCCGCCAAGATGGTCCACGTGGGCGGCGAGGAGGGCCGCATCGGCGGTGCCGCGGAGTCCTACATCGACTACAACCGCTGTGGCACCCCGCTGATCGAGCTGGTGACCGAGCCCGACCTGCGCACCCCCGAGGAGGCGCGCCTCTTTATGGAGAAGCTGCGCCAGACGTTCCTTACGCTTGGCATCTCTGACTGCTCGCTCGAGAACGGCTCGATGCGCTGCGACGGCAACGTGTCGCTGCGCCGCCGCGGCACAGACCAGCTGGGCACCAAGACCGAGATGAAGAACATCAACTCGTTCAAGAGCCTGCACGACGCCCTTGAGTACGAGATCTGCCGCCAGGCCGAGGTCCTTGAGGAGGGCGGCATCATCTATCAAGAGACCCGCCACTGGGAGCCGTCGCGCCGCCGCACCATCGTCATGCGCGTCAAAGAGACGGCCGACGACTACCGTCTGTTCCCCGACCCCGATCTGGCGCCCTTCGACCTTTCGGACGACTTCATCGAAGAGGCCCGCGCCCGCATTCCCGAGCTGCCCGACGCCAAGCGCGACCGCTACATGGCCGATTTTGGCCTGAAGCGCGCCGACGCCGCGCAGCTTGCCGGCGACCCCAAGGTGGCCGCCTTCTTCGAGGAGGCCTGCCAGGGCGCAGACGCCAAGACCGTCCCCACCGTGGGCAACGTCATGGTCAACCTTGTGCCCAGCTACGACGCCTTGACGCCCGCGCAGGTGCGCTCGATCGCGGGTCTTCTGGCCGCCGATGCTATCACGTTTGCCCAGGCCCGCGAGGTCTTGGACGCCGTCAACGGCACCAACGACGACCCCGAGAAGGTTGTGGACGAGAAGGGCCTTCGCCAGGTGACCGACACCGGTGCGCTTGAGCCCATCGTCGACGAGGTCCTGGGCCGCTGCACCGACCAGGTCCAGCAGTACCGCGACGGCAACAAGAAGGTCCTGGGCTTCCTTGTGGGCCAGTGCATGAAGGCCGCAAAGGGCTCTGGCAACCCCAAGCTCTTCAACCAGCTGCTGGCGCAAAAGCTTGGATAGTCGCAGGTAGACGTTTTGATTTTCTCGCCGAGAAGGCCTGGTGCGCTTCTCGGCGAGAAAAAAATTGGGTTTTGGCCAAAAAAAGTTCGAAATTTGGCTTGCAAGGGGTGGGGGATGTGCGTAATATATCTCCTTGCGTCACGCGGGCTTAGCGCAGTTGGTAGCGCGCAACCTTGCCAAGGTTGAGGTCGCGGGTTCGAACCCCGTAGCCCGCTCCATGAATTCAAAAGGCCAGAGGCTTTGAGTCTCTGGCCTGTTTTTGTGCGCACTATTCCTGGCGTAGCACTGGCGACCTCCAATTTTGGCGCGCGGTCAGGTATCGTTAAACCGTCTGTGTAACTTCACCGGAGGCTCCATGGTTTTCTCGATACTTTCGCTGCTCTTCCTCTTGGCCGTGGTCCAGGGGTTCGTGCGCGTGGTTCTTTACTTTTGGGACTGGCTCTCGGGGGGCCGGCCGCTGGACGCAGACGACGTCGAGCGCGCCCAGGTGGCCATCGAGGAGTCCGAGGACGTCCTTGAGCGCGAGCTTCTTCGCTCGCAGAGTGCTCGTGGCCTGGGCCGCATCTTTGCCCGTTGGCGTGCCTCGAAAGAGGCCGTCGATGAGTACATCGACCACATGCACCTGGGTTGGTACCAGGTGATCATCATCTTCTTTGTGGGCTGCATGGCGGGCCTTTTGCTCGAGGAGATCTGGATGCTGGCCACGGCCGGCCTTACCGAGAACCGCGTGGGCCTGGTGTGGGGACCCTTCTCGCCGTTGTACGGCACGGGCGCGGTGCTGCTGACGGTTCTGTGCTTCCAGCTGCGCCGCAAAGG
Organism: Paludibacteraceae bacterium; assembly: GCA_963630635.1. GTDB lineage: Bacteria > Actinomycetota > Coriobacteriia > Coriobacteriales > Atopobiaceae > Paratractidigestivibacter. The sequence goes on from CAVGOA010000024.1 coordinate 18,952, forward strand.
CGCCGGCATGCTCGCGATCTTTCTGGTCTCGGCCGCGATCGGCGGCGGGCTTGAGCAGGTCACCGGTTGGGGCATGGAGACCCTCTTCAACGCCACGTCGTGGAGCTATTCTCACCTGCCCGACCACATCACCAAGTGGGTGGCCTGGCGTTTCTTGTTTTTCTGGGGCCTGCTTGGCCTGGTGTGGGCGCGCACGGTGATGCCGCGGCTGCTCTACCAGATCGGCATGCCTACGTCGCGGCGCCAGATTCTCTTTGTGACGTTGGTGGCAGTCTACCTGGTGGCCGACATCGGCATGACCATGGCCTGCTTCAACCGCAAGACCGCCCGCGATGCCGGCGTGCCTGCGGCAAACGCCTTTGAGCAGTGGGTGGACACCAACTACTCGGACGAGTTCATCTCGGGCCGATTCCAAAACCTGGTCATCGAGTCAAGAGGGGAGAAGTAAATGGCGGAGAAGAACGCGGCGGCGCTGGGCGACGCGGCGAGCAGTGCGGTGGCCTGCGAGCCTGCCCGCGAGGCCTACCTGGACTACGCGGCGGCAACTCCCGTCGACCCGGCCGTCCTGGCCCAGATGCTGCCCTACTTTACCGAGGCCTTCCACAACCCGTCTGCCCCCTATGCCTTGGCGAGAAGGGCCCGCGGCGCCGTCGAGGACGCCCGTGCCCGCGTGGCGGCCGTCATCGGTGCGCGACCGGCCAACGTGACCTTCACGGCGGGCGCCACCGAGGCAAACAACCTTGCCTTTGCCGCGACTGCGGGCCATGTTGTGACCGATGTCGCCGAGCACGACAGTGTCCTGGCCTGCTGCGAGGGCCGACCGCATACCCTGGTGGGCGTGGGCTCCGACGGGCGCGTCGACGCCGATGAGGTTGCGCGGGCCTTGACGCCTGCGACCACGCTGGTCTCTATCGAGCTGGCAAACGGCGAGGTAGGCTGCTTGCAGCCCGTTCGCGCTATCGGCCGCGCCGTGGTGCGCGAGCGCGAGCGGCGCCTCGCGGCGGGGGAGAGCACCCCCATCTGGTTTCATGTCGACGCCTCGCAGGGTTTTGGGCAGGTCTCGGTCAACGTTAGCAACCTGTGCTGCGACCTTCTCACCTTGTCTGCCGCCAAGGCCTACGGACCCAAGCAGGTGGGCGCCTTGTGGGCGGCCGACGGCGTGGCCTTGCGGCCGCTGGTGCACGGCGGCGGGCAGGAAGGCGGCGTGCGCTCGGGCACCGAGAACGTGCCCGGCGTCGTTGGCATGGCCGCCGCGCTGGAGCTGGCCGAGGGCATGCGCGGCGAGGAGGCTCGCCGGCTGGCCGGTCTGCGCGACAACCTGCAGACGCGCCTGCAGGAAGCCCTGCCGTGGATGGTTGTCTCGGGCCCGCGTGCGTCCAAGCTGCGCCTGCCCGGTCTTCTCCACGTGAGCTTTCCCGGCCTTGAGGCCCGCCGCCTGGTCATCTTGCTTGAGCGCCAGGGCGTGAGCGTGGGCACCGGTTCTGCTTGCGCGGCCTCTAAGATGAAGAGCTCGCACGTGCTGGCTGCCATGGGGATGGATGCGGTCGCAGCCGCGGGCAGCCTGCGCATGACGCTGGGCCGCTCGACCACGGCCGAGCAAGTGGAGTATGCCGCCAACGCGATCATCGAGGCCGTGCGGGCCGAGGCCGTGCGCGTGGGCCTGGACATGGACAGCGCCCCGGCCTGCGCCCCGTCCGCCCCGCCCGTCTCGCCAAAGGAAGGTTTCTAAGATGAGCAAAGCTAAGGTCTACGCAGGTCTTTCGGGCGGTGTTGACTCGGCCTTGACCTGTGCTTTATTGGTCGAGCAGGGCTATGACACCACGGCCGTCTACATGCGCAACTGGTCGCGCGACCTGCCCGGCTTCAAATGCGCCTGGGCAGACGACCTGGCCGACGCCGAGCGCATTGCCGTTACCCTTGGCATCGACCTGGAGGTCTGGGACTGCGAGAAGGAATATAAAGAGACCGTGGTCGATTACCTGGTTGACGCCTATGCCCACGGTTTCACGCCCAACCCCGACGTCATGTGCAACCAGACGGTCAAGTTCGGCACCTTTGCCCAGAAGGCCTTTGCCGCCGGCGCCGATTTTGTGGCGACGGGCCACTACGCGCGGGTCGACCGCGACGCCGCAGGGGCCACGCGTCTCTTGCGTTCTTTGGACGAGCACAAGGACCAGACCTACTTCTTGTGGCGCGTGGGTGCCGATGTCTTGGGCAAAACGCTCTTTCCCGTGGGCGACATCCCCAATAAAGCCCAGGTGCGCGCCATGTGCGCCCAGAGGGGCCTGGGCGTGGAGAGAAAACCTGACTCGGACGGCATCTGCTTTGTGGGCGAGGTGGGCATCCGTACCTTCCTGCTGGACACTCTTGAGCGCCGCGCCGGCGACGTGGTAGAGATGGAGACCGGCCAGGTCCTGGGCCACCACGACGGCGCCTTCCTCTTTACCGTGGGCCAGCGCCGAGGCCTTAACCTGGGTGGCGGACCTGCCCGCTACGTCGTGGACACCGACGTCGCTACCAACACCGTATACGTCACGGCAGACCACCAAAGCCCCGCGCTCTTCTCGCCGTCGCTTGACCTTGCCGACTGCTACTGGGTAGGGGGAGCGGCACCTGACGCCGGCCGCTACCTGGTGCGCACCCGCCATACCGGCGAGCTCACGCCTGCCCAGGTCGCGCCCGCATCCGATGGGCGCCACGCCCGCGTGGACTTCGACGCCCCGCGCCGCCGCGTGGCCGCAGGGCAATCGGCCGTAATTTACGACGGTGAGGTTTGCCTGGGCGGCGGCATCATCCAAAAGCAGGCAGGCGGGCAGAATCGCGGTTAAGCGGTAGGCGCGATTTGCCCGCGCGCCCCTGGGGTAGAATGGCTAAATCAACAAACGCAACAAAGGGGACCACGTGTCTTTAGAGACCAAGAAGCCTAAAGCCAAGGTGTCGCTTAAGGTAAGCGGCCGCCACACGATTTCAGAAGAGGATCGCGCAGCGGACGCCCAATCCATGGGTCAGGTGCGCAAAAGCATCATCTTTTTGGGTGCCGTGGGCATTGCCTATGCCATCTACCTGGTGATTTCTGGGCAGTTCGACGACTTTGTCAACTCGCTTTCCCTGGTTGACCAGCGCTGGATCGTTGGCGCGATGCTGTGCTACGTGGTCTACTACATCTTTGGCGTCTCGGCCTACGTGCTCTCTGTTTTTGCCGAGAAGGACTCGCCGGTGGGCCTGCGCGACCTTATGAGCGTCGAGGCCTCGGGCATCTTCTTCATGAACCTCACGCCCAACGGCGCGGGCGCGGCCCCGGCGCAGATCTACCGCCTGACGCGCGCGGGCCTCTCGGTTGGCGGCGCGGGTGCCCTGCAGTTCACGCGCTTCGTCATCTACGAGGCCGCCGAGGGCATCTTTGCCGCCCTCATGCTGATCTTTCGCGCGCAGTACTTCTACGACACCTTTGGCGACGTCACCTTGATCGGCATCATCTTGTTTGGCTGCAAGATCGTTATGGTGGGCGCCATTCTCATCATCTGCCTGTGCCCCAAGGTCGTTATGAGCCTGGGCAACTGGGCGCTTCGTTTGGCCAACCGCCACGGCTGGCTTCACGATGACAAGTACAACCAGCTCTACCACATGGTCAACACCCAGGTCATGGAGTTCTCGGACGGCTTCAAGGGCGCGGCCAAAAACTTCGGCGACATGGCGCTCACCATGCTGGTCACCCTGGTGCAGCTGGGCTGCCTCTACGCCCTGCCGTACTTTGTCCTGCGCGCCTTTGGCGAGCCGGCCGACCTCATTACCTGCTTGGCTTCGGGCTCGATGCTTGAGCTGCTGACGTCGGCGATTCCTTTGCCGGGCGGCACGGGCGGCGCCGAGACGGGCTTCGCGTTTCTCTTCTCGGGCATGTTTGGCGACCACATTGCCGCAGGTTACGTGCTGTGGCGCTCGGTTGAGTACTTCCTGCCCACCCTGGCCGCCACGCCCTTGCTGGGCCTTCGCTCGAAGAGCGGCGAGAGCATTCACGACCGCTTTTCTCGCTACCTTGACCGCTTCAAGGCCTTTGTCAACGGCGAGAAGCCCGGTGGCGCATCTAAGAAGGCTGTCGCCGGTGTTACGGTCAAGCCGCATGCCGCGAAGGGCACGGGCGGTGCGGGCGCGGCCGGGTCGAAGAAGGCCACCAAGCACGTTGTCTCTGGTGGCACGACGGCCAGCGTCGACGTTGCGGCCAAGATCGCTGCGGGCAAGGCCGCGGCTGCCGCAAAGAGCGCTTCTCAGAAAAAGTAAGAAATAGTTCTTGCAATGGGACTGTGCTTTACGGTAATCTATCCCTTGCTGCAACCCCAGCAGCACGTCGCTTGCGACGACATAGCTTCGGGCGTTTAGCTCAGGGGGAGAGCGCTTCCCTGACACGGAAGAGGTCATAAGTTCAAATCTTATAACGCCCACCAAATGTTCACGACCCGTCGGTTATCCGGCGGGTCGTTTTGTGTTGCCTGGCTTGGGCATTCATCGCTTGGAAATCGTTCACTCACGGGTTGGTGCGCCTGGCTTTGTACTAAGCTATGGATACTTGACTATTTGATAGGACATCCCGGCGGCTAGGCTGCCAAGATGCGAGGAAACGATGAGCACAACGCGCGTGACCATGAAAGATATTGCCGGGAAGGTGGGCGTCTCGGTAAACACGGTCCACAAGGTCATCTCGAACAAGCCCGGCGTGTCGGATGCCATGAGGGCCCAGATCCTGGCCTGCGCCGAGGAAATGGGCTATCACAGAAACGAGAGCGCCTCTATCCTGCGCCGTCGTGACCTGCGCGTTGTTGTGTGTCTGCCTTCCCAAGAGCAAGAGGGCAGCTTCTACTTTGCCTACCTGTGGCGCGGCGTCAAACGCTATGCCGAGGAATATCTCGACCACGGCATCGCCTTCGAGATGCGACCTTACTCGCTGGGGTCGTATGCCAAGGTTCTGGACAGGGTTCTTGAGGAGTGCCGCGAGGGCGACGGGCCCGACGGGCTTATCGCCTATGCCCCGGTAGAGGAGGGGACGGTCGATCTTCTCACCAAGATTTCCGGCAAGGGAGTAGGGGTTGTGCTGGTCGACGGCGATCGCCCGCACACAGGGCGCATCGGCGCCACGGTGGCGGGCTACGCCGAGGCGGGAAACCTTTTGGCCGAGCAGGCTTTGAACCTGTTGCCTGGCGTTTCCGGGTCCAAGAAGGTCCTGCTGCTGGCCGGCGACCCGCACGCCGATTCTCACGCCGACGTCGCCCGCGTCTTCCACGAGCGCTTTGAAGAGCGCGGGTTGGACTATGCGGTTCGCGACCTTTACGGCGCCCACGCCCAGACCCACGAGCTGCGCGAGAAGCTGGGTGTGCTCTTGAGCGGGCCGGACGCGCCGGGCCTTGTGTGCTCGGTCTTTGCTGTGGGCTCCGAGCTTGTGGCTGACACCCTGCTTGAGCTGGGGCTTGTTGGCAAGATTTCGGTCATCGCGAGCGATCTCTTCCCAGAAAACGTCATTGCGTTAAGGCGCGGTATCTTTACCAATATTGTCTACAAGGACCCGGTGGGCATGGCTTATCGCGGTGCCGCGATGCTGGGCGACTACCTGCTTAAGGGCCAGCTGCCCGAGCAAAGCGTCCTTCGCGGCTCGGCCGAGTTGGTTTTTGTCAGCAACTTGGACCACTACTGCGAGGAAGCCGGCGTCGAGGCCTAAATTTCCGAGCTCCAAATCAAAAAAGTACGAAAGACGGGCGCACTTGGGCGAGCTGGTGAGTAGCTGGCTTTTATACCCAACTGTGACCTGCGGATATTTCGCTGGCTAAGTCTGTCAACTTGGCGAGTCGGCGCAGTGCGCCTGTCTTTCGTAAAAAATCCGCGACCTGCTGCCCGCGATGGGCCGCACTGTGTGTAGTTCACGCGATGGAATCCTGCCAGCGGTAGCAAATCGGCTGTGAGTGAACGTTTATCTTAAGAAGAGGTGAACGTTCACCTTAAACCCTGCTACAATCACGCTTGGCCATAAACCTATCCGTGGCGCCACAGGGCGCGGGGAGGAACGCAAAATGAAGAACTTCATGGACGACAAGGATTTCTTGCTGAGCACGCCGACGGGCGAGAAGCTGTTCCATGACTTTGCCGAGGGCATGCCTATCGTCGACTACCACTGCCACATCTCTCCGCAAGAGATCTTCGAGAACAAGTCCTTCAAGTCCATCACCGAGGTCTGGCTGGGCGGCGACCACTACAAGTGGCGCCTCATGCGCGCCAACGGCGTGGATGAGCGCTACATCACCGGTGACGCCGATGACCGCGAGAAGTTCCAGAAGTGGGCCGAGACCCTGGGCCGCTGCGTGGGCAACCCTGTCTTTGAGTGGAGCCACCTTGAGCTCAAGCGCTTCTTTGGCTACGAGGGCGTCCTTAACGGCGAGACCGCTCAGGAGGTCTGGGACCTGGCCAACGCCAAGCTGGCCACCCCCGAGTTCAGCTGCCGCGAGCTCATCAAGCGCTCCAACGTTCGCATGATCTGCACCACCGACGACCCCGCCGACTCCTTCGAGTGGCACCAGAAGATCGCCGCCGACGAGTCCTTTGACGTCAAGGTCGTCCCCGCAATGCGCCCCGACGCCGCCCTTCGCATCGAGCGCGGCCAGGAGTTTGCCGACTACATGAAGAAGCTCAGCGCCGTGGCCGAGCTGCCCGTGACCAACTACGCCGAGCTCAAGGCCGCCATCGCCAAGCGCTACGACTACGTTGCCACCCTGGGTTGCGTCGCCTCTGACCACGCTCTTGACTACGTGATGTACGTGCCCGCCACCGAGGAGGAGATCGAGGCCATCTTCCAGAAGGGCCTGGCCGCCGAGCCCCTGACCGAGCACGAGGTCCTGCAGTACAAGACCGCCTTCATGCAGTTTGTCGCCGGCGAGTACGTCCGCCTTGGCTGGGCCATGCAGCTCCACTTTGGCTGCAAGCGCGACAACAACAAGCCCATGTTTGCCAAGCTCGGCCCCGACACCGGCTACGACTGCATCTCAAACTACACCCCGGCCGACCAGCTCGCCGACTTCCTGGGCTCCATCCAGCAGACGACCGGCCTGCCCAAGACCATCCTCTACAGCCTGAACCCCTCTGACAACTGGATGATCGACACCGTCATGGCCTGCTTCCAGGAGGCCCCCGTTGCCGGCAAGATCCAGAACGGCTCGGCCTGGTGGTTCAACGACAACGAGGTTGGCATGCGCGACCAGATGACCGCCCTTGCCAACGAGGGCGTGCTGGGCAACTTCGTGGGCATGCTCACCGACAGCCGCTCCTTCCTGTCCTACCCCCGCCACGAGTACTTCCGCCGCGTCCTGTGCGGCCTTGTGGGCGAGTGGGTTGAGCAGGGCAAGTATCCCGCCGACTTCGAGCTTCTGGGCGGAATCGTCAAGGACATCAGCTACAACAACGCGGTGCGCTACTTCAACATGCCGCTCGAGCTGGCCTAATCGCCGCACGTTTGTCTCGCACTTCTCGTCTATACCATCAAAACCTTAACCAAGAGGAGAAACCACCCAATGGATACCCTAAGCTACGCCACGCTTGAGAAGATCGGTTACAAGGGCTATGTGTTGCCCAAGGACGCCCCCGAGAAGGTCCTGCAGTTTGGCGAGGGCAACTTCCTGCGCGCCTTTGTCGACCGCTTCTTTGACATGGGCAACGAGGCCACCGGCTGGAACGGCAAGATTTGCATGGTTCAGCCCATCAGCGGCAACTACGGTTTTGCCGACGGCATCAACGCCCAGGACGACCTCTACACCGTTCTGGTTCGCGGCAAGCAGGACGGCGAGACGGTCGACGAGTCGCGCCTCATCAGCTCTTGCTCGCGTTGCGTGAACCCCTACCGCGCCGAGGACTACGCCGAGATCATGAAGCTCGCCGCCTCTGATGACCTCGAGATCATCGTCTCGAACACCACCGAGGCCGGCATCGCCTACGACGAGACCTGCAAGGCCGACGACCAGCCGCCCGCGAGCTTCCCCGCCAAGCTGGCTCAGGTCCTGCACACCCGTTGGGCCGCCGGCAAGCCGGGCGTCATCGTGCTTTCCTGCGAGCTGATCGACCACAACGGCGCCGAGCTTCTCCGCATCGTGAAGCAGCACGTGGCCGACTGGGGCTGGGAGGCCGATTTCGACGCCTGGCTCGAGGGCGACTGCACCTTCTGCACCACGCTGGTCGACACCATCGTTCCCGGCCGCATCCGCGACGCCGAGGAGTGCGCGCGCGTGGCCGAGCGCCTTGGCTACGACGACCCCTTCCTGGCCGTGCGCGAGCCCTTCCAGATGTGGGGCATCCAGGGCGACGAGAGCCTTAAGGAGAAGCTCCCCTTCACCAAGGCCGAGCTGCCCGGCGTCTTTGTGACCCCCGACGTCACCCCTTACAAGAAGCGCAAGGTCCGCATCCTCAACGGCGCCCACACCTGCTTTGTCCCCGGCGCCTGGCTTGCTGGCTTCGACATCGTGCGCGACTGCATGCACGATGACGTGGTGCGCGGCTTCATGAACCAGATGCTCTACGGCGAGTGCATCCCCACCCTGGCCGCCGACCTGGACGTCGAGGACTGCAAGGCCTTTGCCGCCGCCGTCGAGAACCGCTTTGACAACCCCTTCATCGACCACCAGCTGCTCTCCATCTGCCTTAACTCCACCGCCAAGTGGCGCGCCCGCGACCTGCCCACCATGAAGGATTACGTGGCTTCTGAGGGCAAGCTGCCCCGCTGCTTGGCCACCTCGCTGGCGACCCTCATCGCCTTCTACACCACCGGGCTGACCGGCCGCGAGGCCGACGGCCTGCACCTTACCCGTGCCGACGGCGCCTCTTACGTGGCCCAGGACGACGCCTTTGTCCTGGACTTCTACGCCGATCACGCTGCCGATGCCGATGACGCTCTGGTCCACGCCGTTTTGACCAACGAGCAGATGTGGGGCGAGGACCTGACCGCGATCGAGGGCCTGGAGAAGTTCGTGGCCGGTGCCCTGGCCGTCGTGCGCACGCAGGGCGCCAAGGCTGCTTACGCCGCCGCTCTTGCTGAGTAAGCGCCGCCGAGAAGAACCTGGACAGGGGAGAGGGACCTTGAACACCATTCAGATCAACCCGGCAGACAACGTCATCGTGGCGCTGGCTCCGCTGGTGGCCGGCACCGTTGTTGACGTGCCCGGCGTTGGGCCCGTGGCGGCCACCGAGGACATTCCGCAGGGCCACAAGATGGCCGTGCGTGACATTGCCGAGGGTGCCGACGTCGTGAAGTACGGTCTGCCCATCGGCCACGTGACCGCAGACGTCGCGGCTGGCAGCTGGCTTCACACGCACAACGTGAAGACCAATCTCTCGGGTGAGGTCGAGTACACCTACAACCCCACGCACCCCGTCGTGGATGCGGTCGAGCCCGAGACCTTCATGGGCTTCCGCCGCGCCGACGGCCGCGCCGCCACCCGCAACGAGCTGTGGATCATCCCCACCGTTGGCTGCGTGAACGAGGTCGCCCGTCTTATGTGCGAGAAGGCCCAGGACCTGGTGGGCGGCACCCTGGAGGGCGTCTATTACTTCCCGCACCCCTTTGGCTGCTCGCAGACCGGCGCCGACCACGCGCAGACGCGCCGTCTGCTGGTGGCTTTGTCTCGCCACCCCAACGCCGCCGGCGTTTTGTTCCTTGGCCTGGGATGCGAGAACTGCACGCACCAGCAGGTGCTCGATGAGCTGGGTGACTTTGACCCGGCCCGCGTGCGCTTCTTGACCTGCCAGGACGTGGCTGACGAGCAGGTCGAGGGCCACGCCATTCTCGCCGAGCTGGCAGACGCCGCCAAGCAGGCCCAGCGCGAGCCCATCCCCGCCAGCGAGTTGGTCGTGGGCCTTAAGTGCGGCGGCTCGGACGGCCTGTCCGGCATCACCGCCAACCCCACCATCGGCCGCGTGAGCGACATGGTGGTGGCCCGCGGCGGCACCTCGGTGCTGACCGAGGTGCCCGAGATGTTTGGCGCCGAGTCGATTCTTCTTGACCGCTGCGTCGACAAGGACGTCTTTAACGCCGCTGCCGACATGCTCAACGGCTTCAAGGACTACTTCATTAGCCACGGCGAGGTTGTCTACGAGAACCCCAGCCCCGGCAACAAGGACGGCGGCATCACCACGCTCGAGGACAAGAGCTGCGGCTGCGTGCAGAAGGGCGGCGCGGCGCCCATAGTCGACGTGCTGCCTTATGCCGGCCGGGCCACCAAGCACGGCCTCAACATGCTGTGCGGACCTGGTAACGACATGGTGTCCACCACGGCCTTGACCGCCGCCGGATGCCACGTCATTCTCTTCTCGACCGGTCGCGGCACGCCTTTTGGCGCGCCGGCCCCCACGCTCAAGGTCTTCACCAACCAGCGCCTTTGCGACCACAAGGCCAACTGGATGGACTTCAACGCGGGTGTCGTGGCCACCGGCGAGGCCACTATCGACGAGGCCGCCCAGGGCCTCTGGCAGCTGGTGCTTGACACCGCCAGCGGCAAGCTGACCTCGGCCGAGCGCCGCGGCTGCCATGAGATCAGCATCTGGAAGGACGGCGTCTGCCTGTAAGCGCGCGCCCTGCGGCGCGACGGTCTTCTCGCCAGCGCTGCATATTTGGGGCTTGTCTGATGGTTCGCTATCAGACAAGCCCCTTTTTTGATGTCGAATCATCAGACAAGTCCCAGAATTGCGCGATGAAGCGCTTCAAAGCATCAGACAAGTCCTGGAATTGCGGGGCGGGGACGCGGCGGGGTGAGCGTGCCCTAAAGGGTGCTTCTCGGCGTCAAAACTAAACCGGTTTACGACACCGTGTCAGTCTTTTGCTACCATCAGTTAACGTTCACCGTTTAAGCACTACCGTTCACAGAGAATACGCAAGTGAACGTTCACCTCACGTAACGTTTCGATGATACTAAGGTTAACGTTCACTTAGCGGAACGGTGAGACGGTCCGCTTTTTAGAGCGAAGCTCTTTATAGGTGCCGACAAGGGAGAGGAAACCCCGATGTTCAAAAAACTCGGCAAAAAGAGGAAGATCACGTTCTGGACCCGCTTGGGCTTTGGTATGGGCGGTATGCTCAACTCCGGCGCGCTGACCTTCACTCACAGCTACATGGTCATGTTCTTGTCCACGGAGTGCGGCCTTTCGGGCGCTGAGGCAGCTGCCGTCGCCGCGGCCGCCGTGTACCTTAACGCGTTCCTTGCCCCGGTCCTTGGCTTCATCGCCGACAACTTCTACTCCACCGCGGTGGGTCGCAAGTTTGGCCGTCGTCGTTTCTGGCTGCTCATCGCAATCCCGATGATGATCGCCGAGCCTCTGATCTTCACGGTCACCCCGTTTGGCTTCCCGTACTACCTGTTCCTGTACATCGTGTACAACATCGCGTACACCTTCGCTTCCTCCAACCTCGCGCCGCTCACCATCGAGATGACCGACGATTACGCCGAGCGAACCTACCTTACCGGCTTCAAGCACATCTTTGGTAACGTCTCTGGCTTCGCGATGGCCGCCCTCGTGGGCTTTGGCTTTGGCCTCTTTGGCGAGACGGGCCCCCAGCCTTACTTCATCATCGCTTCCATCAACGCTGCGATCATGGCCGTCTCCCTCGTCATCGTCTACTGCTCCACTTGGGAGCGTGGCCCCGAGGAGGTTGCCCAGGAGAAGATCGAGGGTGTTGGCCAGGCCGTCAAGAAGCTCGTCGTCGATGTTCTTTCCACCTTCCGCAACCGTTCCTTCCGCAAGGTTCTGGCTCCCTACGCGTTCATGAAGCTTGCTGCCGCCTGCTGGTCTGCGTGCCTCTCCTTCTTCATCGTCTACTCCCTGGGTATTCCTAAGTCCTACGAGGCCGTCATGGAGATGCCCGGCAAGATCGTCGCTATCGTCTGCACCGTCGTCTGGGTTGCCTGGATGGCCAAGAAGGGCTTCCACCAGCCTTGGTACGTCTCCACTCTGGGCGCTGCCGCCTGCATCGTGGCCTACAACGTCTTTGCTGCCGGCAACATCATGGGCCTCTCCGACATGGCCGTCTCGATGATTGCTTACCCGATCATCTTCGCCATCTGGAAGTTCTTCTACGTCGGTTTCCAGTACCTGCTTGACGTCCCCCTGAACTACATGCCCGACATCGACGAGCTCATCACTCTTCGTCGCCGCGAGGGTATCTACTCCGCCGCCCAGAAGTTCATCGACCAGATCGTCTCTGCTATCGCTACCTCTGCTTGGGCCTTCACGCTTGGCATCTGCGGCTTCATCCAGTCCTCTGGTAACTCCGCCGACGTCGTGCAGCCCACCTCCGTGCCCATCTCCATCTGCACCTTCATGCTGATCGGCTGCGCTGGCTTCTTCATCGTCGCTTGCGTCCTGGGCAAGACCATCCACATCGACAAGGCCCAGTGCGACATGCTTTGCGCCGAGGTCAAGCGCGTCAAGGAGGGTGGCCTCATGGCCGACGTCGACCCCGAGGTCAAGCAGCTCTGCGAGGACCTGTCTGGCTTCAAGTACGAGGAGTGCTTCGGCCACAACAACGTGGGCTACCAGGAGGACTCCGTCCACGCCGCGGCCTAACGCCCCTAGCAACACTTGCACCAACTCTTTGAACCAAGAAGGGGCCGTGCTGCCGAGAGCCGGCGGCGCGGCCCCTTTTTCTTACACCGGGCCGTTTCTGTTTTCGAAAGGCCCTAAGCTAAAAGGCACTTCTCGTCTAAGGAGAGACACATGGAAACCAACGTTATCTGGCGCTGCCCGCGCGCGGCCGTGATCGAGCTCGACGACGGCGGCTACTTCACCTGCGCCGACACCTGGGAGGTCTACGTCAATGACGTGGCCGCCGGCACCACCAACCGCGTCGAGACCTACGTCGACGGCCTTGAGCCGGGCTGCCGCAACATCGTGCGCTTTGTTTGCGGTGATCGCGAGCTGACCGTGGGCGTCACCACCCCCGACGAGACCTTTACCATCGACGTGCGCGACTGCGGTGCCAAGGGCGACGCCACACACGACGACACCACCAACATCCAGGCCGCCATCATGGCTTGCCCCAAGGGCGGCCGCGTGCTGATCCCGGCCGGCAAGTACCTGATCAAGTCTCTCTTCCTTAAGAGCGACATCAACATCGAGCTGGCCGCCGGCGCTGAGCTTCTGGCCCGCCACGACCGCGCGGCCTTGGCCTACCTGCCCCAGACCCTGCACGGCAAGGCGGGCGACGGCTACGCAGGAAGCGGCCTGGCTCCGATGGGCCGCTGGGAGGGCGAGGGCTTCTCGACGTATTGCTCCACCTTTACCGGCATGGGCGTCGAGAACGTCTGCATCTACGGCCGCGGCGCCATCGACGGCCAGACCGACTTTGCCGAGGACAACTGGTGGAACAAGGACTTCAAGAACATCTACCGCCCCGAGGAGGGTCGCGAGATCGCTCGTCCGCGCATGATCTTCTTGTCGGAGTGCAAAAACGTCGCTATGGCCGGTTTCACTGTGCGCAACAGCCCGGCTTGGAACATCCACCCCATCCTCTCGGAGTACATCGACGCGCTGTGCCTTTCTATCGAGGGTCCCAAGAACTCGCACAACACCGACGGCTTTGACCCCGAGAGCTGCGGGTTTGTGCGCGTGCTGGGCTGCCACTTCTCGGTGGGCGACGACTGCATTGCCATCAAGAGCGGCAAGCTGGCCATCGAGCCCGAGCTTCGTCCCGCCATGCACGACATGGTCATCGCGCACTGCTATATGCACGACGGTCACGGCGCGGTGGTGCTGGGCTCCGAGGCGGCCGGCGGCATCAAGGATCTTACCGTCTCTAAGTGCCTCTTCGAGCGCACCGATCGCGGCCTGCGCGTGAAGACCCGTCGCGGTCGCGGTAAGGACGCCGTGAACGAGGGCATCACCTTCGAGCACATCCGCATGGACCAGGTGCTCACGCCCTTCGTGGTGAACTCCTTCTACTTCTGCGACAAGGACGGCAAGACCGACTACGTCCAGAACCGCGAGGCGCTGCCCGTCGACGAGCGCACCCCGGGCTTTGGCGTGACGACCTTCCGCGACATCGAGGCCACCAACTGCCACGCCGCCGCGGCCTACATCACGGGCCTGCCCGAGAGCAAGGTCACCCGCCTTGCCTTCGAGGACGTCCACGTGACCTTTGCCGAGGACGCCGAGCCGGCCGTGCCCGCCATGGCCTGCGGCGTTGAGCCCATGGTTCGCCAGGGCATCATCGCGCAGAACGTCAAGGTTCTTGACCTGCGCAACGTCGTTGTCGAGGGCCAGGACGGCGATGAGATGCAGCTCGAGAACGTCGACGAGGTCATCCGCGCGTAGCGGCGCGGTAAATCTGCCGGTTATGGGGCGGCGCGGCGAGCGCGAAACATCGCCGCGCCGCCCTTTTTGGAAGGTTGTGCGTAAGAGGCGCGACTTTTCTTGGTTTAAATCCGGTTTGGCCGAGTAGCCCGTTTTGCCCAACTGGGCAAACGTCATGGGAAATGGGGTTTGCTACTCACCGGGACCGGTTTTAAACCGCGAAAAGTCGCATGTGCGCTATGGAGGGGTGCATATGAGCGACGAGAAGCGGGTGTTTAGGGTGGCTGCGGG
>CAVGOA010000025.1:0-28373 GCA_963630635.1 Paludibacteraceae bacterium
GCCGATGTCGAGGATCAGGCCGCCCTTGACGACCTCGATGACCTCGCCCTCGACGGTCTCGGAGTTGTTGAACTTCTCCTCGACGGCGTTCCAGGCACGCTCGTACTCGGCACGCTTCTTGGAGAGAACCAGACGGCCCTCCTTGTCCTCCTTCTGGAGAACAAGAGCCTCGATGTCGTCGCCCATGGCAACGATGTCGGCGGGGTTGACATCCTTGCGGATGGAGAGCTCGCGGGAAGGAATGACGCCCTCAGACTTGTAGCCGATGTCAAGCAGGACCTCATCGCGCTCGATCTTGACGACGGTGCCGCTTACAAGATCGCCCTCATCGAAATCAGTGACGGTACCGTCGATAAGGTTGTTCATCTCCTCGTCTGAAATGTCATCCAGAGAAAAGATGGACGAGTTCTGAATCTCACTCAAAGGTGGACCCCTTTCGAACTTCGGGGCCCCGGTTCATGGTCGCTGCCTGCAGTGCCCAGTGGGCTTCTACCTGGAAACTTGCATGCTCTCGGGGGCCAACAGATACGGTTGTGCAGGCTTTTGCCCACACGATGAAACAGGTTAACGGTTTTGGTGGCTCAATTTCAAGGCAAACTAGGGCCAAAATTTTGTTTTTACGCAGGTTCAACACGCAATTAACAACTCGCGTCGGACAAGTTCGACGCGGCGCGACAACCTACCTTTTTACCGAGAAGGACACCACGCGGTAGCCCGCCTGCTCGACCGCGCGGCGGTACGCCGCCTCGTCGATCTTCTCCTTGCATAAAACCTTTGCGCTTCCTCCCTGAAGGCGCACGGTGGCCCAACTGCCGCCGACGCTGTTCAAGGCTGCGATCACGGCGGCCACGCAGTGCTCGCAGGTCATGCCGCCGATGCCCAAGAGGGCCTCGTGGGCGTAGTGGGACTCGTCGGTATCGGCGACCGCCGCGACCGGCACTGGGGTCTTCTCGCCGCCGCCTGCGCCCGGGTTTTTGACGTCGCCCGAGCAGCAGTCGCGCTTGCCCGTGGCGGTGCCCACAAAGCGCCAGACAGCCACGGCCACAACGACCGCGACAATGGCAACGATGGCGATATCGGTAATGTTCATCTTAGTACCTCCTGATTTAAGTTAACCGTGGCAAACTATATACCCCCAAGAGGTATCTGTACAGCGAGAATGGCGCAGACGTAAAGAAAGGGCCCTCGTTGCCGAAGGCTCTTTCTGCAAGCTGTTTTTCGCTCTAAAGTCTTTAAGGCTTAGACCCAGAAGAGCATGGAGTTGTAGCTGGGGACGGGCCAGTAATCCTCGCCCACGACCTTCTCCATCTCGTCCACGGCGGCGCGCAGGGTGTCCATAGCGGGGATGACAACGTCGCGGTAAGCGTTGCACTCGTCCTGGGGATCGTCGAGCTCGCGGGCATCGACGTTCTTGGCCTCAAGGTCGGCGACGGCCTCGGCAATGGCGTCGATGCCGCCGGTCAGGGTGGCGACAAAGGCCTTCTCGGACTTGGACTCGATGCCAAGCTCGGCCTTGGTGGCAACGCTGGCGGCCAGGCTGGAGCTGAACTCAGAGATGGCGGGCAGGTACAGGCGCTTGGCCATGTCGACCATGGTGTTGGCCTCGATGTTCAGGAGCTTGGCGTACTGCTCGGCCTTAGAGACGTAGCGGGCGTGGACCTCGGACTCAGAAAGAACGCCGTACTTGGAGAAGAACTCGATGTTCTCGGGGGCGATCATGCGAGGCAGGGCGTCCGGGGTGGTCTTGAAGTTGGGCAGGCCACGCTTAGCGGCCTCGGCCTCCCACTCGTCGGAGTAGCCGTTGCCCTCGAAGATGATGCGGTGGTGCTCCTTGAGGGTCTTCTTGACCCACTCAAGGGCGGCAGCGGTGAATTCGTCGCCGGTCTTGCCCTCCATGAGGGTCGCGAACTCGTCGCAGACCTCGGCCACAGCGGTGTTGAGAACAACGTTGGGGTCAGAGAGGTTCTGCTGAGAACCGCACATACGGAACTCGAACTTGTTACCGGTGAAGGCAAAGGGAGAAGTGCGGTTGCGGTCGGTGTTGTCCTGCAGGACATCGGGGAGCATGGGAACGCCCAGGTCCATACGGGTCTTGCCGTGAGCCTCGACGGTCTCGTCGTTGATGAGGCCCTCGACAACAGCGTCAAGCTCGTCGCCCAGGAAGACAGAGACGATCGCGGGAGGAGCCTCGTTGGCGCCCAGACGGTGATCGTTGCCGGCAGAAGCGACAGAGACGCGCATGAGGTCGGCGTGCTTGTCGACGGCAGAGACCAGGCCGGCCAGGAAGACGAGGAACTGAAGGTTCTCGCCGGGGTTGGAGCCGGGCTCAAGGAGGTTCTTGCCATCGGCGCAGACGGACCAGTTGTTGTGCTTACCAGAGCCGTTGACGTAGTCGAAGGGCTTCTCGTGCTGCAGGCAGGCCAGGCCGTGGTGGGTGGCAAGAAGCTTGAGCTTCTCCATGGCCAGCAGGTTGTCGTCGACCGCCAGCGAGCCCTGCTCGAAGATGGGGGCCAGCTCGTGCTGGGCGGGAGCAACCTCGTTGTGCTTGGTCTTAGCGGGGACGCCCAGCTTCCACAGCTCGTCGTCGACCTCCTTCATGAAGGCGTTGACGGTGGGGCGGATGGCGCCGAAGTAGTGCTCCTCGAGCTCCTGGCCCTTGGCGGGCTCGCAGCCAAAGAGGGTGCGGCCGGTGAGGATCAGGTCGGGGCGCTTCTGGAAGTCCTCCTCCTTGACGAGGAAGTACTCCTGCTCGGGGCCGACGGTGGTGATGACCGAGGTCACGTCCTTGCCAAAGAGCTTGAGGACGCGCTTGGCCTGGGTGGCCAGGGCGACCTGCGAGCGAAGCAGCGGGGTCTTCTTGTCCAGGGCCTCACCGGTGTAGGAAATGAAGGCGGTGGGGATGCAGAGGACCTCGTCCTTGATGAAGGCGGGGGAAGTGGGGTCCCAGGCGGTGTAGCCGCGGGCCTCGAAGGTGGCGCGAAGGCCGCCGGAGGGGAAGCTGGATGCGTCGGGCTCGCCCTGGATGAGCTCCTTGCCGGAGAAGGACATCAGCACAGAGCCGTCGTCCTTGGGGGTGATGAAGGAGTCGTGCTTCTCGGAGGTGATGCCGGTCAGCGGCTGGAACCAGTGCGCGTAGTGCGTGGCGCCCTTCTCCAGTGCCCACTCCTTCATGGCGTGAGCAACCTCGTTGGCGATGTCGAGGTCGAGGGCCTTGCCCTCCTTGATGACCTTGGCGAGCTCCTTGTACGTAGGCTTGGGGAGACGCTCCTGCATCACCTTGTCGGTGAAGAGAAGGGAGCCATACTCCTCGGTGACCTTGTCCTTGCCCATGTGCGCCTCTTTCTTTTGGTTGGTGGCGTTTCGGCTTACGAGATGACACTTTAACGGCGCTTTGTTTCGCACGAATTAAGGCTCGGTATCCCGCACGGTGCGCAGGCGTTGCGCCCGTGTCATGAAACGCCGTGCGCCGTGTAAAAAGCGCAGGTTATACCTGGGGTTATCGGTTTTCGATGGATGCGACGTTTCTGATGGTGATAGAGATGCGGCCGTCGTCACCGGTCTCAAAATCTATATATTCGGGGCTGTTGGTGAGGCTCGAGGGGAAGGTGATCTCGATGCCGGTGTCGGTGCGGATCTTGTGGCTCTTGGTCAGGCGGTTGGCCACGCCGCGGCGCACCGGCGCCTCCTCGGGAAGCTTGGCCTCCTGCACGCGGGCCTCGTAGACCTCCACGATGTCGGGACGGTCCTCAAAGATGGCGCGTCCCACCTCGACGGGCTCGATGACCTCGTCGGCGTCGGCCTTGGCGGCCACCAGGGCCTTCGCGCGGCCCACCTCGACGGCGGCGGTCATGCCGTACTCGGCGGCCACGTCGCACACGATCTCGCTCACCTGATCGATGACCTCGTGGCTGGACGCCTGTTTGGAGCACTGCAGGAACTTGTCGGGGATGATCAGACTGTTTTGGCCCGCGATCGCGCGCTCTTTGTCGTGGAAGTCGATGTCCATCGTCTGGCAGTTGACCAGCACGTACGAGTCGATCTTTTGCGACGGGTTGGGCAGCGTGGCGTCCTGGCGCGCGATCTGGTTGTCGGCACCGGCGACCTCGTGGACAAAGGATTGACGGCGCGGCAGAAGCACCACGGCAAACATGCGGGCACCCGCCTCGCCGTCGAAGGCCTGGTCCAGGTCGGTGGAGCTGGGCGCCTCGGTGGCGCCGGCGTCGGTGTCGGTGAAATCGGCAACAAGAAGATCGGCCTGCTCGAGGTCGTCGGCGCGGCGCAGCTCTTCCCAGAACCACTGAGCGATCTGGGTAGAGAAGGCCGTGAAATCGGTGCCGCCGTTGAGGTAGTGCTCAAGCTCGCCGGCAAAGCCCGACTCGGGCGAGAAGGTGCCGTGCTGGCTGTCCGCGTTGGCCGAAATCTTGCGGCAGTTGCGCTGGACATAGGACTTGGTGGCCTTATCGGCGATGTCCAGCGGGTTTTGGGAAAGGTACAACGAGCCGGACTCGAAGTCAAAGACGTGCAGGATAGCCTGGGAAACTCTGAGCATTTCTACCTTCTTGTCGTATGCGAGAAGAACGTGGGGCGCGCAGGCGCGGGTTGGGCAGCCGGACCGGCGCAGCGAGGCTTTATTTTAGCGAAAGCGCGACGGGCGGGGCCGCTAGAGCCAAGAGGCGCCCAGTCGGGAGGGCCAAGCGGACTCAAAACGCAGGCGCTCGCCGGTCACGGGGTGCGTGACCTCCTCGGACAGGGCATGTAAGAGCAGGCCCTTCTCGCCAAGGGACGGTTTGGGGCGGGCGCCCCCGTAGAGTTGGTCGCCCACGATGGGAAAACCAAGGCTTGCCAGGTGGACACGGATCTGGTGGCGGCGGCCGGTCACCAGCTCGACCTCAAGCAGGGCGCGGCCATCGGCTCGACCAGCCACCCTTACCAGGGTCTTTGCAGGTTTGCCCTGCCCTGCGGCACCGGCGCGCATGCGGCGGGAGTCGTGGCGGTCGCGGGCGATGGGGGCTTCGATGACCTTCTCGGTAAATGAGGGGGAGCCGCCAACGACGGCCAGGTAGCGCTTGCGCATGTCGTGCCCCGCGACCTGGGCATCAAGCGCGGGCTGCGCGGCTTTATCAAGCGAGAAGAGCACAAGGCCACTCGTCTCGACGTCCAGGCGCTGCAGGGGCTGCAGGTCGCAAGCGTCTCTCCCCCGCTCCTCAAGGTAGGCGCGGGCCAGGTCGGTCAAGGTCGCGGCGCCTGTGCCGTCGCTGTGCACGAGGATGCCGGCCGGCTTGTCGACGCAAAGCAAGACGTCGTCCAGGTAGACGACGTCTTGCTCAGTGAGGCTCTTAGGTATGCGGGGCTTGGCTGTCATGCGCGGATGCGAGCGGGCTCGAGCGGGCGGGTGCGAACCGGGGCCTAGCCCAGGCGAGACGTGACCTCGGCGGCCAGGTCTGCCATGGGCACCTGGACCTGCTCGTGGGAGGCCATGTCGCGGATCGTGGCGACGCCCGCGGCCACCTCGTCCGCGCCCAAGACGACGCACAGGGTGGCGTGGAGCTTGTCGGCCTGTTTGAACTGGGACTTCAAGCTGCGGCCCTGGTAATCGGCCTCGGCGCGGACGCCCGCCTGGCGAAGGGCCAAAGTTGCCGAGAAGACCGCGTCGCGCTGCTCGGCGCTGGCGCCGGCCACGTAGACACAGGTGGGCTCGGCGCCCGCCAGCTCGACGCCCTGGGAGGCCAGGGCCAGCGCGATGCGCTCGAAGCCCACGGCAAAGCCGATGCCGGGGGTGGGCTTTCCGCCCTCGAGCTCCATCAGGCCGTCGTAGCGGCCACCGCCGCCGATGGCGCCAACGCCCGCGCCCTCGACCTCGACCTCAAAGACCGTGCGGGTGTAGTAGTCAAGGCCGCGGACCAGCGTGGGGTCCTCGGTGTAGGCGACGCCGGCGGCGTCGAGATAGCGCTTGACCTGCGCGTAGTGCTCGGCGCAGTCGCCGCACAGGTGGTCGTTGACCAAAGGAGCCTCGGCCATAACCTCGTGGCACTTGGGGTTTTTGCAGTCAAAGGCGCGCAGCGGGTTGATCTGGGCGCGCTCCAGGCAGTCCTCGCACATCTCATTAGCGTGGTCGAGGATAAAAGCCTTAACCTTGTCGCGGTATGCGGGGCGGCAGGCGCCGTCGCCCATCGAGTTAATGTAAAGACGCAGCTTAGAGGCGTCGAAGCCCAGGCGCTTGAAGAACTCCATCAGCATGATGATGCACTCGGCGTCCGCGGCGGCATCGGGGGCGCCCAGCCACTCGACGCCTACCTGGTGAAACTGGCGCAGACGGCCCTTCTGGGGGCGCTCGCCGCGAAACATGGCCTCGGCGTACCACAGCTTGACCGGGGCGGCACCCTGCGGCACAAAGTTGTTCTCGACGGCGGCGCGCACCACGCCGGCGGTTCCCTCGGGGCGCATCGCCATGCGCTGGCGGGGCTTCAAGTGAGACTCGGTGCCCTTCTCAAGGATGTCGCCAAAAAGGGCGCCCGAGACCACGCGGAACATCTCTTTGCGCACGACGTCGGTCGACTCGCCGATGCCGTGGACAAAGGTGTCGACCTGCTCGATGGCCGGAGTCTCAATCATGTCGAAGCCGTAGGCGCCAAACAGGTCGCGCGCGACGTCTTGCATGCGCTGCCAGGCGCGCATGTAGCTGCCGTAGAGGTCCTCGGTGCCCTGAACCTTCTGTCCCATGTGATTTTCCTCTCGAGAAAAGCCCGCGCTGCTCGCAGGCGCCGTTTTCCAACCGCCTAGTATACCTTCTCGCCACCAAAAAGGGCACCGTACACGACGGTGCCCCTCTATCTCACAACGATCCCCCGGGTTTTCCAGGTGCCCGAGATTGGCGTGAAGGCGAGGGTGCCGCGTACTTAGGTACGCAAGCCCTCGGCTTCGCGACAAGATCGGGTGCCTGGGAAAGCCGCTTATTCGACGTCGATCTTGACGACCCAACCGTGCTTATCCTCGATGGAGCCGGACTGGATGCCGGTCAAGGTCTCGCGCAGCTTCTGCATGACGGGGCCAACGTGCTCCATGCCATAGACGACGCTCTTCTCGCCGTTGTCGATCTGGCCAACGGGAGAAATGACGGCCGCGGTGCCGCACATGCCGCACTCGACAAACTGGTCGATCTCGTCGAACTTGACCGGGCGCTGCTCGACCTCAAGGCCAAGGTCCTCGGCCACCTGAACCAGGGAGCGGCGGGTGATGGAGGGCAGGATGGAGTCGGTGAAGGACTGGGGAACGACCAGGTTGCCGTCCTTCTTGACAAAGATAACGTTGGCGCCGCCAGTCTCCTCGACGTAGGTGCGGGTCTGCGGGTCGAGGAAGAGGTTGTCGGCGTAGCCCTTCTCGTGCGCCAGGACGCTGGGGTAAAGCGACATGGCGTAGTTGAGGCCGGCCTTGATGTTGCCGGTGCCGTGGGGAGCGGCGCGGTCGTAATCGGGCACCTGCAGCTTAACGGGCTTGACGCCGCCCTTGTAGTAGGGGCCCACGGGGGTCACGAGGATGCGGAACTGGTACTCGTCGGCAGGCTTGAC
Source organism: Paludibacteraceae bacterium (assembly GCA_963630635.1). Lineage (GTDB taxonomy): Bacteria > Actinomycetota > Coriobacteriia > Coriobacteriales > Atopobiaceae > Paratractidigestivibacter. Next base: position 7,566 of record CAVGOA010000025.1, read on the forward strand.
GCCAATGACGTCGCCCGTTGCGAACATGAAGGGGCGCACGTAGAGCGTGGCGCCCGAGCCAAAGGGCGGCACCCAGGCGGCGTTGGCCTTGACGACCTGCTTGACGGCCTCGACAAAACGGTCGACGGGGAACGGCGGCATGCACAGGCGCTGCGCCGAGTCGTACATGCGCTGGGCGTTCATGTCGGGGCGGAAGCATACGACCGAGCCGTCCTCGGTGGTGTAGGCCTTCAGGCCCTCGAAGACCTCCTGGCAATAGTGGAGAAGGCCGGCGCACTCGGACATCACGATCGTGTGGTCGGGGGTAAGCTCGCCCTCGCCCCACTCGCCGTTCTTATAGTTGCAAACATAGCTGTAGTCGGTGTGCTGGTAAGCAAAACCCAGGCTACCCCAGTCGATGTCCTTCTTCTCCATGTGCCACATCTCCTTGCACGGGCGCGACGGCCGCTTGCCGCGGCGCCATTGACGCGTTTGATACGTAATTGCCTAGGGTAGTCCCGTTTCTGGAGGCTGCCGCGGCGTGTATCGCTTTGTTAACAAAGCGGGCCGCAGTGTCATCGCGGTGTCATACAATCTGGCCTGTTGCCAAATCGAGGAACGGAGAAACCCATGCGCATGTTTAGGAACGACTACTCGGAGGGCGCGGCGCCGCAGATCTTGGAGGCGCTTGCTCGCACCAACGCCGAGCAGTGCGTGGGCTACACCGAGGGCGACCCGCACTGTGAGCGGGCGCGCGAGCTGATTCGCGCGGCCTGCGGGCGAGACGACGTGGACGTCGAGTTCTGCATTGGCGGCACGTCTGCCAACATCGTGGGCGTGACGGGGATGCTGGCCGACTGGGAGGGCGTCATCTGCACCAAGGACGCCCACATCAACGTGCACGAGACGGGCGCGATCGCGGCATGCGGGCGCACCGTGCTGGCCACGCAGGACTCCGACGGGTTCCTCTCCCCCGAGGCGGCCGAGTTGGTGTACGTGAACCAGACCATGACGGGGCGCCACATGACGCTGCCCAAGATGATTTACATCACCAACGCCACCGAGTTCGGCGGGGTATGGTCGCACGAGCGCTTTGACGCGATCTGCGACTGGGCCCACGGGCGCGGGCTTAAGGTCTACGTGGACGGCGCGCGTCTGGCCGTGGCCTTGACGTCACAGGGCAACGACCTGACGCTTGAGCACCTGGCGGCGAATGCCGATGCCTTCTACCTGGGCGGCACCAAGAACGGCATGTTGTTTGGTGAGGCGATGGTCATCGCAGACCCCGAGCTCAAGCGGTCGTTCCCCTATCTTATTAAGGAGCGCGGCGGGCTTATGGCCAAGGGCCGTTTGCTAGGCGTGCAGTTTGAGGCGGCCTTCGAGCAGCCGGCCGACGGCGGCGAAGCCCTGTACTGGAAGCTTGCCCGCGGCGCCAACGAGTGCGCGCTTCGCCTGCGCGACGGCATGAATGAGCTGGGCTTCGAGTCGTACCTGCCGGCCAACACCAACCAGCAGTTCTTTGTGGTGGAGCCCTCGGTTGCGCAGAAGTTCGACGAGGCCGTGGGCTGCGAGACCTTCGCGCAGCTGCCGGACGGCCGCCGGGTTATTCGCTTTGTGACCTCGTGGGCTACAAAACCCGCCGATGTGGACGAGTTCCTGGCCTTCGCGAAGACGGTTTAGGCGGCGCGGCCGTTCCGCGGGCGGCGTTCGCTGGGCTAGGAAGCAAAAACGCGACAAGTGTGCCGACGAAATTTAATTAGGCAAGTAGCCGGGAAATCCGCAAGTCTCTGACCTGCGGATTTCCTTTTGAGGGTTGCTTAGCTACTCAGTCAGATGGATTTCGTCGGCACATTTGTCGCGTTTTTGAAAATTGAAGCGTTCCAATCGCGCAGTGCCACCCACGCGACCGGCCGCTAGTCGTCAATCGGGCGGCGGCGAAGGTCCTTCACCTGCGAGCGGTAGTGCTTTGCCGCAAGCCGGCGCTCCTTAGAGGCGCGCGTGGGCTTGGTCTTGTGGCGCACCTTGGGCGGCACAGCGCGACGGGCCAGCTCGTCGCGGATCTTCTGCAGGCAAAGTTGCCGGTTGCGGTACTGGCTGCGCGACTCGCGGCTCACCACGGTGATGCCGGTAGGCACATGTACCGTGCGCACGGCCGAGTCGGTCGTGTTCACGCACTGCCCGCCCGGCCCCGCTGCGTGAAACGCCTGCACCTCACACTGCACCGCCAGCTTGGCCAGCGGCAGGCGGGCGAGGTCGGCGTAATCGCGATATGTCAGATCTTTAGCATCCATGCCAACCATCCTAGCGCAGGCCGCGCGATCGACGAGCGTTAGCGACCCCAAAATGTTAGGTGCATTCCTCCCTTAATACCGAACTCAGACGATCGCTTCTCACCAACGAATAGAATGGCGGTGCAGCAGGAAAAGGTGCTTGCGTTTGGCGAAGGAGCAGCAATGTCGCAGCAGTTTCATGAGTTGATTTTCCTCGAGCCGGTGTTTCACGAGAAGATCTGGGGAGGCCGCGAGCTTGCCGACGAGTGGGGCTACGAGATCCCCGACGGGCCTATCGGCGAGTGCTGGGCTATCTCGGCACACCCCAACGGCGACTGCCGCGTGCGCGGCGGGGCCTTTGACGGCAAGTTCCTCTCGCAAGTGTGGGACGAGGCGCGCGAGGTCTTTGGCCAGGTGCCCGACGGCCGCGGCGGGCAGGCCCGCGAGTTCCCGCTGCTGATCAAGATCTTGGACGCCAAGGACGACCTCTCGGTGCAGGTGCACCCCGACGACGTCTACGCCGCCGAGCACGAGAACGGCTCGCTGGGCAAGAAGGAGTGCTGGTACGTGCTGGGCTGCAAGGAGGGCGGCACTATCATCGTGGGCCAGCGCGCGAAGGACGCCGCGGAGTTTCGTGCCATGGTTGACGAGGGCCGCTGGGGCGAGCTGTTGAACGAGGTGCCCATCCACCCCGGCGACTTCTTCCAGATCGACCCCGGCACGATCCACGCCATCAAGGGCGGCACCGTCATCCTAGAGACCCAGCAGTCAAGCGACGTCACCTACCGCGTCTACGACTACGACCGCAAGCAGGCCGACGGCACCTGCCGTCCTTTGCACATCGAGCAGAGCGTCGAGTGCGTGAACTTCTCCGCGACCCCTGTGACCAGCGGAAAGATCACCACGCCTGTGATTGGCGGCATCCAGCACCTGGCCGACACCGACCGCTACATCGTTGACTTGGTGAGCGTCGACGGCGAGAAGGTCTTCTCGTCCATCCCCACCTTTAGGTGCGTGAGCGTCATCGAGGGCGAGGGCGAGGTGGCCGGGCAGGCCGTCAAGCGCGGCGACCACTTTATTGTCCCGGCCGGATTTGGCGACGCGCACTGCTCGGGCCAGATGAAGCTCGTCGTGAGCCGCGTTCCCACGGCGGTTTAAGGCGCCCGGGCGGTCGCGGCGAGGCCGCAGCGCGACACTTGCCGCGTCGACAGAAAAATCCCCTGCATTTCGTGCCATTTTCGAAGTTGATTCTGGCTCAATTTGCAGGGGATTTTATGTTCAACGCGAGAAGGGCACGGCAAGGGCTGCTGCGCGGGTCGCCCTTGCCGGTTTAGGCTAGCCGCGAACGCGGGCAACGGCCTCCATAGCGCCCTTGCAGGCCTCGGTGACCGGGGTGAAGTCGCCATTGGCAAAGAGGCCGGGCTTGACCATCCAGGTGCCGCCGCAGGCGATAATGGACTTGGAGGACAAGTACTCCTCGACGTTTGCCGTGCTCACGCCGCCGGTGGGCATGAAGCGGTGACCCACAAAGGGAGCGCACAGGGCGTTGATGGTGTTCAGGCCGCCGTACTGGGCTGCGGGGAAGAACTTGGTGACGTTAAGGCCCAGCTTGCGGGCGGCGGTCACCTCGGAGGGGGTCACGGTGCCAGGCAGCACGGGCACGCCCAGCTCGATGCAGTGGGCCACGACCTCGGCGTCAAAGCCGGGGCTCACGATGAACGCGGCGCCCGCGGCCACGGCCTCGTCGACCTGCTCGACAGAAAGCACGGTGCCGGCGCCCACGCAGATCTCGGGCACCTCGTCGTGCATGGCCTTGATGCACTCGGCGGCGCAGGCGGTGCGGAAGGTCACCTCGGCAGAGGGCATGCCGCCGGCAACCAGGGCGCGGGCCATGGGAACGGCGTCCTCGACCTTATCCAGAACAACAACAGGCACGATGGCCAGCTCGTGGAGCTTCTCGTAGAAATCCTCGTACATGGGCAAATCCTTTCTTGGCAGGTCTTCTCGCCTTCTGCCAATGCGGCGAGAAGACCTTGTTATTGGTTGAATCTTTGATGCGCGCTGCGACTAGCGGGCCACGCGGGTGGCGCCGCCAGAGGCCGCGACGCCGGCGATCTCGGCCTCGGTCACCAGGTTGACATCGCCGCGGACCGACAGCTTAAGGACGCTGGCCGCGATGGCGTAGTCGATGGTCTTCTGGCCGTCATAGTCGTGCAGCATGGCGTGCAGCAGACCGGCGTTGAAGGCGTCGCCGCCGCCCACGCCCTCAAGGACGTTAACGTCGTGCATGGGGCTAAACCAGTGCTGGTCGCCCTCGGCCACGTAAAACATGCCCATCCACTGGGAGTGCTCGGTGCTGGAAACGTTGCGCACGACGGAGGCCACGGTCTGGCAGCCGTACTCGGCGCAGATCTGACGGGCCATCTCGACGTAGGAGTCGCGCTCCTCGATGCCGTGGGCCAAAGAGCCAGAGACGCAGGTCATGCCCAGGGCATAGGGGGCGTCCTCGTCGTTGGCGATGCAGACGTCGACGTAGGGCATGAGGCCCTTCACGACCGACTGGGCCTTCTCGGGCGTCCAGAGCTTGCCGCGGTAGTTGAGGTCAAAGACGGTCTTGATGCCCTTGGCGCGGGCGGCCACCAGGGCCTCCTTGCAGGCGACGGCCATCTCGTCCGAGACGGCGGGAGTGACGCCGCTCACGTAGAAGACCTCGACGCCGTCGAGGATGGCGTCCCAATCCAGGACCTCGTGGGAGGCCAGGTTCATCGCGGAGTACTTGCGGTCATAGACGCAGCCGTTGCCGCGCTGAGAAGCGCCCAGCTCGAAGTAGTAGGTGCCCAGGCGGTCGCCGTCGCGCACGACGCGGGAGGTGTCGACGCCGTAGGCCACCAGGCCGCGAAGGGCGCAGTCGCCAATGCGGTTGGCCGGCACGACCGAGACGTAGGCGGCGTTGTCGCCCTGGTAAGCCAGCGAGACGGCCATGTTGGCCTCGGCGCCGCCGTAGCGGGCGTCGAACTCGGTGGCCTGCTCAAGGCGCAGGTGGTCCTTGGGAGAAAGACGCATCATGATCTCGCCAAAGGAAAGTACGAGGGGCTTGTCGCTCATGTGAACCTCCAAAACGTTGTCGTTACCTTTACGGAATCGATTTACGAAATCGATTACATTGCTTTGCCGATATTGTATACTTGCGCCACCGAGAAATACAGTGATTTTTCGCGTGCGGTTTGGATTTGTTGGCAGGAGGTCACGCGCATGGCTCGCGTAAGGATCAAGGACATCGCGCAGGAGGCGGGCGTGAGCCCGGCCACCGTCTCGCGCTACCTCAACAACACCCCTGGCGCCATGACCGACGAGACCCGCGCGCGCATCGCCGAGGTCGTCGAGCGCACGGGCTACCGGCCGCTTGCCGCCGCCCGCAGCCTGCGCACCGACCGGTCGCACCTGTTGGGGATTGTGCTGGCAGACATCGTGAACCCGTATTCTTCTGCCATGATCGAGGCCCTCTCGGCCGAGGCGGCCAAGGTGGGCTACACCTTGATGACGGCCGTGAGCTCCAACGACGGCGCGGCCGAGGCCTCGGCCATCGAGCGCCTGTGCGCGGCGGGGGCGGATGCCCTGGTGGTCAACACCTGCGGCGGCAACGAGCACCTACTGCGCACCACCAACGCCCGCGTGCCCGTGGTTCTTCTGGACCGCGACTGCACAGGCGGCGGGCTGGATTTGGTGACGTCTAACAACAGCGAGCTTATGGACGCGCTGGTAGACGAGCTGTGCGGCTGCGGCTGCGAGCAGCTGGTTCTTCTCACCGAGCAGGACCGCACGAGCTCGGTGCGCCGCGAGCGCGAGGGGCGGTTTTTGGACCGCGCGGCCGAGCGCGGCGTCACCGGGCAGGTGGTCGAGCTTTCGGCCGACAGCAACAAGGCGGCTGTGCAGGTCAAAGGAGCTGTTGCGGGAGACGGCGAGAAGTGCGAGGGCGATGTGGCGGGCCGTGGGGCCGTGGGGCTGATCGCCGTCAACGGCCTGGTGTTCTTCCGCTTAATCGAGGCCTTCCAGGATTCGCAGCTACGCGGGCAGTGGGGCAAGGGCTCGGGCGCGGGCGCGACCGGCGCGGACCGCGGGGCCGCCGCGGGCCGCGGAGCCACCCCCCTCTTTGCCGCCACCTTTGACGATTACGCCTGGAACCGCATGTTTCAGGGCGGGGTGACCACGGCCGCCCAGGATGTCGAGGCCATTGCCGCCGCCGTGATGGAGCGCGTGGTGGCCCGCATCGAGGACCCCGGTCTCACACCGCAGCGCGTTCAGATTCCCGGCCGCATCGTCCGACGCGCCTCGACCGGGGCCTAAATAACCAATCGCGAGTTTTTGCACGACCAAAACGACTTTGGAAAGTAGCCGGGGCTTTTGCAGCGGCGTTTTCCCAGTTGGCCGCTGGCCATGACGGGTTGGCTACTTGCCCTGCGGCGATTTGGTCGTGCAAAAGTTCCGGGCTCTTCTCGCCACAAAAGCTGCGGCAACCTTCCCGCAACAAGTGGCATCGGTAAACGGTAGGTTTTGGGCGATAAGTGGTCAAATCGTGGGGAAACGCAGATTCTCGGCCTATAGGGTGAACGTTAACCCTATACTTCTAATCAACCCGCTTTGCTTGCCTTTTCCATGGGCGGGTTCCACAGCCGAAGCCGGTTGTTTCTCGCGGTGTGCTCCAGGATACATGTCCCGTCCCATGAGCACCTAGTCACCTTCCCCCTCCGAGAAACAGCCGGCTTCTTTTTTGTCTCGAGCGCGTCTTGGCGCCCGTCCATTGGCTGCAAAACTGGTTTACAATACCTTATACCACACAACGCCACCAGCCCTCAAGGAGACCCCATGCCCCGCCAGCCGCAGGCCGCGAAGAAGCGCGTCACCATCAACCAGATCGCCCAGATGGCGGGCACCTCCAAGACTACCGTCTCGTTCTACCTCAACGGCAAGACCGACCGCATGTCGGCCGATACCCAAGAGCGCGTGCGCCGCGTGATCGAGCAGACCGGCTACGAGCCCTCCCCTCTTGCGCGCGGCATGAACGCCAAGGAAAGCAAGCTCGTGGGCGTGATCATCGGCGACATCACCAACGCCTTTGCCAACCAGATCGTCAAGGGCATCGACGAGGTCATCTCGGCCAAGGGCTACCGCATGCTCGTCTGCAACTCCAACTTCGACAAGCAAAACGAGATGGCCTATATCGACCGCCTGCTGGCCCTGGGCGTCGACGGCTTCATCGTGCAACCCACGGCACAGTTCAAAGAGATCACGCGCCAGATCGAGGACGCCGGCAAACCGCTGGTCTTCATCGACTCGAAGCTCTACGACTTTGCCTCCAACTGGGTCAAGACCGACAACTACGAGGCCTCCTACCAGGCAATCGAGGCTTGTGTCGAGAAGGGCTACCAGCATTTCTTGGTAATCACGGCAGAGCCTGGCCTGATCTCTAGCCGCGTCGAACGCATGAGTGGCTTTGTCGACGCGCTTGAGAACCACGGGCTTTCCTACACGCAGCTCACCATCGAGGGCGACTCCGTGGACGAGCGGAGCCTTGCCGCGTTTCTCGCGCAGAACATCGACGGCTCCACGCCCACCCTGGTCTTTGCCCCCAACTGCTGGGCGCTGCCCGACATCTACCGCGGTTTTCGCACGTACTACCCCCTCATGCCCGACCGCGTGGGCCTTTTGGGCTTCGACAACACCGAGTGGGCCAGCGTGGCATCGCCCGCGGTCTCGGTCGTGGTGCAGCCGGCGCGCGAGGAGGGTGCCACGGCGGCGGCCATCCTGCTTGATGCGATTGCTGGTGCGGGACAGATTGATCCGCACCAGGTCCTGGACTGCGGCGTTCAGTGGGGCGATACCACGCTGTAGCGAGAAAAACTTCCCCAAACCGTAATGGCGAGAAGCCCGATCCTGGGGTTTTGCGAAATCGCATGTCGGTTGGGGGAAGATACCTTAACTAAACCGTTTTACTGCCTATGCGACTCTTTTGCGAGAATTCCGCTGTCGTTTGTCGATATTTCCGCAGTTCTTAGTTGACAAAACCGGTTTACTATCCGAGACTAATCCGCAAGTTGCAAACACAGGCTTTCAAACCAGATTGGAAGTACCAAATGGCAAACGTACTTGATAGCTTCAACCTTGACGGCAAGGTCGCCCTGGTCACCGGCGCGACCTACGGCATTGGCATGGCCATCGCCGAGGCCCTGGGCCAGGCCGGCGCCAAGATCGCCTTCAACGCCCGTCACGCCGACAAGGTCGAGCAGGCAGAGGCCCACTACCGCGAGGCCGGCCTCACCGCCAAGGGCTACGTGTGTGACGTGTGCGACGAGGCTCAGGTCGCAGATCTTCTCGCCAACATCAAGGCTGACCTGGGCAGCACCCCCGATATCCTGGTCAACAACGCCGGCATTATCAAGCGCATCCCCATGTGCGAGATGAGCGTCGACGAGTGGCGCCAGGTCGTCGACACCGACCTCACCGCCCCCTTCATCGTGAGCAAGGCCTGCATCCCCTCGATGGTCGAGAAGGGCCACGGCAAGATCATCAACATCTGCTCGATGATGAGCGAGCTGGGCCGCGAGACCGTGAGCGCCTACGCGGCGGCCAAGGGCGGTTTGAAGATGCTCACACGCAACATCTGCTCGGAGTTTGGCGAGGCCAACATCCAGTGCAACGGCATTGGGCCGGGCTACATCGCCACCCCGCAGACCGCCCCGCTGCGCGAGCGCCAGGCCGACGGCAGCCGTCACCCCTTTGACGCCTTCATCGTAAGCAAGACCCCGGCTGCCCGTTGGGGCACCCCCGAGGACCTCATGGGCCCGGCCGTGTTCCTGGCCTCCGACGCCTCGAACTTTGTCAACGGCCACGTGCTCTACGTCGACGGCGGCATTCTGGCATACATCGGCAAGCAGCCTCAGTAGTTGACGCTGCGGTCGCGTGGGACAGCGCATCTTGCCGCTCATTCGTCGGTCGCGTACTTAGTACGCTTCCCTCCTCTTTCACGGCAATCTGCACCGCCCCACGCGCCCTCGCTGACATATTTATAACCAGCACTTCTCCCTCATTTCAGACGAAAGGAACGAACCATGAAGATCGCCCTTATCAACGAGAACTCCCAGAACGCCAAGAACCCCATGATCGAGGCTGCGCTTAAGAAGGTCGTCGAGCCCATGGGCCACACCGTCTACAACTACGGCATGTACGCCGACGCCGACTCCAAGCCGCTGACCTACGTGCAGAACGGCATCCTGGCCGCCGTGCTGCTCAACTCCGGCGCCGCCGACTACGTCGTGACCGGCTGCGGCACCGGCGAGGGCGCAATGCTGGCCTGCAACTCCTTCCCCGGCGTGCTTTGCGGCCACGTTGCCGACCCTCTGGACGCCTACACCTTTGCGCAGGTCAACGACGGTAACGCCGTGTCCATGCCCTTCGCCCTCAAGAACGGCTGGGGCCAGGAGCTCAACCTTGAGTACACCTTCGAGAAGCTCTTTGGCTTTGGCTCGGGCAACGGCTACCCCGCCGAGCGCGTCGAGCCCGAGCAGCGCAACAAGAAGATCCTTGACGGTGTCCGCGCCGTGACCATGCGCCCGCTCGTCGACGTCCTCGGCGAGATCGACCAGGACCTGGTCAAGGGCGCCCTGGCCGGCGAGCACTTCCAGGAGTACTTCTTTGCCAACGCCACCGACGAGGCCATCATCGCCAAGGTCAAGGAGCTGCTGGGCCTCTAAGGTCAACTCCCCTACCCCCTACATGGGCCGGGCGCCGCGATTCAACCGCGGCGCCCGGCCTTTTTTCGTACGTATGGCGGACGCGGCATAGAAATCCCCTGCATTCCGTGCTATTTTTCGCCTTAAAAATGGCACGGAATGCAGGGGATTTTGGGTTGGGGGTCAGGCAGCTAAAGTTGCCAGCCGGCAGACTCCTTTTGCAGCTCGACCATATGAGCAAACTCGCCACCTGCGGCCATGAGCTCGGCGGGGCTGCCTTGCTCTGCCACCACACCGTCCTTAAGAACGACAACCTTATCGGCGTTCTCGACCGTGCGCATACGGTGCGCGATCACGATGACGGTCTTTCCCACCAGCAGGCGGCTCAACGCCTCCTGTACCTGCGTCTCGTTCTCGACGTCCAAGCTTGCCGTCGCCTCGTCGAGAAGGACGATAGGCGCGTCCTTGAGCAACGCCCGGGCGATAGAGATGCGCTGACGCTCTCCGCCCGAGAGCTTGGAGCCGTTCTCGCCGATCATCGTGTCGTAGCCGGCCGGCATGCGGCTCACGAACTCGTCGCAGTTGGCGGCGCGCGCGGCAGCCAGAACCTCCTTGTCGGTGGCGTCGCGCCGACCCAGGCGGATGTTACCCATCACCGTGTCGTCAAAGAGAAGGACGTCCTGGAACACGATGGCGTAGTCGCGCAGAAGTACCTCGGGGTCTACGGTGGCCACGTCCACCCCGCCCACGCGCACCGTGCCCGCCGTGGCGTCCCAGAAGCGGGCAGCCAGGCGGCTCACCGTGGACTTGCCTGAGCCGGAAGGCCCAACAAGTGCCGTGACCTGGCCTTCCTTTGCGGTAAAACTCACATCGCGCAGGACCTTCTCGCCAGCTCGGCCGTCTGGACCCGCGCCGTAGCCAAAGGCAACGTGGTCGAACACGACATCGTGACCGGTGGGCGTAAACTGCGCGGCTCCTTTGGCAAGCGGCTCATCCATAATGGCGCGCATACGCTTGGCCGAGCCCTCGGCCATGAAGAGCTCGGCGATGAGCACGAGCGCCTGGTCGAACGGCGCGTAGATGCGGCTCACCATGAGCAGGTAGGCAAACATGACCATGAAGTCGATCTGGCCCGCGGCCAGCATAGACGCGCCCGTCACCAGCGTAGTCGCGATGCCCAGACGCAGAATTGCGTAGGCCGAGTTGACGATAAGACCGTTTGCTAGCTCTCCGCGGGCGGTCTCGTGCTCGCTCGCGTCGATCGTGGCGGCAAGGCCGGCCAGGTAGTGCGCCTCTTGGTTGGTGGCGCGGATCTCGCGCACGCACTCGAGGGTCTCTTGGATGGCCTCGGTCACGCCCACCTTGGACGCGCGCACGGAGTCGACGATGGGCGCCATGGGACGCCGCGTGGCAAACAACAAGGCAAATGCCACCGGCACGCTCCAGAACGCAGCCAACGAGAGTTGCCAGCAGAAGAAAAGCGACCCCACAAAGACGATGGCGCTCGCGATGACGGCGCCCCAAAGCTCGCCCAGCACGTGGCTGTACGCGTGCTCCATGGTCTGAACGTCGCCCATGATGGTCTCGGTGAGATCGGCCAGGTCACGGCGTCCAAAGAACGACAGGGGCAGACGGCGCAGGTGCTCGGCGATGGCGATGCGCTGGTTGCCGCTCTCTTCGTAAAAGACGCAGTAGGTGTTGAGGTATTGCTGCATATTGGACGCAAAGAGAAGGACGGCGAAGATGAGAAGCCCCAGGCAGAAGGGTGCGGCGCTGGGCAGCGAGCCGCCTTGCGTCAAGTGCGCCAGGAACCCGGCCATGGCGTAGAAGAGAAACGCCATGCCGGCCATGATCACGATGTTTGTCACGGTCGTCCAAAAGATACCGCGGCGCACGCCGGCGATGGCTTTATCCGAGAGGAAGTACTTCTCTTTAAGTGAGGCGAACATTAGGCCTCGCCTCCTTTGCTCGAGCTTTCGATTTTCCAGCTGGCGGCGCACTCGTAATCGACCCACATGCGCGCGTAAAGGCCGTCGACTGCCAGAAGCTCCTCGTGACGGCCCTGCTCAGCAACGTGGCCGTGATCGAGCACCACGATCTTGTCGGCGCCCACAACGGTAGAGAGCCGATGCGCGATCATAATGACCGTGCGACCAGCGGCCAGGCGCGAGAAAGCCCGCTGGATAAGGATCTCGTTCTCGGGATCCGCGAATGCCGTGGCCTCGTCCAATACCACGATGGGCGCGTCTTTGAGGATTGCGCGGGCCAGCGCCACGCGCTGAACCTCGCCGCCTGAAAGGTAGGCTCCGCCGGCGCCGAGCATGGTGTTCGCGCCTTGCGGGAGTTTCTCGACAATATCGTCGCATTGAGCAGAGTGAAGCGCAGCCATGACCTCGCTATCGGTGGCGTCCGGGCGAGCGGCGCGAACGTTGTCGGCCAGGCTCCGCTTAAAGAGGCGGTTTGTCTGAAAGACGAATGCCACCTGGTCCATGAGCTCGTGCGGGTCCATGTCACACACATCGACGCCGCCCACGCGCACGCTGCCGCCGTCGACATCCCAAAAGCGCGGGACAAGCTGGGCGCAAGTGGACTTGCCCCCGCCCGAGGGCCCCACAAGGGCAAGCGTTGTGCCCGCCGGGACCTCAAAGCTCACGTGGTCGACGGCCGGGTTCTCGGCGCCGGCATAAGTGAAGGTCACGTTATCGAAAACGACGTCGTTGCCCGCCGGGTGGCGCGGCGTCGAGGGCACAGACAGGGGCTTCTCGGCCAGCACGCCGCGCACGCGCCCAAGCGAGTCGCCCGCCATCTGCGAGGCCTCGCTGACGAACATCAGCTTGGCCATGGCCGTCGGGATTACCGCCGAGAAGATCGCGTAGAACGCGAAGTTGGCCACAAAGCGCGCGAAGTCCTTCTCACCGGGAGCCAGCAGCAGGGCGACCGGCACCAGGAACATAACAAGACCGTTTAATGCCGTGAGGTTTGCCACCTGAGGCACGCGGCAGAAGGTGCCCGCGTAGTCCTGGGCCATGCGCGCGTAGTCGGCGATGCTGTCGTGGAAGGCCTTGAACGAGTAGACCGTCTGCTGGAAGACCTTGACCACGGGAATGCCGCGAACGTACTCGGTGCCCGTCTTGTTCATGCGCACGGCGGCCGCCATGTATTGCTGCATGAACTCCATGCCCTTGCCGCTCATCATGGTGGCAAGGGCGGCGACGCTCACCACCACGGCAACCAGGCAGGCGGCGCCCAGGCGCCAGTCGAACGCCGCGAGCATGACGAGCATGCCCACCACCATGGCGACCGAGCCCGCAGAGTCGGGCAGCATGTGGGCAAGCAGGGTCTCGGTCGAGGCGGCGCAACCGTCCACGATGCGGCGCAGCTCGCCGGTGGCGTGCGCGTCGAAGTAGCCAAGGGGCAGGCGCAGCAGGTGCTCGGTTACCTGTTTGCGCATGTTGGAGGCGCAGCGAAAAGCCGCCAGGTGGCAGCACATAAGCGCCAGGAAGTAGAGCGCGATGCCCGCCACGGCCAGGCCCACGGCCCACCAGCCATAGGCGGCCAGGCCCGTGGCCCGGCTCCAGTTGGGAGCCACGGCAAGAAGGTCGCGCGTGGCCAGCCAGATGCACACGTAGGGGCCAAAACCCAGCAGCTGCGACGCCGCGGACAGGGCGCAGCCCAGGTAACTCAAGACGCGCCGGTCGCCCGCGAACGCGAGAAGATCACCGATGCCCCCGCCCTTCTTTGCAGCGGGCTTCTCGCCCGCCACAGCCTCTTTCTTCTCGTCAGCCATCTGTCGTCCTTTCGTTTGGCCTTGAGAGTTAACCTGTGCAAACTTATCATGGTGAGAATACCGGGCGACAGCGTTGTCCCGAGTCCTGGACGATTACGTAAAGGTTGGAGACGTTTTCATACATGGCACGCAGTTCTACCTCACATATCGAGCAGCTCTACGCGCCTCAGTTCGAGCAGTTTGGCCTTGCGCTTGAGCCGGGCCGCGGCGGCGCCGTATTGCAGGCCAAGGTCGTGAACGAGATTGGCGCAGGCAGCGCTTGGATAATGCCGGTTTCAAAGGATTGCCTGGTCATGGAGCATGTCGTGACACCCGCCCGCGACATGCGCCTGCTCGAGCAGACCTTTGAGCCCTACGCCTGCGCGTCATTGATGAACGCGAGCACGTTGTCGTGCATGCCCCAAAACGGCATCGTGCCGGGGTGCGTGTCGCCGCGCGAGGACGCCTGGGCCAAAAACGGCTCCCAGCCGAGCAGCACTTTGTGCACCTTTGTGCAAAGCAGCCTGCACGACCAGTACAGCCCGCTAAAGGCCGGAATGACCTACCGGTCCCGCTCGGTTCTCTTCTTATCCAGCTTCTTCAACGAGCTTGAGCAGCAATGGCCCGGCGAGTTCACGGGGCTCTTTGGCGCCTTCGATGGCCACTGGCCCGAGGAGGCCCGTGCGGCCATGACCCACGGGCTGCAACGGCTTAACTACCCAAGCGCCGACCGGGCCGGGGCGTGTCTTCGCCTGCGCTCCGTGGTCGACGCGATGGTCGCCGAGCTCGCATGCGCGCACGCCGCCGAGAAAGGCGCCCGCCAGGCGCAAGGCACTCGGGCCTCGGCGAGCCTTGCCGCCCAGGCCGCGGCGCTCATCGAACAGGCGATTGACGAGGGCGCCCAGCTGGGCGTGGACGAGGCCGCGGCACGCCTTTACGTGAGCCGCTCCAAGCTCTGCGCCGTTTTCAAGGCCGAGACGGGCGAGGGCCTGGCCGCCTACGCCCGGCGCCGGCGTATCGAACGGGCACGCGAGCTTCTGGCCGATGAAACCCTAAGCGTGGCGCAAGTGGCCGCGCGCCTTGGCTATCAGCGGCAATCCGCCTTCTCGCAAGCGTTCAAGCAGGCCAGCGGCGTCTCCCCCACCCAATGGCGCGAGGGCTATGGGCAGATGTGAGGGCCCAACTACGACGCGGCATAGAAATCCCCTGCATTCCGTGCCGTTTTTCGACTTGAAAATGGCATGGAATGCAGGGGATTTTGGGTTGGCGCGGAGAAGTGCCCCTCTACTCGCCCCAGACGGCGGCGCGAGCGTGCTTGCCCAAGGTCTTCATGACCACGTTGATGGCGCGGCCCAGCAAAAGCGCCGACGCCACGGTCGTAAGGCCAAAGCCGTCGATGTCGCCAAACAGCACGAGCGACCCCAAGACCGAAACCACGACGTGGCTCACGTCGAAGATGACCTTGATGCGGCCAAACGGTGTGCGCAGCGCCTGGCTAATGACCTGCACCAGGCCGTCGGGCGCGTTGGGCACGATCTCCATGTCGACCATCAGTGACGCACCCACGGCCGTCACGCAGATCGAGCAGCACATACACGTGACCTGCGCGGGCAAGCCCTGCGGGTCCACCGTGACCACCACGGCCAGAAGGTCCACCAGCGCCCCCATGGCCGAGGCCACCAGCATCTCGAGCAAAATGCGCGCCTGGAAGCGCCTTCGCAGGATAAGCGCCTGGATCACGATGTAGACCGCATATGACGCCGTGATCATGAACCCCAGCGAGGTCCCGCCCACGCGCGCGGCAAACGTCGCGAAGCACGTAAGGGACGACACGCCCAGGCCAGAGGCCGTCTGCAGCACCGTCCCCAGCGAGATACAAAAAAGCCCCACGGCGTAGATCGCGTAGCGAAGCGCCGTGCGGGCCCAATCTGCGGTTTTATCTTCCTTGGTCACGAGCAGGGGTTTCAAAGCGAGAAGGTCCTTCCAATACCGACACCAAAATCATGCGGTTGCGGCGGCCCTTGTCGTCGTAGCCTGCGCAAGTATAGACCTGCAAATAGCCCGACCCGTGTCGTGAAACGCCCTGTTTACGCTGGGTTTACGCCCAGACGGCCTGCTGCGCGCGCTGGCCCACGGTGCCCATGATCACATTGATGATGCGCCCCAGGAAAAGCGCCGAGACGATCGTCGTCAGGCCAAAGCCCGAGATGTCGCCAAACAAAAGCAGCGACCCCAAGATGGACACCGCGACGTGGCTCACGTCAAAGACCACCTTGACGTTGCCAAAGCTCGTGCCCAGGGCCTCGCTGGCCACCTGCACCAGGCCGTCGGGCGCGTTGGGGACAACCTCCATGTCGACCATGAGCGACGCGCCAAAGGCCGTGACCACCAGCGCGCAGCACATGCACACGACCTGCGCCACGAAACCCTGCGGGCTCACCGTGATCAGCGAGGCGATCAAATCGACCAGGTAGCCCATCGAGAAGGCAAATACCATCTCGAGCAAAATCCGCGCCTGGAAGCGCCGCCGCAGGATAAGCGCCTGGCAGCCGATGTAGATCGCGTACGTGAGCGCGATCATGAATCCCAGCGTGGTGCCGGTGGCTCGCGAGGCAAAGGTCGCGAAGCACGTAAGCGACGCGACGCCCAGGCCAGACGCGGTCTGCAGCACCGTGCCCGTCGAGATGCACAAAAGGCCCACGACGTAGATCGCGTAGCGCAGGACCGTGTGGCCCCAATCGATGGTTTGCTCTTCTTCCTTAGTCACGAGCAGGGGTTTCAAAGCGAGAAGATCCTTTCATGTTTGATGTAACAGAACTATATGGCAAGAAGAACGCAGCGCGGGTCCAACGCCCACGCCACGTCCGCGGCCCGCCCTTACGCGATGCCCAGGTACTCCTTGATGCCGGCAACGGCCACCTTGGCCCCCGCCACGGCGTGGACCACGGTAAGCGGCCCATTGACCACGTCGCCCGCGGCAAAGACGGCGGGTACGCTGGTCATGCCCTTCTCGTCCACCTCAAGAAGGCCGCGCTCGTCGACGGTAAGGCCGTTGGTCGTAAGGACAAGCTTGTCCTTGGGCGTCTGCGAGGCGGCGATGATCACCGTGTCGGCCGTGGCGTGGTCGAGCTCGTCCTCGTAGCCGCAGACCTTGCCCTCCTCGTCAAAGAGGGCCGTCTTGAACACAGGGCCGTTCTCGTCGATGGCGCAGATGGCCTTGCCGCACACGATCTCGGCGCCGTCGAGCTGGGCCAGCTCAATCTCCTCGCTAATCGCCGAGATGTGGCGCGAGCGAGCATAGATCGTGACCGTGCGCGCGCCGTGGCGAAGCGCCGAGCGCGCGACGTCCATGGCCACGTTACCCGCGCCGATCACCGCGACGCTCTCGCCCACGGCAAAACTCGCGGGGTCCACCAGGTAGTCGATGCCGTACAGCACGTCTCCGCGCGTCTCGCCGGGAATGCCCAGCTTGCGGGCGCGCCAGGTGCCCGTGCCCACAAAGACGGCGTCGTAGCCGTCGCGCAGCAGGTCGTCGATGTGCAGGGCGCCGCCGATGGTGGTCGAGGGACGCACGCGAACGCCCAGCTGGTCAAGCACTTCTCGGTAGCGTTGGACCAGCTTGCGCGGCAGGCGGAACTCGGGGATGCCGTACTCAAGCACGCCGCCGATCTCGGCGCGCTGCTCAAAGACGGTGACGCCGCAACCGGCCTGCGCCAGCTGGATCGCCGCCGTGAGGCCCGCCGGGCCCGAGCCAATAACCGCGACCTGCTTGCCGCAGGGCTCTGGGCGCTCGAAGACGGTGCGTTCAAGGTAGGTGGCCGAGATGTAGCTCTCGATGGCCGAGAAGTGCACGGGCGCGCCCTTGCGGCCCTGCACGCAGCTGCCCTCGCACTGCCCCGAGTGGTTGCACACCAACGAGCAAACGGCGCTCATGGGGTTGTTAGAGAACAGCAGCTCGCCCGCCTCTTCGAGCTTGCGCTCGCGAAACAGGCCAATGACCTGCGGGATCGATGTCGAGACGGGACAGCCCTTAAGCTGGCAAAACGCGCGCTTGCAGCCCAGGCAGCGGTTGGCTTCCTCGATGATGTGTATGGCCATGGCAGATCCTCTCCAGTTGATGCCGTGGTACTTGCCTATAGAAACGCCGGACGCCCGCGATTGGCGTCCGGCTTGGGACGGCGGCGCAGGGGCCGCCGGCTATGTCGCCCTTTTGAGGCCGGGCGCGGCCGTGATATCTGGCCTAGCCCATGGCGAGAAGAGCCTCGCGCGAGGCCGCCATGTCCTGCGGCGTGCTGTTCTCCATCACGCACGGGATGCCCGGGCACGTGGCCGCGGCCCAGGCGGCGATGCCGCCCATGTCGAAGTTGCCCGTGGTCGCGGGGCCGTGGCACACCAAGCGGCTGCCGCTTCCGTCGCACCAGCCATCGGCGTCCTCGTTGTCCACGACCTCGAAGTCCTTGGCGTGAATCACGCGGATGGCGTCGCCGTTGAGCGTGAGCATACGGTCGACGACCTGCGGCGCGTTTGCGACAACCGTGGGGTGCAGCAGAGACACCGCGTCGTAGATGACGCCCAGCACGGGCGACTTCACGCGGTCAAGGACGGCGCGGCAGCGCTCGGGGGTGTTGACGACCTCGTTCCAACCCGGCTCGATCAGCAATGGCACGCCGGCCTTCTCGCAGGCAACGCAGGCCTGCTCAAGGCCCTTGCAAAAGGCGTCCAGGGCCTCGTCGCTAAAGCGGTCGTCGGCCACCTTGTTGGCGGCGTTGGGACGGCCCGTCTCGGTGCCAACGGGACAGCCGCCCAGAAGCGCGGCAAAACGGGCGCAGGCGGCGTATTCCTCTAGCACGTCTGCCAGCTGGGCTGCGTCGGGGGTGGCCAGGTTCTTGTAGCAGCCAAAGACGGCCACCTTGACGCCGGCCTCGTCCAGGACCGCGCGCAGCTCGGCGGCAAGCTCGGGCGTAAGGCCCGTGCGGTCGATGCCGTAGCTCTTAAAAACAACCTTGCTGGGAAGCTGAATGCAAGTAAAGCCCAGCTCACCGGCCATGCGAATGCGCTCGGGCACGCTGCCTTGCGGCAGATCGTGCAGGCGCACGCCCACGCTGAAGGCCGAGGTCGGGGTCCCGGCGACGACCGCGCCGCCCACGTTCTTCTCCCCCACCGTCTACGCCTTCTTCCCGTTGATGCCCGGGGTATAGCCGCCCCAGGGGTCCTCGACCGAGCAGCAGCCGGCCGGGCTCATGGGGTCGCAGGCGCCGGCGAGCTTGTCGTGCTTCATGGTCTCGATGTAGGCCAAGACCAGAGGGGCCACACCCTTGGCGTCGTTTTTCACGATGGGCTCGCGCATGTAGTAGTCAAAGGTGCCCTCGCGGTGGGTGTTGTTGCCCAGGCCCGCTACCAGGCAGATGTTATCCAGGGCCAGCTGGCCGTCCTTCTCGGAAAGGCAGGTCTCGCATACACCGTCAAAGGCGCGGCGGCCGTACTCGTAGTAGCGCTCGGGAAGCACGCCCAGGCGGCAGCCCTTCATGATGGCGTTGGCAAAGATGGCGCTGCCCGACTCCTCAAGGTAGTTGGGGGCAATGTTGGGCAGGTTGATGACCTGGTGCCACATGCCGGTCTTCTCGTCCTGGTAAGGAAGCATCGAGTCGATGAGGTCGACGAACATCTCGCGCAGGCCGTCCTTCTCGGCAGACATCGAGGGCGGCATGAGCTCCCACGTGTCGATCAGGGCCATGGCAAACCAGCCCTCGGCGCGCAGCCAGAAGTTCTGGGAAAGGCCGGTCACCGGGTCGCACCAGAACTGCTTCTTGGACGAGTCGTAGGCGTGGTAGTACAGGCCGTTTTTCTCGTTGCGCATGAGGTCGCGGACCACCTGGAACATGTGGAACGAGTCGGAGCAGGCGCGGCGGTTGTGGAAGGACAGCTCGTACTGCATGTAGAAGGGCTGGGCCATGTACATGCCGTCCAGCCAGATCTGGTTGGGGTAGACCGCCTTGTGCCAAAAGACGCCCTCTTTGGTGCGGGGCTGGCGCTCGAGCTGGCCGTAGATCGTGTCCATGGCCAGGCGGTACTTCTGCTTGCCGGTGATCTCGTACAGGCGGTAGAGGGTCTTGCCCGCGTTGACGTTGTCGAGGTTGTACTCTTGCGGGTCGTAGTGCTTGATGGTGCCGTCTTCCTGGACAAAGAAGTCGATGTAGCTATCGGCGAACTCCAGGTAGCGGTCCTCGCCGGTGATCTCGTTGAGCTCGATCAGGGCCTTGATCATGCAGCCGTCGATGTAGTTCCAGGTGTTCTCTTTGCCGGCGCGGATCTTCTCGATGTTCCACGCGGGCGCCTGCGGCGTGGAGTTCTCCACAAGCTGGGCGATGTAGCGGTCAAGGATCTGGTTGCATCCCATGGTGTGTCCCTCTCTTCTTGGCGTCCCCTGCGCCTTATTTTGGGTGAACGTTAACCTAACTGTATCGCCGAGTGGCCCGCGTTTTCTTCTCAACAGAGAAACAACAGGGTAGACGGCGTTTTTGAGCGGTGAGCGGTACGTCGAGCGGCCTCGGCCGAGACGGACGAGTTGGGCGCGGCAGCCGTGGCGCCTGCCGCGCGAGGCTCCTCTCGCCTGCCGCGCGGGCTAAAGGATCGCGCGCAGGCCGGCGGCGATGCGAAGGGCCAGGCGCTCGTAGCCGGCCGGCGAGTAGTGCAGGCCGTCGGGCATGTAGAGCTCGCGGTGCTGGGGCAAAAACGGCGAGATGCCGCTTTGCGCATAGAGGTCGATCACGGGCAACGAGTAGTAGTCGGCCACCTCGCGCACTGCGGCTACGTAGGGCTCCTGCGTAAGGCCCAGGTGGTTTTGCTCAAAGCTGCCGGGGATGTCCTTCTCGTGCTTGCCGCTTGTCTTGCAGGGCGTCATGACCACCAGGCGGGCCTCGGGCGAACGCGCGGTGATGGTGCGCACCAGATAGTCCAGAGCACCGTAGAACTCACGGGTGCTGGTCGAGCCCATCTGGCCCAGCGGCACGTTGCGGCTAAAGTCGTTGACGCCGCCAAAGAGCAGGTAGACGTCGGCATCTGCGTC
>CAVGOA010000025.1:28603-29662 GCA_963630635.1 Paludibacteraceae bacterium
GCAGTCCCTTCTCGCCTGCTCATCGAGCCAGGCAACGTCTTCTTCCAGGTCAAGCACGCCCAGGTGGTGGCCACCGGGACAGACCTCGTGGGCAAGATTATCCCCGCGGTCAAGCAGCTGGTAGGCCGCGCGCACCACGTCGAGCTGCTCGTCCACGTTTGCCAGGCCGCGGGGCCCGTTAAGGTGGTCGCCCTCGCAGCTTTGCACCAACAGCGGCCGCGGCGCGATGAGCGAGGCGATGTCGCCCATGTCAAAGAACCGCCAGAGACCGGGCGCGTAGTTGCAGGCGCAGTTGCCGTTGAGGTGCAGCAGCGCGTCGGCGTAACCGTAGAGGTAACCCGAGATAAAGGCCTTCTTCACGCGCGGGTCAAGCGCCGCGAGGTAAAGGGTCTGCTCGCCGCCGCCGCTAAAACCAAAGCAGCCAAGTTCGTCCATGCAAACGTCGCCGCGGGCGTCCAGGTAGTCCACCAGGCGCATGAGGTCCCAGGTGTTGAGGCCCGCGACCGAAAGCCCCAGCGGCTCGGCCATCTTAGCCTGGTTGGCGCAGGTTCCGCGCAGGTAGAGCTGCTCGTCGTCGCCCTGGCCCTTCCAGTCGCGGCGCTCGCCCCAGCCGCGGGCGTCGGGGCAAACGGTCACGTAGCCCATGCGCGCGAGGCGCAGGCCATAGTCGTAGTTGAAGCGGCGGATCGCGTCGTCGGCCGCGGGCACGCCCGTCACCCCGGCGATGGTATCCTTGCCGGCACCCTGGTGGCCGTGAGGGCAGATCCAGCAGAGCGCACGACCATCCGCACCGCGCTTAGGCTGGGCAGGTTCCAGCAGGTAGAAGGGCATCCAGACGCCCGGCTCGGTAAGAATCGCGATCTTGGTGCGCGTGATGCCGCCGGCGAGAAGGACCTGCTCCAAGACGCGAGGGCTAGGGTCGCAGCGCTCGAGGAGGCTGATACCCAAAAGGTCGGCAAGGCGCTCGCGCGAGCGGTCACGCCAGGCAAGCCAATCGGCAGCCGCGGAGCCGCCAAAGGCCGCTTGGCGACCATCGCGCTCAAAGCGGGCGCGCAGGGC
>CAVGOA010000026.1:0-29340 GCA_963630635.1 Paludibacteraceae bacterium
CGTCGAGGGCGAGGTCATCGAGGTCGTCAAGGGCGGCCTGATCCTCGACATCGGCCTGCGCGGCTTCCTGCCCGCCTCCCTCGTCGACCTTCGTCGCGTCAAGGACCTCACCGCTTTCATGGGCACCCGCATCGAGGCCCGCGTTATCGAGATGGACCGCAACCGCAACAACGTCGTTCTTTCTCGCCGTGTTGTGCTTGAGGAGGCCCGCAAGGCCGAGCGCCAGGACATCCTGGGCAAGCTGCAGGTCGGCATGCGCCTCAAGGGCACCGTTTCCTCCATCGTCGACTTCGGCGCCTTTGTCGACCTTGGCGGCATCGACGGCCTGGTCCACATCTCCGAGCTCTCTTGGAACCACGTCAACCACCCCGCAGAGGTTGTCAAGGTCGGTCAGGAGGTCGAGGTTCAGGTTCTCGACGTCGACCTCAACCGCGAGCGCATCTCCCTTGGTCTCAAGCAGACCACCGAGGATCCTTGGCGCTCCCTCGTCAAGAAGTACCCCGTTGACGCCATCATCGAGGGCGTCGTCACCAAGCTTGTCACCTTTGGTGCTTTCGTCGACCTCGGCGACGGCGTCGAGGGCTTGGTCCACATCTCCGAGATGGCCAAGGCTCACGTCGACCAGCCTTCCCAGGTCTGCACCGTGGGCGATACCGTCCAGGTGAAGGTCATGGAGATTGACCTCGACCGTCGTCGTATCTCCCTGTCCATGAAGGCCGCTGCCGAGACCCTTGGCACCGAGGTTGAGGTCAAGCCTCTCCCCGAGTCCGAGAAGCCGGCCGAGGCCGAGGAGGCCGCTGAGGCTCCCGCCGAGGAGACCGTCGAGGAGTAAATCCCTCGCGTCTTCGCCCATAGGCTAGACCAAGAGCCCGTCTCGCAAGAGGCGGGCTCTTTTGGGTGGACGCGGGGTTTGTGCAGAAGGTTGGAAGCGGGGGAGAAGAGCGTCATTCTCGTCTTCGGATGGGTAGAAGAAACTTCGTTGCACGCCGAGTGAATAGAGAGAAGACATGGCAAACCAAGATTGGCAGCGTAAGGTCGCCGAGTGGATGCGCGGCCGACAAGGGCCCGATGACCTGGCCCTTTTTTGCACGAACCTCGCGTTTGTGATTGTGATCGTGAACCTCTTTGCACGGGTGAGTTGGCTGGGCTGGATCGCTTTGGTGCTCATCGTCTATGCGGTGTTTCGTCTGCAGTCCAAGAACCTCTCGGCGCGTGCAAAAGAAAACGAGAAGTTCCTGGTGACACTGGGACCCGCCCGTCGTTGGGTGCAAAACCCCAAGGCCGCCCTCGAAGAGACCAAGAAGTACAAGCACGTCAAGTGTGCCGATTGCGGCCAGAAGGTGCGCGTGCCTCGCGGCAAGGGCAAACTGCGCGTGACCTGCCCCAAGTGCAAGAAGAAGTTCGAGGTTAAGTCCTAATTTAAGAGGCATCTTCCCCCAACTGGAAAGCCGACGCCGCCAATCCTGGGCAAACGTCGGCAAACAATCCAGTTGGGGGAAATTTTTATCTAGCAGTACAACTGCCCGTTATAGTTAACGCCGCCGACTAACCCAGAAAAGCGCTCGGCATCGTCACGGACAAAAGCCTCGGCAAAGGCGTGGTAGGCAACCAACGCCTGGTCAAAGAGGTCAGCGAAGCTCACATGGCTTATCTCGCCAGTCCAGGGGTTTTGCCAGTCGCGGCAATCCAGGTTGGCGGCCGGGCACTCGCAGGTGCGCACCACGCGGTGGGCCATCGACTCTGCCAGCGAGTGGGGGCGTGCCAAGCGCTCCAGGACGCCGCCCAGGCGTGCACCTGGCGAACCCGCCGGGTCGAGCAGGCGATATTCCAGCTCGTAGTCGCGCGTGCAGCCCGCGTACTCCTCGCACGTGATGCCCACGCCAAAGACCGAGTACGCCACCTGGCTAAAGAGGGCACCGCCCACGCGGTCGATGCGCTCGGTGCGCATGAGGTTGGTATGAGCCGGGCGCTCGAGCACCGTTGCGCGGCGCTTCTCCCATAGCAGCCAAGAGTCGATGTCGCTCTCGATCACGGCGTGCAGCTCGCCATCGGCGTCCTTAAGCTCGGGCATCGCCGCCTTTAAGGCTTCCTGCTGCCCAAAGACAAAGGGGTGCGCCGTGCGGTCAAGCACGTAGTGGCCCAAAAGGCCCAGGACAAAGGCACGGCCCACGCGTTCGTCGCTCATGGGCAGGTACCCCACGCCGTCGCGGAACGCCCACAAAGACTCGCAGACGCGCCCATCGTGCATGGCGTGCCCTAGCTTGTGGCAGGTGGCCATAGTGGCCGGCAGCGCCGAGAAGCGCGCGAACAGGGGATCGGGCCCCTGGTTGCCCAAAAGGAAGGCGAGAAGCTCTTCTTCGCCCTCGATCAAGCCCGCGGGCAGGCCCCCAACGACGTCTTCGCCAAAGATGTGGTGACAGATGATTGCGGGCATAGGGGCTCCTTGGGTCTTGGCACGTAACCTGTCTAGGGTAGCACGCGCAGCAACTTTGTGGCGTCAGCGCTTGGCTGACATAACCCTTACCTCAGCCTTATACCTAACCTTCGAAGCATGAAATTGACGCGCTGTCAACTACCGTTCGCCGCCAGTAAAGCGCAGGTCAGCGGCTCGAGCAACCGTTTACCAGAGCCTGAATGTTAACGCAGTGTAAATGGGGTATAACGGGCGAAGGGAGATTCGCTGCGTGGCAAGCGCGGCGACAGTTGCTTTTCTCGCAGGGGAAAAGCCAATCGAAAGGGAAGAGATATGTCTAACCTCACTCGTAAGGACTTCATTGGTGCCTGCGGCGTCGCGGCCGCCGGCCTGGGCCTCGTTGGCTGCGGCGGCTCTGGGTCTGGCTCCAGCTCCTCTGATTCCGAGGACGGCGCAAAGAAGGTCGCCGAGGCCATCGGCGTCTCAGAGGACGTGGTGAAGGCCGCCCAGGAAGAGGGCACCCTCGTCGTCTACGGCTCTTGCGAGGAGGACTACCTCGCCGCCGCCTGCGACCACTTCAAGGAGCTCACCGGCATCGACGTCCAGTACCAGCGCCTCTCCACCGGCGAGGTCCAGGCCAAGATCGAGGAGGAGAACGGCAACCCCTCCGCCGACGTCTGGTTTGGCGGCACCACCGATCCTTATAACGTTGCTGTGAGCGAGGGCCTGCTCGAGGCCTACGACGCCACCAACGCCGCCCACATCACCAAGGCCAAGTACAAGGACGCCGACGGCTACTGGTACGGCATCTACACCGGCCTTCTGGGCATCATGTACAACAAGGACGAGCTTGAGCGCAAGGGCCTGGCCGCCCCCGAGGACTTCGCCGATCTGGTGGACGAGAAGTACAAGGGCCTCATCTGGTCTTCCAACTACAACACCGCCGGCACCGCCAAGCTGATCATCAACACCGCCATCCAGAAGTACGGCCACGACGCCGGCATCCAGTGGCTCGTTGACCTGGACAAGAACGTCGCCGTCTACACCAAGTCCGGCTCTGGCCCCTCCAAGAACATCGGCACCGGCGAGTGCACCATTGGCCTTGGCTTCCTGCACGACGGCATCTACCAGATCGTCGACAACGGCTACAGCAACATCGGCCTGGTCCTGCCCAGCTCCGGCACCTCCTGCGAGATCGGCGCGACCGCTATCTTCAAGGGCGCCAAGCACTCCAACGCCGCCAAGCTTTGGATCGAGTACGCCCTGTCCGCCGAGTGCGTGAGCCTGGCCGCCAAGAACGGCTCCTATCAGTTCCTGGTCATCGACGGCGTCGAGCAGCCCGAGGTTGCCACCGAGTACGGCCTTGACCCCGACAACGTCATGGACTACGACTTCGAGGACGCCAAGGAGAACACCAAGACCTACGTCGAGGAGGTCATGAACGCCCTCAACGGCGGCGACGACCGCTTCCAGACCGAGTAGGCCCCAGAAGTTTTAGCAGTTGACCTGGCGCCGAGAAGACCACAGGCTCTTCTCGGCGTCGGTGTTTTGGAAAGGAGGAGCGCATGGCTAGAAGCCAAGGAGCCGCGCTCGACAGGAAGAAGCTGATGGGCGACCCCATCATGGTCACGACCATCGTTGTCTTGATCGCCTTCCTGACGCTGTTCATCCTGTACCCGCTGGCCATCCTGTTGGTTGACTCTTTTATCACCGACAACGGCCCCAGCCTCGAGGTCTTTTCTCGCGTGCTGGCCATGGGTTCGTTTACCACGGCAATCACCAACACGCTTACCGTGGGCTTTTTGGTGAGCATCGTCTCGGCGCTGGTGGGCCTTTTGTTTGCCTACGTCGAGGTCTACGTCAAGCTTAAGACCAAGTTCATGAGCGGTCTTTTCCAGGTTGTCTCGATGCTGCCGGTCGTCTCGCCGCCGTTTGTGCTCTCGCTTTCCATCATCATGTTGTTTGGCAAGTCGGGCATCATCACGCGCTACCTGTTGCAGCTCTACGACACCAACGTCTACGGCTTCTGGGGCATCTTTGTGGTCCAGACGCTCACGTTTTTCCCGGTGTGCTACATGATGCTCAAGGGCCTGCTCAAGAACATCGATCCCTCCCTTGAAGAGGCCGCCCGCGACATGGGCGCTTCTCGCTGGAAGGTCTTCACCAGCGTGACCCTGCCGCTCATCCTGCCCGGCCTGGGCAACGCCTTCTTGGTCACCTTCATCGAGTCGATCGCCGACTTTGCCAACCCCATGATCATCGGCGGCTCGTACGATACCTTGGCAACCACCATTTACCTGCAGATTACTGGCGCCTACGATAAGCAGGGCGCGGCCGCGATGGCAGTCGTTCTTCTCTGCATCACGCTGTTGATGTTTGTCGTGCAAAAGTACGTGCTCGAGGCCAAGTCCACGGCTACTTTGTCCGGCAAGGCCAGCCGCGCCCGCATGCTGATCACCGACAAGTCCGTGCGCGTGCCCCTGACCGTGCTGTGCTCCGCGATCGCCCTCTTTGTCGTGTTGATGTACATCTGCGTGCCCTTTGGTGCCCTCTTCAAGACTTGGGGCTACGACTTCACCTTGACCACCAAGTGGTTCGAGCAGGTCTTCACCAAGTACCACGGACTTGAGGCCTTCCGCGACTCCTTTATCCTGTCGCTGATCGCCAGCCCCATCACGGCGATTTTCTCGATGATCATCTCGTACCTGGTTGTTAAGCGCGACTTCAAGTCCAAAGGCTTCATCGAGGCCGTCTCGATGCTGGCAATGGCCGTGCCGGGTACCGTCTTGGGCGTCGGCTACATCCGCGGTTTCTCGGGTGGTCTGTTCCACACCGGCTTCTTGAAGGGCCTTTACGGCTCGGCGGCCATTCTCGTCATCGTTTTTATCGTGAGGTCGCTGCCTACCGGCACCCGCTCGGGCATCTCGGCGCTGCGCCAGATCGACAAGTCCATCGAGGAGTCGGCCTACGACATGGGCGCCGATAGCTTCACGGTTTTTCGCACGGTCACGCTGCCGTTGATCAAGGACTCGTTCTTCTCGGGCCTGGTCACCGCGTTCGTGCGCTCCATCACCGCAATCTCGGCCATTATCTTGCTGGTCACGCCGCAGTTCTTCTTGATCACGGTGCAGATCAACGAGTTTGCCGAGAAGGGCAACTACGGTATCGCGTGCGCCTTCGCAACGATCCTTATCGCCATCACCTACGGCTCGGTTCTTCTTATGAACTTTGCCATCAAGCACTTTGGCACCAGCAAAAAGACCGTCTCTAAGGAGGACTAACCATGGCTAAAGAGAAAAAGGGCGTGCGCCTCGATCACATCTCCAAGATCTACCAGGACCCCAAAACCGGTAAAGACTTTTATGCTGTCCACGACGCAAACATCGACATCGCGCCCGGCGAGTTCGTGACGCTGCTTGGCCCTTCCGGCTGCGGCAAGACCACCATCCTGCGCATGATCGCCGGCTTTGAGTCGCCCGACGAGGGCGAGATCTACCTGGGCGGCGAGCCGATCAACGAGCTGACCCCCAACAAGCGCGACACCGCCATGGTCTTCCAGAGCTACGCGCTGTTGCCCCACTACAACATCTTTGACAACGTGGCCTATGGCTTGAAGCTGCGCAAGCTTCCCAAAGAGCAAATTGCCGAGAAGGTCCACGGCATCCTGGGCATGGTTGGTCTTGAGGGTATGGAGGACCGCATGACCAACCAGCTCTCTGGCGGCCAGCAGCAGCGTGTGGCCCTGGCCCGCGCCCTGGTGCTTGAGCCTGGCGTGCTGTTGTTCGACGAGCCTTTGTCCAACCTGGACGCCAAGCTGCGCGTGGACATGCGAAACGAGATTCGCCGCATCCAGCAGCAGGCGGGCATCACGGCCATCTACGTCACGCACGACCAGTCCGAGGCCATGGCTTTGTCCGACAACATCATCATCATGAAGAAAGGCCTGGTAGACCAGGTGGGCGACCCTCACACCGTTTACTATCACCCGGTGGACGAGTTCGTGGCCGACTTCATTGGCGAGTCCAACTTCCTGCGCGGCCCGCTGACGTCCAAAGACGGCGAGCAGGGCGTGGCCACAATCGAGGGACACCCCGTTGAGGTCGCAAACGTTGGTCACCTTAAAGGGGGTGACAACTGCGTGCTGGTGCTGCGCCCCGAGTCTGCCGTGCTGGCCGACGAGGGCGTGCTGCCCTGCAAGGTCACGCTGTCGCGCTTCATGGGCCACTACCAGAACTACCAGGTCATGGTTGGCGACACCCTGGTCAAGATCCAGGACTTCAACCCCAAGAACCACAAGATCTACGACGTTGGCGACGATGCCTTCGTAAACTTCGGAAAAGCAGACGTGCACGTCCTGTAACGCGTCTCGCTAGGTTAACGGACCCGTTGGGGTTTCTCGCCGACGGGCCCTAAATCGTCGATCCTTCGCTAATTGAAGCGTTTTTATTGACGGTTTTCGGCCCGTCAGCGAACTGCGGTGGCGAGAAGGGCGTCGATGAGGGCGACGACGCCGCGGTCGTTGTTGGAGGGCACGCGGTAGGTCGCGTGGGCCTCCATGTGCTTCTCGGCGTTGGCCACGATGAAGCTGTGACCGGCCGCTTCAAGCAGGGGAATGTCGTTGTAGGTGTCGCCCACGGCGGCCACCTGGGCCATCGTGATGCCCAGCTTCTCGCACAGGTGCCCCACGCCCGAGCCCTTGCTCGTGCCCAGGTTCATGAAGTCGATCCACTCGCGCCCGGCGTTGGTGACGTAAAGGTCGTTGCTGTAGGTGGGGCGGTAGTACTCGGCAAAGGCCTCCTCGGCGTCATAGCCGGGGAAGAGCAGCGAGAACTTATTGGACGGCTCGTCGACGTCGTCGAAACTCCCGACGTAGCGGATGTCCTTGTAGTACTTGGAGAGTTCCTTCTCGTACCCGCGGTCGCGCTCCAAAACCACGGCGTGGTCGAAGCAGCACATGGTGGGCACGCAGCGCGAGTCTGCGCTCGCTTGCGCCAGGCCGCGGTGCCAGATGGACGGGTCGATGAGATCCTGGAAGACCGTCTGTTGGCGATACATCGCAAAGGCCCCGTTATCGGCGCAAAGGGCAATGCGGTCCATGTTGTCCTCGAACATGCGGGCAAGCGTGGGCCAAGGACGGCCGCTGGCAGCGCAGAAGACGATGCCGGCCTCGTCCAGGGCACGGATCTTCTCGGCCATGTTGGGCGGCTGGGTGCCGTCATCGGCCAAGAGGGTGAGGTCCATGTCGACGGCCAAAAGCTTGACGCTGGCCAGGTCCTTGTCTTGCGTGTAGTCGAGCATTTGACTCCTAGGTAGTTTCATAGTTGATGTGCGTGCATCGGTGCGGCGAGAAGACCGGGCAGGCGCTTAGCCCACAAACCCCGTGTCGGGGAGAAGACCGCCGCCGTCGGCCGCCGCGGTGGCCAGGTGGTCGCAGCGCTCGTTTTCTGGGTGGCCGGCGTGGCCCTTGACCCAGTGCCACGTGACCTGATGCGCATCTGCCGCGGCGATCAGGCGCTTCCACAAGTCGACGTTCTTCACCGGCTTCTTGCCGGCCGTCTGCCATCCGCGCCGCAGCCAGCCCTCGATCCAGTGCTGCTTAAAGGCGTTGCAGACGTACTGCGAGTCGGTGTAGAAGTCCACCTGGCAGGGCCGCCGCAGGGCCTCAAGCGCCACGATGGCGCCGAGAAGCTCCATGCGGTTGTTGGTGGTCTTGGCGTATCCCTGCGAGAACTCGCGCTCATGCACGCCGCCGTTTGGGTCGGTGTAGCGCACGACGGCGCCGTAGCCGCCGGGGCCGGGGTTGCCGCGAGAAGAGCCGTCCGACCAGGCCTCGACGTGCATGAGGGTGCCGGCCGGGGCGTCCGCGCCGCGCGCGCCGGCGCGGGCCACGGGCGCCGCCTCGCGGATCTTCTCGGCGTTGGCCTGCGAAAAGTCGTTCCAACCTGCCATTATTTGGCCTCCGCCCAGTTGGAGCCAAAGCTTACCTCGGCGATGAGAGGCACCTTGAGCTGGGCCACACCCTCCATGGTCTCTCGCACGAGCCGGCTTGCCGCCTCGACCTCGTTAGCGGGGACCTCAAGGTCCAACTCGTCGTGGATCTGTAGGACAAGCTTGGACTTAAGGCCTTCCTCGCGCAGGCGCCGTTCGACCTCGACCATCGCGATCTTGATGATGTCGGCGGCAGATCCCTGCATGGGGTGGTTCATTGCCGTGCGCTCGCCAAAGGCGATGAGCTGCTTGTTCTTTTGCGCGAACTCGCGAATGTGGCGCTTGCGGCCGTACATGGTGACGGCCCAGCCGCGCTCGTGTGCCAGGCGCACCGACTCGTCCAGGTAGGCGCGCACGCCGGGGTAGGCGTCAAAGTAGCGGTCGATCATGGCCTGGGCCTCGCCGCGGCTGATCTTGAGCGAAGAGGCCAGGCCAAAGGCCTGCTGGCCGTAGACGATGCCAAAGTTGACCGCCTTGGCGCGGCTGCGCAGCTGCGGGGTGACCTTGTCGATCCCCACGCCAAAGACGCGCGCGGCCGTGGCGGCGTGGAAATCAGCGCCCGAGTTGAAGGCCGCCACCAGGTGCTCGTCTCCCGAGAGATGGGCCAAGAGGCGCAGCTCGATCTGCGAGTAGTCGCAGGCGAGAAACACGCTGCCCTCGGGCACCGTGAAGGCCTGGCGCACGCGGTGGCCAAGCTCTGAGCGGGTGGGGATGTTCTGCAGGTTGGGGTCAGAGCTGGAAAGGCGCCCGGTTGCCGCCACGGTCTGGTTCAAGGTGGTGTGGATGCGCCCGTCGCTCTTGACCAGGGCAGGCAGGGCGTCCAGGTAAGTTGAGCGGATCTTGGCGCGCTCACGGTACTCTAGGACCTCGGCAACCAGCGGGTACTTCTCGGCTAAGTCTGCCAGGACCTTGGCGTTGGTGGAGTAGAAGCCGCGTTTGGTGCGCTTAAGGCCCTGCGTGGGCAGCTCAAGCACCTCGAAGAGGATATGGGAGAGCTGCTGCGGCGAGTCCAGGTTGAACTTCTCGCCGGCAGCGTCATAGATCTTCTCGACCATGGTGTCGATCTCTTGGCCCAGCTGGGCAGATTGGGCGGCGAGAACCGCGGTGTCGACGCCTAGGCCTTCGCGCTCCATGGCGGCAAGGACGGGCAAGAGGGGCATCTCGATGTCATAGAAGAGCTTGGCCGAGCCATCTGCCTCAAGCTTGGCGGCAAGGGGCTCCACCAGCTGGCGGTTGATGGTGGCCGCGATGGCGGCGTCGGGCAGCTCTTCGGTTGCCTCGGGCGCAACGAAGCCCAGGTAGATAGGGGCGATCTGGGCTGCCGCAAAATCGCCGCGGTCGCTTTCCAGCAGGTAGGCCGCCACACCGGTGTCAAAGATGCGCGCCGCGTCGACGTCTGCGCACGAGAAGGATTCGGGCTGGCTTGAATCGGCCGGGCTTAAGGTGTGGAGAAGAGCCTTGACGTCTTGCGAGGCCAGCTTGCCCTCGGCAAAAAGCGTCGTGAGCGCGGCGTCTGCCGCGGCACCCTCAAAGCGGCAGAGCGCCGCGGTGGTCGAGACCCACAGCACGTGCGTGAGGCCAAAGAGGGCCCCGTCGGCGCGGTCGTCCGCGGCGACGCAGCCCACCCACTCACCGCGCCCGATGGCTTCGGCAAGCTCGGCCAGGGCGGAGTCGCCCTCAAGGACGCTCTGCTCCTCAAACGAACCGCAGCTCACGGCGCCTTCACTGCTCGCCGCGTCCTTCTCGCCGTCTGCAGCAGACGCAGCAGCGGTCGCGGCCGTGGCAGGCTTCGATGCCGCCGCCATGGCCCCGGCCGGCAGCTCCTTGCCGCTCAGCTTGACCAGGCGGCTCGTCATGCCGGTAAAGCCCAGGGCGCTAAAGGCCGCCACGACCGTCGCCGGGTCGAAGGTGGGAAACTTTGCGTCTGCCAGGTCAATCTCGATGGGGGCGTCGGTGCGGATCGTGGCCACCTTGCGCGAGAGCAGGGCGTCTTCTTTGTGGGCGCGCAGGTTCTCGCCCATCTTGCCCTTGACCTCGTCGGCGTGGGCCAGGACCTGGTCAAGGTCGCCGTACTGCACGATCAAGGCCGCAGCCTTCTTGGGGCCGATGCCCGGAACGCCCGGGATGTTGTCCGAAGAGTCGCCCTTAAGGCCGTAAAAATCGGGCACCAAGGCGGGCGTGATGCCGTGATAGAGGTCGTCCACGCTCTCGGGCGTCATGATGGTGACGTCGCTGACGCCCTTCTTGGTCGAGACGATCTTCACGTGGTCGGTTGCCAGCTGGTACATGTCGCGGTCGCCGGTGAAGAGCAGCATCTCGTAGCCCTCGGCCTCGCCGCGGCGTGCCAGGGTGCCCAAGATATCGTCGCCTTCCCAGCCCTCCAGCTCGCAGACGGGCACGTCCAGTGCGCCGAGAAGCTCCTTTACCATGGGAAACTGCTCGTGCAAGGACGGGTCCATGGGCGGGCGCTGGGCCTTGTACTGGGGCAGCATCTCCATGCGCACACGCGGCTTGCCCTTGTCAAAGGCGCAGATCACGCCGTCTGGCTTAAAGGTGTCCACCATCTTGATGAACATGTTGAAGAAGCCAAACAGCGCGTTGGTCGAGCGGCCATCGGGCGCGTTCATGGGCTGGCGGATGGCGTGGAAGGCGCGGTGCATCAAAGAGTTGCCGTCGATGACGGCGATGGTTTTAGGCATGGGTCTCCTAGGTGCCGGTGGATTTTCTCCCTATTGTATCTGCCTTACGCCCGCGCTTTGACGCCGCTCGGCGGTCTTTATGTTGTGTGCGCATTTGGTTGCCGCAGGCAATTGCGAGTAGAATAACCAGATACGTTTAACTGCACGCACGCTTTGTAGCAAGGAGAACGCATGTCTTCTAACCGCACGTCCATTACAGACGAGGCCGGTTTGACCCCTAGAACCGTCACCCGCCGCGACGCATTGCGCCTGCTTATCGGGACCGGCCTTTTTGCCTTGAGTGTTCCTTCCGTCTCTTTGGCGGCTACCACGCAGGAGAAGCTCGACGCCGCCCAGCTGAGCTACGACCAGGCCCAGGCAGAGCTTGACGCCATCGCCGCCGAGTACGCCACCTTGGCCAATGACCTTGCCGATACCCAGGGCAAGGTGACCGATGTCTCGGCCCAGATCGAGCAGACCCAGGCCAACATCGAGTCCAAGCAGGCCGAGATCGACGCCAAGCAGCTCGAGATCGAGGCCAAGCAGGCCCGCCTGGGAGAGCGCATGAGCGACTCGTACAAGTCGGGCACCCAGTCGGCGCTTGATTTGATCCTCTCGGCGACCACCTTCGAGGAGCTTACCAGCAGGATTTACTACCTGGACAAGGTCAACGAGTCCGATCAGGCCATCATCTCTGAGGTCAAGACCATGAAGGCCGATCTGGAGAGCCAAAAGGCCGAGCTTGAGAACCAGAAGGCCCAGCTTGAGAGCCAGAAGAGCGAGCTTGTCACGCTGCAGTCCACGCAGGAGCAGCAGGTGAGCGCGGCCCAGGCCAAGCAGGCCGAGTCCCAGGCGCTTGTCAACAACCTGAGCGACGAGGTTAAGAGCTTGATCGAGCAGCGCGACGCGGAGCTTCTGGCCGCCCAGCAGGAGGCCGAGCGCATCGCCGCCGAGAAGGCCGCCGCAGAGGCCGCGGCCGCAGAGGCTCGCCGCAACAACACGAACAACAGCAGCAACAACTCGAGCAACAACAGCAGCAACTCGAACAGCAACGGCAACAACAGCGGTTCCACCGTTGTGGGCACGGGCTCTTTGGCCGCCCTGCAGTCTGCGTCTTACCAGATGCCCTCCACCGGCTCGGGCTTCTGCGCCGCTTGGGTTAGCCGCGTTTTTGCCCTGGCCGGAATCGGCTCGTTCTCGGGCAACGCCTGCGACATGTACTGGAGCTACTGCGGCCTGTCCTTCGACAACATCCAGCCCGGCATGATTGTGGCCACCGCGTCTGCGCCCTACGGCTCGGCCGCCGCGACCTACGGCCACGTGGGCATCTACATTGGCAACGGCACCGTGCGCGAGTGCCGCAGCGGCGTGGTCATGTCGAGCGACCTTAGCTCCTGGCAGGCCATGTACAGCAAGACCACACCTGCCCGTTGCGGCTGGCTGGGCGGCATCAAGCTTTCGTAAGGTTGACGCAAAGGTCTTCTCGCCAAGAACGCGAAATACGAGGTTGTCGGTATCGGCAACCTCGTTTTTTGTTGGCGAGAAGAGCGCTTTTGACCATTGAGGCTTTAATTATGGTTGAAAGCAGAAATAGGACATATGTCTTTCGCCAAACCTGTTATGGTTTAAGGCACGTTTCAGACATCCCGCCAAAGCCGGGCCGGTTTTTGCCAGGCCCAATCGCAGATCAAACAAAGCAGGTGCTTATGGAAAACAAGGGGCGCGGCACACTGGTGACCGCAATCGTCCTATCCCTCGTGTTCGTTGCCATGGGCGGCGTCGCCGTGGCAACGGTGGCCACCAACGGCTTCACGACCGAGCCGGGGCAGGTTGTGCAGACCTCTGACCAGGGGTCGAGTGAGGCTGCCGACTCGCAGCCCACCACCGCCGAGGTGCAGGACAAGGAGGCCCCGGCAGATCCGGAGCCCCAGGCCACCACGACCGAGCAGGGCATCCCCTCAGACGACGAGCGCGCGGCCGAGCTGGCCCTTGACCCTGCCCGTAACACCGGCTGGAACACCGAGCACAACAACGGTGTCAATACCGTATATCTCACTTTTGACGACGGCCCTTCCGAGAACACCGCCAAGATCTTGGACATTCTGGACCGCTACAACGCCAAGGCCACCTTCTTTGTGACCGGCCACAACGCGGGTTACCGCTCGTCGATCGGCGACGCGTACCGCCGCGGCCACTCGGTGGGCATGCACACCATGACGCACGACTACTCGATCTACGACTCGGTGGACGCTTACTTTGACGACCTGCACCAGGTAGAGGAGGTCGTTAAGGAGCAGATCGGCTACGTGCCCTATCTCATTCGCTTCCCGGGCGGCTCGTCCAACACGGTGTCGCTGAGCCACTGCACCGGCATCATGACGACGCTTTCTCAGGAGGTCGTTGAGCGCGGCTATCAGTACTACGACTGGAACGTGAGCTCCAACGACGCCGCCGCGAACACCGTTCCCACCCAGACGATCATCGAGGCCTCGTGCGTGGAGGGTTACCCCAACGTGATGCTGCTCTTCCACGACTCGTCGCCCAAGACCACCACGGTCGAGGCCCTGCCCACGATCATCGAGTTCTACCAGGCGCGCGGTTATGAGTTCAAGGCCATCGACCGCTCGGTATGGGTGCAGCACCACAGGATCTCGAACTAGCACAGGCCGGCGGCGAGGGCGAGACGGACAAACGCGCCGCAGGTCAAAGACATAGATACACAGAGAAGACCTCCCTGCTTCGGGCGTGAAGCAGGGAGGTCTTGTTGCGCTGCGGGGGGCGGGGCCGGGCGGTGAGCGGGTCGAGTCGCTGGCCGCGCCCGCCACGGTTTTCTCGCCGCCTCGGCCTAGGCCGCAGCCTCGTCGAACTGCGAGTTGTACAGGTCGGCGTAGAAGCCGTCCTTGGCCAGAAGCTCGTCGTGGGTGCCCTTCTCGACGATGTCGCCGTCGCGCAGGACCAAGATGACGTCGGCGTTGCGGATGGTCGAGAGGCGGTGCGCGATGACGAAGCTCGTGCGGTTGGCCATGAGGGCGTCCATGGCGCGCTGGATGAGTTCCTCGGTGCGGGTGTCGACGTTGGAGGTGGCCTCGTCCAGGATCAGCGCCGGACGGTCTGCCAGGACGGCGCGGGCGATGGTGATCAGCTGCCGCTGGCCTTGGCTGAGGTTGGTGCCCTCCTCGTTGATCACAAAGTCGTAGCCGCCGGCCAGGGTGTGGATGAAGTGGTCGCAACGGGCGGCTTTGGCTGCGGCCTCTACCTCGGCGTCGGTGGCGTTGGGACGGCCGTAGCGGATGTTCTCGCGGATCGTGCCGTTGAAGAGCCAGGTGTCCTGCAAGACCATGGCAAACTCCTGGCGAAGCTCGGCGCGGTCCCAGTCGCGCACGTCCACGCCGTCGACGCGCAGGTTACCTGCGTCCACGTCGTAGAAGCGCTGCAGGAGCTTGATGATGGTCGTCTTGCCGGCGCCGGTGGGGCCAACGATGGCCACGGTCTGGCCGGGCTGGGCCGTGCAGCTAAAGTCGTGGATGATGGTCTTGTCGGGCGTATAGCCAAAGCGCACGTGGTCGAACTCGACGCGGCCCTCGCGCACGGCGGGAACCTGCGGGTTTGCGGGGTTTTCCTCCTCGGGCGCGGCCAGGAACTCAAAGACGCGCTCGCAGGCGGCGGCCATCGATTGCATGGTGTTGCTCACGTTGGCCAGCTGTTGGATGGGCTGGGTGAAGTTGCGCACGTACTGGATGAAGCTCTGGATGTCGCCGGGGGTCGCGTTGCCGGCAAGCGCCAGACGAGCGCCCACCACGACGACGGCCACGTAGCCGGCGTTGCCCACCAGGCTCATGAGCGGCATCATGAGGCCCGAGAGAAACTGCGAGCGCCAACCCGAGGTGAAGAGCTGGTTGTTCTTCTCGTCAAAGGCGGCGATGGCGTCGTCTGCGCGGTCGAAGACCTGGATGACGTTTTGGCCGGCGAAGTCCTCTTCGATAAGGCCGTTGACCTCGCCCAGGACATTTTGCTGCGCGCGGAAGTAAGGTTGCGAGAAATGCATCATGACGCCCATGATCACCGCGGCCACGGGCAGGGTGACCACCACGACGCCCGTGAGCGGCAGGCTGATCGAGAGCATCATGACCAGCACACCCACGATCTGCGTGACGCTGGTGATCAGCTGGGTGACCGACTGGTTGAGCGACTGGCCCAAGGTGTCGACGTCGTTGGTGATGCGCGAGAGGACGTCGCCCTTGCTGTGGGCGTTGAAGTAGCTCATGGGGACACGCGTGATCTTCTCGGCGATCTCTTTGCGCATGCGGTAGCACACCTTTTGGGTGACGCCGGTCATGAGCCAGCCCTGCGCCAGGTTGCAGGCCGAGCTTGCCAGGTAGAGGCCCAAAAGCAGGGTCAGCGTGCGGGCGATCCAGTCGAAGTCGACGGCTCCGGTGCCTGCGACCTTGGCAACCAGGCCCTCGTAGAGCTTGGTCGTGACCTGGC
Organism: Paludibacteraceae bacterium; assembly: GCA_963630635.1. Taxonomy (GTDB): domain Bacteria; phylum Actinomycetota; class Coriobacteriia; order Coriobacteriales; family Atopobiaceae; genus Paratractidigestivibacter. The sequence continues at coordinate 15,565 of CAVGOA010000026.1, forward strand.
CCAAGACCTTGGGGCCAATGATGTTGAAGATTACCGAGCATATGGCAAAGATCACCGCGAAGATGACCGCCGCCTTGTGCTTGCCCACGTAGGACAAGAGCTTGAGCATGGTGTTCTTAAAGTCTTTGGGTTTCTCGCCGGGGGCGCCAAAGCCGCCGCGACCGCCGCCCATGGGGCCGCGGCGAGGGCCGTTGTTGGTGCGCTTGGGGACCTGGGTCTTACTCATCTCGTCTGCCATTAGTTATCGCCTCCTGCAAGAACGGCGTCGATCTCTTCTTGGGTCATGCCCAGCTCGGTGGGGGAAAGCTGCGACTGCGCGATTTCTAGGTAGGCGGGGCAGGTGCGCAAGAGCTCCTCGTGGGTGCCCTGGCCGGCCACGCGGCCCTCGTCCAGAACCAGGATCTGATCTGCGTGCATGATGGTCGCGATGCGCTGGCCCACGACTACCAGCGCGGCGTTGTGCTGCGTGCGGGAAAGCTCGTCTCGCAGGCGGGCGTCGGTCTTGTAGTCAAGCGCGCTAAACGAGTCATCGAATACCATGACCTCGGGTTTCTTTGCTAAGGCACGGGCAATGGCCAGGCGCTGGCGCTGGCCGCCCGAAACGTTTGCGCCGCCTTGCGAGATCGCGGAGTCGAAGCCGCCCTCACGCTCGGCGATGAAGTCGCTGGCCTGGGCGATCCTGGCCGCCTCGCGCATGTCGTCGTCGCTCACGACGTCGGCGCCGGCGAACTTGAGGTTTGACTCAACGGTGCCCGAGAAGAGCATGCCCTGTTGGGGGACGTAACCCACGCGGCGGCGCAGGTCGGCGAGCGACAGGTCGCGCACATCGACGCCGTCCAAGGTCACCTGGCCCTCGGTGACGTCGTAGAGGCGCGGGATGAGCTGGACGACGCTCGACTTGCCGCAGCCGGTCGAGCCTATGATGCCCAGCATCTGGCCGGCGTGAACGGTGAAGTTGACGTGGCTGACCACGTTTTCCTCGCCGTCGGGGTAGCGGAAGGAGACATCGTTGAAGGACAGGGTGCCCTTCTCGCCGTCTGCCGGGAGGGTCTTGGGAGATGCCGGGTCCTTGATGGAGGGCTCGGTGGCCAGGACCTCTTCGATGCGCTCGACCGAGATCTCGGCGCGCGGGAGCATGACCGAGACCATGGTCAAGATCATGAAGGCCATGACGATCTGCATGGTGTAGGACATGAAGGCCATCATGTGGCCCACCTGCATGACGCCGTCGTTGACGCCTTGCGCGCCAAACCACACGATGAGGACGGTCACGCAGTTCATGATCAGCATCATGAGGGGCATCATGAAGCTCATCGCTCGGTTGGTGAAGAGCTGGGTGTTCATGAGGTCGCGGCTGGCGGAGTCAAAGCGATCGAGCTCGTGGTCCTGCTGGCCAAAGGCGCGGATGGGCATGACGCCGTCGAGCATCTCGCGGGCGACCAGGTTCACGCGGTCGACGAAGCGCTGCATGCTCTTGAACTTGGGGAGGGTGAGGCCCATCAGCACGCCCACGACGGCGCAGACGGCGATGACCGCGACGCCGATGGTCCACTCAAGGCCGGTGTGGGTGGCAAGCACGCGCATCACGGCGATTATGCCCATGATGGGGGCCATGAGAACCATGCGGATGAAGAGGGTCGAGGCCATCTGGATCTGCTGGATGTCGTTGGTGCAGCGGGTGATGAGGGAGGCCTGGCTAAACTTGCCGACCTCGGCGGGGGAGAAGGACATGACCTTCTCAAAGGTCTGTTTGCGCAGATCGCGGGCGATGGTGGCCGCGGTGTGCGAGGCAACAGCGCCGGTGAGGACGGTGGCCACGAGACTCACCAGGCACAGGCCGAACATCTTCACGGACATCGAGGTGAGGTAGTCGTTCTGAACGTCCTCGAGCGAGATCCCCTGGGACTCGTACTCCTGCGAGACAAAGGTGACGGCGCGCTGCTGGACGATCGAGCCGCTCATGTCGCCCATGGCGTCGGCCATTTGGTTGGCGCCCTCTACCAGGGCGTCCTTCTCGATAAGGCCTGCGTCGACCAGGGTCGTGATGTCGTCGAGGTAGACGGTGCCGGTGGCCTGGTCGTTTATGGTCGAGGCGTCAATGCCTTGCTGGAGGGAGAGGGCGACGGTCTCGGGGAGGGCCAAGGCGTTGGACAGGGCGCTGTCTTCGGCGAGGTCTGCGTCGGCGCCTTGGAAGGTGCAGATGCCGTTGGCGTCGGGGGCGGAGTAGGCGGCCTCGACCAGGGTGACGTCGTCTTGGGTCATGAAGAGTTCGAGGTTGTCGAGGGTAACTCGCCGCACAGTGTTGGGCACGGCCGACTCGATGCCGCCCTGTTGGATGCCCACGTCGACGATCTCGGACATGTAGGTGGGCAGGGTGAGGTCGGCGTTGCAGCTCACGATGATGAGCGCGACGGCCGCGATGAGCGCCAGGATGTGGTTCTTAAAGAGCTTGAGGATCTTCATCGGGCACGGGCCTCCTTTTTGTCTTCGTCCACTATCTGGTTGCAGTGCTTGAGGATGCGGATGGCGTCGCGGGTGTCCTGCTCGCCCAGGCGCATGAGGAAGGCTGCGGCGCGTTGCTCGAACTCGGCGCGGCGGCGGGCGCGCTCGGCGTTGCCGGCCGGGGTGAGGGTGACGGTCACGCGGCGGCGGTCGTCACTGGCGTGCTCGCGGCTGATCCAGCCCTTCTCCTCAAGTGAGCGCAGGACGTTGGCGATGCGCGCCGAGGTCAGGTGCGAGCGCTCGGCGATGTCGCTGGGCGTGAGGGCCGGCTCGCCGGCTTCGTCGGCCATGTTGAGGACCAAGACGACGGCCATCTCGCCGCGCGTGGCGTTTCGCATGTCCGGCTTCACGCTGTGACTAAAGTGAAAGAGCTGGCTAAAGAGCTCGTGTGCCAGCGCGACCTGCTCTTCGCTGCACGGCGGTTGGTTAGTTTCCACTGAAACCTCCTTACACTAGAAACTACTTAGACTGTAAGATTATTTCCTGTCGAGCGGCGGCCGACTTCGCGACGCTCTATGCCCCACAAAGCCCCCACACTTGGGGGTCGGATTGCAAACTTGGAACTTTTGCACGACCAAAATGCGATAAGCGAAGTAGCAAGGTGCTATTTGGCAGCAAAAGCCCAGGATTCAAAGAGGGGATACTCAGCAAAACCCAAACGGGTCGTGCAAAAACTCAAGATTGCTTTTTGTGGGAGTCCTTAAGCGTCAAAAGCTGGCCCCAATCGGTCTCGAGTTCCTGGCGCAGGTCGTATTCGGCCTTGATTTCTTTGCTGGTTTTGGGCCTTCGGGGCTTTCCCAGGGCAATCGCGACGGCATCGGCGAAAGCATCCCACCTGTATGTGTCGAAAAGCGAGGTGCTGGTCGCAAGCATGACTCGGATGCCCATTTGACCCAGAGCCGTTGCCCGGTCGAAGTCGGACACAAAAGAGTCCCATGAGTTATGGACCATCGCGCCTTGGCACTCTATGTCTAAACCCGCGTCTTCCCAAAACAGGTCGCAGTAGCAGTGGCCTCGCTGGGCAAGTGCCCGGGCGTCCTTGTCGAGCACAACCTTGGTGTTGTGTTCGAAGCCGGAGTATCCCTCGCCGCCAAGCCTGCGGGGAAGGCCAAGGAGCATGCCGGCCTGCACCTCAAGCGGCGAGGCGGCATTGGGCTTCACGAGCTTGGCGACTTTGCACAGCTTGGCCTTGCCGCGCAGTGACTCGCAGTTTTGCGCGAAGGCGAGGATGTCTTCGGGTGTTGTGAGCGGGGCACGCGTCCACAGGTTGGTGAGCTGGCCGTTTGAAAGGCAGGGTTCCCAACCGCCGCAAGATGGCAGCCTCTGACGGTCGATAAGCCCTTGCATAAACGACTTGATCGGGGCCGGTGGCTCATATATCGCGAACGAGCCGCAAAGTTCACTGGCGATCATGAAGGTACGGGCCCAAGAGGCCCGCGCGGCGAATTGTTGCAAGGCAAACTCGGGTGAGCTGACCGTCAGTTCGTCGGTCAGCTCCTGGATTGATCCATGCGGAACTTCGCCTGACCAAAGGCGCGGCCTCAACAGTTTAGAGGTCCTTCGTTTTGAGCTGTCGAATGCAAGGATGTCTACTGGTGCATCGAGACTTGGGGCCAAGACCATGAACTGCTCGCGTAAGGTCCTGGCCTGCCCGCAATAGCGATGCCACCTGGGGCCGTCTGCAAAGCAGCCGCAGAAAGGCAGAGAAGAGTAAAGACCGGTGCGAAAGGATATGAGTTCGTCTTCTGTGACGCACCTGCGCAACAAGGGGCTATCCGCAGGTCCTGCGACCAGAAGGCGCACGACGGGAGGGGTTCGCCAGAACTTGAGGGCAGATATGTCGCAGATGCAGGTATCCATGGATAGACGCTAACACGGTGCAGAGCATATACACTCGACGTTTTGGCCTGCGGCCGACCTGATTCGCCGTGCGTTAAGAAAACCGGAGTTTTTGCACGACCCGATTGGATTTTTGCGAGTAGCTAAGGCCTTTGAAGCCGCGTTTGCCCAGGATTCTGTGATTGACAAGTCGTGAAAACCCAATCGGGTCGTGCAAAAACTCCGGGTGGTGATTCGGTGAGCCTAAATAGGCGTTGTTGTCACTGTCTTGTCACCTGTAAAGTCACGTGCCATACTGTCAACTGTTTGAAAAACAGGGTCGGCGGGGGCCGGCCGCGGCGGGAGGGGCTAATTCATGGTGACAGACGAGATGCGCGCAGAGGTCGAGCGCCTTAAACGGGAACAAGACGCGGTGATCTTGGCGCACTACTACGTGACGCCGGAGGCCCAGGACCTGGCCGATTACATTGGCGACTCGTTCTTCCTCTCTAAGAAGGCCGCGACCTTGGACTGCAAGACGCTCGTCTTCTGTGGCGTCCACTTCATGGCCGAATCGGCCAAGCTGCTGTCCCCAAGCAAGACCGTCCTTATGCCCGAGCCCTCGGCCGACTGCCCCATGGCCCACATGGTCCAGAAGGCAACCATCGACCGCGCCCGCCAAGAGTATGGCGACGACCTGGCCGTTGCCTGCTACGTCAACTCGACGGCTCAAATGAAGGCCTGGTCAGACGTGTGCGTTACCTCGTCCAACGCCGTCAAGATCGTGCGCACCCTACCTCAGCACAACGTCTTGTTCATCCCCGATATGAACCTCGGCCACTACGTGAAGCTCCAGGTACCCGAGAAGAACGTCATCCTAAACGACGGCTTTTGCCCCACCCACGAGGCCATCGAACTGGCAGAGGTCAAGGCCGCCCGTGCGGCCCATCCCGCAGCCCAGGTCCTGGCGCACCCCGAGTGCGGCGACTGGGTCTTGAAAGAGGCCGACTTTGTGGGCTCCACCTCGCAGATCATCGACGCAGCCCGTACCAGCGACGCGACCGACTTCATCATCGCTACGGTCCATGGAGTGGTCCACGAGCTTGAGCACCAGACCGCCGGCACCGGCAAGCGCTTCTGGTTCCCCGAGACCCTGCCAATCTGCCCCAACATGGCCCGCGTCACAGCCGAGAAGGTCCTCGCGTGCCTGCGCGACCGCTCGGGCGAGGTAGGGCTGCCCTCGCAAGACGTCATCGCCGGCTCGACCCGCGCGCTTGACCTCATGCTCGAGTACGCCAAATAGGAGGCCGCGCCCATGGCTGTGAAAACGATAGACGCCGACGTCGTGATCGTTGGCTGCGGCGTGGCGGGCCTCTACTGCGCCCTTAACCTGCCGCAGGCCTTGAACGTGGTTCTTCTCGCCAAGACGACCGTGGACGAGTGCGACTCGATGCTTGCCCAGGGCGGCATTTGTGTGCTCCACGACGAGAGCGACTACGAGTCCTTCTTCGAGGACACCCTTCGCGCCGGCCACTACGAGAACCGCCTTGAGTCTGTCGACATGATGGTTCGCGCAAGCCGTCCCATCATCGACGACCTGGTCAAACGAGGTGTTCGCTTTGCCCGCACGGCCACGGGCGAGCTGGACTACACCCGCGAGGGCGCCCACTCGCGCCCGCGCATCGTCTACCACGAGGACATCACCGGCGAGGAGATCACGACCCACCTGCTGGCCTGCGTGCGCGAGCTGCCCAACGCCCGCGTCCTGGAAAACACCTGCATGACCGATCTTCTCGAAGGATTCGACGCGGCCGGTACCCGCGTGTGCCGCGGCATCGTGGCCGAGGACGCCGCGGGCGCACGGCTGCAGATAAATGCCGAGGCCACGGTGCTTGCCACCGGCGGTGTGGGCGGCCTGTACAAGCACTCGACCAACTACCCCTGCCTTACCGGCGACGGCTGCCGCGTGGCCGCCGAGCACGGCGTGCTTCTCGAGCACATGGACTACGTGCAGATCCACCCCACCACGCTGTGGACCAACAAGCCCGGTCGCAGCTTCTTGATCAGCGAGTCGGCTCGCGGCGAGGGCGCGATTCTTCTCAACGCCGCCGGTCAGCGCTTTTGCGATGAGCTGCAACCGCGCGATGTGGTCTCGGCCAACATCTTGCGCCAGATGGCAGCCGATGGCAGCGACCACGTGTGGCTGAGCTTCGAGAACGTGGACCGCCGCGAGTTGGACAACCACTTCACCCACATCTGCGAGCAGTGCCGCCAAGAGGGTTACGATATCTATCGCGAGCCCATCCCCGTCGTGCCCGCCCAGCACTACTTCATGGGCGGCATCCACGTGGACAGCGACTCGCAGACCACGCTGCCGCATCTCTTTGCCGCTGGTGAGACAAGCTGCAACGGGGTGCACGGCCGCAACCGCCTGGCATCGAACAGCCTGCTTGAGGGCCTGGTCTTTGCCCAACGCGCGGCCGACAAGATCATGCGCGACCGCTTTGCGGCCGACTCTGCGGCCCATCTTGCCGCGGCGGCCCAGGCCCGTAGCCGCTTTGTGGCAGGCTCGCGCGACGTGACCGATGTGGCGCTGCTTTGCGGCGCCGACCTATAGGGACAAGGAAGGGACCAAGCCATGGCTGACCCGATGCTCCAAGCAAAGATGGACGCCGCGATCCGCGCGGCCCTTGAAGAGGACATGCCCTACGGCGACCTGAGCACCATGGCCGTCATGCCCGCTGCCCGCCGCGGTCGCGTGAGCCTGATCGCCAAGCAAGACGGTGTGATCGCGGGCCTTGGCGTCTTTGTCCGCACGTTTGCCCTTATAGACGAGAAGACCCAGGTGAACGCCCTGGTCAAAGACGGTGACGAGGTTAGCTGCGGCCAGCTTGTGGCAACCGTCGAGGGAGACGTGCGCGTGCTGCTTGAGGGCGAGCGCGTGGCCCTGAACTTCCTGCAGCGCATGAGCGGCGTCGCCACCTATACGCGCCGCATCGCGCGCCTCTTCGAGGGCACCAAGACCCGCCTGGTCTGCACCCGCAAGACCACCCCTGGCCTGCGCATCTTTGAGCGCGAGGCCGTGCGCCTGGGCGGTGGCGGCCTGCACCGCGCGGGCCTCTCGGACGCTGTGATGCTTAAGGACAACCACATCGACGCCGCGGGCGGCGTGGCGGCGGCGATCACTGCGGCCCGCACGACTTCCCCCTTCACGGCCAAGGTCGAGGTCGAGTGCGAGACCCTTGACATGGTGCGCGAGGCCGTGGCCGCCGGGGCCGATATCATCATGCTCGACAACATGGACCACGACACCATGGCCGCCGCCATCGCGATCATCGACGGCCGCGCCACCGTTGAGGCCAGCGGCAACGTGACCGCCCAAAACGCCGCCGCCCTGGCCGACCTGGGCGTCGACATCGTGAGCTGCGGCGCCCTCACGCACTCGGCCGGCATTCTGGACCTCTCGCTCAAGCACCTCGAGGTCTTCGAGTGAGCGCCGCCGGCGATAAGCGCCGCGAGGCCATCCTGGGGCTTCTCAGTTCTGCCGAGAAACCCACGTCGGGCACCGCGCTGGCTCAGGCGGCGGGGGTTTCTCGGCAAGTCGTGGTCCAGGACATCGCGCTGCTTCGCGGCCAGGGCTGGCCGATCAACTCGACCAACCGCGGCTACGTGCTGCAGCGCGAGGCCACCCGCCCCAGCCGCCTCTTTAAGTGCTACCACACCGTCGAGCAGACGCCCGAGGAGCTCAATCTTATTGTTGACCTGGGCGGACACGTGCGAGACGTCCTGGTCAACCACCGCGTCTACGGCCGCCTTTCCTGCGAGCTGGGCATTGCCAGCCGCCGCGACGTGCGCGCTTACATGGATCAGATCGAGTCGGGCAAGTCGAGCCCCCTCATGTTGATCACCAGCGGCTACCACTTTCACCACGTGACGGCCGAGTCCCAGGAGGTCTTGGACGAGATCGAGGCCTCCCTGTCCCAAGCCGGTTTTCTCGCCGAGAAGAACGCGTTTGAGCTGGAAGCCTTTGGGGAATAGGGTAGACTCCAGGTTACTGAACGTTTGAACGTTTGAAATCGGAGTCATCGCATGAGCGACGTTAAACCGTCCATTCCTCGCACGCCCGCGCAGGTCACGTTGCGCATTGTCTCGGTCGTCATGGCGCTTTTGGGCGCCGTGGTGGTGCTTGGCTCGGTCCTGGTGTTTTGGAACCGCGACCAGCTGGGACTGGCCGACGAGTCCATGTGGACCGTCTTTACCTACGGCGGCATCATCCTGGCGGGCGCGGCGCTGCTGTTGTTCACTGCTTGGCTGGGCCTTAAGGCGGCCGACGACTCGTCGCGCGTCGGGCCTTACCGCGGCCTTTGCTACGCCGTGGGGCTAGTTACCCTGATTGCCATCGTGTGGGGCTGGGGGATGGGCATGTTTATCCTGTTCAACCCCATTGTTCTTGCCAGCACGGTGACCTACGTGCTAATTTGCTCGACTCTGGCCGACAAGGTTGCGGCCGAGCACGAGGCCGGCGTCACCGGCGAGGTCTTCATGCGTACCGGCCGCCAGCGCACGTTGCACCTGCTGAGCGAGGTCATTGTGATGAAGGGTGTGCTGCTGGGCCTTTGGGTCTTTGGTGTCGCGATCGCATATTACCTTGCCGAGAATAGCGGGATTTCGGTCGGCAACTTGGGTCTTGACCAGGGAAACATTGGCTCCTTCATGGTGTCCAACGGTATTTCTGCGGCCATTGACCTGGGGGCCGGCGCGCTGGGCATCTACGGGTCCAACCGGCCCAACAAGATCTTGCCGTTCTTAGTGATCAACGCGGTCGCGTTTTGGGTCGACGTGGTGGGGCTGGCAGCGGGCATTGTCCTGCACGAGTCGCTTGATGCTGTGAGCGTTCAGGGGCTTCTTGACATGCTGTACGTGGGGGCATGCGCATGGCTGTCCCTCAAGGTATACAAGCAGCCGACGAGATAAGCGTCTCGCCGGCTGTAGGGTACAACGTTGTACCTGGGCGGGCCGCGGCTGTGTGCTGCGGCCCGTATTTTGTGGCGCCCTTATCGGCGCCCTACTTGACGTCCATCGCCCTCATGGCGTTGAGAATCGCGATGATCGCCACGCCCACGTCGCCAAAGACGGCTAGCCACATATTGGCGATGCCCAGGGCTGCCAGGGCCAAGATCAACAGCTTGACTGCCAGGGCAAACACGATGTTTTGCCACACGATGCCCATGGTGCGGCGGGCCAGTTGAATGGCGCGGGCGATGTTGGAGGGCTTGTCGTCCATCAGCACGACGTCGGCGGCTTCGATCGCGGCGTCCGAGCCCATGGCGCCCATGGCGATGCCCACGTCGGCGCGGGTGAGCACCGGCGCGTCGTTGATGCCGTCGCCAACAAAGGCCAGCTTGTGCTTCTCGTCGCGTCCGGCGAGAAGGGCCTCGACGCGGGAGACCTTATCGGCTGGCAGAAGCTGGGCGTGGTACTCGTCGAGGCCTAGGCGCGCGGCCACGTCGGCGGCCACCTCTTCGCGGTCGCCGGTGAGCATGACGCAACGGCTCACGCCAATGCGGTGCAGGTCGGCGATGGTTTTCTCGGCGTCAGGCTTTATGGTATCGGCGATTACGATGTGCCCGGCGTAGGTGCCGTCCACGGCCACGTGAAGGATGGTGCCTACCACGTCGCAGGCCGCGGAGTCGATGTCGTGCGCGGCCATGAGCTTGGCGTTGCCAACCAGGACCTCGCGGTTGTCGACCGTGGCCACGACCCCGTGGCCGGCTTCCTCGGCGGCGGCCGTCACGCGGGCGGCGTCCACGTGGCCGCCGCAGCCGGTAAAGGCCTCGCGCACCGAGGCGGCGATGGGGTGATCCGAGAAGGACTCGGCCGCAGCCGCGACTTCGAGCAGGCCCTTCTCGTCAAAACCCTGTGCCGCGTGCGCGGCAACCACCGAGAAGGTCCCGTTGGTGAGGGTGCCCGTCTTGTCGAAGACCACGGTGTCCACCTCGGAGAGGGCCTCGAGGTAGTTGGAGCCTTTGACAAGGACGCCCAGCTTGGAGGCCCCGCCGATGCCGCCAAAGAACGACAGCGGCACGCTGATCACCAGAGCGCACGGGCACGAGACAACCAGGAACGTCAAGCCGCGCAGGATCCAGGTGGGCCAGGCTCCGGTGACCAGGCCGCCCACGACGGCCAGCGCCGCAGCCGAGAGGGTGACTGCCGGGGTGTAGACGCGGGCGAAGCGCGTGATGAAGTTCTCGGTCTTGGCCTTCTTCTCGCTGGCGTTTTCGACAAGCTCGAGGATGCGGCTTACCGTGGACTCGCCAAAGGGCTTGGTCGTGCGTACCTTGATGAGGCCGCTCATGTTGATGCAGCCCGAGATCACGTCATCACCGGCAGCAGCGCTGCGCGGCATGGACTCGCCGGTCAAGGCGGCGGTGTCCAGCTGCGTTGTGCCCTCAACGATGACGCCGTCGATGGGCACGCGCTCGCCGGGCTTCACGACGATCACGCTGCCTACAGCCACGTCGTCGGGGCTCACCTGGGTCAGGTTGCCGTCGGCGCCCTCGATGTTGGCGTAGTCGGGTGCGATGTCCATCATCGAGGCGATGGACTTGCGGCTTTTGCCCACGGCGTAGGCCTGGAAGAGCTCGCCCACCTGGTAGAAGAGCATGACGGCCGCGCCCTCGGCCATGTGGGGCTCGGTGTCGGGGAAGGCGATCATGGCAAAGGCGCCGATGGTTGCCACCGCCATAAGGAAGCTCTCGTCAAAGGCCTGGCCACGACGGATGTTGCTCCAAGCCTTCTCTAACACGTCGTGCCCGGCAATGACAAAGGGCACCAGGAACAGGACAAAGCTCGCATAGATGTCGAGCTCCTCGCCAAAAAGGGCCGTCAGGGCGCCCAGCTCGTTTGCGGCAAAGACCACGGCAAAGATAACCAGTGCCAGCAGAATGCGATGGAACTTGTGCTCGAGCGACTCTTTCTTGCGGCGCTTCTTTTTCTTCTTGGGGTCCGACTTTTTGGCGGCTGCCATGTCCTCTCCTTAAATTGAACGTATGAGCAGGCGCTCATATATGGTGTCGAGAAAAGCCCGCCGGTTACGCGGCGGGCGGGTAGGCGATTGTTAGCGAATGATCTCGCAGTCGGGCTCGGCCTCTGCGGTGAACTCGACCACGCGGTCCAGAACCTCGTCGAACTCGTCGTCTGCGGCCTCGAGGGTGAGCTTCTGCGTCATGAAGTTAACCGAGACAGAAAGGACGCCGTCCAGCTGGGACAGCTCGTCTTGCAGCTCGCGGGCGCAGTTGGCGCAGTCGATCTCGTCGAGTTTGAATTGCTTCTTCATGGCTAAAACCCTTCCTTCCAAAGGTGTTTATGAACGTGGTTACTCGCAGATGTGGCTCATGCCCTGGTTGAGCATGGTGTAGACGTGGTCATCGGCCAGGGAGTAGACAACGTTTCTGCCGTCGCGCTCGAACTTAACCAGGTGCGCCTGCTTTAAGGTGCGCAGCTGGTGCGAGACTGCCGACTGCGTGCTGCCGGTTTCCTCGGCGATGTCTGCCACGCACAGCTCGCGGCCCATGAGGGCGAACAAGATCTTGATGCGCGTGGTATCGCTAAAAACCTTGAAGAGGTCGGCCAGGTCGTAGAGCAGCTCCTCATCGGGCAGCTCCTCGGGCGCCTTGCCCACCGGGATGGGCCCCTGCGACTCGTTGGCCATCGTTGTCTCCTCTCACATCTGATGCTTTGATTATATGAGCAAACATTCACATGTCAACTACAAGAAAGGAGAGATCTAGGCAATGCTATGCAACAAAGTTTCGACCTTGCTGCAGAGTGAACTATTTGAAAGAGGCGTCAAATGACTATCCAGACATTTTATCTGCGGTTTTGTGAACGCAGAATGCGGTTGCGGGTTCGCTACTCGTCATAAGACCATGAATCTGCCGCAAACTCGAAGTTTGATTGCAAATCGGCGCTGTCGAGTCGTTCATCGAAGCCATAGTCACCGTGGACTCTAGCCAATGGCGTGCCTATGAGACGCATCAGCCGAGTGTGAAGCTGCGCCCTCTCTGATTGGCGAATGCTTGAATCGAGGCGTTTCAAGTGGCGTCGCATTGGGGTGCCGAGCATTTCGGCTAATTTGGCTCCAATCTGACGCCCGAGCAGCTCTGCACGGTCGCACGTAGAGAGCGATAACCTAGTTGCAGATATCACCGGTATTCCGACGGCTTGTATGTCGGCCACTCGAGCCTTATCTTTCTCAATCTGGTTGCGATCGTTGTGATATCCACTGTCGTACTCGACGTCGAGCGCGCCCTCCCAATAAATGTCCGGCATGAAAACATCGCGCGCCGTCAGGTGGCGAAGGGAGGGTGCAACGTTAACCTCGATGTTGAGAACGGGTATTGGATAGCCTCGGCCGCCGCGACGCGGCTGCAGGTATTGCTCGAGCGCGATAACAGACTCGCGAGGCGAGTACGCATTGTCTATAACCCATTGCGCAGCGACGCGGGCAGACTTGGATCCCATCATTCCGCTCGCCTTATTAATGTGGTCGCGCAATGAACCAACGGCCGTCGCAGGCTCGATGAGGTATTCGCAGGTTGTCGATCCTGCGCCAGGAGTTCGATGGGCATACCTGCCACAGAGCTCCATGCCCAACAGGACAAGCGCCTCAAAGTCGAGTGAACGTGCCTTCTGAATGAAATACTGCTCAAAGGATGGAACGAGAATATTGCCGGGGAGCTGCATGAGCGTCCCCGCTGGGAACTCCTGCGGGAATAGTGAGAACTCAAACTCGCAGGGACGGCCCCTAAGCTCGGGCGAGGTGACCGCAATTTCCAACGGGTCCTTTGGCGTGATTTCGAAGAGGTGCGAGATGGGACCGAAGTTGAATCTGCGCAGTTCGGCGAGGCTGCTGATGCATTCCGTAGGATAAAGAGAGCTTAAATCGCATCGGCGGGCATAAAGCGAGCCGGAACGGATGGCGCCCATAGCCCTGTCGAGACTCTTTCCGGCCAGTAGAACATATCCATCCCCCACAGCCGCTCCTTCCCGTTGTTTTGTGAAGGCGAAGTATGGGCCAACATCCTATTGAGGTCGAGGAGAATTCGGCAGCGGGGTGTACGCATGCCATAGACGTTTGATTTCAGGGGTATGCAGGAGGGAATGTGCAGGAGGGGGTTTGCAACTAAATTTCGACATTGCGGCAAAACGGCTAGAGATATGAATGGCATCGGAGGAATTGATTTAGGGGTTCCTGCGGTTTTGCGATTATAAGTTGCAACAGGGTGGCGGAAGACTCGCTTGGGGCAACCAATCTGCCGTAAAGTCGAAGTTTGATTGCAGCCGGCCAAGTAACAAGGGGCGAGCGCCATGAAAAAGGCGCCCGAAGGGGCGCCGGTGATGCAAGCTGGTTGTGAGATGGGGGAGGCAGGCCTACCTAAAGGTGATCTCGCCGGT
>CAVGOA010000027.1:0-26482 GCA_963630635.1 Paludibacteraceae bacterium
CCGTCGTAGCGGATCTTGCCGTCGGCGATGTCGTAGAAGCGGTTGATCAGGTTGGTGATCGTGGTCTTGCCGGCGCCCGTCGCGCCCACGAAGGCGACCTTCTGGCCGGGCTTGGCGTAGACCGAGACGTCGTGCAAGACGGTGTGCTCGGGGGTGTAGCCAAAGTCCACGTCCACCATGCGTACGTCGCCCGCCAGCGGGGTGTAGGTGACGGTGCCGTCCTGGTGGGGGTGCTTCCAGGCCCAGTCGGTGGTGCGCTCGTTGCACTCCACCAGGTGGCCGGCCTCGTCGTACTTGGTGTTGACCAAGGTGACGTAGCCCTCGTCGACCTCGGGCTCCTGGTCGATGAGCTCAAAGATGCGCTCGGCGCCGGCCAGGCCCATGACGACGGCGTTGATCTGCTGCGAGATCTGGCCGATCTGGCCGCAGAACTGCTTGGTCATGTTAAGGAAGGGAACCACCACGGCGATGGACAAAGACAGGCCCGAGAAGGACAGGTTGGGCGTGCCCAGCGCCAGGAAGATGCCGCCGGCCAGGGCCACCATGACGTAGATGAGGTTGCCCAGGTTCATGAGGATCGGCATCAAGATGTTGGCGTACATGTTGGCCTTCTGGGAGACCTCGAAGAGCTTCTGGTTCTTCTCGTCAAAGTCTGCCTCGGCGGCGCGCTCGTGGCAGAAGGCCTTGACGACCTTCTGGCCGCCCATGACCTCCTCGACGTGGCCCTCGACCACACCCAGCTCGGTCTGCTGCGCGATGAAGAAGCGCGCCGAGTTGGTGCCCAGCAGCTTGGTGAGAAGGGTCATGCAGGTCACGCCCACAATGATGACCAGGCACATCCACACCGAGTAGTACAGCATGATGCAAAAGACGGCGACAAGAACGATGACGGTCATGAGCAGGTTGGGCAGCGACTGGCTGATCATCTGACGCAGCGTGTCGATGTCGTTGGTGTAGTGGCTCATGATGTCGCCGTGCTGGTTGGTGTCAAAGTAGCGAATGGGCAGGTCCTGCATGCGGTTGAACATCTTCTCGCGCAGCTTCTCGAGCGAGCCCTGCGTGATGACGGCCATGCTGCGGTTCCAGAACAGCGAGCACAAAACGCCGATGCCGTCGATGATGCCCAGCGTCAGGGCCAGCTGGAAGATCTTGGGCTGCGCGGCCGACCAGTCGCCGGACTGCCATGAGTCGCTGATCACCTGCAGGGCGTTCTGCAGGAAGATCGTGCCGATCGAGTTGATGAGGGCGCACGCGATGATGCCCACGGTGACGGCGGGCAAAAGCACGGGATAGAACGAGAAGAGCGTCTTGATGAGACGACCCAGGGTACCGGGCTGACGGTTCTTCGCGCGCTCGGCGGTGGTTGCCTTACTCATGCGCCTCGCCTCCTTCCTGCGGGGTGGTGACTGGGGCGGTGGCCTGCGGCTCGTTGGCCTCGGGCGCGGCGGCCTCCTCGGCCATCTTGTTCTGCGAGGTAAAGGTCTCGCGGTAAATCTCGGAGCTTTCAAGCAGCTCGTCGTGGGTGCCAATGGCGCTGATGCGGCCGCCCTCCATCACGATGATGCGGTCGGCGTCCTGCACGCTCGAGACGCGCTGGGCGATGATGATCTTGGTGGTGTTGGGCAGGTAGCTGGCCAGGCCGGCGCGGATCTTGGCGTCGGTCTTGGTGTCAACGGCCGAGGTCGAGTCGTCCAAGATCAAGACCTTGGGCCTGCGCAAAAGGGCACGGGCGATGCACAGGCGCTGCTTCTGGCCGCCCGAGACGTTGGTGCCGCCCTGCTCGATCCAGGTGTCGTAGCCCTTGGGGAAGCCGTCGACAAACTCGTCGGCGCAGGCCAGGTGGGCCGCCTCGCGAACCTCTTCGTCGGTGGCGTTCTCGTCGCCCCAGCGCAGGTTCTGCGCGATGGTGCCCGAGAACAGGATGTTCTTCTGCAAGACCATGGCCACCTGGTGGCGCAGGGTGTCGATGTCGTAGTCGCGCACGTCGACGCCGCCCACGCGCACGGTGCCCTCGGTGGCGTCGTAGAGGCGCGCGACAAGGTTGACCAGCGTGGACTTGGCAGAACCCGTGCCGCCCATGATGCCGATCGTCTCGCCGCTCTTGATGTGTAGGTCGATGTCAGACAGGGCCTGGCGCTTGGCCTTCTTGGAGTACTTGAAGCTCACGTGGTCGAAGTCGATTGAGCCGTCCTTGACCTCGGTCACGGGCTGGGCCGGGTTGGAGATCGTGGGGGTGGCCGTCAGAACCTCGTCGATACGGTGGGCAGACTCGTCTGCCATGGTGACCATGACAAAGATCATGGAGAGCTGCATGAGGCTCATCAGAATCTGGAAGCCGTAGGTGAAGATCGAGGACATCTGGCCCACGTCAAACGCGGCGCCCTGGCTGGTGATGATCACCTTCGAGCCAATGTAGATGATGGCGACAAAGGCGCCGTTCACGCAGATGTTCATCATGGGGTTGTTGAGGGCAAGGAGCTTCTCGGCGCGGGTGAAGTCGGCGCAGACGTCGCGGGCCGCGGTGGCGAACTTCTCCTTTTCGTAGTCCTGGCGCACGAAGCTCTTGACCACGCGCATGCCGCTGACGTTTTCCTCGACCGACTCGTTGAGGGCGTCGTACTTGTGGAAGACGCGGGTGAAGATCGGGCGCACCAGGTGGATGATGTAGAACAGGCCAAAGCCCAGGATGGGGATGATGACCAGGTAGACCAGGGCAACCGAGCCGCCCATGATGAAGGCCATCGTGAAGGCGAAGATCAGCACCAACGGGGCGCGCACGGCGATGCGGATGAGCATCATGAACGCCTGCTGGACGTTGGTGATGTCGGTGGTGAGGCGCGTCACCAGCGAAGAGCTGGAGAACGTGTCGATGTTCTCGAACGAGAACGTCTGGATCTTATAGAACAGGTCGCGGCGCAGGTTCTTGGCAAAGCCGCAGCTAGCGTAGCTGCAGGTGACGCCGGCTGCGGCGCCAAAGGCCAGCGAGACCAGCGCGAGCAGGACCAGAATGCCTGCGGTGGGCAGGATCTGCGAGACGGTGGCGCCCAGCTTGATGGTGTCGATGAGGTCGGCGGTGACGAAGGGGATTGTCATCTCGCAGGCGACCTCGCCCAGCACCAGCAGCGGGGTGGCGACGGTGTACTTGCTGTACTCGCGGGCAGAGTGGGAGAGGCGTCGCATGATGGCGCCGTAGTCGATCTTCTCGGCAGACTTGGTTAGTTCTTGCTGCACGAACAGTCCTCCTTGTCCAAAATCTCTTTTTCTCTCCAGTGGTTAAAGATGTTGTCCAATGTGGTCAGAAGCTCGCGCTTCTCGCCGTCGGTCATGAACTCGAGGGCGTGGTCGCAGAAGTCGGCCTCTTCGTTTTGCATGTCGCGGGCGATTTCTGTGCCGCGGGCGGTGAGGTCGATTTCTACCTGGCGCTTATCGGTGGCCGAGCGGGTGCGCTCGACCAGGCCCTCGCGCTCGAGCTTGCCCAGGACCTCGCACAGCGACGCCGGCGAGATGTGGATATCGTTTTGCAAGTCTTTTTGGCAGACCTTGCCGCCCTTTATGTAGAGCATCTTGAGGACGTGGCGCTTACCGCCCAGGCCGCCGCGGTAGACAAACATGTAGTGGCCAAAGTAGCCAAACAGGTTCAAGATCTGCTGGTCAACGCTTTCTGTGGCGCGGATCTGCGCGAGCTTCTCATCGGTGATTCTCAATCCTTAACTCCTCCTTTCTGGCTGGTCACGCTTTTTTGTCTTAGGTAGGTTATGCCCCTGCGCGGCAAATCTCAAGGTACCTAACGATTATTTATAAGGTACCGAATAATCTTCACATTAGGGGCGCGTGGGGTGGCGCGGGGTGGTGCGAGGGGGCACATAGGGGTCCGAAAACGAAAAACGCGACAAATGTGCCAACGAAATGGGGTTGAGTGAGTAGCCACGAAAGGTGCAACCCTCTGACCTGCGGTTTCCTATTCGTAAAATGCCTGTCTACTTAGCCGAGGCGGATTCGTTGGCACATTTGTCTCGTTTTTGATTTTGAGGGACTTGTCTGTGGCTGTCTTGGGTATGTAATGCCCATGAACACCATCATTTGCGGCATATCGGCTCTGCGCTTCTGGCGCATGCCCCCTTGGATCGCGCTCATCATAACCGAGCCCGAGGAGGAGTACCGCAACCTGGGCTTTTCCAGCGTCGAGGAGTTTGCCCGCGTGCGCGAACGCATGGCGCTCGAGTCGCAGCTTGTTAAGGATTTTCGCGAGAATGGCCGTTGGAATGCGGCGGGGGAGCATGCGTGCAACATCCGCGAGGCCTCTTTGCTGCTTGGCCAGTGCCTGGAGTTTCCCATTGATGTGCTGGTGCAAAGCCGTGAAGAGCGCAGCAATAGTGGCGCCATCACGCCGCATCTCTACGCGCACTCGCTGCCGCCGGGGTCAACGGTGGCGATCACCAACGAGATCTCGGTCGTCACGCCGGAGTTCGCCTTGCTGCAGCTTGCGGCCACGATGCCGCTCAACCAGTGCCTGCTGATCGCCTCGGAGCTCTTTGGGACGTACTCGCCCTGGCGGGCGCCGCGGGCCTTCGCCGATTGGCTCGAGTCGCGTCTTCAGAGCGCGAGCGGCCGCTGGCTGGCGGCTGGGCGCGACGGTTGGTCGCCCTGCGTCATCGGCGGCAGGCTGCACGACCTGTGGAGCCGCGAGCCGTTGGTCACGGCCGACTCGCTGCGGGCGACGGCGGCGCTCAGCGAGTCGCCGCGCGGGCGCGCCCGCGCGCTCAAGTTGGCCGAGCTGGTGGTGCCCGGGGCTGCGTCGCCCCTCGAGTCGAAGGCCGGCCTTTTGCTCGCGCTGCCCAAGACCTACGGCGGGCTGGGCCACGTTGGCATGGTGCACAACCACGAGGTCCTGCTGGGCGGCGGGTCGCAGGCGCTCGCCGGTCGCCGACGCTGCTACTGCGACCTGTACTGGGACGAGGGCGTCGACCTTGAGGTCCAGAGCAAGATGGCCCACGACAACGAGTCCTCGTTCCTCTCGGACTCCGAGCGCACGGCGGCTCTCTTGGGCGACGGCATAACGGTGCTGCCAGTGACGGCCGCGCACCTGGGCGACCGCGCGAAGCTGCTGCGGGTGTCCGAGACCCTGGCCATGCTGCGCGGCGTCCAGGCCCCCGCGCTCACGCCGCGCCAGGAGGCCCGCGCCCAGAAGCTCTTCGATGACCTCAACGCCCTCTCGGGCGACTGCCTAGAGAAAAAACGTCACAAGTGTGCCAACGAAATCAAATAGAGCGAGTATCGGCCCACTTTGTGAAAAGAAAACAGCAGGTCAGGGACCTGCTGTTTTCTTGGCTACTTGGACATCCCGATTTCGTTGGCACATTTGTCGCGTTTTTGATTTTGGGAATGGTTCGGGGCACGAATTTGGCGCGGGATGTGGAACAATGGGCGGGTTGCGGGCGCGCGAAGAGGGGAGAGAAGCGGTGATTTTGTCGTTGGCGCCGATGGAGGGCGTGACGGGGCATGTGTTTCGCCGGGTCCACGCCGAGTGCTTTGGCAAGATGGACCGCTACTACACGCCGTTCCTCACGCCGCCGCGCGTGGGCTCGGCCTCGTTTGGCAAGCGCGATCGCAAAGAGGTCGATGCGGCCTATAACCAGGGGCTCAATGTGATTCCGCAGGTGCTCACCAAGCGCGCCGACGAGTTTTTGTGGGCCGCAGGGCTGCTGCGCGACCTGGGGTTTAGCGAGGTGAACCTCAACCTGGGCTGTCCCTCGGGTACGGTGGCCTCTAAGGGCAAGGGCTCGGGCTTCCTGGGCCACCCCGATGAGCTGCGAGCCTTTTTAGCCGAGATATGCGAGCGCTCGCCGCTGCCGGTCTCGGTCAAGACTCGTGTGGGCGTCGAGTCGGACGACGAGTTCGACCAAATCCTAGCCCTCTATCGCGAGTTTCCCCTGGTAGAGCTTATTGTTCACCCGCGCGTCCAGGCCGACCTCTATCGCGGCGTGCCGCGCCAGGCCCTCTACGGCCAGGCCCTTGAAACCTGCCCCTTCCCGGTTGCCTACAACGGCGACATCATGACGCCGGCCGATTTCGACGCCCTGGTCGAGGCCTATCACGCGACTCGCCATGTCATGTTGGGCCGTGGCGTGGTGGCGGACCCAGCCCTGCCTCGCCAGATCATGGGCGGCGCTCCCGCCACGGCCGCCGAGCTGCACCGCTTTCACGACGTCCTCTTTGAGGCCTATGAAGCCGAGATGGGCGGCAACGCCGTCTTTCGCATGAAAGAGTGGTGGTTCTACGCCAAGGCTCGCTTCGCGGACCCGCAGGCAGCGGCCCGCGCGGTGCGCAAGGTCCGCCGTGCCGACGACTACCGCGCCGCCGTCGACAATCTCTTTGCGACCCAGCCCCTGGCCCGCTAGCCACCCTCGGCCCGGCCCCGCGCCGCCCGCCCCGGCGCCCAAATGTAAGCCGCCTTACAATCCACCCCTTACGTCCTCCGATTGTAAGCCCGCAGGTAAACGGCCTAAACGCAGAGAATTGTAAGCCCAAGTAAGCCAAATGTAAGCCGTAGTCAGCGCCCCGTAAGCCATCCCCTTTGCACGCCCGAAAGCCCCCGGAAACAACCTAGCATCCTTCCTGACACGGACGAGCGGCCCCACGACAAGCCGCCCGCCCAACCCTTTGGAAGGAGATCCATGTCCGAGCTCTCTAGCGTTTCCCGTCGTCAGTTCCTCACCGCGACCTGCGGCTTTGCCGCCGCCGTGGCCGGCCTCGGCCTCGTTGGCTGCGGTGGTTCCTCCAGCTCCGCCTCCGACTCCACCGAGAAGGCCGCCTCGATCACAGGCACCGTGAACTGCTCTGGCGCGACCTCGTTCCAGAAGCTCGTCGAGTCCGCCGCCGCCAAGTTCGAGGACGCCTACCCCGACGTGACCGTTGCCATCACCGGCGGCGGCTCTGGCCAGGGCCTCTCTGACGTCAAGGACGGCAAGGCCCAGATCGGCCGCTCCGACGTCTTTGCCGAGGAGAAGCTCGACGCCGCCGACGCCGCCAAGCTCACCGACTACACCGTGGCCGTCGTGGGCATGGGCCCCATCGTCAACTCCAAGGTTGACGTCGACGACCTCACCACCGAGCAGCTCAAGGGCATCTTCACCGGCAAGATCACCGATTGGTCCGAGGTGGGCGGCACCGCCGGCAAGATCCAGGTCATCGAGCGCAAGGCCGGCTCCGGCACCCGCGCCACCTTCGAGGCCGCCGTCCTGGGTGGCGAGAAGGCCCCCGACGACTTTGCCCCCGTGGCCGAGGAGGACTCCTCGGGCACCGTTGTCGAGAAGATCCAGGCGACCGACGGCGCCATCTCTTACCTGGCCTTCTCCTACTTTGACGACACCAAGTTCAAGGCCCTGAAGGTCGACGGCGTCGAGCCCAAGGCCCAAAACGTCGCCAGCGGCGCGTTCAACATCTGGGCCTACGAGCACATGTACACCGCGGCCGATGCCGACGAGGCCACCCAGGCCTTCATCGACTTCATGATGTCCGACGAGGTCCAGGGTTCCCTGGTCGAGGAGGAGGGCTTCATCCCCGCCTCTGACATGAAGGTCACCAAGGACGCCAAGGGCAACGTCACCACCAAGTAGCTCTCTCTTCCCGCATGGTGGAAGGCCAAGACCTTACGTTTTGGCCCTCCACCCTTTCTCTGTTGAAAGGGGCATTTGCCCAATGGCAAAAACACTGTTGCCAAAACGCCGCCTAGAGAACGTGGGCCTCACCATCACCGGCGCCTGCGTCGCCCTGGTCGCCGTCATCGTGGTCACCTTGATCGTGATGGTCGCCCAGCAGGGCCTCTCGGCGTTCTTTGTCGACAAGATCAGCATCGTCGACTTTCTCACCGGGACCAGCTGGGTCCCCTCCGACGGCAAGTACGGCGCCCTGCCGCTCATCGTCACCTCCTTTGGCGTCATGGTCCTCTCGACCCTCTTCACCCTGCCCATCGCCCTGGGCAGCGCGATCTTTGTTGTGGAGGTTCGCCCCGGCTTTGGTCGCAAGGTCTTCCAGCCGCTGGTCGAGCTGCTGGTGGGCATCCCGTCGGTCGTCTATGGCCTGATCGGCCTCACCGTTGTGAACGCCGCCATGCGCGCGATCTTTGGCGAGGCCGCGGGCACCGGCGCGGGCATCCTCTCGGGCGCCATCGTGTTGGCCGTCATGATCTTGCCCACGGTGACCACGCTTTCGATCGACGCTTTGGCCGCCGTCCCCAACCAGTACCGCGAGGGCTCCTATGCCCTGGGCTGCACCCGCTGGCAGACGGTCTACCACGTGGTCCTGAAGTCGGCCCTGCCCTCTCTTATGACCGCCGTCATCCTGGGCATGACCCGAGCCTTTGGCGAGACCCTGGCCGTCCAGATGGTCATCGGCGGCGTCGAGAAGATCATGCCCGCGGGCCTGCTCTCTCCGGCCGCAACCTTGACGACGGCCCTCACCTCGGGCTTTGCCAATGCGACCACCGGCTCGGTCCAGTACCACGCGCTTTGGGCTCTGGGCCTTTTGCTCATGGGCATGAGCCTGCTCTTTATCCTGATCATCCACCTCATTGGCTCGAAGGGGGCGAAGGACCGTGGATAGCGCTTCTGATTTCGCGTCCGCAAAGAAGGACGCCGGCGAGAAGACCGCGCAGGTTGCACCCGTTGCGACCGCGCCCGCCGCACCCGCCAGTGCCCTCGACCTGGGCATCGACCTGGACGCCCATGCCGCCAAGATCGGCCGCCAGGACCGCGTGGCCACCGGCATCCTGACCGTCGTCGTCGCCTTTGTCCTGGCTCTTCTCGCCGCCATCGTAGGCTTCATCCTGGTCCAGGGCCTGGGTCGCGCCCTGACCCCGGGCTTCCTTACCACCGCGCCCACCGCTACCCAGAACCCCGGCATCTCCAGCGAGCTCTTCGACAGCTTCTACATGCTGGTCATCACCCTGCTCATCAGCGTGCCCATCAGCCTGGGCGCGGCCATCTTCCTCGTTGAGTACGCGCCCGACAACTGGGTGACCAAAGCCGCCTCGACCGCGATCGAGACCCTCTCGAGCCTGCCGTCGATCGTCGTGGGCATGTTTGGCAGCCTCTTCTTTGTCGTGACCCTGGGTTGGGGCATCTCGATCATCGCGGGCGCTATGGCCCTCACCATGTTCAATATCCCCATCCTGGTGCGCGTCATCCAGCAGGCCCTGGAAGACGTCCCCAAAAGCCAGCGCGACGCCGGCCTTGCCATGGGCCTCACCCGCTGGGAGACGACCCTGCACGTTCTTCTCCCCGCGGCCATGCCCGCCATCGTGACCGGCATCGTCATCTCGGCCGGCCGCGTCTTTGGCGAGGCGGCGGCGCTGATCTTTACCTCGGGCTCGGCCGCGGTCAACATCAACTTTGCAAGCACCAACCTGGCAAGCCCGCGCAACCCTTGGAACATCTTCCGTCCCGCCGAGACCCTGGCCGTCCACATCTGGAAGCTCAAGATGGAGCCCTCGCCCGGCAACGACGCCATTGTCTGGGGCACCGCGGCGGTGCTGATCATCTGCGTGCTTCTCTTCAACGTTTTGGCGCGCGTGGCCGGCAAGGCCCTGGCCAAGAAGATGACGAGCGAGTAGGGACAAATGCCTATGAACAACACGCACATCCACGGTGAGGCGCAGGCCCCTTTGAAGCACCTGCTAGAGACCCGCGACGTCACCGTCAAGTACAACCTTGATCACGAGGCCTTGCACCCCACGAGCTTGGCCTTTGACGCAGGCATGGTGACCGCCTTGATCGGCCCCTCCGGCTGCGGCAAGTCGACCTTCCTGCGCTGCTTGAACCTCATGAACATCGAGATTCCTCGCTGTGCGGTGGGCGGCCAGATCATCTACCACGACCACAACATCAACACGCGCGAAGAGAACCTCTTTGAGCTGAGAAAATCCATTGGCATGGTCTTTCAACAGCCCACCCCGTTTCGCAAGTCGATTCGCGAGAACATCCTCTTTGCGCCCAAGCGCCACGGCCTCGTGGCCAGCAAGGATGACGCCGACGAGCTTGTCGAGACTTCCTTGCGCCAGGCGGCCCTGTGGGACGAGGTCAAGGATAAGCTCGACCGCAGCGCCCTTGCGCTTTCTGGCGGCCAGCAGCAGCGCCTGTGCATCGCCCGTACCCTGGCGATGAAGCCCGACGTGGTTCTCTTTGACGAGCCTTGCTCGGCGCTTGACCCCATCTCGACCTTTGCGGTCGAGGAGACGATCCGCGACATCGCCGACTCGGGCATCTGTGTGGCCATCGTCACGCACAACATGGAGCAGGCCACGCGCGTCTCGGATTACACCGCGTTTTTCTACGTGGGCGACATGATCGAGTACAACACCACGCGCCAGATCTTTGGCAACCCCAAGGACCAGCGCCTGGTCGACTACCTTACGGGAAGGTTCGGTTAAGCGATGGGCATGGATAAAGAGTTCAACCAACAAGACCACCGCAGCATC
Organism: Paludibacteraceae bacterium; assembly: GCA_963630635.1. Lineage (GTDB taxonomy): Bacteria > Actinomycetota > Coriobacteriia > Coriobacteriales > Atopobiaceae > Paratractidigestivibacter. The sequence goes on from CAVGOA010000027.1 coordinate 10,475, forward strand.
GACGACGCCCCGGTTGCCATTAACGTGCGCGACTTCGACCTGTACTACGGCGATTTCCAGGCCTTGAAGAAGATCAATCTCCAGATTCCGCAGAACCGCGCGACGGCCTTCATTGGCCCTTCCGGCTGCGGCAAGTCGACCCTGCTGCGCACCTTCAACCGCATGTGCGACTTTGTCGAATCGGTGCGCACCGAGGGCACGATCGAGTTTTGTGGCCGCGATATCTTCTCGTGCGACGCCAACGCCCTGCGCGTCCACGTGGGCATGGTCTTCCAGCACCCTAACCCCTTTCCCATGAGCATCCGCGACAACGTGCTGTACGGGCCCGCGCGCATGAAGCGCTTGTCTCGCCAAGAAGGCGACGCGATCGTCGAGGAGTGCCTTACCCGCGCGGCCCTTTGGGACGAGGTCAAGGACAAGCTCGACAAGAGCGGCCTGGGCCTTTCGGGCGGCCAGCAGCAGCGCCTGTGCATCGCGCGCGCCCTGGCAACCAACCCCGAGGTCCTGCTTATGGACGAGCCCACGAGCGCCCTTGACCCCATCTCGACCTTGCAGGTCGAGCAGCTCATGGGCGAGCTTGCGGTCGACCACACCGTGGTCGTCGTCACCCACAACATGCAGCAGGCCACCCGTATTGCCGATAAGACCTGTTTCTTCTACCTGGGCCAGCTGATCGAGGCCGGCCCCACCAAGGACCTCTTCTCCAACCCCCAGTGCCAGCGCACGCAAGAATATCTCTCAGGAAGGTTCAGCTGATGGTTGTACAGACCCGCACCAAGTTCTCCAAGCAACTAAACGACATCGAGGAGCTTATCGGCCGCCTGCAAGAGAAGTGCGTCGCCGACGTGCGCGGCGCGGGCCTTGCCGCCACCGGTGACAAGGGCGCTCGCGAGGGCGTGGCCGGCGGCCGCAAGGTCGAGGACCGCCTGCGCAGCTCCATCGAGGACTCCTGCCTTGACGCTATGCTTCTGCAGCAGCCGCTTATTGGCGACGACCTGCGCCTGGTTTCGGGCGCCTTCCGCATTGTGAGCGACCTGTCCCACATCGACAGCATGACCCGCGACGCCGTGTTTCTCGTCGAGGAGGTGCCCCAGAAGACCTGCGCCAAGTACTCCGCCGAGTTCACCGAGATGAGCGAGACCTGCGCCGATATGGTCGACAAGGCCGTGCGTGCCTTCCTTGAGTGCGACGTCGAGCTGGCGCAGGAGGCTATCGAGGCCGACGACCGCGTGAACGCGCTTTACGGCCAGACGGCCGACAAGCTCTTGACGCTCATCCACGACGGTAAGGCCTCGGCGCGCTTCTTGCCCGAGCTGCTGATGATCGCCAAGTACTTCGAGCGCATTGGCGACCTTGCCAAACGAGTTGCGGCTTGGGCTATCTTCCGCGTGACCGGTGAGCATAAAATTGAGGAAAAGGCATCTCAGCAGATCGATTCCGAGCAGTAGGGAATTTGGCACATGGCAGCATCAGGCGTGGTCTACTACGTAGAAGACGACAAAAACTTGCGCGAGCTCACGGTTTATGCCCTGGGCCAGGGCGGCATCGAGGCGCGCGGCTGCGCAGACGACGCGGAGTTTCGCCGCGCCTGTGCCGAGCGCCTGCCCGACGCGGTTCTTCTCGACATCATGCTACCCGACGCCGATGGCCTGGAGATCTTGGCCCGCGTTCGCAAGACGCCGGGCCTCTCTAACGTGCCGGTGATGATGCTTACCGCCAAGGACACCGAGCTAGACAAGGTGCGCGCGCTGGACTCGGGCGCAGACGACTACCTGTCAAAGCCCTACGGCATGATGGAGATGGTCAGCCGCACGCGCGCGCTTTTGCGGCGCGCCGGGCGCGAGACCGTCCAAGAACAGGCGACCTGCGTCACCGTGGGCGACGTCTGCGTGTGGCCCGACCGTCGCGAGGCCACGGTCGCGGGCGCCGAGGTGTCGCTTACCATGCGCGAGTTCGACCTGCTTGAGTTTTTGATGAAGTCGCCGGGCGTCGTCTTTTCTCGCGAGACCCTGCTGCAGCGCGTCTGGGGCTGGGACTTTGACGGCGGCAGTCGCACTGTTGACGTGCATATCCAGCAGCTTCGCGCTAAGCTGGGGGACGCCGCCGAGTTGATCGAGACCGTGCGCGGCGTTGGGTACCGAATTCGAGGATAGGCGGTCTTTTGGGACGCGACGCAGGTAGAGGGGCCGAGAAGAACGCCCGGCCCGGGGAGGGCGGCAAGCCCGCAAAGGCCGCAAAGCCCACCAAGGTCTCGCTTTCGCACAACATGTTCGTGGCCCTTGTGGCCGCCTGCACCGCCGTGGCCATTGCGGTCACGGCGGCTTCTGCCTACGTCTACGAGCGGGCCTTCTTGGACGACGAGCACGACCAGCTGGCCGCCGAGTGCCAGACGCTCGTCTCGCTGCTTGATCAGACAGACGACGACCCGCAGGTCCTGGCCTCGCTTTCGATGGGCACGACGCGCGTGACGCTGATCTCGCCCGACGGCACGGTGACCTATGACAGCACGGCCGCGGCGTCGACCTTGCCCAACCACGCCGACCGACCGGAGTTTGTGGCCGCGCTGGCGGACGGCACGGGGTCTTCCGAGCGCTCGAGTGAGACGGTGGGCTACGTGAGCCTCTATGACGCGCGGCGCCTGGAGTGCGGAGACGTGCTGCGCCTGTCTGTCGACCGGGCGGGCGCGGTGAGCTTTTTGGCCCGCGACCTGGTGGTCTTGGCCACGCTGGCCGTTGTTGTGATCGCGGCGAGCTGGGTTGTCTCGCGCACGCTTGCGCGCCGTTTTGTGCGGCCCATCTTGGAGATCGACCCGGCGTCCGAGAAGGCAAAGTCTCCCTACCAAGAGCTTGACCCGCTGGTCAGCCGCCTAAACGAGCAGCATGCCGAGCTGATGGAGCGCATGAGCGCCATCCAGGACGCCGACGATATGCGTCGCGAGTTCACGGCCAACGTGACGCACGAGCTCAAGACGCCCATTGCGTCGATCTCTGGCGCGTCGGAGCTTATCCGCGACGGCATCTGCAAGCCCGATGACGTGCAGGAATTTGCCGGGCGCATCTACGGAGACGCGCAGCGGCTGTCCGCATTGGTGTCCGACATCTTGATGCTGTCGAAGCTCGATGAGACCGAGCGGGCGGGGGAGCGCGACGCGCTGTTTGGCCCCAACAACCAGGTGGATCTTCTCACCGTGGCCCAAGACGTCAAGAGCCGCCTTGCCGCCAAGGCGCAGCGCCACGAGGTGTCGTTGCGGGTAGAGGGCGTGCCTTCGGTCATTCAGGGCAATGCGCACCTGCTAGACGAGCTGGTGAGCAACCTGGTAGAGAACGCGATCCGCTACAACCGCCCCGGCGGCACGGTGCACGTGTGGGTGCTGCCGGTGGGTGGGCATCCCACCATCCGCGTGCGCGACAACGGTATTGGCATCCCGGCCGACGCGCAGCAGAAGGTTTTCGAGCGCTTTTACCGCGTGGACAAAGGCCGCAGCCGCGACATGGGCGGCACCGGCTTGGGCTTGGCAATTGTCAAGCACGCCGCTGCCTTCCACGACGCCCAGGTCAACCTCAAGAGCCAGCTTGGCGAGGGCACCACGATCACAGTGACGTTCCCGTAGGGAGCCGGTTCAAGCGGTGGCCCCTAGAGGTCGTCGCGGGAGTCCATGAGGTAAGAGATGAACTTCTTGCTTGCCAAGGGCAGGGCCTTCTCGTCTTTGTAGGTGACGGCCAGGGTGCGCGTGACCGCGGGCTCGATTGGCAGCGCCGCCACGTCGTAGGCCGTTTTTCTCAGCACAAGCTCGGCTAAGACCGAGACACCCAGGCCTTGCTCGACCATCGAGAGAATCGAGTAGTCGTCGTGCATGCGAAGGCGCACGCGCGGCGTGAGGCCCTGGGCACTAAAGGCTTCGAGGGGCTCGCTGTAGTCGCCTTCTTCGAGCAACAGGAAGTCCTGTGCGGCCAGCTGCTCCAAGGTGACGTGGTCCTGCTTGGCCAGGGGGCTGTCTTTGGGCACAACGGCGCGAAACTCGCCGCTTTTGACCGGCAGGGTGGGCATCGACCGCACCGCGGCCGGGTTCACGAAGCCAAAGTCAACCCTGCCTTCGCGCACCCACTCTGGGATGCTTGTGTAGTCGCCCTGGTGAAGGACGACCTGCACCCCGGGGTGGTCTTGCCAAAAGCGGCGGATGACCTGCGGCAACCAGTGGCACGAGACGCTCGAGATGCAACCGATCCGCACCAGGCCGCGCTCTAGGCCGCGGACCTCATTGGCCGCGCGGCGCATCGCAAGGTATTGCTCGACGGAGCTTTGGATGGGGGCCAGCAGCTGGGCCCCTTCCGGCGTGAGCGAGACGCCCGTGCGTGACCGCCGCAGCAGCTTGACCTGCAGCTCCTTCTCTAGCGAGGCGATCATCTGGCTTAGGGCGGGCTGCGTGTAGCCCAAGAGGGCCGCTGCCTTGGTGAAGCTGCCCGTCTCGAGCACCTTGAGAAATGCGATGTAGCGTTCCATCTATATAAGCCCCCTGCATGCGTGCATGCCAAACATCAATTTCACTTATGTGTCAACCACTTCAATAATAGGGGATGGTAGTCAAGAAGAAAGGGGTGTCGCATGGATACGGCCTCGTTTGCCCGTGGGGCAAGAAGCGCCGGGCCGGTTTGCCTGGGCGTTGTTCCCGTGGGCATCTCGTTTGGGCTTATTGCCCTGCAGTCTGGACTTGACCAAGCGCAGACGGTCGCGATGTCTGTCCTGGTGATGGCCGGCTCGGCACAGTTGATGGCCGTGAGCATGTTGGGGGCGGCGGCGCCCGCGGCGATTATCCTCGCAGTCTTTCTCGTCAACCTTCGTCACTTTGTGATGGGAAGCGCCGTCATGGAGCGGCTGAGAAGGGCTCCGCTGGGCCTTAAACTGCTGTCCTCGTTTGCCTTGTGCGACGAGTCATTTGCGGTCTTCTCGCTTTCTGGCGGCGGGGACGTGTGGTTCTTATTGGGGGCAAACACGGCGCTTTACCTGGTGTGGGTTGGCTCGACAGCGGTCGGAGCGCTTGTGGGCGACTTCTTGCCGGAGTTTGTGGCCAAGGGTTTTGGCGTGGCGTTTTATGCGTCGTTTTTGGCCTTGCTGGCGCCAGTGGCAAAGGGGTCGCGGGCGGTGGCCGGGCTAGTGGTCCTTACGGCGGCGGTAAGCACGGCGTTGGGTTGTGTGTTGCCGTCGAGCTGGGCGGTGATCGTCGCCATGGTGGGCTGTGCCTGGGCAGCGACCTATTTTGCGGAAGGAGACGCATCGTGAGCGTGGGTGAGGTGTACGCCCTGATTGCGGCGATGGCGTTGGTTACCTACGTGCCGCGCGTCCTGCCTGCAGTTTTGATGGGTCGTTTTGCGTTGGGCGAGAGGGCTCGTCGCTTTCTTGAGCTGCTGCCCTACTCGGCGCTTGCGGCACTGGTGTTTCCCGGCGTGTTTTGTGTCGACGCAACTCGGCCGGCGGCGGGCGCGGCCTGCGCGCTTTTGGCGGCTATCCTGGCCTGGCGCGGGCGCCCCATAATCGTGTGCACTGTTGCGGCGGTGAGCCTCAACTGTGTACTCTACCTGTTGGTTTAGGTTTGGCGAGGCTGTTTGGAAGAGGGTCTTGGATATGGAACAGTTTGTGGTGGACGCCTTTACGAGCAAGGTCTTTGGCGGAAACCCCGCCGCGGTCTGCGTGCTGGACGCGTGGCCCAAAGACAAGCTGATGCAAAACATCGCCGCAGAAAACAACCTTTCCGAGACCGCGTTTGCCGTGCGTGAGGGCGATGTTTGGCGGCTTCGCTGGTTCACGCCTGGGGGAGAGATTGAGTTGTGCGGTCATGCGACGCTGGCTACTGCTTTTGTCTTGTCGCGCTATGTTGAGCCGGGTCTTGCGCGGGTCGAGTTCGAGACCTTGAGCGGTCGTCTTACGGTGGATACCTCGGGCAACGAGCTGGCGATGGACTTTCCGTCCTTTGACCTGGTGCCCGTTGAGGTAAACGGAGCCATGGAGCGCGCCTTGGGCGTGAGTCCTGTCGAGGCTTACCTGGGCGCCGATTTGGTCTGCGTGCTTGCCAGCGAGCAGCAGGTGCGTGAGCTGTGTCCCGACCTGGGGCTTATTGGGCAGCTCGACGGCTTGGGTGTGCACGTCACAGCAAAGGGGGAGTCCTTTGATTGTGTGACGCGCAGTTTCTTTCCTAAGTTGGGCGTGGCCGAGGACCCCGTTTGTGGCCGGGGACACTGCCATGTGGTGCCCTACTGGGCCTCTGAGCTGGGTAAACGTGAGCTTTTGGCCTACCAGGCGTCTGCTCGTGGGGGCGTCTTGCGCTGCGTCTACGGCGGCGTGCGCACCACCCTGTGCGGCCACGCGGCCCTCTTCTCCCGCGCGCAGCTCTTTGTTTAGGCTTGTCCGTTAAGGAAAAACACGATATTGGGAAGCCGAACCGGCGTCGAGAGGGCTGACGGCGTTTTTGAGCTTTTGCCAACTGGGGTTTTGTTGGCCGCGAGGCGAGGAAACTCGCTTTGCGGCGGTTCGGCTTCCCAATATCGTCAATTGCGTTTGGCGGCGGGCCGGATTAGGCCGTGGGGATGGTGACGACGGCGGTGAAGAGGCCGTCTTCCTGTTGGGTCTCAAAGGTGCCGTTGTGGCGGGCGGCCAGGGCGGCAACGATGCCGGTTCCCCAACCATGCGCAGGTAGATTGACCAGATCGAGGCTGGTCGCGCGGCGGGCGGGCTTGACGGCGACGTGCGGGTCGCACGTGTTTTCTACCTTGATGACAAGAAACGCGCGCTCTTGGCGGGCGGCTGCAGTGATGCGGCGGTCGCGCCCGGCGGGCAGATTTGTGCAGGCGTTCATAGCGTTGTCGATAAGGTTGCCCAGGATGGCACAGGCTTCAAGGTTGGGGACACACAGGTCCTCGCCCAGGCCAATGCGCAGGTCAAGGGTGATGTCGGCGTCTTCGCAGGCCGCAAGCTTGCTCTGCAGCAGAGCATCGACGGCGGCGTTTCTGCACAGGTGGTTGCCGCGGGTGGGGATGGCTTCCTCGGCGCTGTCCAGCGCAGCACGGGCCGCGTTGATGCCGCCAGCCTCAAGCAGGTCTACCACCTGCGAAAACCGTGTGCACAACTGCGCCCGGTGGGCGTCGAGGTCGGCCTGCCCGACGCGGGAGCGCTCGAGGTGTTCCCGCTGTGCCGAGAGCTGCGACTCTGCGGCCGCGGCCAGCCCCGTTGCCTCTTTGGCGCTCTCGGCCGCGGCAAGCCCACGGGCCAACAGCGGGTCAAGGGCCGCTTGGACAATGCCCAGGACAGATATTGCCAGCGACACAACAACAGCGTCGGCGTAGACACTCGCGGCAATTGCGGCATAGACAACGATAGCCGCCTGAGCTGCGGGAACAAGCATGTAAACCAGCTTCTTGCGCGCCTCAAGCCCGCCCAGGCGTTGCCACAAAAAGACGCCCGATGCCAACAGCGCCGCCGTGGCCGCGCAGGCCAAAATCACGTGCACATTCATCGGCCGCCACCGCCCGCGGCTCCGACGTCGGCCCCGTCGCCGTACTCGTCCGCCAGCGCCCGAGCGTACGCGAGCGCCGCGTCCTTCTTGCCAGCATCCACAAGGCCCCGCAACACGCCAATGTGGTTCCTGGCGTCGTGGCGCAGGCGAGCGGCTCGCGTGGCCTGGGCCTCAAGCTTGGCGTAGCTGGCCAGGCACGCGTCGATTTGGCGCTCAAGCGCGGCGGCCCGCTCCCGCTCCTGAGCCTCTTGCCGCGCCAAAACGATGGCCCGCAGGGCTAAGACGTTGACGGCTAAACACGCGACGGCCAGTAAGACGATGGGCGCCAACAGCGCCGTGTCTGCCGGAAAACAGCTGACACCCATCGTGAGCAGCATCGCCATCGAGACAAACCCTGCCGGCATCACCCACGCGGCCAGTCGCGCCGCTCCGGGCATCTGGCTTGCCGCGATTCCGCGCGTGACGGGCGCCAAAAGCCGCGCAAGTCCCAGCACGCAGGCCATGTCCAGGACCTGCACAGACACGACGGCCCAGGGATTCGCCGCGATCGCCGCCGCGTCGTTTATCGCCCCGCCAAACAGCAAGACGTAGGCCGCAGACCCAACGACCTCGCCCAGCACGGCGATCGACAGGCACATAAACGCCGCAAGCCCTCGCATCGCCGCCCCGCGCACTCGGCAAAAAGCCGCAGGAAAAACGATAAAGAGAAAGACAACGGCGAGCGCGGCGGCCACGTTTTGGCTCACAATGCCCAGATCCGGCAAGAAGACGACGACCGTAAAGAGCGCCCAATACAGCACCGGTCGACGGATGCCCACCAGCCGGCACGGCACCCAGCCAAGGCACAGGCTCACCGCGTGCTTCATCGCCCAGTAGACAAGCGTCCCGTCCATCTTGGCCGCCCGGGGCTAAAGCTCGCGGCCCACGTGTAGCGTGAACGCGCGCAACAGGTCCTTGCGGCAGCGCTGGCTCACGGGCAGGAGGGTGCCATCGGTTAAGACCAGCTCATTGGCGCGAATCGCCTCGACGCAGGACAGGTTGACAAGAAAGCTCTGGTGGCAGCGGGCAAACCCGGCGGGCAGCGCCTGGGCCACGTCCGAGAGCTTTCCGTACGTCTCGATGACCCGTCCCCCCCCTCATGGATTTGGAGCTTGCGGCGGTTGCTCTCGATGTAGGCCACGCGCCGGGGCGTGACGCGCAGGGTCGAGCCGCCCGTGTGCACCACAAAATCGCCGGCTGCGTCCTGGTCCAGGCGAGCGATGGCGCGCTCCAGCGCGTCGTTTAGGCGCTGCTGGTCAACGGGCTTGATGAGAAAGCCAACATGGGCCGTCTCGTAGACGTCCGAGGCGTAATCGACGTAGCCCGTAACATAGATGACCTGCGTTTTATTGGCCGCCGTGTCGCGCACCAGGTCGATGCCCGAGGGCAGGTCTTCCCCCAGGTCGATATCGACCAAGGCAATGTCTGCAGACAGGGGGCCGGCGGCGTCCGTGGCAGCTGCAACGGGGGCCATGAACTCAAGCCGGTCGGCGGCGGGGGAGCGCATAACCATGGCGGCGAGAAGCTCGCGCTGCGCGCGGTCGTCGTCGATGATGGTCACGCTGTACATGCCTGAATACCCCCTTAAGATGTGCCCCTATACTAGCGTGCCTGTAGGGGAGGGGCCACGCCAAATCGGGTAAACGGCACGTGTCGCACGGGCGGGTGCCGCCCCCCGCAGCCGCTAACCACCCGCCGCCGCGAAGTCCGCCCACTGCCTCGTTCTTCTCGCCATCTACGGCGCGCTGATCGCCGCTGTGGTCTGGATGAGCGTCTGTACGTACAGGTCTACCTCGGCGTTCACCGCCTCGACGGCCTCGGCGCGCGTCGCCACGCTGCCGCCTCGGCGCATGATGCGGTAACAGGTGCGCTCGGGCGGCTGCTCTTCCAGCGCAGAAAGCACCAGGTCGCCGCGCTGCCCCAGCGACTCGTAGAGGCTCCACGGCACGATGGCCCAGCGGCCCGGAACGTCCAGAAAGCCAAGCGCCTGAGTGCCTGTGCTCGCGTGGATCAGGTGGCGCCCCTGCGGCCAAAGCCGGTTGTGCCAGATGGCGTAGTTGGTGCTCCACTGCAGGTAGATCTCGGCCTCGGCGGGAAGCTCGGCTGCCCGCACGTGTTCGCCGTAGCCGCTCTTGGCGCTCGAGATGACGTACATCTCTTCTTTGTAAAGGGGGGTCGCCACCACGTCGGGGTAGTTCAGGCGCGCAAAGACAAAGCCCACGTCGGCGCCGCGGTTCTCGATCATCTCGTACAGCTCGCCCGAGTGGTGGGTCCTCATGCGCAGGCGCAGCCCGTCGTAGCGCTCGACGATCGAGTGGTAAAGCGGCGCGAAAGTGAAGTTGTTGATGAGGTCCGCGCCGCCGATCACCACCTCGGTGCGCGAGGCCTGGCTGCCCACGGCGCCCGTTGCGTCAAAGAGCGCCAGCCACTGGTGCGCAAGCTCGACAAAGCGCTCGCCCGCGCCGGTGGGCTCGACGCTTCGCTGACCGCGCCCGCGCGCGAACAGGGCGCAGCCCACCTCGTCTTCTAGCAGCGCGATCCGATGGCTCACCGTGCTTTGCGTCGAGAAGAGCCTGCGTGCCGCCGCCGTGAGGTTGCGGCATTCATAGACCGCCAAGAAGGTGTCGATTAGGTCGCGCGTCATTGTGGTTCTCCTCGCCAAATAAACAGAATTGCGAATATCTATAACGATAATAATTCGTTTTATTGCCCATCAGCCGTCGCGTAGAATTCACATCAGCAACAAGCGAGCTGGCCAGCCGCGCACGCAAGCACACCCACCAAGGAAAGGATCTGGCAATGGACCACAAGAGCGTTGCCGAGCAGATCATCGCCGCGTCCGGCGGCATGGCCAACATCACCGACGTCACCCACTGCGCGACCCGCCTGCGCTTTGTCCTGGCAGACGACTCCGCCTCTGACCAGGAGGCCATTAAGAAGATCGACGGTGTCCTGGGCGTCATCAACGCGGCCGGCCAGCAGCAGGTCGTGCTGGGCGGCAACGTCATCGGCGTCTACAAAGAGGCCGTCTCGATGTTCGAGGCCGCCAAGGGCGCCAAGTCGGCAGACGGCGAGAAGAAGCCGGCCGAGCCCAAGGGCAAGAAGGCCCTGACGCCCAAGGGTGTCCTGGATGCCGTCATTGGCTACGTCGCCTCGGCCGTGACCCCGCTTGTCCCCGGCCTTATTGGCGGCGGCATGCTCAAGGTCATTTTGCTGCTCATTGGCTACGCGTGGCCCGCTTTCCTCGAGACCGGCACCTACACGGTCCTGGGCTGGGTCGCCAACGCCCCGTTCTACTTCATGCCCATCTTCGTGGCCTGGGGTGCCGCGGCCAAGCTCGGCTCCACGCCCATCTACGCCATGGCCGGCGCTGCCTCGATGCTCACCCCGGCCTTCATGACCCTGGTTTCCGAGAAGGGCTCGATCGACCTTCTGGGCTTCCAGCTCGAGCTCATCAAGTACCAGCAGCAGCTTTTGCCCGCGCTTCTCATTGCCCTGGCAGCCTACTTCATCGAGAAGGGCCTGAACAAGGTCATCCCGTCGATCCTGCGCCCGGTGCTTGTTGGTTCTCTTACCATGGGCCTCACCATGATCTTGGGCTTCACCGTGCTGGGCCCGCTTGGCTACAACGTGGGCTCTGCCATCTCGGGCATCTTTGTCTTCTTGGGCTCCACCGCAGGCCCCGTGGCTGTCGCCCTTCTCGCCGGCGTCATGCCTTACCTGGTCATGACCGGTATGCACCACGCCATCAGCCCCTTCATGGCCCAGTCCATCGCAGACCCCGGCTACGACCCGATCTTCCGTCCCTCCTTCATCCTGCACAACATGGCCGAGGGCGGCGCCTGCCTGGGCGTTGGCCTGCGCTCCAAGGACGCCGAGTTCCGCTCTGAGTGCTTCTCGCTTGCCTTTGGCTGCATCGTCGCCGGCGTGACCGAGCCTGCCATCTATGGCGTCAACCTTCGCCTTAAGAAGCCCCTCATCGGCGTCTCTGCCGGTGGCGCCGTGGGCGGCGTCGTGACCGCGCTTCTGGGTGCACGCGCCTACACCATGGGCTACTCCACCGTCATGGCCCTGCCCATCTTCCAGGACACCTTTGTCGCTATGGCCATCGGCATCGTGGTTGCCATCGTGGTCTCTTGCATCGTCACCTTTGCCTTGGGCTACGACGAGTCTGCCCTGCCCGCCAAGGAGGCCTAAACCGTCATGGAGCTTACCAACACGTACCGCAGCGATTTCCCTCAGGGCTTTCTTTGGGGCGGCGCCGTGGCCGCAAACCAGTGCGAGGGCGGCTGGGTCGACGGCAAGGGCATGGACCTGGCATCGTGCTTCCCCAACGGCATCCACCACAAGTTTGGTGGCCGTCCCGTCCCCGGCGAGTACAACGCCCACGAGGTCGCGATCGACTTCTACCACCGCTATGCCCAAGACATCCAGATGTTTGCCGAGATGGGCTTCACCGTCTTTCGCACTTCCATTGCTTGGAGCCGCATCTTTCCTAACGGCGACGAGACCGAGCCCAACGAGGCGGGCCTGGCCTTCTACGACCGCCTGTTTGACTGCCTGCTTGAGCACGGCATCCAGCCGCTGGTCACCATCAGTCACTACGAGACCCCTATGCACCTGGTCGAGAAGTACGGCGGGTGGCGCAGCCGCGAGCTTATTGGCTTCTTCGAGCGCTACTGCGACGTGATCTTTAGGCGCTACGCCAACAAGGTGAAACTGTGGCTTACCTTCAACGAGATCAACAACATGCGCCGCAACGCCGATTACGTGGCGGGCGTGATCTTTGACGAGACCGAGCCCAATCCCAAGCAGCTCATCTACCAGGCCGCGCACAACATGTTTGTGGCGAGCGCCCGCGCCAACCAGCAGTGCCACGAGCTTATCCCCGATGCCAAGATCGGCTGCATGCTCTCCCTCTCCAACATCTATCCCTACGACTGCCGTCCCGAGTCGGTCTTCGAGACCATGGACATCCGTCGCAAGTCCCTGTTCTTCTCCGACGTGATGGTGCGCGGCTACTATCCCAACTACATCCACCGCCTGTGGGCAGAAAACGACGTCCACATCCAGATCGAGCCCGGTGACCTGGAGCTTATTCGCGACAACACCAGCGAGTTCGTGGCGTTTAGCTACTACAAGACCTCTACGCACGAGGCCGGCAAGCCCAGCTTCTACGACACGGGCGGCGAGTACAGCACCCCCAACCCCTACCTCAAGACGAGTGCCTGGGGCTGGCAGATCGATCCGGTGGGCTTCCGCTACACCTGCAACGAGATTTATGACCGCTACCAGGTGCCGGTCTTCCCCGTGGAGAACGGCCTAGGCGCCGAGGATGTCGTTGAGGCAGACGGCAGCGTGCACGACCCCTACCGCATCGACTACCTGCGCGAGCACCTGCTTGAGTTGCGCGAGGCCATCCGCGACGGCGTTGACGTCATGGGGTACGCCTACTGGGGTCCCATCGACATCGTGAGCGCCGGCACGGGTGAGATGCGCAAGCGCTACGGCTTCATCTACGTGGACAAGGACAACGACGGAAACGGCACCCTTGAGCGCACGAAGAAGGACTCGTTTGCCTGGTACAAGCACCTGATCGAGACCAACGGGGCGAGCCTGGACGAGGATTGCGGTGGGGCCGACGGCCCGGCCGGTAAGACGAACGAGGAGGCGTAGGGCATGGAGCTGACTGCACAAAAGCGCGCCGAGCTGCTGTGCCTGCCGTGCGGCAACATCGCCGACAACAACCCCGCAGGCGGCGTGATGGACGCGGGCATCAAGCCCCTGGACCCGGGCATGAAGATGGTGGGCCGTGCGTTGCCGGTGCGCTGCTACCCCGGTGACAACCTGGCGCTTTACCAGGGTATTGACGCTGCTCAGCCTGGCGACGTGCTGGTCTTTGACTGCGGAGGCTACGCCGCGGGCCATTTTGGCGACATGATGGCCCACGCGTGTCTGGCCAAGGGCGTGGCCGGCGTGGTGATCGACGGCACGTGCCGCGACCGCAACGACATCGTCGAGCTGGGGCTTCCCGTCTTTACCCGCGGGCTTAACCCGGCGGGCACCGTTAAGGCGAGCCTGGGCAAGGTGGGCGTGCCCGTGGTCGTGGGCGGCGTGGTCGTCGAGCCCGGCGATGTGGTCTTTGGCGACTGCGACGGCGTGGTGGTCGTGCCGGCGGCCCAGGCCGAGGAGGTCTTCTCGGCGGCGCTGGCTAAGCACCACAAAGAGGAGGGCATCGCGGCTCGTCTTGACGCCGGCGAGTCGGCCCTTGAGGTGTACGGCTTCGACAAGCTGGTCGAGAGCCTTATGGCTTAGGCTGGGCGTCTCTCGCGGCGGCTACCGCGAGTGGAAGGCCGCCCATGGATAGGACGTGCGACTTTTCGTGGTTTAAAATCCGACCCGTCGAGTACAAAGCACAGCCCCGACGTTTGCCAACTGGGCAAACGTCGGGGCTTTTTGCTTGGCTACTTAGCTGCAGCCGATTTAAACCGCGAAAAGTCGCGCATGCGTTGCCGGAAGGCCCGCGAGGCCCTACTTTTTGCGCCGAGAGGCGACGTCGACGGTCTGCGCGAGGGGCCTGTTCGGGAAAACCCCGCACCTAAACTTTCCTCTCGGCTTCAAGAACCATGCCAACTGGTGTTTTATAGGCTGCAAACGGCAAAACTTTTTTAAGGTGCGGGGTTTTGCGCACCGAGAAGAACCTCCGGGGCCGCCCATCCCGCCGCGCCCGTCTCGCCAAACGAACGTTCGATGGTTTTGCCGTGGGGTTCTGGGGCCGCGCCGGGCGCTTGTGTTACAGTTTCTTGTCCACACCCTGCCAAAACACGCACCACAACCAGCGGAAAAGAGCGGATAGCACACACATGGCCACCTACGGAAACGACAGTATTCGCCAGCTCAAGGACGAGGAGCGCGTTCGTCTGCGCCCCGCCGTCATCTTTGGCTCGGACGGCCTGGACGGCTGCGCGCACGCCGCGTTCGAGATCTTGTCCAACTCGGTCGACGAGGCCCGCCAAGGCTTTGGCAACGTCATCACCCTCACGGCCTTTGCCGACGGCTCCATCCAGGTAGAAGACCACGGTCGCGGCTGCCCGCTCGACTGGAACGCCAAGGAGAAGCGCTTCAACTGGGAGCTCGTCTTCTGCGAGCTCTACGCCGGCGGCAAGTACGACAACAACCAGGGCGGCGACTACGACTTCTCGCTGGGCACCAACGGCCTGGGCTCGTGCGCCACGCAGTACGCCTCGGAGTACATGGACGTCACCGTCTGGCGCGACGGCAACCGCTACCAACTGCACTTTAAGAAGGGCAAGGTCGTAGGCTCAAAGAAGAAGGCCCTCGAAGTCGTTGCCACGGGAGAAGACCGCACCGGCACCACCATCAAGTGGCGCCCCGACCTTGAGGTCTTTACCTCCATCGACATCCCGCACGATTGGTACCGCGAGACCATGCGCCGCCAGGCCGTGGTCAATGCCAACGTGACCTTCCGCCTGCGCATCGAAGAGGCCGACGGCACCTTCACCGAGGAAGACTTCTGCTATCCCAAGGGCATCGAGGACTACGTCCTAGAGAAGGTGGGTCCCAACTACCTCACCGAGCCCTTCTTCATCCAGGCCGACCGCCGCGGCCGCGACCGCGACGACCTGCCCGATTACAACGTCAAGATCACGGCCTGCCTGTGCTTCTCGCGTACCTTCCAGATGCAGGAGTACTACCACAACTCGTCGTGGCTGGAAAACGGCGGCTCGCCCGAGAAGGCGGCCCGCAGCGCGTTTACCAGCGCGATCGACGCCTACATCAAGGCCCAGGGCAAGTACACCAAAAACGAGACCTCCATCAAGTGGCAAGACGTCCAGGACTGCCTGGTGCTGGTGACCAACTGCTTCTCGACCCAGACGTCGTACGAGAACCAGACCAAGAAGGCCATCAACAACCGCTTTATCCAGCAGGCCATGACCGCCTTCTTCAAGGAGCGCCTTGAGACCTACCTGATCGAGAACAAGGCGGCTGCCGACAAGATCTTGGAGCAGGTCCTTATCAACAAGCGCTCGCGCGAGAACGCCGAGAAGACCCGTCAGTCCATCAAGACCAACCTGCAGCAAAAGACCGACATGGCCAACCGCGTGCAGAAGTTCATCGACTGCCGCTCTAAGGACAAGACCCGCCGCGAGATCTACATCGTCGAGGGCGACTCGGCGGCAGGCGCCATCCGCACCTCGCGCGACGCCGAGTTCCAGGGCGTCATGCCCGTGCGCGGCAAGATCTTGAACTGCTTGAAGGAAGACTACCCGCGCATCTTCAAGTCCGACATCATCATGGACCTGCTGCGCGTCCTGGGCTGCGGCGTCGAGGTCAAAGACAAGCGCATGAAGAACCTGGGCACCTTTGACCTGGACAACCTTAACTGGAGCAAGGTCGTCATCTGTACGGACGCCGACGTCGACGGCTACCACATCCGCACGCTG
>CAVGOA010000028.1:0-7480 GCA_963630635.1 Paludibacteraceae bacterium
GCGGGCATCCGCAAGAAGCCGGCGCCCGACATGGTGTGGGCGGCGCTTGAGCGCATGGGGGTCTTGGCCGCCGGCGGCGACTTTGTCTACGTGGGCGACTCGGAGGTCGACCTTGCAACGGCCACAAACCTGGGCTGTGCCTGTGTGAGCTGCACCTGGGGCTTCCGCGACGCCGATTGGCTTGTCTCGCAAGGGGCAAAGGTGCTGGTAGACACGCCAGAAGGGCTTCTCGCCGCGCTTTTGGGCTAGGCAGCGCGCCGGGCGACGGGTCGCCCTTCCCTAATCGAGCGACTGCCGCTGGCCGGGCCAAGCACGCGCTTACCGTACAAATCCAAAACATGCGTCTAACTTTTGGCCGAGCGGGTTATATTCTTCCTATCGCCAGACTGGTTGTTCGACAGAAAGGAACTGCCATGGGTAAGAAAGCTGCAGAGGCCCTCGACATCAATTACGACGAGCTCGCCGAATACCTGCACTGTAACCACTCGGTCTACATGAAAATCGATTCATCGATTTATTACCTTACCGACGTGAACTACGAGTCCTGGCGCGCCCAGGACACCAGCCGCCGCAACGAGAAGAACCACTTTGTCGACTGCTCCGAGCTGGTTCCCACGGTCGACGAGTTCCTGGCCCTGGCCTTCATCAACGGCAAGACAATCAAGGACGTCTTCGACCACGCTACGTTCTACGCCTCTTTGTCCGGCGAGAAAGACTGACGAAGCCCTCGCAACCCGCGTTTTCGCACCCACGGCCGCCCTCCCGGGCGGCCTTTTTCGTGCCCCGAAGCGGCCCCGAAAACAAAATCGACGAAAGACGGGCGCACTGGCGACCTTCGGTCGTGTTACCGAGCCCAACAGTCAACAAAACCGCAGGTCGAGAAGATGCGATTCTGTCGGCTTGCCGCCAGGCAGCCGGAGTGCGCCCGTCTTTCGTAGATTTTGAATTTGCTGCAACCGAGGTGGGGGTCGCTGGCGCGAGCGAGCAGCCCTCGCATGTTAAGATGGGGGCAGTCGACCTACTGGGAAACAGGTCGCGGAGAGGGAGAGCTGCCGGTCAACACGACCCGGCAGCTCTTTTTGCGCGCTTTCCCGCCGCCTAGCCTAGTCCAGGCGCAAGACGACGTCCTTGGAGGTCTTATAGGTGAGAAGGAAATAGCCTCCGTAAAGGATCACCACAAAGCCAGCGGTCACCACAAAAGAGCCGGTAGCGACGTTGTCCAAAAGCGATGCCAGGGTGTCGTTGACCACATAGAGGGCGCAGGCCGCGTGGCACAGGGCCACAACCAGGGGGAACAAGAAGTAGACACCGATCTGGGCCAGAAGCGCACGGCGCACATCGGCGGGGTCCGCGCCCAGCTGGGACAGCACGCGGTAGCGGCCCGTGTTGTCCGAGGCCTCGGAAAGCTGCTGCAGCGCCAGGACCGAGGCGCAGCTGATTAGCAGGATAAGGCCGGTGTAAGCGGCAAGGTAGCTCGTGACCGTGCTGAGGCCCGTGGATTGGTCGGCAAGCTCGAGGGCCGAGTACGTGCCGCTAACGGGCCAGCCCGAGGCAGCCGTTTCGCCGCTCGCGCCGTCAGCATCCACAGGCGCGAGCGAGGCCATGTAAGCGGCGACGGCCTGGCGGAACTTCTGGTCAACGTCTTGACGCGAGCCGTTGTAGTTGGCGTCCACGTAGACTATCCAAGTCTCCAGGCCCTTCTGGTCAATCAACGCGTCGGGCACGATGAAGGTCGCGTAGCTCGAAGACCCCAGGTAGTTGTACATACCCTCTGTAGCCAGCGAGTCGCGAGGGCGCAACGCGTGGCCCAGTACGTCGACCGTCTGGTGCTGGTCGAAGAAGGCCTTCCAAAAGGCGGAGAAAGACTGGTTGTCGCACCATACCAAGCAACCGTCCTCGCCCAGGTCAACGGGGTCGTCTCCGCGCAGGCGGCGCAGGGCGTTGTAATCGGACAGGCGCACGAGGCTCACGGGGCTGCTGGTCGAGAAGCCCAGGGCAACGGTCGCGTCGTCGCGGGTATAGTCGGTTGTGTCGTAGATATCGCCCAGCGTAAAGGACCTCTGCTCGGTTTGGGCCAGGTAGATGCGGATCTGCGCCGCGCCCGCGACCATCTGGTCCCAACCCTCAACGTTGGCCTCAAGGGCCGTCAGGGCATCGCCGTCGTACTCGCTTGCGGCCTGACGCGAGGCCTCTCCAACGCCCACGCCCGTGAGCGAGATATCGTAGGCAACACCATGCTCTACCAGCGAGTTCACGGCGCGCGCAATCAAAAAGCCGGTGCAAATTCCGCACATGGCCAAGAAGAGCATCGCGCACACCATCGTGACCGAGACCCAGGCGGTGTTGATCTTAAAGACGATCTGGCGCAAGACAAACATGTTAAGCCCGCGCAGGTAGAAGCGCTTGTTCGCCCGGGCCGTCAGCAAAAGGAAGCCAGAGGCCGAGAAGAACAGCAGCGCCGTGCCCACGCTCACCAAGGCACAAGCCCAGTAGAAGTCGGGACCCAGCCCCATTAAGCCGCCGCGAACCAGCAGGTAGTAGGCCACGCCGATCAACACCACGGCAACCACAAAGCATGCGGCACAAACAGGGATGCTGCGCAGGCGGGCCTTCTCGCCGCTCTTATGCTTGCCAATAAGGTCTACCAGGCGATACTTAGAAACAAGGGAGACGTCAAAGACCAGCGAGATCAGAAAGATGGACGCGAAGCACGCAACCGTCTTTACGCAAGACGTTGGAGAGAAGAGAAACGCGAAGCCCTTGACGGTGGTCTGAAACAAGCGAGCTGTGACATAGAGCAAAAGCTGTGAGAGAAGCACGCCCGCGGCCAGGCCCACTGCCAGGGCGAGAAGGCCCACGAGCAATGTCTCCATCACGATGATGCGCGCCACCTGGACGCGGCTCATGCCCAGCGTGAGGTAGATGCCAAACTCGTGCTTGCGCCGGCCGATCAAGAATCGGTTGGCGTAGACAACCAGAAAGCCCAGGACCACGGCAACAAAGACCGACATGGCGTCAAGCAAGGTGAAGAGGGTCTCGACGCTGGTGCGCTGGTCACCGGTAAGGGACAAGACAGCGGTTTGATATTTGATGGAATCAAACGAGTAGAAAACACAGACGCCGATCATAAGAGTCACGAAGAAAATCGAGAAATCCTTGATGGAGCGCCGGACGTTTCCCGCAGCGATCTTAGCGAGCATCGGCGACCTCCCCGCCCAGAAAAGAGACGGTGTCCATGATCTGGTCGAAAAAGGAGGCGCGGGACTTCTGACCACGCGAAAGCTCGCTCCAAAGACGGCCGTCCTTAATGAAGATCACGCGGGAGGCAAAGCTCGCGGCAAAGGAGTCGTGGGTCACCATGATAATCGTCGCGCCATCGCGGTTAAGGGCGCCCAGGCTCTCTAACATGCGGCGAGAATTGCGCGAGTCAAGGGCGCCGGTGGGCTCGTCGGCCAGGACCAGGGAGGGGTCGCAGACGATGGCGCGGGCCGCGGCGGTGCGCTGGCGCTGGCCGCCGCTCATCTGGTGGGGCATCTTGTCCAGGGCATCTTGGATGTCCAGGGTCTGGGCGACCTTCTCGACCTTGGCCGTCACCTCGGCGGGCGGGACCCCGGCGATCGTGAGGGCAAGGGCGATGTTCTCGCGTGCGGTCAGGGTATCCAGCAGATTGGAGTCTTGGAAAATGAAGCCCAGCTCGTCGCGGCGAAAACGGGTGAGGTCGTGCCTGTGCAGGGCCGTGACGTCCACTCCGTTGACAAAGATGTTGCCGGCAGAGGGGCGGTCGATGGTAGAGATGCAGTTGAGAAGGGTCGTCTTGCCCGAGCCGGAAGGGCCCATGATAGCCACGAACTCGCCGGCGTCCACGTCAAACGAGACGCCGTCAAGGGCGCGGCAGACGTTTGACTTGTTGCCAAAGTACTTCTCGACGTTGACCAGGCGAAGGACGGGGTTGGCGGGAGCGCCGGCGGGTGCCGGGCCGGCAACGGGCCCAGAGGCCGGGCTGGCGACCGGGTTGTTGAAATGAGCTGCCTTCATTAGGCGGGTCCTCTCTCTAGAGGCGTGCAGGTCGCCTACCATACTGCGGCGCGAAGGCGCGGCCAGCCATGGGGCCAGGTGAGATGAGCCTTACGGTTTGGTAAGGTCGCGCGGGGCCACCTACCCGGCGTAAGAATCGGGAAAGTCGATCGAGATGCAAGTACCCTCGCCCGGCGTCGAGAAGGCCTGGGCGCGAAGGCCCATCTTCTCGCACAGGGTACGTACTAGATACAAACCAATACCTGTTGATTGGGGGTACGCTCGGCCGTTCTCACCCGTGAAGCCGCGGTCAAAGACGCGCGGGAGGTCCGCTGCGGGGATGCCGATGCCGTTGTCCTGGATGCGCAGGGTTACGCACCAGGCGTCGAGGCCAGTCTGGGTCTTCTCGGCGTCAATGAGCACCGTCGCAGGCTCACCTGCCAGGTCGGCGTCAGGGCGACGGTATTTGGCGGCGTTGACCAGGACCTGGCGGATGATGAACTCGAGCCACTTTGGGTCGGCGCGCACCGTAAGATCAAGGTCACCCAGGCGCGGAGAAACACCCGCGTCGATCAAGGTCCGCGACGCGTTGCGCAGCGCCGAGCGAACGCATTCGCCCAGGTTGACGCTGCGTATCATGAAATCGCGGTCGAGCGAGGTGCTTCTCGCATAGAAAAGCGACTGGTCGACAAAGCCCTCGATGCGGCGCAGCTCGACGTCCATGGCCTCGGTCGCCGGCGTCATTGCGTTGGCCGCGACCAGGCGAGCGGCTGCGATGGGCGTCTTGACCTCGTGGACCCAGGTCTCCACGTAGTCGCGGTATTCGCGCTGCTCGGCTCGCATGGAGGCGATTTGATCGGCCATAGACTTGGACTCGAGGAGCAAGATGTCGTGGACCAGGCGTTCCTCGCGCGATTGTGGCGCGTCCATGAGCTCGGGCGCTAACCAGGCGCGCCCCTGTGTCGCAAGGGAGTCCGCGGTTTGACCAAGACGGTCGTAGAAGCGTCGTTTGGTTACGAATTTGATAGCCTCCGTTACCGCAATACAGGCAATAAAGACCAGGCAGACAGCCAATGCCTCGACAGCCGACAGCCCAAACGCGCGCATCATGAGCCAGGCCACAGCGACAGCGGCCAGCTCCAAGGCAAGCGCCCCGGCGTTATCGGCCAGGTAGTCGCCCAGCGTTAAGACGTGCTTCTCGGCATCCCTACTCAATGAGGTACCCAAACCCGCGGCGCGTCACGATCTTGTCGCCCGCGCCAATGCGCGCGAGCGTCTGACGCAGGTGGCTCACGTTGACGGTCAGCGTGTTGTCGTCCACAAAATCGTTGGACTCCCACAGCTCTTCTTGGATGCGCTGGCGGCTCACGACGCTGCCCGCGCTTCTAAGCAACAGACTCAAGATCTTAAGTTCGTTCTTGGTAAGTTCCACGCTTTTGCCCTGGTAAGAGGCAGTGCAACGCGAAGTACCCAAAGTAAGGCCAGCATAGGCCAGCTGGGCGCCGCCAATGTTGTCGCCGTAGCTGCGTTTGAGTACTGCGTCTATGTGGGCGAGAAGGACTTGCTCGTTGTAGGGCTTGGTCACAAAGTCATCGGCACCTGCAGAGAGGCACACCAGCTCGTCCAGATCGGCGTTGCGGCTAGTCACGGCGATGATGGGAACCTGGCTTACTCGACGAACCTCACGACAGACAAAGGAGCCGTCGACACCCGGCAGGTTAAGGTCAAGAAGAACAAGGTCGCATGCCAGGTCAATGATCTGCTGGTCAAGGTTTGCAAAGCCTGCAGGCACCGCCGTCTGATAGCCGTTTCTCTCAAGCAGCTGGCAAAGGCCGCGGCAAATCGTCGCATCGTCTTCTATGACACAGACCCTGCGCACGCGCTTCTCCCCTCGCCCAAACCAGCCTAGGGTTCGATTCTATCGCCAACAGACGGCACGACGGCCGCGCGCAACCTTACGATTCCCTTAGTTTGGCCGGTTTCGCAAACTGCCCCAAACGAAACAAACGATATTGGGAAGCCGGATTGAAATTTAGCGGGCAACAGCCAATTCCACCCAACAAAACCGCAGGTCAGATTTTGCCTAAAACACGGTCAACCCCAGCAAAACGGTTTCGGATTCCCAATATCGTTATTTATCTTTGGCGCAGTCCAAAACGCCGCCGCGAAGGACCTTGAGGCCGTGGGCGATCGGGTCGATGACAGCCTGGATGTTCTCGACGGCGGCCTTAGGCGAGCCGGGAAGGTTGACGATCAGCGTGCGGCCGGCGATGCCCGCCACCTCGCGTGACAGGCAAGCTCGCGGCGTTATGGCCATCGAGGCTGCACGCATGGCCTCGGGAATGCCGGGGGCCATTCTTTCGCAGACGGCAGTCGTGGCCTCGGGCGTGACGTCACGCGGCGAGAAGCCCGTGCCGCCCGTGGTAAGAACCAAGGCAACGCCTGCCACGACCCGGCGTTTTAGCTCGGCGGCAATAAGCTCCTGCTCATCGGGCACAATCGCGGTGGCGACAACCTCATAGCCGTGCTCGCGCAAAAAGTCGCGAAGCGCAGGGCCGGAGGCATCTTCTCGCTCCCCCGCAAAGCTACGGTCACTCACGGTGATAACTGCGGCGGTAAAAGTCACGCGCTCGCCATGATGCTCACACGCCATGAAAGTCTCCTAACGCCCAAAGGGGCAATGCGGGAAGGTGCAGGGCTTGCAACCCAGGCAAAGGCCACCCTCGCCCAGCTCAACAAAGTCGGCTTTCTTAAGCGCGACACCCGCGGCGACACGCGGCAATACCAGGTCAAGGACCGTCGCCTTGTTGTACATAGCGCACCCGGGAACGCCCAGGACCGGCACCGGCCGCTCGAGGTCGCCGCCGTCGATGCCCTGGTCAAAGTAGCCAACAAGCAGCATCGCCCCGGGGAGCACTGGGCTTCCGTACGTGACGATGCGTGCGCCCGCCGCCTTGATGGCGCCCGGGGTGTTGTCGTCGGGGTCCACGCTCATCCCGCCGGTGCAAACCACCAGGTCGACCCCGTCCGCACGGGCACGGTTGATGGCGGCAGCGATGTCCTCACGGTTGTCACCAGGGGTCTCACGAACCGTGACCTCGATGCCAAAAGCCGCAAGTTTCTGCACCATAACCGGCGTGAACGCGTCTTCGATCAAGCCCTGCGCCACCTCAGAACCCGTGGCGATCACCGCGGCCGTGCGCAGCACAAAGGGCGCGACCTCAAGGAGTTTCTCGCCGGCGGCCGCAGCTTCGGCGGCAAGAAGAACCTCCTCGCGCACCAGCAGCGGAATCACGCGGGTGCCCGCAAGGGCGTCGCCGGCGGCCACGTGAAAGCCGCCTTTGCGCGTGGCGACCATGACCTCGTCGGTCGCGTTAACGGCGCAAAGCCGCGCCGAGTTGACCAGCAAAACGCCGTCGCAGGCCGCGTTGATGCCGATCTTGCCCTCGCTCGGCTCGCCCGCGGC
>CAVGOA010000028.1:7910-10247 GCA_963630635.1 Paludibacteraceae bacterium
CCCACAGGCAGGGCCTTGAGGTCCAGGCCGCGCGTCATGATGTTCTCGGCAAAGTCGCCGGGAGCCAGGCCGGGGATCTTCTCCAACATGGACTCGAGCGACTCCTGCGGCAAAAGGCTTACCTGGCGATGCCACGCCCCTGCGTGCGCGTCGCCCACAATGCCAAGTCCTACCTGCAGCTCGATTGCGTCGACCGGCGTTTTTCGCGTGCCTTTCTTGTGGCTCACGCTCACGGCCACGACAGTCCCCGCGGGCGAGAAACCCGCGTCACTGTCAGCGGCCGACTCGCACTTCTCCGCAACAAAATGCCCAGACTTGCCGCCCGACTTCTCGAGCAGACGCACCTCATCGATCACCATGTCGCGTTGGTGGGCCTTAAGCATGTCGTAGATGGTCAGTCCAGCCACGCTCGCGGCCGTCAAGGCTTCCATCTCGACGCCGGTCTTGCCGCAACAACGACACTCGGCCTCGATGGCCACGCCGCCCGCTTCAACAAAGAAACGCACGTCAACGCCCGTAAGCTGGATGGGGTGGCACATGGGCACCAGCTCCCAGCAGCGCTTGGCAGCCATGATGCCCGCGACCTGCGCCACGGCCAAAACGTCGCCCTTCTTGCAACCGCCGGTGCGCACCAGCTCGACCGTCGAGGGCGCCATGCGCACAAAGCCCGCGGCCCGCGCCACGCGCTCGGTCTGATCCTTGGCCGAGACGTCAACCATGCGCGCCCGGCCCTGCTCGTTTATGTGCGTGAGGTCGTCTGTGCCCACGTTACCCGCCAATCTCGTTCATGTCGCGCGTCGAATCGCTGCGGCGCGTCTTGTCCATATGATGGTACGCCGGTTTGCCCGCGATGCCCGCGCGCAAAACCGCCAGCAGCTGATCGCGGTCAAGTCCGCGCAGGTCAACCTCGGTGGCCGAGTGCAGGCAAGGCTTCAGGCGGCCATCTGCCGTCACGCGAATGCGGTTGCAGCCGCCGCAGAACTTGTGGCTCATGGGGCTGATCAGACCAACTCGGCCCGCCCAGCCCGCCGGCTGGTACAGCCGAGCCACGCCGTCGGTCGCCACCAGGGCCGCAGGCGGCAGCGCGTCCAAAACCGCGTCTGCGCCGAGAAACGCCTCGCGCGGCATCGCGGCCGCCTGCCCTATGGGCATCAGCTCAATGAACCGCACGTCGCAGGGGGTGTCCTTGGCAAGCGCGGCGATATCTGCCACCTCGTCGTCATTGACCCCGCCGATAAGCACGCAGTTGATCTTGGTTCCAGTAAAACCGGCCGCCCGAGCCACCTCGAGCCCCGCAAGCGCGTCGTCCAGGCACCCGCCGCGCGTCAGCCGAGAATAACGATCTGCCCGCAGGCTGTCCAAGCTCACGTTAAGGCGCGTCAACCCCGCCGCCTTAAGATCGGCCGCAACCGGCGCGAGCAGCGTCGCGTTTGTAGTCATCGCAACTTCTTTGATGCCCGGAACAGCAGCCACCATGCCCACAAGGTCAACGATGCCGCGCCGCACCAAAGGTTCGCCGCCGGTCAGGCGCACCTTACGCACGCCCAGCTCGGCGGCAGCGTGCACGATCCGGGTCATCTGCTCGAAGGACAAAATATCTCCGTGCGCCATCTTGGGGACGCCCGCGGCCGGCATGCAGTAAACGCAGCGGCAATTGCAGCGGTCGGTCACCGAGAGCCGCAGATAATCGATTGTCCTACCTTGATCGTCACGCATCGTGCACCCTTGAAACTATCCCCTCGCCGCAGCACCGTCGCACAAAGGCATAACACACTCGGGCGCGATTCGCAGCCTGACCTTGCCCGGATTATCCAGCGCAGCCCAGGCATCCTTGTCACATTCATAGCGGAGAAGCGCCCCCGCGGGAGTGCGCAACATGGCAATTGTCGAGAAAACATTGTCGATCACACGGTCAACGCCGCAGGTAAAGGCGTTGTTGTTCTCGGCAGCCGCGGTGCTCGCGCCGCCCGCATCGCCCACACTCACGACCTCAAAGTAGTGCGCCCTCACGCCCACATGGGTAACGCCCGCGGGCACCGGCAGTGAGGTCTCCAGCGTCACGCCCCAGTCCAGGCACTCCAACGCGGTCGTGGCCGCGGCAGCGCCCGACGCGCTTGCCCCCGCGCCGCCCGTCTCGCCAACCACCCGTGCCCGGCTCACGTTCTTGCACCCGCTAATCTGCGCCGCCGCCAAGGTCGAGGGCGCGCAAAACAGCTCCGGCACGCTCACCTTGGGCTCCGACGCCCCCGCCGAGACCACGCACACCGTGTCGCACATGCGATAGACCTCGTCACGGCTGTGGCTCACAAAGACGGTGCCGCCCGCAAACTCGCGCAG
>CAVGOA010000028.1:10758-12458 GCA_963630635.1 Paludibacteraceae bacterium
TGCTTTTTCACGCAAACAGACAGGCTCATGACAGCGCCTTTCTGGCCGCAGAGGCGCCCGCACCCGCGCCGGCCCGCGTGTCCTTAGCCGCCGCCTTGCTCTGCCCCTCAAACCAATTCATGGCGAGAAGCACCACAGCAGAAATCGCCAAGTTGATCAAGACCCAGGTAAGGGCCCCCGCGTCGTCGCCGGTGCGCCACAGCTGGTAGACCGTGGTCGACACCGTAGCCGTCAGGCCCGGCGTATAGCCGCAGATCATGGCCGTGGCACCGTACTCGCCCAGGGCGCGCGCGAAGGCCAAGACCGCACCCGCGATGATGCCCTGCTGGCAGCACGGCATCTTGACGTGCCAAAAGATCCAGGTCTCGGACCTACCCAGCGTGCGGGCGGCGTCGGCCAGGTTCTGGTCAAAAGCCTCAAAGGCACCGCGCGCCGTGCGGTACATCAACGGGAAGCTCACAACCACGGTCGCCACGATCGCGGCGTACCACACCATGGTCAAACGAATCCCAAACGCCTGCATAAGCCAGGCGCCCAACGGCTGCCTGGGACCAAGAACGCGCAGGAGCAGGTAGCCCACGACCGTTGGCGGCAAGACCAAGGGCAGCGTTAAGACGACGTCCAAAACGCCCTTGACCACGCGGTTGGCGCGGGCCACCAAGTTAGCCAAGAAGATGCCAACAAAATACACCACCACCGTCGAGACGGCAGCGATTCTCAGCGAGTTGAGCAGCGGGTACCAGTCCATGCGCATCCTTGTCCGTATGCACGTCTACGTGCGGTTTATTCGCCCAGCGCCTGCCTAGTTGACAAGCGGGGTAAAGCCCACTTCCTCGAAGTCGACAGAGGCCTCGGAGCCCTTAAGGAACTCAAGGAAGGCCTTGGCGCCCTCGGGCTGCGGGGCGTTCTTGGTCACCGCCACCGGGTAGACCACCTGGCCGCACATGTCCTTGGTCGCCGAGTCGACGACCTTAAGGCCGGCGGAGTAGGCGTCGGTCTGGTAGATGATGCCACAGTCGACGGAGGCGGCGGCAACCTGCGAGGTGACCTCCTTGACGTTGGTGCCATAGGTGATGCAGCCGCTGTTGGCCAGGACCGTCTCGTCAAGGTTGTAGTAGGCCAAAATCTTCTGCGTGTACTGGCCCACGGGCACGTCGGAGTTGCCCATGGCCAAAAGCACGTCGCCGGCGACCAGCTTCTGCGCAAGGTCGTCGAAGCCGGTGATGGCCTTAGGGTTGTCGTCGGGCACGACCAGGGTGACCTTGTTCTCAAGGATGTCGAAGCGGGTCGTGTGGTCAATGAAGTCCAGGCCCTCGGTGTTGACCTCGGCGCTGGCCTCGATGTCCAGCTGGTTCATCTGCTTTTGGCCGGCAGAGATAAAGACGTCGCAGTCGGCGCCCTCCTGGATCTGGGTCTTTAGGGTGCCCGAAGAGTCAAAGTTGAAGGACAACTCGTACTGGTCGTTTGCGGCACAGAACTGGTCGCCCGCCTTGGTAAGCGACTCGGTCATCGACGCGGCGGCAAAAATGACAAGCTTGGTCTTCTCGGCAGTCTTTGCGCTAGAGCCAGAATCTGCGCTGCTAGACGAGCTGTTGCTCGAGCAAGCGCCCAAGCTAAGGCCGGCTGCGACGGCTGCAGAGACGGCCAAGAACTCTCTTCTATTGATCATTGCATTTCCCTTTCTTCTCCCAATGCAACTT
>CAVGOA010000028.1:13056-14580 GCA_963630635.1 Paludibacteraceae bacterium
GGCGCTCGGGGTCTTGCCAGTCTTCGACCAGCCATGCCCCCTTGCCGCCTTCGCACACGCCGATAAGGTCATCAATGACGCCCAGGTCATCCTCGGTCACAAGACGGATGGCCAAAAGGGCATCGCCGCCGCAAGCCATGGCGTTCTTCTCGTGCGTCATCCATTCCAGACGAGAAAAGCCCAGGTCACCGGTGTCGCCGCGCTTTACGGCCGCAAGCATCTTGCCCATGCGCTGCTGCGCGATGCGCTCGATGTTGCCGCCGCCGATGGTCCCAATAAAGCGACCGTCGGCAAGAAGCCCCATCCGAGCGCCCTCGCGCCGGGGCATCGAGCCTCGGGTATCCAAAATGGTGGCCAGCGCCACAGGCAGACCCTGCTCAAGCTGGCCTCTTATCGTGCGGAGAAGTACCAGGTCAGACGAGGAAGCAGAGACGTCGCTCATTGGCAGTCACCCGCCTTTACCGACGCGGCCGACGCGACCGGCGCGATCTTCTCGTCGCCGCCAAGCACGCCGGTAAGGTTAAGGATCGCCTCCAGCACGCCGCCGCCCACGGCCAGCGCCTTGTCAGAAGCCATGGTGATGTACTCGGGCCGGCAGCGCGGGTCAACGTCGCCCGACTTCATCCCACGCTTGACCGTAACGCCGTCCTGCAAAAGGCCGCGCACCACGCCGTCGATGGTGGCCACCATGGGAAGCCCGGCCACCATACCGCAGGCCGTGCCCGCGCGAACCTCGTCGCCGATCTTGACAAGGCCCTCAAAGACACCGTCTGCCGGGACGCGAAGCACGCGCTCGCCCGCATAACCGCCAATAAGGCCAGGGATCGCCGTGTTGGGCAGGGGCGAGCCCGTGTAGTAAACGCGCCCCAGGTAGTGACCGCGCATGGTCTCGACCGCGGCGTCGACGTCGACTTGCGCTGTGAAGCCCGGCCCCACGCCTATGACCAGCGGCGCCATGTTGCGCGTTGTGCCCAGGTTCTTCTTGGCAAGAATAGCGTCTACCAGCACGTCGGGCGCAAGCTCCGCGCAAGAAGCCGCAGCCGGGTCAACCAGAATTGCAACGTTTCCGCAGGCCACAGCCTCGCGGGCGGCCGCAACGTCGCTGCACAGCACGCCGCGCACGCCCTCGACGCACGTCTCGCCAAGGCGAATGGCCTCAGAGAAGCAAACAGTACGCCTAATAGAAGTGGGCTCGGCAATGTCGCACATCACAACCTGCATGCCCGCACGGTAAAGGCGCAGCGCAATGCCGGTGGCAATATCGCCCGCCCCGCGAATCTCGACAAGCATCGAAACCTCGTCTCTTGGATTGTCCCAGCTTGAATTTGACCCGCCCATGTTAACACGCGCTTGAAAACGCGTTATCCTCCAACCGCTATAACGCTCACCAGCAACTTCGCGCCAAACCCCCTCCCCGCACGCCGCAAAAACGGGACTTGTCTGATACTCAAACATCAGACAAGTCCCGTTTTTATCGGTGAATCATCAGACAAGCCCAAAATTTGCAGGCGAGAAGCCCTTAAA
>CAVGOA010000028.1:14646-26330 GCA_963630635.1 Paludibacteraceae bacterium
CGCGCCCTGCGACGCGAACACTACGCCTGAGGGAGCTCGCTTCCACAGTGGGGACAGCGGGTGGCGCCGGCCTTGTGGGTCTCCAGGCAGTACGGGCAGGTGGGGTCGGGCTCGGGCTCGGCCGTCTCGCCGTCCTTGCCCACAAGCTTCTTGCCCAGGTCGCTCGCACGGTTAACCACGCGCACCAGGCAAAAGACCACAAAGGCCACAATCAAGAAGTTAATCACCGCGCCGATAAACGCGCCAAAGTCGATGGACGTACCGGGGATCACCAGGCCCGAGACCTCGGTCGCGTTGCCGCCGGCCACCAGGTTGATGAGCGGCGTGATGATGTTGTTGGTCAGCGCGGTCACGATCGACGTGAAGGCGCCGCCGATGATGACACCCACGGCCATGTCCATCACATTGCCGCGGTTGATGAACTCCTTGAACTCCTCAAAGAACTGCTTCACGGTTTCTCTCCTTATGATTGGGTCAAACAGCTACCCGAGTGTACGAAAACTTTGCGGCTTGCGCAGGCTTCCCGCCACAACCGAAACATCAATGTAAGAGGCGAGAAGCTCGGCCGCTTCCCAGTCGCGCGGCGCATCGACCTGGTTGACCAGCACTTTATTGCCCAACCCCTCGGCGAGAAGAACGCGTGCGACACGCTCCGGCGTCGCCAAGTCGCAAGGCTCACAGCCCAGAAGCCCGCAGAAAACCTCGGGCCGGTGAACAACCTCGGCGATGGGCCATCCAAAGCCAGACGCACCCACGACCAAAACCGTCTGCCCTGAGCAGTCGGGGATCACCGGCTCATGCGCCGCGTGCGCCTTCAACGGCAACCGCCGGCTACCGTCGGCCTCTACCAGCACGTAATCGGCAAGCCCGGTAAGCTCCTCCATCGAAACCCCGGGCATGCCAAGCTTCCCGCCTTCGCACGGCGCGCCTGCGCAAACCACCCGGCTCCCCTCAAGCGCCGCCGCGATCTTCTCGCCGTCCGCATCCGTGATAACCGGACACCCCTCAAACGGCAGGATGTGTGTCGTGGTGGTAAGGACCACGCTGGCCCCCTGCGCAGACAACTCAGACGCAAGGGCGGCGAGAAGACTCGTCTTCCCGCCGCTCCCTATGACCGAAGTCACGCCACGTTGTATGCCAAGCAGCTGTGCCAGGCTCAATTTGGCTCCCTAAACCCGCAGCTCAACGCCGCAAGAAGCATCCTACAGGTCGCGCTTGGGCAGCACGTTGAGTGCCACGACAAACGAAACAACGACGCACACGACAGAAGGAACCAGCACGTGGGCATAACCCAAAGGCTCAAGCACCAACTCGCAGTCGGTCACCGTGCCAAGGGCGTCAAAGGCGCTCGTTGGCAGCCACTCCCTCACAGAAGTGACGATGTTTGCCACCTCGGGCATCGAGGCCGTGGCCATAAAAAGAACGCCAGAGAGCAGACCGGTGCACAGTGTGAGGCCCACGGCAAAGGCAACGGTGTTGTTGCGCATGAGCCACAGGGCAGCAAGCGTCAGGCACGAGCAGCCCCAGCACACCAGGATGGTCAGGACCATCCACAGAAGAATCGAGACGATCGAGCTGGCCACCTGGAAGCCCACGACAAGCCCAGCCGAGAGAATGGCCACAAGACCGCCGCAGACCACAAAGATGCAGCTCAGGACCAGCGCAAGCACGAGCTTCTCGGTGTAGTAGACCTTCTTGCCGCAGCTGCTGGCCATGGTGCGCTCAAAGCCGGCGCGCATCTCGGCCCAGCAGATGCTCGACGCGCACCAGCTGGACATAAGC
Organism: Paludibacteraceae bacterium; assembly: GCA_963630635.1. Taxonomy (GTDB): domain Bacteria; phylum Actinomycetota; class Coriobacteriia; order Coriobacteriales; family Atopobiaceae; genus Paratractidigestivibacter. The sequence goes on from CAVGOA010000028.1 coordinate 16,429, forward strand.
CCCAAGAAGCCAAACATGATGGTGCCGGTCAAGATGTTGAGGGTCGAGGCCCAGCCGGCCGAGACGCCCTCGTTAAGCTCGGGCGAAGACGAGGTCAGCATCTTCGCCAATAGCGGCGAACCCACGGCAACGAGAAGAACAAAGATGACCGTGGCGACAAAATAACCCGTGGCGTTACCGTGCGAGTTGAGAAGACGGCGCAGGTCAGCGCGAAGAAGCGTCTGCATGGCCTATCGACCCCCTTCCGAGGCAGCGGCGTCCGCGGCGGGAGCGCCCTGGCCCTTGCTGTTCATAAGGTCGAGGAAAAACTCCTCGACGTCGCGCTTGGTCTGGGCAAGCTCCAAAACCTGCAGGTTTGCCTGGTAAAGCGCAAGCGACACGTCCTCGATGGCGGCAGACTTGCCGGCCACCTGCAGGCAACCGTCGTCCGCCACAGAGACCTTAGCCCCGGGGATCGCAGAGACGACCTCCTGCGCACGCGCCATGTCGGTCGTGCGCACGCGAATGACGCCCGCGGCCATCTCGGCCATGCGCGAGGCCTCGAACTCGATGACCATCTTGCCCGCATTGATGACGCCAAAGCGCGTGGCAAAGCGGTTGAGCTGGTCAAGAACGTGCGTGGACACCACGATGGTGATGCCCTTCTCGCGGTTAAGGCGCTGCAGGGTCTGGCGCATCTCGTGGGTGGCCGCCGGGTCAAGGCCGTTGAACGGCTCGTCCAGCAGCAAGAGCTCGGGCGTGCCCACCATGGCAAGCGCGATGCCCATGCGCTGCTTCATGCCCAGCGAGAAATTGCGCGTCTGCTTAGAGCCGGTGTTGGCCAGGTTCACGATCTCAAGAAGCTCCTGGCAGTGCTCCTTGGGGTTCTTGACGCCCAGAGCAGTGGCCTTATACATAAGGTTGTCCATGGCGCTCATACGGTCGAGAAGACCGGGGGCCTCGATGATGGCGCCCACGCCGGTGGGGCCGTCGCAGGTGGCCGGGTTGTGGCCCAGGACCTCAAGCTCGCCCGAGGTGGGGCTGATAAGGCCGCAGACCATCTTCATCGTGGTCGACTTGCCCGCGCCGTTGCGACCAACAAAACCGTAGATGTCGCCGCGGTGGACGTTCATGTCCAGGCTGTCGACGGCGTTCATCGCGCCGTAGGTCTTGGTGAGGCCCTGTGCGCGAATAACGCAGTCTGCCTCGTTGAATCTTGTCATAACTTCACCTATCTAATAAAGGCGCCGCCATACGGGCGACGCCAGGGAAACAGGCAGCTTCTTACCTTAGAGGTAAGCCACAGCCTTGATCTCGAGCTTAGAGCCCTTGGGAAGGGCGGCCACCTGGAAGCAGGCGCGAGCCGGGTAGGGCTTCTCGAAGAAGGTGCCGTAGACCTCGTTCATAGCGGCAAAATCGCCCAGGTCGGACAGGTAGACGGTGGTCTCGGCAACGTTTGCCAGGGTGGCGCCGGCAGCCTCGAGGATGTTCTTGATGTTGGTCAGGCTTTGGGCGGTCTGCGCGGCAATATCGTCGCCGGCGAACTCGCCGGTGGCCGGGTCAATGGGCAGCTGACCCGAGACGTGGATGACGTTGCCATGCTTAACGGCGGCGGAGTAGGGCCCCAGGGCCGCAGGGGCCTTATCGGTGACAACAGCTTCGTTGGACATGGTTTCTCCTTATGGGATCGAAGGTTGGCCAAGCTGACCGGCGACCGCGCGGGCCGCCCAATAGATACCCATAGTAGCGCGGCCAAGCTGGTCATACGACGAAACTCTTCGTAAAAGTTTGCCTCCCCCGCGTGACATGGCGAGAAGACCTGGGCCACGGCCGGTGCCGCACCGCGCCTATCCCCTACCGAGAAGCTCCTTCTCAATAAAGCGCAGGTCATCTTGGGTATCGATATCGTGCACCTCAAGCGGATCGGCCGCCTCGACAAGCCGTACGCGATAGCGCAGTTCGGGTCGCTTCGCGAAAAGGGAGCTCCCGCCCGCGTTGCCCTCAAGAGCCGCCAGCGCCGGCAGCTCCTCGGCGGGCCACAAAATCGGGCTCGCGCCCACGTCGTTGCTGCTTAGGCGCACAATGCTGCCGGGGTAGCCCTGGAACTCGGCCACCAGGGCCCGCACGCTCTTCTCGGTAAGGCAGGCCTGGTCACCAGGGACAAACAAGACGCCCGGCAAGTCGACCAGGGCCTTCAAACCCTCGCGCACCGTGTCACTTTGGTAGGCGCCGGCATGCTGCACGCAAGCCACACCCAGCTGCTCGCACAGCTCGTGCACCGCAGGCGCACGCGTGACCACCACCACGTCCAGAAGCTCTGCGGGCAACGCCGCCAGTGTATGGGCCAAGACCGGCCGGCCGCATAGGTCTGCCAGCAGTTTATTGGAGCCAAAACGCCGCGCCTCGCCAGATGCCATAACCACGCAGCCCACGCGCGCCACCCCGCAAAAGCCCGAGAAACACTCGGCAAAATTGCGGCGCATGTCCTCTTCGCACGAGCACTCAAAGGCCCGGTAACGGCGCAGCAGCTCGCGGGCCTGGGGCGTAAGACGGCTCCCTCCCCCGCCCGAGCCGCCGATCTTGCGCTCGGTCAAGGCAAAGCCCAGCGATTCCTCGGCGGTCTTCACCATACGAAACGCCTTGGTATAGGCCATCCCCATGCTGATCGCGGCGGCGCGAAGGCTCCCTTCGCTCTCCACGCGCTCAAGCAGCTCGCGCGGGCCGGGGCCAAACAGGCGAGCTCCCTCATCGCCCAAGACATATGTGCGCAGGTCGGGCCTCAACAGGTCTTCTCGCCTCCTTTTAACAAACCACTGGCGGCACACCTGCGACTAACGCAGACCGTGCCGGGCATAAAACATGTAAGCTATGCTAACACCGCCCGCGGGCCGCACTACCCGTTGTACAAAAGGAGGATAACGCCATGCTAGACATGATCCGCGCAGAGGAAGCCCGCAAACTCGTGGCCGCCTCCGAGCCAAACCGCGACATGGCCGCCAACGACACTTTGTCAGACGACGCCATGGACTGGGCGTTCCAAAACGCCATCGGCCGCACCGAGATGCGCATCAAGACCTACGCTCGCTTTGGCCGCACGCAGGCTCGCGTCAAGTTTGCCCCCGGCGCTACCGACTGCGCAGGCGACGGCAACTCCTTCTACAACGACCTGGTGGGCAACTCCAACGTTATCGTGGCAGATGCCATCGCAGACATCATCTATGGCCGTGACCAGGACGTTATTTCTCCCCTTCAGCGCTCGCGCCTTCTCAACACCTACTCCACGCGCCTGGCCAAGTTCGTGCGCGACGTCGAGCGCCTGGGCTACAACGTGACCGTGGGCGAGGGATCGGGCCAAGGCAGCCACGACGACACCGACGACTCCACGATCATCATCAGCTGGGCCTAACGCGACGGCGAGAAGACCCTCGCACCCCGCGTCCCACCAAAGCCGCCGATGTTTGTACAAACATTCGCAAAAACCGCCGATGCTTGTACAAACACCGGCGGTTTCTTAGAAATTCAAGCGTTTTGCGAGCCTCAAATTACAAACATCAGCTGCAATCGAGAATAGCCTGCGGCGAGAAACCCTTAGAGGGTGCTCTTGATGGCCTCGACCTCGGCGTCGGTCAGGAAGGTGTCCTTCTCGATCTGCTCGGCGTACTCCTCGATCTTGGCCTGGATGTCGGCCGGGATCTTATCGGAGAGCTTACCCAGAGAGATGCCGCCGTTGGAAAGGTCGGCGGTGACGGCCTTGCCGCCGCCAAAGGTACCGGCCTCGATCTCGTCCATAGCCTGGGAGATCATCCAGTCGGTGACGGTAGAGGCGATGACGGTAGGCTGGTCGTCGCCCAGGATGTCGATCGGCTGCGCGATGTCGAAGTGGGTGTCGGCACCGGCGTTCTCAAGGGCCTTACGGGCGCCGTTGTCGACGGCAGAGGCGTCGCCCCACATGACGTCGACGTTGTTGGAAGAGATCCACTGCTCGGTGAGCTGGGTGCCCAGGGAAGCGTCGGTGAAGCCGGCCTCGAAGTTGTACTGACCCTTGACCTCGGGGTTGACCTTCTGGGCAGCGGCCAAGAAGGCGGAGTACTTGTTGAGGGTCGAGGGGAGCTTCATGCCACCGATGAAGCCGATGGAGTTGGTCTGGGTCATGGAACCAGCGATGACGCCGGCCAGGGCGCCGAGCTGCTTGAAGTTGGGGAGAACGGCCTCGACGTTGTCGGTGTTCTCGTAGTCGGTCATCTCGATGGAAGGATCGGTGTTGGTGATAAGGAAGTGGACGCCGGGGTGGGTGTCGGCGGCCTCGGAGGCAACCTCGGCCCACAGGGAGGCAAACTGGTTGCCGTTGCCCACGATCAGGTCGACGTCCTGGTCAACGTAGGACTCGGCGGCAGAGGCGGCGTCGGAGTTGGCGGTGTTCTCCTTGGGCTCGAGCATGGTCCAGGAAGAGTGGGCCTCGATGGCGCGCTTGAGCGACTCGTAGTGAGCCTGGTCCCAGCCGCCGTCGGTGATGGTACCGCTCATGATCATGGCGACCTTGTAGCTGCTCTTCTTCTCGGTAGAGGCAGAGTCGCTCGAGCTCGAGGAGCTAGAGCCGCCGCAGCCGGCCAGGGTCAGGGCACCAGCGGCAGCCAAACCGGCAGCCACGGCCTCGCGCCTGTTGAGCATCAAAGAGGACAGGTTCTTCATACAGTGAATCCTTTCGTTTTCTCCCCGGGCCGCGCCTGTGCGGCCCCCAAAAACAAACTTTACACTGCGTTGCCGCAGCTATAACACGGCAACGCCTAAAAAACACCCCGCCACATGCAGATGACATGCGACGGGGCGAGATTTAGCGCTGCTCCCTGTAGTAGGGCTGGCCGTTGGCCTTGGGGCCGGCGTGCTTGGACCCAAAGAAGATGAGCGCGATGATGGTGAAGATGTACGGGATCATCTTGAAGAACATCACCGGAGCGGCCTGGAACTGGGCCTGAAGCGCGACGTTTAGGCCGTCGAAGAAGCCAAAGAGCAGGCTCGCCAGCATGACGCCCACGGCACTCCAGCGGCCAAAGATGACGGTCGCCAGCGCGATGAAGCCGCGGCCCATCACGATGCCGTCGGTGTAGATCGGCGTGTAGCAGATGGTGAGAAACGCGCCGCCCGCGGCCGCCAGGGCGCCGCACAGGGCGCAGGCGATGTACTTCACGCGGATGACGTTGATGCCCAGGGTCTCGGCCGCCTGGGGCTTCTCGCCAACGGCCCTAAAAGAAAGGCCCGCGCGGCAACGGCGGAAGAAGAACGTGATTACCGGCACCAAAAGAAACGCGATGTAGGCCAAAGGGGTCTGGTTAAAGAGACCGTTGCCAATGTAAGGGATGTCGCTAAGGCCGGGGATGGCCAGGCTCGCCATCTGCTCGCCCGTGGCGTTTGCCGAGTTAGAGCCAACAAAGAGGTTGTAGCCAAACAGGGCAATGGCCGGTGCCAGGATGTTGATCGCCATACTGGTGACCACCTGGTCGGCGCACAAGGTGATGGTGCAGAAGGCGTAGAGCATGTTGATAAGCACGCCCGCGCACATGCCAACAAGAAGACCCACCCACAAGTTTCCCGTGACCTTGCCCACGGCAAAGGCGACAAAGGCGCCCACGGCCATGATGCCCTCAAGGCCAATGTTGACAAGACCGGCGCGCTCGGAGAAAACCTCGCCCAGCGCCGCCAGCATGATAGGCACGGCGCCCATGGCCATGGCCTTGACGATGGTAGGAAGTGCAACCATGAAGTCCATTTACGCTGCCACCTCTGCCTTCTTGCTCTTGTTGAACAGGGACGTGATCTTTGCCTTGACGGCCGGCAGCTTGACGCAGGCCATACCGGCAACGGCAAAGATGATGATCAGGCCGCGAATGATGTCGACGATAGCCGTCGGCACGCCGATGACCGACTGCATCATGGTGCCGCCCGTCGACAGGATGCCAAAGAGCAGAGCGACCAGGATAGAGGCAACAGGGTTCAGCTGCGCGATGAGCGCGATGGCCACGCCGTCAAAACCAAAGCCCGAGCCAAAGCCCTCGGCCAGGCGGAAGGGCGTGCGGCCAAACAGCTCGACCGAGCCACCCAGGCCCGCGATAGCGCCCGAGATGATGAAGGCAAGCAAGATAAGGTGGTTCACCGGGAAGCCGTTGACCTTAGCCGCGGTGGGGCTCATGCCCACGGCGCGGATCTTGAAGCCAAACGAGGTGCGAAAAACCAGGTACCAAATAAGAAGGCCAACGACGATGGCCAGAAGGACGCCCGCATGCGCGACGCCCACGTCAATAAGGTGTGCAGCCTTGGGCATGGCCGCGGTCTGCGGCAGGCCCTGGTCCGAGAAGACGTTCTTGTACAGGTACTCCATGAAGTACAGGGCAATGTAGTTGAGCATGATCGTCGTGATCATCTCGTTAAGCCCGCGCGTGATCTTCATGACACCTGGCAGAAGGCCCCAGATGCCGCCCGCCACGATGCCGGCGAGAAGGGCCAGCGCAAGCGCGGGAACGCCGTCGGTGCCCAAAACCAGGGTCACCGTGGCCGCCGCGCAACCGCCCATGATGAACTGACCTTCTCCGCCCAGGTTAAAGACGCCGCACTTGTAGGCAAAGACGGCCGCCAAAGACGTGAAAATGAGGGGGCAGGCGCGCTCGAGCGTCTTGCCGATCTTGGCTGCGTCGCCCAGGGAACCTTGGATCATGGCCGCATAGCCCTCAAGCGGGTTCTTGCCCAGGCACAAGATGATGACGGCGCCCACGATAAGCGCCAGAAGGACCGAGACCACCGGGGCCAGAACAGCGATGCGCTTCTCTCGCTGCTGCTCGGCATACATGCCGGCGCGCCAGTCGGTCTTGGCCTGCTTGTTTTGCTGCTCCAAAGACGTGTTCTTGATATCTGCCACTGCTCTACCTCCCCTACTTTCCTGCCATCGCGAGCGAGATCTCCTTGATGGGAGGATTCGCGCCCGAGTACGTTCCCATTACCTGACCCTCAAAAAGAACCGTGATGCGGTCCGAGAGCTTCAAAACCTCGTCAAAATCCGCCGAGATGAGAAGCACTGCGCAACCGGCATCTCTCTGGGCGATGATCTGGTCGTGAATGAACTCGGTGGCGCCGATGTCCAGGCCGCGCGTGGGATAGACGGCCACCAGCAGCTTGGGATTGGCGTCCAGCTCACGGGCCAGGATGACCTTTTGCTGGTTGCCGCCAGAAAGGCTGCGGGCCGTCTGGTTGACAGACGTGCAGCGGATGTCGTTCTTCTCGACAAGGCCCAGCGCGTACTCCTCGATGGCCTTGAGCTTAAGCCAGGCGCCGTGTCCCACCGAGAAACGGTCGGAGTTGGTCTGCTTCAAGACAAGGTTCTCGGCGATGGACATGTCGCCCACAAGGCCCATGGTGTTTCTGTCCTCGGGGATGTTGCCCATGCCGGCATCGATGAAGGCGCTGGGGGTATAGAAGGCGATTTTGGAGCCGTCGGGGCCCATGACCTCGCCCGCCTCGGGCTTGAGAAGGCCGGTGACCAGGGCCGCAAGCTCGGACTGGCCGTTGCCGTCGATGCCCGCCACGCCCAAGATCTCGCCTTTGTGGATCTGCAGGGACACATCCTTGATGCCGCCGTGCTTGACCTCGGGGTGGTACGAGACGCGCCTGAGCTCAAAGGCCGTATCGCTGGCGTCCTCGACCTTCTCGTAGGTGCTCTCTTGGAAGCGCTGGCCGATCATAAGATCGGCAAGCTCTTGCTCGGTGGTCTGGGCGACGTCCAGCGTCTTGATGGTGACGCCGCGTCGAAGAATCGTCACGTGGTCAGAGATGCGCATGACCTCGCGCATCTTGTGGGAGATGAAGATGATCGACTTACCCTCGCTGGTAAGCGAGCGCATGATGTCAAAGAGGCCTTCGACCTCAAGGTCGGTCAAGACAGCAGTGGGCTCGTCCAGGACGAGAAGATCCGCACCGCGGAAGAGCACCTTCATGATCTCGACGCGCTGCTGCATGCCGATCGACATGTTGCCGACCTTCTCGTCAAGATCGATCTCAAGGCCATAGCGGTCCATGAGCTCCTGAACGGTGGCACGGTCGTCAGCCAGTTGCAGCAAGGGCGATGCGTGTCTGCGGTCGCCCAGGATGATGTTCTCAAGTCCGGTCATGTCGTCGATCAGCATGAAGTGCTGGTGGACCATGCCGATGCCTGCCTCGACGGCGACGCCGGGAGAAGAGATGCGCACCTCCTTACCGCGGATGAAGATTTTGCCGTCACTCGGCTGGTAAAGACCGGTGAGGACGTTCATCAACGTGGACTTGCCGGCGCCGTTCTCGCCCAACAGCGTGTGGACCTCGCCTTGCTCGACGGTGAGACTCACGTTGTTGTTGGCGTAAAACGAGCCAAAGCGCTTGCTGATGCCCTCCATGCGCAGCATCTCGGCCAAGGCGCTCTCCTCTCGTCATCGACCTCGCGCGCTTGTTGCGCGCTTGAAAATCCTACAGACCGATCGGCCTTCTCCCAGAATAACGCGCGGTCAAGGCCGATAAATTGCCAAAGGTTTACTGTAACCGTTAAATCAGGTTTCGAAAACCGGGTGGTACAAAAAACGCGCGCGCCTACTTGATGACGCGCACGCGATAAATTGCGGGAATCTGCTTCAAGGCCTCGATGGTCGCCTGCTCCAGGTGCTCATCGGTATCGAACATGGTATAGGCGTTCTCGCCGGCGCTCTCGTTGACCATGCGCTGCACGTTGGCGTTGTCGTGGGCGAGAATGGCGGTGATCTGGCCGATCATGTTGGGCACGTTGGCGTGCAGGCACGCGATGCGGCTGGCCGCACGGGCCTTGCCCATGTTGCAAGTGGGATAGTTCACCGAGTTGGCGATGTTGCCGTTTTCCAGGTAGTCCTTAAGCTCGCTGATCGCCATGTCGGCGCAGTTTGCCTCGGCCTCGCCGGTGCCCGCGCCCGAGTGCGTGGTGATAAAGGTGTTGGGCATCTTGACCGTCTTGGGTGTGGCAAAGTCGCACGAGAACCACGACAGGCGACCCCCGCGAAGGGCAGCGTCCACGGCGTCCTCGTCGATGATCGTCTCACGGGCAAAGTTGATGAGAACCGCGCCCGGCTTCAACAAGCCCAGCTGCTCGCCAGAAATCATGCCGACGGTATCGGACTTGGAAGGAACGTGCAGCGTAAGGTAGTCGCAGTTGCGGCATAGGTCCTCAAGCGTGCCCACGCGCTGGACGTTTTGCGAGAGCGACCAGGCGTGCTCTACCGAGATAAAGGGGTCGTAGCCGTAGACGTCCATGCCCAGGTTGACACAGGCGTTGGCAACCTTGGAGCCAACGTTTCCCAGACCAACCACGCCAATACGCTTGCCCTTGAGCTCGTGGCCCACAAAGGCCTTCTTGGCCTTCTCGGCATCCACCAAGATGTTGGGATCGTCCTCGTGGGCGCGCACCCAGTCCATGGACTGCACGACGCCACGGCTGGACAAGATCAGCATCGCGATGACGATCTCTTTGACGGCATTGGAGTTGGCGCCCGGCGAGTTGAAGACCACGACGCCTTTCCTGGCGTACTCGTCTACCGGGATGTTGTTCACGCCAGCGCCGCAACGAGCGATCGCGCGAATCGAAGAAGGCAGCTCGTAGCCGTGCAGGTCGGTCGAGCGCATGAGAATGGCGTCGGCGTCCTCGGCCTTCTCGACAAAACTGTAGCCGTCACCAAACTCCACCTGCCCGTCTTTGGTGATGTCATCGATGATCTTGACGTGACGCATGCCTTCTCCTTAGCCAGCCCCGCGATTCAAACGAATGTATAGAATAGCCCACAGAAGACGGCTATCCAGAATCTGCCGTCAAGCAGAAACACAAGGGCAACCAGCCCAAAGAAAGGGGCCGCACCATGCAGACCGCAGAAGTTGTCGAGAAGATC
>CAVGOA010000029.1:0-24946 GCA_963630635.1 Paludibacteraceae bacterium
ACACGCGGTGAAGCATGATGGGGCGCTTCTTGGTGCCGTCGGCGTCGGTGTACTCAAGATCAAAGTTCAAGGGCATCTGGAAGTCCAGCTGCACGGTGCCGCACTGCCAGGTGCGGCCCAGGGAGTCCTCAAGGTGGAAGTCGATCTTGGGACCATAGAAGGCGCCGTCGCCCTCGTTGACCTCGTAGTCCATGCCCAGCTGCTCAAGGGCGGTCTTAAGGCCGGCCTCGGCGCGCGCCCAGTCCTCGTCAGAACCCATGGAGTCGTCGGGGCGGGTAGACAGCTCGACGTGGTACTTGAAACCAAACTTCTGGTAAACCGAGTCGATGAGGTTCACGACGCCCACGATCTCGTCGGTCAGCTGGTCGGGACGCACAAACAGGTGCGCGTCGTCCTGGTTAAAGCAGCGCACGCGGAAGAGGCCGTGCAGGGCGCCGCGCATCTCGTGGCGGTGCACCAGGCCGATCTCGCCGGCGCGGATGGGCAGTTCACGGTAAGAGTGGGGCTTGGCCGCGTAGACCAGCACGCCGCCGGGGCAGTTCATGGGCTTGATGCAGTACTCTTCCTCGTCGATCAAGGTGGAGTACATGTTGTCCTTGTAGTGGTCCCAGTGGCCCGAGGTCTTCCACAGCTGCTTGTTCATGATAAGCGGCGTGGAGATCTCGACGTAACCGGCCTTGTGGTGGATCTCGCGCCAGTAGTCGAGAAGGGCGTTCTTCAAGATCATGCCGTTGGGCAGGAAGAACGGGAAGCCGGGGGCCTCGTCGCGCATCATGAAGAGGTCCATCTCGGCGCCGATCTTGCGGTGGTCGCGCTTCTTGGCCTCCTCGATCAGGCGCAAGTGCTCGTCGAGCTCCTCCTTGGTGGCAAAAGCGGTGCCGTTGATGCGGGTGAGCATCTTGTTGTTCTTGTCGTTCTTCCAATAAGCGCCCGAGACGCCGGTGAGCTTGAAGGCCTTAAGCGCCTTGGTGTAGCAGATGTGGGGGCCGACGCACATGTCGATGTACTCGCCCTGCTGATAGAAGGTGATGCGGGCGTCGTCGGCCAGGTCGCCGATGTGCTCGACCTTGTACTTCTCGCCGCGCTCTTCCATGAGCTTGACGGCATCCTCGCGGGAGAGCTCAAAGGTCGTGAACTTGAGGTTCTCCTTCACGATCTTCTTCATCTCGGCCTCGATGGCCTCGAAATCGTTCTCAGAGATCTTCTGGCCCTCGGGCAGGTCGACGTCGTAGTAGAAACCGTTGTCGGTGGCGGGCCCGTAGGCAAAATCTGCCTGGGGGTACAGGCGCTTGATGGCCTGGGCCATGATGTGGGCTGCGGAGTGGCGCACGACGTGGGTGATCTGGTCCTCGGGACACTCGATGACCTGGCCGTCGTTTTGCAAGACCTTCATGGAAAACCTCTTCCTAAAATTGGTGACAAGCTCGTTTAGTGTACTCGTTTGGCGCTAAGGGGTGCGCAACAAAAAGCCCCCACATATCTGCGGGGGCCAGGTTCACGAAATGCCTCTGGCTTACTGGATGCGGGTGCGGCAGTAGGGGCAGACCTTCCAGTCGGCGTTCAAGGGGCGGTGGCAGGTGGGGCAAACGTTGCGGACCTGCGTGTTGCAGATGGGGCACACCACAAAGTCGCGGTCGATCGGGGCGCCGCACTTGGGGCAGATGCCGTAGTGGGACAGCTGGTGCTCACGAAGGGCGATGTCGAGGTCCTGCTCCTCACGGTCGATGAGGTAAGAGCTGGGACGCAGGATAACGTAGGCGAGAAGACCCACGATGGGGATGACCGAGATGATGGCCCACATCCACCAAGGCTCGGCACCGCGGCGCTGGGCGTCGCGGATGACGTAGACGATGGAAAGGACGTAGAGCATGACCACGCAGACGACCATCAGGTACAAGACCATGAGCACTTGCGGCGTGAGGATCGAGTCGAGCAGTTCTTGCATATCGGGGACTCCTTTTGAATGGGTCTAGCGTGATTTGGTCTGCGCGCGGCCTTGGGGGCACGCACCGCAGATAGTCAGACATTGTAGCAAAAGCTATAAAAGATTTGCCGCAACCTCGCCCGCAAGGGTAATAGAGCCGCAGGCCACATAAGATTCTTCACAAAGTGCCGACGTTGCTTGGCTTACCGTCGCGTACTCCCCCACCACATGGCAGCCCGCGGCCGTAAAGAGTTTGCCCAGCTCATGGGCAGGCAAGGCGCGAGGCGACGAGGTCTGGGTCACCGCCACGCGAGTAAAGGCGCCGGCGAGAAGGCCGACGATGCCCTCGACGTCTTTATCGGACAAAACGGCGCACAAAAGCAGCGGGCGCGCGTCTTTGTTGGGCGCCACGGCGGCCACGCTGGCCAGGAAGGTCTGGACGCTCTGCGGGTTGTGACAGGCGTCGATAAGGATGGGCGGCTCGGGGCGCAAGAGCTGGAAGCGACCCGGCGTGGGGCAGGTCACCACGGCCTCAAAGAGCTTCTGAGCGTCCAAGGCGCGGCCCAGGTAGTCCTCGGCCAGGGCGACAGCGCAGGCGATGTTGGCAGCTTGGTAGCCGGGCTTTAAGGCCGCGAGCTCGGCGTAGCAGGCGCGCGGCGTGTTGACCGTGAGCTCCAGGGGCGCACCGATGCGGGCCGGGTGCTTGGTCACGCCAAAACTCACGCAGGGCAGGGCCGCGTGGACGCGGGCGATGCCCTCGTGCATCTCGCCGGAAACATCGGCGCGGTCAAGGGCACGCACCAGGGTAGGTGTGACGCTGGCCTCTTTGCACTGGGCGAGAAAAACGTCCTCGACCGAGGTAGGCGTGGCGCAGCCAACGCCCAGCGCGCAGGTGCGGCCGGGCTTGATGATGGCGGCCTTCTCGCCGGCGATTGCCTCGAGCGTGTCGCCCAGCACATGGATGTGGTCCAACCCAATGCCGGTCACGGCAACGTTCTTGATGGACTTGAAGGCAGACGTGGCGTCCCAACGGCCGCCCATGCCGCACTCAAGCACGCAGGTGTCGACGCCGGCCATAGCGAAGACCACGGCGGCGGCCACAGTCAAGGTGTCGAACTCAGTGATGTCGTAGGGGCGCTCTGCACGCTTGCTTCGCGCGGCGTTCACGCGCTGGCCGGCCAGGTAGGCGGCGTTAATGCCATACGCAAAGGCCTCTTTAGAGACCGGGATGCCCTCGACCTCCATGCGCTCGTTGTAGCTCACAAGCTCGGGCGAGGTGTACAGGGCGCATTTCTTGCCCTCACGGCCCAAGATTGCGGCCGTGTAGCGCGAGGTCGATGTCTTGCCGTTGGTACCCGCGATCTGCACCGAGTCGAAGCACAGGTCGGGGTCGCCCAGCTCTGCCAACATGTCCTCGACCGTCTCCAACATAGGGCAGATGCCAAAGCGCAGCGAGGCATGGAGCAAGTCCAGGGCCTTGTCGTAGGTTATCTGCGGCACGTCAAAGGGAACGTGATAGGTCATTGTTGCTCTACCTCTATAAGATGCGGCGAGAAGGCCTTTGTGATCTTCTCGCCATAGTAATTAACGGTTGTTGCCGAGCATGAGGCGCAGGGCCTCTTCGCGGGCCTTCATCTCACGCAGGACGCCGCGAACGGCAGACGTCGTGGTGACCGAGCCCGCAGAGCGCACGCCGCGCATGGTCATGCAGGTGTGCTCGGCCTCCAAAATGACCAGAACGCCCAGGGGGTTAAGCTCCTTTACCAGGGCGTCTGCAATCTGGGCCGTCAAACGCTCCTGCAGCTGCGGGCGATGTGCGTAGCCGTTGACGCAGCGCGAGATCTTGGAAAGGCCGGTCACGTGGCCGTCGCGCGGGATATAGCAAACGTGGGCCTTGCCCACAAAGGGCAGCAGGTGGTGCTCGCACATGGACGAGAAGGGGATGTCGCGCACGATCACCATCTCTTCGTTGCCGGGCTCGTGGAACTGTTTGCGCAGGTGGGCGCCCGGGTCTTCGTACATACCGCCAAAGATCTCTTCACAGGCGCGCGCCACGCGGTCGGGTGTTCCCTGCAGGCCCTCTCGGTCGGGGTCCTCGCCGATGCCGATCAAGAACTCACGGACCGCGGCCTCGATGCGGGGCTTGTCGATAGTCTTCTCGTCCACGTCCTACTCCTTCTCGGCACGGTTCTTGCCGTAAACAAACCAGTAAACAATGCCAAGGGCAACGCCGCCCACCAGGTTGCCCAGGATAGCGGCGGAAAGGTTAGAGCAAACGCCGCCCAGCGTGATGGCGCCGGCGTCAATGCCCGCCGCCTGCAGCATAAGGCCGTAGGGCAAGAAGAACATGTTGGCCACGCAGTGCTCGAAGCCGGCGCCCATGAAGGCCATCACCGGCAAGAGCGCGGCAAAGAACTTATCGGCTACGTTGGTCGAGGCGTGACCGCACCAAACGGCCAGGCAGACCAGCACGTTGCACAGGATGCCGCGGAAGAATACGGTGGCCCAAGGAAGCGAGGCCTTGGTCGCGGCCACGGCCACGGCCGCCTCGCCAAAGGCGCCGCCGTTGGCACTTGCCGCCTGGGCGCCCACAAGCAAAAGGGCAGCCAAAACGCTGCCGCAGAAGTTGCCCGCGATGACCACAAGCCAGCTCTTAAGCAGGTCGGGCCAGGCAAAGCGACGGGACAAGGGGCCCATGACCATCAGGCAGTTGCCGGTAAAGAGCTCCGCACCCGCAGCCAGGATAAGAAAAAGTCCCAGCGTGAACGAGAAGCCGCCCAAGAGCTGCGTGGCCGCAAAGGGCAGCGTTGCGTCGCACTTGACGACCAGCATGAACGTGGCTCCCATGGCCACAAAAAAGCCGGCGAGAATCGCCAGGACAAAGGCATTGAGCGGCTCGGTCGCGGCCTTGGTGGCGGCCACGCGCTCGGCCTTGAGCTCGATGGATGCCGGGGTCATCGCCCCGCTGTAGGAAGACGAGGGTTTCTCGGTTACTTTCACGCGATGCTCCTTTGGGCAGCTTCAACAACATGTTTTGCAAGTACAGCCGTGGTGACCGAGCCCACGCCGCGCGGCACCGGGGTGGCGGCTGCCACAACGGGCTCGACGGCGTCGAAGTCGACGTCGCCCACGAGCTTTTGGGCCTTCTCGTCCCAGTTGATGCCCACGTCCACGATAACCTGGCCCTCTCGAACACAGTCGGCGCCCACGGTCTTGGCATGACCAGCGGCCGCGACCACAATCTGGGCGGCGCGGCAATGGGCAGCGAGGTCTGCGGTGTGGGTGTGGCACATGGTCACGGTCGCGTTTCTTGCCTGCAACATGACCGAGACGGGCTTGCCAATGACCAGCGAGCGACCCACGACGCACACGTCGGCGCCGTCGAGGTTCACGCCATAGAAGTCGAGAAGCTCGACCACGGCTTCGGCGGTGCAGGGGGCAAAGCCGCGGGGCTTGTTGGCAAATACACCGTAGAGCGAGCCGCTGGTCAGGCAGTCGACGTCCTTCGCAGGGTCAAGGGCCTCGCAAACGGCCTCTTGGTCGATCGCGCGAGGCAGCGGGCGAAACATCAAGACGCCGTGGACATCGTCGCGGTCGTTGAGGTCGCGAACGGCGGCGATCAAAGACTCGGTGGTAGCGACGTCTTCGGGCACCTGGATGACCTCGGCCTCGATGCCCAGGGTCTCGCAGCGCTTGAGGGCGCCGCGCTCGTACGAGAGGTCATCTGGCCTCTCGCCCACGCGAAGAATGGCCAGCTTGGGGCAGGTTCCCTTGGCCTTAAGGTCTGCTATCTGGGGAAACAGGCGCTCGTTGATGGCCTTGGCCACGGGCAGGCCCAACATAAGCTCGGACATTTAGGCATCCTTCCTAATACGGTGAACGACCTTTGCGCTAAGCGCCTCGCAGGCAGGCACGACCTTGGCGAGAAGGGCGTCCACCTCGGCCTCCATGTCGGCGGCTTGCTCCTTGTCGTCCATGGACGCGGTGTTTACCAGCACGTTCATGGCAGCGGCGGTTGCGGCGGCGCGGCACATCTCGGCGGCGCACCCCACGTCAGAGACGAGCATGACCGAGCCCTTCTCCTCCATCTCTTGCAAAAGCGGCAAGGTCTTGGCGGCCGCGCGCACCATCATAAGCGGAGGCTGAGCGGCGGCGAGAAGAGCATCTTGAATCGCCTGCGGGCGGGCCGGGTCCTCTTTGTCCAAGCCGTAGGCGGCCCCCACCAGGGCATAGGCCTCGGCGTCCTTCTCCACAAGGGAGCAGAACTCGGCCGCGAGGTCGCCAGCGTCAGCGATAAGGCGGCAAATATCGGCCTCCACCGCGGCGTAGCGCTTCTTGCCCGTGGTGTAGTTGCCCACCATCGAGCAGAGAGCGGCAGAAAGGGCGCCCGCCAACGCGGCCGCGCCGCCGCCACCGGGAACCGGCTGCTTAGAGGCCAGCGCATCGACAAACGAGGCGCAGGTAAGCGTTGTGAGTTTCTCGCTCATGCTTCTCCCATGAAAAGGGCCGGCGCCCGGCACCGGCCCAGCTAACAAACTGGCTTAGAACAAGCCGACGATCTTGCCGTCGGGCGTGACGTCGATCTTCTCGGCCGCGGGAACCTTGGGCAGGCCCGGCATGGTCATAATGTCGCCGGTAAGGGCCACCACAAAGCCGGCGCCTGCCGAGACGCGCACGTCGCGCACGCAGATCTTGAAGCCCTCGGGCGCGCCGAGCTTCTTTGCGTTATCGGTGAAGCTGTACTGGGTCTTGGCCATGCAGATGGGCAGGTTGCCAAAGCCCTGCTCCTCGAGCTGCGCCAGCATGCGGCTGGCCTTGGGCTCGAAGGTCACGCCGTCGGCATGGTAGACCTTGGTGGCGATGGCCTCGATCTTGGCCTTAAGGGGCTGGTCGAGCTCATAGGTGTAGGATAGCTCACTGGGCTCCTCGCACAGGCGCAGAACCTCGTTGGCCAGCGCCTGGCCGCCCGCCGAGCCCTTGGCCCAGACCTCGGACAAGGCGACGTTGACGCCAAGTTCATTGCACTTGGACTCAACCAAGGCCAGCTCGGCGGCGGTGTCTGTGGGGAAGGCGTTGATGGCAACCACCACGGGCAGGCCCCAGACGTCCTTGATGTTCGAGACGTGACGAAGCAGGTTTGGCAGGCCCGCCTCAAGGGCCTCGAGGTTCTCGTCGCACAGGGCGTCCTTGGCCACGCCGCCGTTGTACTTAAGGGCGCGTACGGTGGCCACCAGCACCACGGCAGAAGGCGCGACGTTGGCCGCGCGGCACACAATGTCGATGAACTTCTCGGCGCCAAGGTCTGCGCCAAAACCGGCCTCGGTCACCGTGTAATCGGCGAGCTTCATGCCGGTAAGCGTTGCCTCGAGCGAGTTGCAGCCATGCGCGATGTTGGCAAAGGGGCCGCCGTGGACAAAGGCGGGGTTACCCTCGAGCGTCTGCACCAGGTTGGGCTTGATGGCGTCCTTGAGCAGCGCCGCCATGGCACCCTGGGCGTGGATATCGGCCACGGTGACGGGCTGGCGGTCGTAGGTGTAGGCAATGACCATGCGGCCCAGGCGCTCGCGCAGGTCCATGAGATCGGATGCCAGGCAGAAAGCGGCCATGACCTCGGAAGCCACAGTGATGTCGAAGCCGTCCTCGCGTGGCATGCCGTTGGCAATGCCGCCAAGGCCATCGACGACCTGCCTTAGCTGGCGGTCGTTCATGTCAACGACGCGCTTCCACACGATGCGGCGGGGGTCGATGTTGAGCGCATTGCCCTGCTTGATGTGGTTGTCGAGCATCGCCGCGCAAAGGTTGTTGGCGGCTCCGATGGCGTGGAAGTCGCCGGTGAAGTGCAGGTTGATGTCTTCCATGGGGACGACCTGGGCATATCCGCCGCCGGCCGCGCCGCCCTTGATGCCAAAGACGGGGCCCAGGGAGGGCTCACGCAGGCAGAGCATGGTCTTCTTGCCCTGGGCGCACAGAGCGTCGGCCAGGCCAACAGAGGTCGTGGTCTTGCCTTCGCCTGCGGGCGTGGGGTTGATGGCGGTCACCAGGATGAGCTTGCCGTTTGCGGGCTTCTCGCCAAGTGCGTGGATATCCACCTTGGCCTTGGTGTGGCCGTAAGGCTCAAGGAGGCTCGCATCGATGCCGGCCTTGGAAGCGACGTCTGCGATGGGCAGCATCTGGGCCTCCTGGGCAATCTGGATATCGGATTTGTGCTCAGCCATTCGAACCTCCCGGTAGAAGTTTTGACGTAACGCATTACTATAGTGCAGGTTTATCGTTTACCCCACATTGAACACGGCGTTAACACTAAGGAGTCCCATGAACGGCGAGACGACCAAGGACAGGCTGCGGCTCATTTTGAAGGACGAGGGGCTGCGGCGCCTCGACGAAGCCTGCGTCATGGTCATTGGCCTGGGCGGCGTTGGCTCAAACTGCAGCGAGGCGCTAGCCCGCGGCGGCGTGGGCAACCTTGTGCTTCTCGACCGCGACGTGGTGGCGCCGTCAAACGTCAACCGCCAGGCAATTGCGTTTACCTCGACGATTGGCCGCGCAAAGGCAGAGGTCATGCGAAACATGGTGCTGGACATCAATCCCCAAGCACACGTTACGGCCGTCCACGCTTTTCTCGACAAGGACAGTATCGGCGAGCAGCTGGAGTCGCTTCCCCGCCCCGATTACGTGGTCGACGCGATCGACACCGTGGCGCAAAAGCTGCGTTTGGCCGCTTGGTGCCAGGAGCAGGGCCTTCGCGAGATTTCGGCCATGGGCGGCGGCAACAAACTGGACCCCACGCGTTTTAAGTTCTCGCGTATCGAGGACACCGTCAACTGCCCCTTGGCGCGCATCATGCGCAAGGAGTGCCGCCGACGCGGCATACATGACCTGCAGGTTCTTTACTCAGATGAGCAGCCCGTCAAGATGGAGGCTATCACCGACGAGCAGTGGATGGAGTCGGGCTCTTTGCTGGGCACCATGAGCTACATCCCGCCCATCATGGGCCAGATGATCGCCAGCCGCGTGATCCGCGACCTTCTTGGATGGTACGAAGGGTAGCACCCCGGGCTCGCCGTCGCGCCCCGCCTTTACGTTTTGGGGCTTGTCGGAAATCTGAGCGCCCCAATCTTTACGTTTTGCGGGTTGTCGGAAGCCCAAAGGCATAAAACCACACGAATCGAGGGTTGTCGGAAAAATTTTCTTCCGACAACCCTCGATTTATAAAACTAGGCTTCCGACAAACGGCAAAACGTAAAGACTAAAGCTAGCGCGAGCTAAGACATCTCCTCGAGCCAGTAGTCAAAGGCGGCATCGTAGCTATCAAACGCTGACTCGTTGGCCGCGGCGTAGTCATCGGGGTCGTCCCAGCTGTCCGGGTCGGGCTTAGCAGATTGCGAGGTCTTCTCCTTAACCGTCTCGCCAGAGGCAAAAAGATCCGGCAACTCTCGCGACAGAGCTGAGCTTCCGTCAGAGCTTCCCCAGTAGTTCTTGCCCGTGTTGCACTTGGCCACCATCACGACCTCGCCATCTTTGACATATGCCGAGAAGACCAGGTCGTTCGAGCCGTTCTTCGCCCGCCAGCGATAGGGGGTCGCGCCAGCGTACTTACCAGACGTGACCTTCTCCCCCACCTCATCGGCAGGGCCCAGCCACGTCACATCGATATAATCTGCAGGCATCCCCACATAAGCAAGCTTGCTTCTAACGTCCACCGCTTGAGCGTCGCCCGCAGCGTCCTCCTGCGTCTCGCCATTCTCCTGCCCAGATGCATCGCTAGTCTCCACCTGCGGCGAGAAGTCCTTCTCCCAGGTAGTCGAGTTAGTCCCGGACTCCCCCGATGAACACCCCACAAGCGCCACCAGGCAAACCGCAAAGCAAACAGTTAAAGCTTTGATGCGAAACATTTCAACTCCAGAGCCGTCTACTTATAAAACGAAAGCTCGCCGTGGAAGAAGGAACTCCAGCGGCTGCAAATCTCGCCATGGTTTGCGCAGATGAACTCACAAACATCGGCAAGCTCGCGCTTGTTTAATCCCGACTCGTTATTAGCAACAATGCAGCCGCCATTTTTCGTGAGCCAGATTTTTGTTGCACCAGCGCAGGGCTTCCCTCGTTTTACGTGCACATGAACTGGCTCGCCATTTTCCATGGCCCAAAAGAAAATAACCATTCCTTTGAATTTGAAAAGGTTAGGCATAGTCTTTAGAGACCTCATCAGAAAAACGGAAGATAAGCTGGGCATTATTGCGCACAAAAACGGTTAGCTCATCGATCTCTTGAGACGAAAAACCGTCGTTGTACGCACACAATAGCGCGGGCAGAGTAAACCGAGCGGTCTTAAAACCCTCAAATATAGGGAGCTCAATAATAACGTCCACGCTACCGTCGGCCAGGCGCTCAGAATAACCAATCTGCGTTCCATCGGCCAGCTCGCAGTAATCAAAAAACATTACTCCCCCTTTCCCCTTAATGCATCTATCCTACCCAAACACACCCATCCCCGCGCCTATAATTCACCCCCACAACCCGCACTTTTTCTCGAAGGAGCCCGTTGCCCCCGCGGTCGCTCAAGGCTCAGATCGCCGCCCGGGTTGGTTTATATCTCTCGAAAAATAGGCGCCCAGTTTTCTCTCAAGCGCAGTTCCGCATGAGCCGGAGGCCACTAAATGTGGCCTCCGTGCGAATCAGGACTGTTTGAGCATTGAGAGAAAACTGGGCGCCATGCCCTCGCAGGTCAAACCTTACGCAAAGTCCGCGATCTGAGCCTTGAGCTGCTCGATCGTGGCGGTAAGCTCCGCCTGCTGGGAGCGCTTCTTCTCGATCACCGCAGGAGCCGCCTTGGCAACAAACCCCTCGTTGGCAAGCGTGCGCTCGATACCCGCGAGATCCTTCTCGGCCTTTGCAAGCTCCTTGGTAAGGCGCGCGCTCTCGGCCGCCAGGTCCACAAGGCCGCCCAGGTCAACAAAGATCTCCAGCGCGCCGTCGGCCACCGAAACCGCACCAGCGGGCTTCTGGGCATCAACCGCAGCCACAAACTCGCTCACGCGGCCGACCGACTTGATGAAGCCCTCTTGCCCGGCAAGCACCGCAGCCTCGTCGGCGCCGCAGCGCACTGCCACGGCCAGCTCGGCCTTGGGCGACAGGCGGTAACGGGCGCGGGTCGAGCGCACGCAAGAAATCACGCGCTTGGCCAGCTCAAAGTCACCCTCGGCCTTCTCGTTGATGAACCCGGCCAGCGCCTCGGGCTCGGGCCAAGCCGCGACCATAAGGAACTGCGCGTCGTGCGCGTCCAGGCCAGAGGCCGGCAGCGCGTCCCACACGCTCTCGGTGACAAACGGCATCACCGGGTGCAGCAGGCGCATCGAGACGTCAAGCACATAGACCAGGTTGCGCTGCACCTGGAGCTTCTCGTCGGCCGAGCCGTCCAGCAGTCGGCCCTTGCACAGCTCGATGTACCAGTCGCACACGTCGCCCCAGAAGAAGCTCTGGATGTTGCGCGCGTAATCGCCAAAGTTGTAGGTCTCCAGCTGCTCGGTGGCTTGGGCCACGGTGCGCGCCAGGCGGCTCAGCATCCAGGCGTCCTCGGCTGTCTGGGCCTTAGGGGCACCCGGCTCGTAGCCCTCGAGGTTCATCTGAACAAAGCGGCTCGCGTTCCAGATCTTGGTCACAAAGCCGCGGGCCTGCTCGGTGCGCGGGCTGTCGATGAGCTCCTTGGTCTTCTTATCGATATTGGCGTCAAACTTGACGTCCTGGTTGTTGGTGATAAGGGTCAACAGGTTGTAACGCATGGCGTCGGCGCCGTACTTGTCCATGAGCGCCATAGGGTCCACGCCGTTGCCCTTGGACTTGGACATGCGGCTGCCGTCCTTGGCCAGGATCGTGGCGTAGATATAGACGTCGTGGAAGGGAATCTCGTTGGTGCAGTACAGCGAGCTCATGATCATGCGCGCGACCCACAGGGCAATGATGTCGCGGGCCGTGACCAGGACCTTCGTGGGGTGGTGCTCGGCCAGCTGGGACGTATCGTCGGGCCAACCCTGCGTGGCAAAGGTCCACAGCTGAGAAGAGAACCAGGTGTCAAGCACGTCCTCTTCCTGGTGCACATGGTGGCCGCCGCACTTGGGACACACATCGGTGTCCTCCATAAGAGCGTCTTCCCAGCCGCAGTCGGCGCAGTGGAAGACGGGAATGCGGTGACCCCACCAAAGCTGGCGAGAAATACACCAGTCCTTGAGATTGTCCATCCAGGTAAGGTAGGTGTCGGTCCAGCGGGCCGGGTGGAACTTGATCTCGCCGTCGCGCACAACCTGGGTGGCACGCTCCTTAAGCTTGTCCACGGCAACAAACCACTGCTCAGAGAGCCAAGGCTCAAGGGCCGCGTCGCAGCGGTAGCAGTGCATGACCGAGTGGTCCAGCTCCTCGATGTGGTCGAGAAGACCGTGCTCCTCAAACCAGGCGACGATAGCCTCGCGGCACTGGTTGCGATCCATGCCGGTGAACTCGCCGTAGCCCTCGACCACGACGGCGTGCTCGTCAAAGACGTTGATCTGCTCAAGGTCGTGGGTCTGGCCCATCGCGTAGTCGTTGGGGTCGTGCGCGGGCGTCACCTTGACAAAGCCGGTGCCAAAGTTGGCGTCGACGTGCCAGTCGCTAAAGATGGGAATCTCGCGGTTGACGATGGGCAGCATGACCTTGGCGCCCACGAGCTTGGCCTTCTGGGGATCGGACGGGCTCACGGCAATGCCGGTGTCGCCCAGCATGGTCTCGGGGCGCGTGGTGGCCACGGTCACGTACTCGACGCCGTCCACCGGCTCGACCAGCGGGTAGCGAAGGAACCACAGGTGGCCCTTCTCGTCGTGGTACTCGGCCTCGTCGTCCGAGATGGCGGTCGTGCAGTTGGGGCACCAGTTGACAATACGCTTGCCGCGATAGATCAGCCCGTCGTGGTACCAGTCGCAAAAGACGCGGCGCACGGCGCGCGAGAACTCAGGGCTCATCGTGAACTTCTCGTCCTCAAAGTCAACCGAGCAGCCCATGCGCTTGATCTGCGAGACGATGGTTCCGCCGTACTCGTGCGTCCAGTCCCAGCAGGCGTCCAGGAACTTCTCGCGGCCGATCTCAAGGCGAGAGACGCCCTCGCTCTTGAGCTTCTTGTCCACCTTGGTCTGAGTGGCGATGCCGGCGTGGTCGGTGCCCAAGATCCAGCGGGTCGAACGTCCGCGCATGCGGTTGTAGCGCACAAAGGTGTCCTGGATCGAGTCGTCCATCGCGTGGCCCATGTGCAGGATGCCGGTAACGTTGGGCGGCGGGATGACGACGGTGCAGTCGCCCACGCCCTTGTTGCGCTGGTAGCAGCCGGCATCGATCCACTTCTGGATGAGCTCGGGCTCCTTGGTTTGCGGGTCATAGGTCTTGGGCATCTCTTCCACGGTAAAACTCCCTCGCGCGAAGCGTCTAAAGCAGGTATAACAACTGATTAGAATACCACGCCCGGCCCATGGGAGAAGACCTTGCAAGAGTTCCGCTATTTTGACGCGCACGTGCACCTAAATTGGTTTGACGCGGCCGCAGACGTGGCCCGCGAGGCGCAGGAGCTGGGGCTTGGAATGCTTGCGTGCACCGTGGAGCCCGCCGGATATGCTGCGGCGCAGGATTTAGCTGCCGAGAAGAACGTTCTTCTCGCCGCGGGGTTTCATCCGTGGTGGGTAGCTGCAGACGAGGCCGACAACGTTACGAAGCTCGAGGCCGCGCTTGCGGCCGTGGAGTCAACGCGTTGGGTGGGCGAGATCGGCCTGGACTTTGGCAAGAAGCACGCCGATACCAAAGAGCAGCAGGTCAAGGTATTCAAGACCCTATGCGAGAAGTGCGCGGCAGACAGCCAGGACGGCGCCCCCAAGGTCCTCTCAATCCATTCTGTGGGCGCCGCCGATTGCGCCCTGGATATCTTGGAAGAGACCGGCGCGGCCACGGCTTGCCGCTGCGTCTTACACTGGTTCTCGGGCACCTCAAACGAGCTTGCCCGAGCCCGTGACCTAGGTCTTTGGTTCTCCATTGGACAGAAGTCCCTCGCCACGCGCCGCGGCCGCGAATACGCTCGTCAGGTCCCCGCCGGCCGTCTACTTACCGAGACTGACCTCCCTGAAGGTCCAGGCAGCCAGATGACGGCCGCCGATATTCTCGCCTCACTCAAAACCTGCATCACCGACCTGGCGGCCGCCCGCAGCGAAAGCGAAGACCACATGCAGGCACTTCTCGCCGAGAACGCCCACCAGCTGGTGTGCTACTGTTAAATATCCTAGGCAAGGACCCGGATGAGAGGCTTATGGCCACATGAAGCCACTTCGTAAGACGGCAGCAGTCAAAAACCCACTATCGAGCACAATGCTCTCCACAACATCGACGGGCCTTGACCTGCCCTTAAACGACGTGGTCGTCGTCTTTGCCTGCAGCGAGAACTTTGTGCCGTATCTGTCGGTGGCCGTGCAGTCCATCGTGGACAACGCTAGCGACGACCGCCGCTACGACATCATTGTTTTAACCAGAAACATCACGCCGGCATCTATGATCACGCTCTCGCGCCAGGTCAAGGCGCCAAACACCGGTATTGGATACCTGGACGTCGACGCCGCGCTGGGCGACATCGAGCTGCCCCACCACGGCCACTTTAGGCCCGAGACGTACTTTCGCCTTTTGGCCCCGCAGCTTTTGCCCAACGTCGACAAGGCCATCTACCTGGACTCCGACCTCATCGTCAACGACGACCTGGCCAAGCTCTACGACTACGACGTCACCGGCTACAAACTGGCGGCTACACGCGACGCCGACACTATTGGCCAGATCGACGGCTACGACGCCACCGTTGGCCCCTATCTCAAAGACGAACTGGGCATGGACGACCCGCACGACTACTTCCAGGCGGGCGTCCTTCTGATGAACCTGGCCGAGCTTCGCCGCACCGTCACCGCCGAGGAGTTCTTGGATATCTCGACCGAGCGCATGTGGCGCTGGCTTGACCAGGACGTCCTTAACAAGGTCGTCAACGGCCACTACCTGCGCCTTCCCATGCGCTGGAACTACCTCATGGACTGGCAGCACCTGCGCCGCACGCACATCGTGGCAAACGCGCCGCAAGAGATTCAGGACGAGTACGACGAAGCCCGCCGCGACCCGGCCATCGTGCACTTCGCGGGGCCCGACAACAGGCCTTGGCTCTATCCTGACGCAGACGGCGCCGATCTCTTTTGGCACTACGCGATGCGCTCGCCCTACATCGAGGAGATTCGCGCCCAGCTTGAGGATTCGCGAGCCACCGTCAAGGGGCTGGCCAAGCGCGCCCAGGTCATCGCCCTCTACAAGGGCATCATGCCGGCCTTCGACAAGACGTGCCCCGGTAAGAGCAAGCGGCGAGAGGCGATCATCAAGTTGTATAGTCGGCTTGGGGGGCACAACCTGTAAGTCGTTGCCGAGGGCCTCCCGGTTTTGTCTCCATGCTCAAACAGTCCTGATTCGCACGAACGTGACATTAAGTCACGTTCGGCTCATGCGGAACTGCGCGTGGAGACAAAACCGGGAGGCCCCGATGCGAGGGTTATAGGCGGGCCGCAGGGCAAATACATCAAAATATTAAATAACCCCTCTTCTGGCTCTTTCCAAATAACGTGTGCTCATGGGGGCAGTGAATGGAAAGAGAAAAGAAGAGGGGTTAACGCACTAGTAAGGAAGAAATTCTTCTAGTGCTTGGCGTGGGCCCTGGTAATTAGACGGGGCTGGTCGCCTTTGCCGCCGATGGAATCCTTGGTGACGACGACGCGGGTGACGTCGAGGTTGCTGGGGAGGTCGAACATGGTGTCTTGGAGAGTTGCCTCGCAGATGGCGCGAAGGCCGCGGGCGCCGGTGCCGCGGGCAATGGCCTGACGGGCGATCTCTTCAAGGGCGTCGTCTTCGAACTCAAGCTCCACGCCCTCAAGCTCAAAGAGGCGCTGGTACTGCTTGACCAAGGCGTTTCTCGGCGTGGTCAAGATGTTCACGAGGTCAGACTCGGTAAGCTCGCGGGTCGAGGTAATGACCGGGATACGGCCCAAGAACTCGGGAATCATGCCAAACTTGTGCAGGTCCTGGGGCATGACCTGCTCGGTCAGCTCGTCAGACGTGGCCTTGTTGGACTTGCCTACCTCGGAGTTGAAGCCAATGCCCTTCTTGCCAATGCGATCGGCGATGATCTTGTCCAGACCCACAAAGGCGCCGCCGCAGATGAAGAGGATGTTGGTGGTGTCGATGTGGATGAGCTGCTGCTGGGGGTGCTTACGGCCGCCCTGGGGAGGAACGCTGGCCTCGGTGCCCTCAAGGATCTTCAAGAGGGCCTGCTGCACGCCCTCGCCCGAGACGTCGCGGGTGATGGAGAGGTTCTCGGCTTTGCAGGCAATCTTGTCGATCTCGTCAACGTAAACGATGCCGATCTGGGCACGCTCAACGTCACCGTCGGCGGCGGTCAAGAGCTTGAGCAGGATATTCTCGACGTCCTCGCCAACGTAGCCGGCCTCGGTCAAGGTCGTAGCGTCGGCAATGGCAAACGGGACCTCAAGGAAGCGGGCCAAGGTCTGGGCAAGAAGGGTCTTACCGGTACCGGTAGGGCCAAGCAGCAAGATGTTGCTCTTGGCGATCTCGACCTCCTCGGTACCCTCGGCCACCTCGTCGTTGCCCGAGAGGATGCGGCGGTAGTGGTTGTAGACGGCCACGCTCATCGCGCGCTTGGCCTGCTCCTGACCCATGACGTACTGCGAAAGCTCGTCGTAGATCTGGTGCGGCGTGGGCAGCTCGGGCAGGCTAAAGGCAGAGTCCTCGGGAACCGAGAGGGGCTCGGCCTCCTTCTGGGGGTCGTCAAACTCGTCGTTGATGATCTGCTGGCAAGCGCGAACGCAATCGTCGCAGATGTAGACGCCCAAGGGGCCGGCCACGAGCTTGCTTGCCTGGTCGCGGGTCTTGCCGCAGAAGGAGCAACGGATGGAGCCGTCGTCAAACTGGCCGTAGTTGTTGTCGTTAGGCATAAAAGGCGACTCCTCTAGGCCTCGGCGTCGGTCTGCTCTGCGCGAGAAGAGATGACCTTGTCCACAAGGCCGTACTCGCAGGCCTGGGCCGCGCGCATGTAGTTGTCGCGCTCGGTATCGGCGTTGATTCGCTCGATAGGCTGGCCGGTGGCATCTGCCAGCATCTGGTTGAGGTGCTCACGGATCCAGCGGGTCTCGTCGGCCACGATCTGGATATCGGTCTGCTGACCCTGAACACCAGAGCTGGGCTGGTGGATCAAGACCATGGAGTTAGGAAGAGCCAGGCGCTTGCCCTTGGCACCGCAGGCCAAGATAGCGGCGCCCATAGAGGCGGCCATGCCCACGCAGATGGTCGAGACATCAGGCTTGATGAAGTTCATCGTATCAATAATGCCGAGGCCAGCGTACACGTCGCCGCCGGGAGAGTCGATGTAGAGCGAGATGTCCTTATCGGGGTCCTGGCTCTCGAGGTGCAAAAGCTGGGCAATGACGAGGTTGGCAGAGTCGCGCGTGACCTCCTCGCCCAAGAAGATGATGCGGTCGTTAAGCAGGCGAGAATAGATGTCGTAGCTGCGCTCGCCGCGCGGAGTCTGCTCTACGACGTAGGGAATCAGGGGGATGTTTGTGGGGTGGTGCATGGTAACTCCCTTAGTTTGACATGAAGCCCCAGGCGAGAAACTCACCTGGGGCATCTAAATAACAGCCTTTACGCGAGTTGGAAACTACTCGGCGTCGTCAGCCTTCTCGGACTCAGCGCGCTCGGCGACCTCGTCCTTGATGGTGACGGTAGCGTTCTGAACCAGCCAGTCAAGAGCCTTGGTGCGCTTGATGGAGTCGCGGATAGCCGGCAGGCGACCCTGGTTCTTCCACTGCTTCACAGCGTCCTTGACCTTGTCGACGCCGGCACGGACGAACTCGTTCTCGACGTCCTCGTCAGTAGCCTCGAAACCGAGCTTAGCGGCAATGGCATCGAGAGCCAGGGACTGACGGGCACGCTCCTCGGCCTGAACGCGCAGGTCGGCGATGAAGTCGTCGGCCTTGACGCCGCGAGCCTTGAGGTACATGTCCAGGGAAGCGCCCTGACGCTGGAGCTGGCCCAGGAACTCCTGAGCAATCTCGTTGAAGATCTCGTTCTTGTAGTTCTCGGGGACCTCGTCGAGCTTGAGCTTGGCGCCCATGGCCTCGACAACACGATCCTCCTTGAGCTGCGGCAAGGTGGTCTTCTTCTCGGCCTCAATCTCCTCCTTGACGGCGGCGCGAAGGGCGGCGACGTCGTCATAGCCGAAGCTGGACTTGGCAAGCTCATCGGTGAGCTCGGGGGTCACGAGCTTCTTGATGGAGTTGAGGGTGACGTTGACCTTGAACTCGTGCTCGTGGGTCTCGCCGTCCTTCTCGTGGCTCCACTTCCAGTCGGCGTCCTTGGACTCGCCCTTCTTCATGCCGATGATGGCGGCCTGAAGCTCAGGGGCGACCTGCTGGCCGTTGAGGTGAAGGGTACGGTTCTTGCCCTCGAGGTGAGAAGCGCCCTCGATGTTCTGGACATCGACAGAGACGATGTCGCCCTCGACGACCTCGCGGTCCTCCTCCTCGTCCTCGTAAGAGGCCTGGTAAGAGAGAAGCTGGTCGATCTGCCAGTCGATCTCGGCGTCGGTGGCCTCCTCGGGAGGCATGTTGACCTCGGGGGCGTCGTAGGACTCGAGCTCACAGGAAGGACGGACCTCGATGGTGACGTCGATCACGTAATCGGAGCCCTGGACGAGAAGAGCGGGCTCGGTACCAAAGTCGGGCTGACCGACGGGAGTGACGTTGAGCTCCTCGAGCATCAAAGGCTCAGCGGCGTTGAGGGCGTCGTTGGTGGCCTGAGCCAGGACGGCCTCTTTACCGATCATGCCGTCGATGACGGGACGGGGAGCGTGACCACGGCGGAAGCCCTGGAAGTTGTACTTCTTGGCGACGTCCTTGTATGCCTTAGCGATGGCGCGGTCCACGTCAGCTGCGGGAATGGTGAGCTGGGCGGACAGCTTGTTGTCCGTGGTCTCACCTGCGGTAACGGTGATGTTCAACGTTCCTCCAGTGTCTTCGAATCAGCGAGCTTCTCTCGCCGAAAAAATGCATAGGCGTGCATGGTGCGGGTGAAAGGACTCGAACCTTCACGGGTCTCCCCACTGGAACCTAAATCCAGCGTGTCTACCAGTTCCACCACACCCGCATTTTTGCACAGCCTATGAATAGTAGCAGACTTTTAGCCCTTACGCTTGAGGAAGATCTTGCAACGCATAAACGTCCAAAGGTCCTTCGCGAAGCGCGATGATCGCCTGCACAAGGGCCACGGCGCCCGACATGGTGGTTGCCATGTCGATGCCGCGCGAGACGGCCTCGCTGCGAAGCTGCATGCCGTCGCCACGAGAGCTGTTGCCCTTAGGCGTGTTGATCAAGAAGCTGATCTTGCCCTCGGCCATGAGGTCGGCGACGTTGGGGTGGCCCTCAGAGATGCGCTTGACCACGGTGCAGGGGATGCCGGCGGCCTGCAGGGTCTTGGCCGTGCCGCGCGTGGCGATAAGGTCAAAGCCCAGGTGGCGCAAGGACATGGCCACAGGTGCGATGGATCGCTTGTCGCGGTCGCAAACAGACACAAAGACCGAGCCGGTCTCGCTGGGCACGTCGTACTCGATGGCCTCGCGGGTCTTGGCGTAGGCCTTGGGGAACGAGACGTCCAGGCCCATGACCTCGCCGGTCGATTTCATCTCGGGTCCCAAGGTGACGTCGGCGCCGGGGAAGCGGCTCCACGGCATGACGGCCTCCTTGACGGCAAAGTGGTCGCGCTCAGCGTCCTCGGGCGGAAGGTTAAGATCGCAGATGTCCTCGCCGCTCATGATGCGGGCCGCGTACTTGGCCAAGGACACGCCGGTGGCCTTAGACGAGAAGGGCACGGTACGCGAGGCGCGCGGGTTGAGCTCGATGACAAAGACCTGCTCGTCGCGGACGGCGTACTGGACGTTGAGAAGACCGCGGATGTGGCAGGAAAGCGCCAGGCGGCGGGTCGTCTCGCGAATCTTGGCCACGATCTTGTCGGACAGCGAGAAAGGCGGGAAGCAGCAGGCGGAGTCGCCGGAGTGAATGCCGCACTCCTCGATGTGCTCGAGAACGGCGCCAACGTAGCACTCCTTGGTGTCGCACAGGGCGTCCACGTCGAGCTCAATGGCGTCCTCGAGGAATGCGTCCAGGTAGACGGGGTGATCGGGCGAGACCTGCGTGGCGCGGCCCATGTAGGTGACCAGGTCCTCGTCGTTGTAGACGATGGCCATGCCGCGGCCGCCAAGCACGTAGCTGGGGCGGACGAGCAGCGGGTAGCCAACGCGGCGAGCAACGCCCTTGGCCTCCTCGATGGTCTCGGCCGTGGACGAGGGCGGGTAGGCGATCTCGAGGCGGTCAAGCAGGCTCGCAAAGCGGTCACGGTCCTCGGCCAGGTCGATGGCCTCGGGCTGGGTACCCATGATGGGGACGCCGGCAGCCTTCAGGCGCTTGGCCAGGTTGATCGGGGTCTGGCCGCCCAGGGTCACGATGACGCCCTCGGGCTTCTCGGCCTCGATGACGTTCATGACGTCCTCGAAGGTCAGGGGCTCGAAATACAGGCGGTCAGAGGTGTCGTAGTCGGTCGAGACGGTCTCGGGGTTGCAGTTGACCATGACGGTCTCGTAGCCCTTGGCATGAAGCGCGTAGGCAGCGTGGCAGCAGCAGTAGTCGAACTCGATGCCCTGGCCAATGCGGTTGGGGCCTGCCGACAAGATGACCACGCGGGGCTTCTCGGCCTGGTGGAACTCAGTGGCGCCGCCGCGCTCGTAGGTGAAGTAGTGGTAGCTCGTGCGGCTAGCGAACTCGCCGGCGCAGGTGTCGACGGTCTTGATCAGCGGACGCACGCCCAGGACCTCGCGCACCGCGCGCACGGTGTCTTCGCGCTGGCCGGTCAAGTAGGCGATCTGGGCGTCGGAGAAGCCCATCTGCTTGGCAGCGAGCATGTGCTCGGCGTCCAGGCCAGAAAGGCCCAGCTCGCGAATGACGCCCTCGGCCTTGACGATGTCGGCGATGCGGTGCAGGAACCACTGGTCGATCTTGGTGGCGTCAAAGATCTTCTGGACGCTCCACCCGCGGCGCAGGGCCTCGGCGATGTAGAGGATGCGCTCGGGCGTGGGCTCGGCGACCTTCTCGTCAAAGTGCTCTTCGTCAAACTTGCCGTTGCCGTCGCCGCCAAGGCCGGCGTGGCCCTGCTCGAGCGAGCGCATGGCCTTCTGCATGGCCTCTTCGAAGGTCGAGCCAATGGCCATGACCTCGCCCACGGCCTTCATGCGCGTGGACAGGCGGTCAGAGGCGCCCTTGAACTTCTCGAATGCAAAGCGCGGGATCTTGACCACGCAGTAGTCGATCGAGGGCTCAAAGCACGCGGGCGTGGAGTGCGTGATGTCGTTCTGGATCTCGTCGAGCGTGTAGCCCACCGAGAGAAGGGCGGCCATCTTGGCGATGGGGAAACCGGTGGCCTTGGAGGCCAGGGCAGACGAGCGAGAAACGCGCGGGTTCATCTCGATGACGATGACGCGGCCGTCCTCGGGGTTCACGGCAAACTGTACGTTGGAGCCGCCGCAGGCGACGCCCACGCGCTCAAGAATGGCGATCGAGTAGTCGCGCAGGCGCTGGAGCTCGTAGTCGTTCAAGGTCTGGCAGGGAGCCACGGTGATGGAGTCGCCGGTGTGGACGCCCATGGGGTCGAGGTTCTCGATGGAGCACACGATCACGCCGTTGCCGGCAACATCGCGCATGACCTCCATCTCGATCTCTTTCCAGCCCTCGATGGACTGCTCGACCAAGACCTCGGTCTCGGGCGAGAGGGCCAGGCCCTGCTCGCAAATGCTCAGCAGGTCATCGTGGTTGTAGGCAATGCCGCCGCCAGCGCCACCCAGGGTAAAGGACGGGCGAATGACCACGGGGTAGCCGCCCACGGCGTCGACCGCGGCCTCGCACTCCTCGATAGTGTGGGCAATCTCGGACTTGGCGACGTCGATGCCGATGTCCTTCATGGCCGCGGCAAACAGCTCGCGGTCCTCGCCGGTCTCGATGGAGTCGATATCGCAGCCAATGACTTCAACGTTGTACTTGTCCAGAACACCCGCATGCGCCAGGGCAACGGCGCAGTTGAGGCCGGTCTGGCCACCCATGTTGGGGAGAAGGGCGTCGGGGCGCTCCTTCTCGATGACCTTGGCCACAGACTGGGCGGTGATGGGCTCGATGTAGGTGCGGTCGGCGGTCTCGGGGTCGGTCATGATGGTGGCCGGGTTGGAGTTGACCAGAACGACCTCGTAGCCCTCCTGGCGAAGCGCCTTGCAGGCCTGGGTGCCCGAATAGTCGAACTCGCAGGCCTGGCCGATCACGATCGGACCAGAGCCGATGATAAGGATCTTCTTGATGTCGGTGCGCTTGGGCATTAGAAGCGCCTCCCCTCGCGGACGTCGATGGCAAGGTAGTCCTCAACCCCGTCCATAAGGCGCGCGAAGGCGGCAAAGGCGTAGGTCGAGTCGTTGGGGCCGGGCTTGGCCTCGGGGTGGTACTGCATGGAGAAGGCCGGCAAGTCCAGGAACTGGATGCCCTCGGGCGTGCCGTCGTTAAGGTTGACGTGGGTCAGGCGAATGCGGCCGTAATCGGCGGTCTGGACAACGGGAGCGATGTGCTTCTCGCTCCAGAAGCGCAGGTCGTCGACGTGCTCGCTAAAGCCACCGGAAAGCTCGGGGATAAGCGGGCCAAAGCTGGGGAACACGGGGCCGTAGTTGTGGTTTTGGGCCGTGATCTCGACCTTGCCGGTAAGCAGGTTCATCACAGGCTCGTTGCCGCCGTGGTGGCCGTACGGGAGCTTCTCGATCTGGGCGCCGGCAGCCATCGAGATGACCTGGTTGCCCAGGCAGATGCCAAAGACGGGAAGCTTGCCCAGGCAGGCACGGACGGCCTCGACCACGGGCGGGACGGTCTCGGGGTCGCCGGGACCGTTAGAGAAGAAGATGCCGTCGGGCTCCATAGCCAGGGCCTTCTCCACCGGTGTGTCCCAAGGCACCACGGTGACCTCGCAGCCAACGGCGGCCAGGCGCTTGGCGATGCCGGTCTTCTCGCCGCAGTCGTAGGCCACGACTTTGTGCTTGCACTCGCCCTTGGCGGGAACCACATAGGACTCGGCGCACGAGACGTCGGCCACGTAGTTGTGGTCCGAGATGGGCTCGGAGGCGCGCACGCGGGCAACCAGGCTCTGGGGGTCAAGATCAACCGTGGAGATAGCGGCTTTGCAGGCACCGTTGTCGCGGATCTTCAAGGTAAGGGCGCGGGTGTCGACGTCCTCGATGGCCACGATGCCGCGCTCGGCCAGAAAATCGGGCAGCGAGGTGACGGACTGCCAGTTAGAGGGCTGGTAGCACATGTCGTGGACGATAAGGCCGGCCAGGTGCAGCTCGCGGGCCTGCATGTCGATCTCGTTCACGCCGTAGTTGCCCACCTGGGGATAGGTCAGGGTAACCAACTGGCCGGCGTAAGAGGGGTCAGAGACGATCTCTTGGTAACCGACCATCGAGGTGTTAAAGACCACCTCGCCAAAGGTCTCGCCTTGCGCGCCTGCGCAACGCCCAAAAAAGTAACTGCCGTCCTCAAGCGCCAGAAGCGCCTTGGCATGCTTGCCGCCGTCAACCAAAAGGTTCAACGCAACACCGTCCTTTCGCCTGCGTCTTGCCCGCATCGCGCCGCCTTAAAAAAACGGAGCTTACCAATTGGGCAAACTCCGAATAAGGCTACGTAAACACGTTATGGACGCCTTCTCGGTCTCTCGTACCGCATTAAAGGTCTTTCGCAAGTATAGCGAGGGCGCCAACTTACTTTGTGTAAAACAATTTAGGGCCATAAGAAGAGCCCATTATGAACCGAGAAACACAAAAGAGGCGCTGCTCACACGCGGTGCGCGTGAAGCAGCGCCTCTTAACTAAGACGCAATAAAGAAGATGCCGAGACTAGCAGACGCCCTGGGCGAGCATGGCATTGGCGACCTTCTCGAAGCCGGCGATGTTGGCGCCCATGACAAAGTTGCCCTCGTGGCCGTACTTCTTGGCGGTGTCGTCGACGTTGTGGAACATGCCGCGCATGAGCTGCTCGAGCTTGCCGTCGACCTCCTCGAAGGTCCAGCTAAGGTGCTCGGCGTTCTGGCTCATCTCAAGGCCAGAGACAAGCACGCCGCCGGCGTTGGCCGCCTTGCCGGGCATGAAGGCCACGCCGTTTGCCTGGAAGTACTCGGTGGCGTCGATGCTGGTGGGCATGTTGGCGCCCTCGCCCACGACCTTGCAGCCGCCGGCCACAAGCTTCTGCGCGTCCTCAAGAAGCAGGGTGTTCTCGCGGGCGCAGGGAAGCGCGATGTCGCAGGGGACGCCCCACACGCCGCGGCCGTCCTCGGCGTGCCAGGTGGCGCCGGGGCGCTCGTCGACGTACATGGCAAGGCTGACGCCCTTGTCGTTGCCGGAGCGCTTCTTGTTGTAGATGGCCTCGAGCACCTGGTAATCGATGCCGTCGGGATCCTCGACCCAGCCCTTGGTGTCAGAGCAGGCAAGGACCTTGCCGCCCAGCTGGGCAACCTTCTGGATAGCGTAGATAGCGACGTTGCCCGAGCCGTGGACCACGACGTTTTTGCCCTCGAAGGAGTCGCCGTTGGACTTGAGGTACTCGTCAACAAAGTAGACCAGGCCGTAGCCGGTGGCCTCGGTGCGGGCAAGCGAGCCGCCGAAGGAGAGGCCCTTGCCGGTAAGGACGCCGGTCCACTCGTTACGGATGCGCTTGTACTGGCCAAACATGTAGGCAACCTCGCGGCCGCCAACGCCCAGATCACCGGCGGGAACGTCGGTGTTGGGGCCAATGTGGCGGCAAAGCTCGGTCATGAAGGACTGGCAGAAGTGCATGATCTCGTTGTTGGACTTGCCCT
>CAVGOA010000030.1:0-2561 GCA_963630635.1 Paludibacteraceae bacterium
CCAGTCTGGGCTTTCGCCGAGTAGCCGGCCAATTTAGGCAACAAAACCCCAGTTGGC
This sequence comes from Paludibacteraceae bacterium, assembly GCA_963630635.1. Classification (GTDB taxonomy): domain Bacteria; phylum Actinomycetota; class Coriobacteriia; order Coriobacteriales; family Atopobiaceae; genus Paratractidigestivibacter. The sequence continues at coordinate 58 of CAVGOA010000030.1, forward strand.
GCGAGGCCAAGAGGCCCCTCTACTCGCCGAATCGCAGGACTGGTCCTAACTTTCGTCAAAAATGAATCGCGGGGGGCACCCACAATCGCCCGCAGGCGCCCGCGAAGGCCCGTTTACTTCCCTTGGACCATGGTGAGGCTGATCTTCTTGCGGTCGCGGTCAACCTTCTCGACCCAGACCTTCACCGTGTCGCCCACGCGCACGACGTCGCTGGGGTGCTTGACAAAACGATTGGCCAGCTTAGAGATGTGGACCAGGCCGTCCTGGTGGACACCCACGTCGACAAAAGCGCCAAAGTCCACGACGTTTCGCACAGTACCCTTGAGCTCCATGCCGGGCTCAAGGTCGTCGATAGAAAGCGCAGCGCGGCTAAAGACCACCTCGGGGGCGTCGTCGCGCGGGTCGCGGCCCGGCTTCTTCAACTCGCCCAGAATGTCGATCAAGGTCATCACGCCGCAGTCCAGCTCGCTGGCCAGCGTCGCCACCGAGCCGGCACGCTTCTCGATATCGGGAATGCCGCCGCGCTTGAGCTCGCTGGCAGCCACACCGGCGCGCTTTAGAACCTCGGTGGCCACGTTGTAACTCTCGGGGTGGACACTGGTCGCGTCCAGCGGGTTCTTGCCGTCGACGATGCGCAGGAAGCCGGCCGCGTTGAGATAGGCCTTGGGCCCCAGCATGGGAACCTTCTTAAGCTCGGCGCGGCTGGTGAAGGCGCCGTTTTGCTCGCGGTAGGCCACGATGTTCTTGGCCACGGTACTCGTGATGCCAGACACATAGCCCAGAAGGCTCGCGCTAGCCGTGTTGACGTCGACGCCCACGCGGTTGACGACGTCCTCGACCACGTTGCCCAGAGCATGCGCCAGCTCGTTTTGGTCAAGGTCGTGCTGGTACTGGCCCACGCCAATGGACTGGGGCGGAATCTTGACCAGCTCGGCCAGCGGGTCCTGAAGGCGGCGGCCCAGGCTCATGGCGCCGCGCACCGTGACGTCAAGATCGGGGTACTCCTGGCTAGCCAGCTCGGACGCCGAGTAGACCGAGGCCCCGGCCTCATTGACGATGGTGTATCGCAACTCGGGCGCGACCTCGGCGATAAACTGCGAGACGACCTCCTCGGTCTCTCGGCTGGCCGTGCCGTTACCTATAACGATAGTGTTGACCTGGTCTTTCTTGACGAGACGAGCCAGCTCGCGCTTGGTGCCGGCCACATCGCCGCGCGGCTTGGTGGGATAGACCACGCTGTGGTCCAGCAGCTTTCCCGTCTCGTCCATGACGGCCACCTTGCAGCCGGTGCGGTAGCCCGGGTCCAGGGCCAGCACGCGCGCGCCGCGCACCGGACGGGCCGAGAGCAGGCCCTCGAGGTTCTTGGCAAAGACGCCGATGGCCTCGGTCTGGGCGCGCACGGTGAGCTTGGCGCGGGCCTCGCGCTCGAGCGAGGGGGCCATCAGGCGCTTGTAGCCGTCGGCGATCGCGGCGTCAAAAACAGGGGCAAAAACGCCCTGGCGGCGCGGCCAGCGCTCGCCCAGGCGCGCGACGGCCGCAGCGGCGTCGACGTTCACGCGCACGCGGAGCTTCCCCTCGCGCTCGCCGCGGTCGATCGCCAGCACGCGGTGGTTGGGGATCTTGCGCAGCGGCTCGTCGTAGGCGTAGTAGGGCTCGTAGGGGGTCTTCTCGGCTGGGTCGGTCGCCTCAACCACGATGTCTGCCGTAGCCTGGGTAAAGTCACGCAGGTCAGCCACGTTGTCGGGGTCCTCGGCCACGGTCTCGGCCACGATGTCGGCCGCGCCCGCCAGGGCCTTCTCGGCAGTATCGAACCCGGCTTCCACGTTGATATACGCCGCGGCCGCGTCCAGCGCCGAACCCTTGGCCGAGACCTGCATGATGATCATGTTGGCCAGCGGCTCAAGGCCCGCCTCGCGAGCCTTCTGCGCGCGGGTCAGGCGCTTCTTGCGGTAGGGCTTGTACAGGTCCTCGACGCGCTGGAGCTGCGTGGCCTCGCGAATCTGGGCCTCAAGCTCGGGCGTCAGCTTGCCCTGGGCGCCAATGAGCACCAGCACGTCCTCTTTGCGCTGCTCGAGGTTGCGCAGGTAGGTCAGGCGCTCGTCCAGACTGCGCAGCGAGACGTCGTCCATGCCGCCCGTCGCTTCCTTGCGGTAACGCGAGATGAACGGGATGGTGTTGCCCTCGTCGATGAGCTTGACCGCAGCCTCGACGTTGGCGGGCTTGAGGCCAAGCTCGCTGGCGATTTGCTCGATGATGTTCATGACCCTCCTAGACGTGCGCGTGAAACACAGAGCAGTCTAGGATACGCGCTTGACCGGGCGGGGGCAAATGCGCAGGTGCCGGGTGCGACGGCGAGAAGGGCGGGCGAGCTAGCAGTCGCGGCGCAGGCGGCGGAGAAGGGCGGCTGCGGCGGCGAGAAGACCGGCGCCGGCCGTGGCCACAGGCAGGGCGGCCGTCGTCGCGGCGTCGCCGGTCGCGGGCGTGGGGCCGCCGGCGCGAGAGGT
>CAVGOA010000030.1:2721-19422 GCA_963630635.1 Paludibacteraceae bacterium
TCCTCCCCCGTCACCGGCACAAGCTTCATGTACCGCTGCGGCTCCTTGCCCGCAACGTCTCCGTTGGGGCCATAGGTCTCCATGTAGCGCACGCCGGCGTCCAGCACGTAGAACTTGGTGCCTGGCGCAAACGTGATCTCTTTCTCGAAGCTCACCAGGGCGCCGGCGGCCAGGCAGGCACCTTGCGTCGAGTCCTTGGGGGCATAGATCTCTAACATTATCTTCTCGGTGGTCTGCTTCCTAAAGCTGTCAGCCACACTTTGCAGCAAGGACGTGCTAAGGACCGGCTTCACCGTCATCTCTTTGCCTGCCATGGCAAGGACGTTGACCAGGCTGTTGCCGTCGCCGTCGATGCACTCGGCATCTTCCAGGCCGCTATACAGCACGACGTTCTCGTGCAGCTTATATTGCGCCAGCTCCGAGGCGATGTTTTGGCTAATGCCCTCGAACTCTCCGTACTCGCCCACGCCATAGTCGCTGTCGGCCTTTGCCTTGAAGCCAAGCGGCTCCAAGAAGGCGTTCACGCCGGCGTAGTTCTCGGAGCTGTAAATGTAGGCGCCCGCGAGTTCCTTCGACGTCGCTGCCAGCGGCTTGTTGTACTCAACGTTGGCGTTGATCCACGCATCGGCCTCGTCGTAGGTGGAGATGCGCGTGTAGCTGGCGTACGGCTTTGCGACCGCGCCCCCGGTGACCGCCACATGTGCCGAGAAGTAATGCTCACCCGCAACGGCAAAGATGTCTGCCTCGCCACCGGCAACAGCCGTGACCAGGCCTTCGTTTGAAACCCGAGCCACCGAGTTGTCCGAGCTGGCAAAGACGACGTCGCTCAGGATGCCGGTCATGGCCAAGCCGGCCGTCTCGCCGGGAGCAAGCGTTAGCTGAGTGACCGAAAGCGCGGGTTTCTCCGCCGAGAAGACCGCCAGGTAATTCTCGTTTGCGTAATCAATGAGCGCCTGGTTATTGGCGGTGCCATAGAGCGGCTGCAGGCGGTTGTAGCACTCCTGACCCTCGCCCGTCGCATAGCAGAGGCTCTTCTCCTCTATGGTCGTGACGCTATTGGGCACGCGCACCGCGCACGAGCCCGCCACCTCGCCAAACGAGCCGGCGGCGATGGTCGTCACACCGTCGGGAACGGTTATGCAGCCGTCCTTCACGGCAGCAGGAAGGACGATGACCAGCTTGGTGCCGCCATCCGTGAAGATCATGCCACCCGCGGCCGAGTAGGCGCCGCCCTCGGCCACAGTCAAGCTGGTCAGCGAATCGGTGCTGGTCAGGGCTGTGGGGTCGAGGCTCACGAGAGTCGACGGCAGGACAAGGGACGCCAGCTCCCCGTCGGACCCAAAAGCGTTCGCGGCGATCGTCTCGACGCCCTCGTGCAGAGTGACTGACGTGAGACTCCCGCAGCTGCTCAGGGCGCTCTCGCCGATGGTCTTGACGCTGGCGGGGACGTCCATCGACTCGATGCCCGAAAGCCTAAAGGCCTCGGTGGGAAGCTCGGTGATGCCGGCCGGCAGCGTCACCGATTTGGCCATGCAGCGGTTAAAGGAGCTCTCGCCCAGCTCGGTCACCGAGTCGCCCAGCTCGACTTTGTCCAGGCCGGACACCCCGCAAAACGCCCAGCCGGCGATCCTGGTGGTGGCGGCAGGCGTCGAGAAGGACCTGCTAGCCGGGGCGTAGCCAGCGGGCACGCAGACGAGGGTCGAGCCGTCCTTGGTGTAGACCACGCCGTCGATGCTCATGTAGGCGGCGCAGCCAGGGTCGACGTTGACCGCCTTGAGCGAGGACACCGTCTGCGCAAAGGCGCCCTCGCCCAGCTCGACAAGACTCGCGGGGAGCTCGAGCGTGACCGAAGACTCCGCGTTTACGGTCAACGTGCCAAAGAAGGCTTTATCGCCAATGCGCTCTACCTGCGGCATCGTGATTGAGGTGGCCTGTTGCTGATACGAGAAGGCCTCGGCCTCGATCACCTTTGCACAGGCCAGGTCAAGCTTGGGCAGGGTGCCGTTGCCGCAGGCGAAGGCGCGGTACTCGATGGTCTCGAGGTGCGAGAGATCGCAGGTGTCCAGCTTGTCGTTGTTCTCAAAGGCGCGGCGGCAGGCGGTCTTGAGGGTCGCGGGCAGCTCGACGGTCTCGAGGTTCTTACAGTCCTTGAAGGCGCGCTCGGGCACATAGGTGACTCCGGCGCCGATGGTGACCTTGTTCAGCTCGTAGTTGAACGCAAACGAGGCCGTGCCCCAATTCTGGACGGTGCCGGGGATAGAGACGCGGGTCAGGGACGTGCAGCCAAAGAAGGCGTAGTCGCCGATTGACGTGACCCCCGCCGGCAGGTCGACCTCGGTCAGCGAGCCGCAGCTGTAAAACGCGCTGGCGCCAATGACCTGCAGCGTGGAAGGCCAGGTTATCGAGGCAAGCGAGGTGCAGTCGTTAAAGGCGCGTTCGCCGATCGAGGTGACGCCCTCGGGAATGACGACCTCGGTAATCGCATGGTTGCGCTCAAAGGCGCCATCGGCGATGCCGGTAACGGGGAGAAGGCCCAGGGTGGACGGGACCTCGACCTTGCCGCCCGCGCCGGTATAACCCGTGATGACGGCCTGCCCCAAGACGTTCTTGTACGTGAATTCGCTGGTCTCGGCCTGTGCGACGGCTTGTGTCTCGACGGCCGTGGCCTCGGTCGCGACGGCCTGCGCCGGCACCGTGCCCAGCCCCGCCGTCACTGCTGCCAGCGCGACCGAGGCGGTCACGACCGCACGGGCAAGGCTCTTCTCGGCAAAACAGCGCATCGACACGGCGGGTTCCTCACATTTCAAGCGTTTTCGAAACCTCTATTATGGCCCAAACCCGCCCGCGCGGCGCCCCCAGCCACATCCGCCTGACTCATCCCATAGTAAAACCGAGATGTGTAAGTAGCCGAAGCGATTCGCCGCGCGTTTTCCCAGTTGGCGGCCCGGCTCAACGCCCCGGCTACTTGGCAAAACGGATTTTACTATGGGATGAGTCAGGCGGACTCTCGCGGATGGGTCACACGGCCACCCCAAAGGCACAAAAAACCTCCCGCCGACCCCAAAGGTCGGCGGGAGGCTCGTGAAAAACTATCGAACGGACCCGGACTAGAACTCCTTCTCGATCTCGGTGACCTCGGAGGCCGCCTTGAGTTGCTCGATGGTGCCGTCCCAATGCAATACCTGCATGCCGTTGAAAAACCTCGAGCAGGGAGTGCATCCCCAACCGTGAGGAGTGCGGTGCAGAGGTCGGCCGCAGCAATAGCAGGCGTAGTACTCAATCTTGCCCTTGGGGTCGATCCAGCCGATCAAGTCGTTGAACTTGTTGTAGATGGGCTTCTTCGGGACGTAGGACTCGCCGCCGGCGGTCTGCTCAAGCTCTTGGTCGGTAAGGACTCGCTTCTGCTCGCTCATGGTGGTTCCTTTCGCTTGAAGGCCTTTCTGTACCTGAATAGTACCATGCACAAGAGGCGCTAAACCCATAAAATCGCAGGTCAACACGTTGTTCAGTTAACAGCGAGAAGACCCGGGCGGCTCGGTGCGGCACCGGCTAGCGCGCAGTACGCGACCGGCGCAGGAAGGCGGCCAGCGCGGCCAAGCCGGCTGCAGCGACGCCGGCAAAGCCCGTGGCCGCGACGTCGCCGGTCGAGGGCGTGGAGCCCTTGCCGCGCTTGGACTGACCGCCCTTGTCGCCGGCCTGGTTGGTGTCGCCGCCCTGCTCGCCGTCACCGTTGTCGGGAGTGGGATCGGGATCGGGCTCCGGTGTCGGATCCGGCGTGGGCGTCGGATCCGGAGTAGGCTCGTCGTCGGTCACCGGGACCAGCTTCATGTAGCGCTGGGCCTCGGTGCCCACCGCCTGATCGGGCTCGTAGCCGTAGGAATCCGCATAGCGCACGCCGGCATCCACCACATAAAACTTTGTACCAGGCGCGAAGGTAACCTCCTGCTCGTCGGGCACAACCGAGGCCCCGCCCAAGCTGGCGCCCTGCGTCGAGTCCTTGGGCACATAGATTTCAAGCAGGATCTTCTCGTTGGTGGGCTTGCGAAAACGATCGGCCACGCCCTGCAAAAGCGTCGTGCTCAAGACCGGCTTCACCGTGATCGTCTTGCCCGCCATCGCGGCGACGTCGGTCACGTCAAGGCCCGAACCCTCGATGAACTCGGCGTCCTCAAGGCCGCTGTAGACCACGACGTTCTCGTGAATCTTGAACTGCCCCAGCTCGGAGCCGGCGTTGCCGCCGATCCCCTCGAACTCGTCGTACTCGCCTTCGCCGTACTGGTCGTCGGCGCCCGCCTTGAAGCCGCCCGGCTCCAAGAACGCGTTGACCCCCGAGTAGTTCTCGGAGCTGTACAGGTAGATGCCCGTAAGCGACTGCGCAGACGAGGCCAGCGGCTTGTTGTACTCGGCATCGGCGGCAAACCAGCTCGAGGCGTCGGCCGTGGTCTTCACGTGCGTGTAGCCGGCGTACTCGTCGGCCGTCCCCTCACCCGAAACCTTGACGTGCGCCGAGAAGTACTTCTCGCCGGCGCAGACAAAGATGTCGGCCTCGCCGCCGGCCACGGCCGTGATAACCCCGTCCTGGTCCACCTTGGCCACCGAGTTATCCGACGTCACAAAGGCCACGTTGCTCAAGATGCCCGTGACGCTCAGCTGGGCCGTCTGGCCGGGGTCAAGCGAGAACTCCGTGGCAGACAGCACGGGCGTCTCTTGCGAGAAAACCGGCAGGTAGTTCTCGTTTGCAAAATCAATAATCGCCTGGTTGTTGGCCGTGGCGTAGATGACGCGGACGCGGTTGAAGCCGTCAGAGCTGCCTCCACCCGTGACCGCGCAGTTGACGCCCTTGTCCTCGATCGTGGTCACGCTGTCGGGGATGCGCACCTGGCAGCGGCCACTCACCTCGCCCAGGGCGTAGGTGCCAATGGTGGTCACGCCGTCCGGGACGGTCGCGACGTCATCGTGGATGGAATCGGCGAGGGCCAAGACCAGCTTGGTGCCGCCATCCGCCAAGATCATGCCGTCGGTCATGGTAAGCGCACCGCCCTCGACCAGGCTGATGTCGTTCAGGCAGTTGGTAAAGGTGAAGGCCGTCGCATCCAAGCTGGTAAGGCTGGCAGGCAGCTTGAGGCTCTGGAGGTTGCCGGAGTTCTGGAACACCCCCGCGCCGATAGACTCCAGGCCCTCGTGCAGGGTCACGCTAGCCAACGAGCTGCAGTTAGAAAGGGCCTTCTCGCCAATGCTCTTGACGCTTGCGGGTACGTCGATCGACGTGATGCTGGCGCCTTCGAAGGCCTGGGCGGGCAGCTCGCTCAGGTTCTGCGAGAGGGTCACCGAATTTGCCAGGCACCCGGCAAAGGCGTTGCTGCCCAGCTGGGTCACGGAGTCGTCCAGGACGATCTTCTCCAGCTTGGCCGCGCCGGCAAAGGCGTAGGCCCCCACCTTGGTGACCTGGTCCGGCGTCGAGAAGGTCCCGCACGCGCCCGCATAGCCCACGGGCACGCACAAAAGCTCGCTGCCATCCTTGCTGTAGACCACGCCGTCCACGCTTTGGTACGCGGCGCAGGCAGGGTCGATCTTCACGGCCTTGACGCCTTCGGCCGTGGCCGAGAGGGCGCCGTCCTCTAAGGTCTCAAGGCTCGCGGGCAGTGCGAGCTCCAGCGCGGCGCTGGGCGAGACGGCGGCGGCAAACGCCTGGCAGCCAATATACTCGATGCAAGGCAAGGCCAGGTCGCTGGCCGTGTTCTGGTTTTGGAAGGCGTACTCTTCCACCTTCTTGGCGCAGGCCAGGTTAAGCGAGGGCAGGTGGCCCGCAGTGCTCGCAAAGGCGTAGGCCTCCACGGTCTCAAGGTGCGAAACGTCGCAGGTAGCCAGGTTAGCGCAGCCCTGAAACGCACGACGGCCCACGGTCTTGACGCTCGCGGGCATCTGGACTGCGGCCAGCGCCTTGCAGTCCCTAAAGGTGCGCTCGGGGACCTCGGTCACGCCCACGCCAATGGTCACGTTCTCGAGCTTGTAGCAGTAGCCAAACGAGGCCGCGCCCCACTCGCTCACCGTGCCGGGCACGCTGGCAAAGACCAGCGACTGGCAGCCAAAGAAGGCGTAATCGCCAATGGACGTGACGCCTGCCGGCAGCTCGACCTTTTCCAGGGAGCCGCAGGTATAGAAGGCGCTGGCGCCAACCGACTGCAGCGTCGACGGGAAGCTCACCGAGACAAGCGCTGTGCAGTCGTTAAACGCCCGGGCGCCGATGGACGTCACGCCCTCGGGGATGACGACCTCGGTCACGGTGTGGTTGCGCTCGAAGGCGCCGTCGGCGATGCCGGTGACGGGGAGAAGACCTAACGTGGACGGAATCTCGACCTTACCGCCCGCGCCGGTGTAGCCGGTGATGACGGCCTGGCCCGCGACCTGCTTGTACGTGAACTCGGCGCCCACGGCCTGGGCCACGGCCGCAACCTCGACGCCACCCGCCTCGGTGGCCACGGCTTGCATGGGAACCGCACCCAAGCCGGCCGTCACCGCCGCCAGGGCAATCGAGGCGGTCACGAGGCCGCGTGCGAAGGTCTTCTCGGTAAATCCAAAGCCGCGCGTCGACATGGCGAAGCTCCTTACATCACAGGGATTAGCGTGCATTCAAGTATTGTAAAGGCCTGCGCGGCCGGCCAGACCCCACGTGGCAAAATGGCTTAGGCCTCGACCGATTTGATGTGGTTGCCAATGATCTCGGACACGTCCAGGATGCTCACGAAGGCCGACGCGTCGACCGAGCCCACGACCTCGCGCAGCTGGCGCATCTCGTACTGGGTGATCACGCAGTAGAGGACCTTCTTGCTGCCGCTCACCAGGCCCTCGCCGTCCATGATCGTGACGGTGCGGCCCATCTGGTCGTAGATGCGCTGACTAATCTCGCGCGCGTCATCGGTGATGATCAGCGCCGCCTTGGCCTGGTTCATCGAGGACTCGACCATATCCAGGACCTTCGACGTGATGAAGTACGTGAGCAGCGAGTACATGGCGCGGTCCAGGCCAAACAGGATGCCCGCCACGCCGTAGATCACGATGTTCATGCACAGGACCATCTCGCCCACGGCCAGGTTGGTACGGCGAGACAAGATGATGGCCATGGCCTCGGTGCCGTCCAGGCAGCCGCCGTTGCGAATGACGATGCCCACGCCCAGGCCCAAGAGCACGCCGCCAAAGCAGACGGCCAACAGGGTCTCTGACGTGGCGTTTGCCCAACCCGAGAAGAGCTCGACGCACACCGAGAAGACCGCCATAGAAAAGACGGCCTTCACCGTGAAGCTGCGACCCAGTTTGAAGCCGCCGTAGATGACAAAGGGCGCGTTGAGCAGGACGGTCAAGAGCGACAGCGGGATACCAAAGAGATGCTCGAGCATGATGCCGACGCCGATGACGCCGCCGTCCAGGATTGTGTTGGGAACGAGAAACTCCTCGATGGCAAAGGCGGCGATCGCGGCACCCAGGGCAAGGAGCAGGTAAGTCAAAAAGGGATTCGAGGTCTTTTTGTTCACGGGCATGCACCTTTCTTTTGCGCGGTGTTTGCGGGGGACCCTTTTAACCTACCCCGACTACCTGCCCGTTTATGCACGCGCCCACAACTTTTCCAAGGTCGTAACGCCGTCGCGCGGCCGGGCCGCCAAGCCGCCCCCCGCTCGCCGGCGCTGCAATTTGGGGACTTGTCTGATGGTTTTGGCCCTTCTCGGCTGCAAAATTGGGACTTGTCTGATGATTCGGCATCAAAAAAGGGACTTATCTGATGCGCAACCATCAGACAAGCCCCAAATATAAAGCGATAGCGAGAAGACCCTCGCGCCGGTAAGATGAGCCCACGCGGCCCTAGTCGGGCCAAACGAACTCGGTGTGGTTGGCCTCGCCGCCGTCGATCAGCAGGTTCTGGCCGGTCATGAAGCGGTTGATCACGCCCACGAAATAGACCCACTCGGCGATCTCTTGGGAAGTGGCCCAGCGGCGAAGCGGCGTCAAGTCCATGATCTTTGCCCACATCACCGGGTCGTCCATGACGGGGCGGTTGAGCTCGGTCGTCACGCCGCCGGGGTCGATGCTGTTGCAGATGGCCTGCGGGGCAAGGCGCTTGGCGACGTTTTTGGTGTAGGCAGCAACTCCGCCCTTCGACGCCGCGTAGACGGGAAACTCGCAGCCCGTGTGCCCGGCGGCCGAGCCTATGTTGACCACCGCACGGATGTTGGGGGCGGGCTTGCGGCCCAGCTCGCGCTTCTCGCCGTTGGCATCGCCCACAAAAGCGTAGCGCTCGGTCACGTTGATCGTGCCCATAAGGTTCACGGCCAGGTCGTCGCCCGAGTTCTGGACACCGGCGTTGTTCACGATCACCTGGGGCTCAAGACCCCCGGGCAGGGCCGCCGCATCGCGGACATCGCAAACAAAGTGCTGGTAGCTGGGGTGCTCAACCGCGGCAGGCGCGATATCTAGGCCCCACACACGGTGGCCTTTTGCCAAAAACTCCCGCGCGCAGGCCAGGCCAATGCCAGAAGAGGTGCCGGTGATCAAAATGTCCATTAGGCGCTGGCCTTGCTCGCGTTGGCGCGGGCCACATCGGCGGCGTGGCGCTGAACGTAGGCCTCGCCCACGCCTTCGCGCTCCCAGCCCTTGGCCACCTTGAAGGCCACGGGAGACAGGGCGACCTCGCACAAGAGCTCGGCCACGGCGCCCGTCGCGGCGCACACCACAACCTGAACCGGCGTCCAACCAAAGAAGTTGTAGCTCACGATAATGGCAAAGACCAGGTTGTCCACAAACTGGCCGAGCAGCGTGCTGATGTAGCTGCGCGCCGCAAAGGTGGCAAAGCTGCCGTTGTCGATGCGACGGCCAATGAACATGTTCATGTGCGAGTTGACAAAGGCCGAGCACAGCATAGCGGCCGAGCTGCCCAAAACCACGTACCAGGTGCCGGCAAAGGTGGCGTTAAGCGCGTCGTTGACCTCGATGGAGCCGGTGGAGTAGTAAGCGCTCCACATGCCGGGGGTCAGGCTGATCAACCAGAACAGCACGGTGACGGCCAGGTTGATCACCAGCGCCAGGATCGAGATCTTGACCGAGGCCTTGGCACCAAAGCGCTTGCAAATCATGTCCTGGCAAAGAAACGACACCCAGCTCATGGTAAAGCCGCAGTCCAGGGCAATCCAGGGGACGCTGATCAGCTCTTTGCTGGCCAGCAGGTTCATGAGGATGACGCTCAAGATGAACAACGTCACGGTGGGAGCAGGGACGCTCCGCAGGAGGATCTTGTAGTCCTCCCTAAGCTCTTTCAACATACCTATCCTTTTCTCCTTTGGTTTTAGCTTCTAACGCGCTGGATATCGGACCCGAACAGCGCGGGCAGCGGCGGGGATGCGCCCGCTGCGGCCAACGACCCACTATAGCAGGGCGAGAAGGGCACCACTGCGACTCCAGAAAAGTTGCAGGCCCGCCTGACGGCCCCGGCGGGGTCCGCGCGGGCACGCCTCGCGAAAAAATACACGAAAGACGGGCGCACTAGCACGACCCGGCGAGTAGACGGCCCGTTTGGCCAAAGCCCAACTGGGCTTTTGTGGGCGACCGCCGCCCGTTTACCCGCCTATCCGCGCCAGTGCGCCCGTCTTTCGTATTTTTTTGTTTTCGCCGTCGCCACGGCGGGCCCTCGGGACACCAAAACGTAACAAAATCCCGGGGCACTTGGGCGGCGCGGTGGCGTAAAGTGACTCATAGTTGAATAGCGCACCTAAACCAATGAGACGGAAAAGTAGTCGCCAGCGCGCGCAGAGCGAGCCCGGGACGGTGTGAGCCGGGAGGAAAGCGGGACGTCGAATGGGCCGTCGAGGGCGCACCCAAAGGCTCAGGCCAAGTAGGCTGCGACGTGCAGGTACACGTTAGTTACCAGAGGCGTGGATGCGCCTCGCAAAAAGGGCACGGCGCAAGCCGTGAACCAAGGTGGCACCGCGGGTTTGTTCTCAAGCTCGTCCTTGGCGTTTCGTTGGCTGAGGATGGGCATTTTTTATGCCCCTCCGCACCGCTTATGTTAGGAGGGTTTATGTCAAATGAAGTGCAGGTAGACGGCGTGTACCCGACGCTTAGCGACGTCGAGAAGATCGCCGCGGCCGGCCAATTTCGCCGCGTGCCCGTGAAGCGCGAGCTCATGGCCGATGCCTTCACCACCATCGAGGCCATGCGCCGCGTGCGCGCAGCCTCCAACCACTGCTTCCTCTTTGAATCGGCCGAGGCGGACCGCCGCTGGGGCCGCTACAGCTTCCTGGGTTTTGCGCCCACCATCGAGCTAACCTGCGTGAACGGCCAGCTCACGGTCAAGCGCGACGTCGAGGGCGCCTGCCCCAGCGTCACATGCGAGAAGGTCGACCACCCCGGCGACGCCATCCGCGCGCTTTTGGCCGAGCACTCCACGCCGCAGCTTGCGGGCTTCCCGCCGTTCACGGGCGGCCTGGTGGGCTACTTTGCCTACGACTATCTCAAGTACGCCGAGCCCACCCTGCGTCGCGAGGGTATGGACCGCGAGGACTTCCTGGACGTCGACCTCATGCTGTTTGACCGGGTCATCTGCTTTGACTCGTACCAGCAAAAGGTCATCTTGATCGCGTCCGTCGACGTGAGCGACCCGGCGCCCGCCGCCGTGGCCGCGGCCTACAACGCCGCGGTGGCCCAGCTCGACCACATGAAGGACATCCTGCAAAACGGCGAGAAGCACGATTTTGCCCCGCTGCACCTTGAGCGCGACCTGTCCCCGGTCTACGACCAGGCCCGTTACGAGCAGATGGTTCGCACCGCCCAGGACCACATCCACGAGGGCGACATCTTCCAGGTCGTGCTTTCTGACCCCATCACCGCGCCCGCGCAGGGCAGCCTCTTTGACGTCTACCGCACGCTGCGCTGCACCAACCCCTCGCCCTACATGGTCTTTATTAGCTCGGACGACGTGGAGGTCGCGGCCGCGAGCCCCGAGACCCTGGCCAAGCTCGAGAACGGCAAGCTCTTCACCTATCCCCTGGCCGGCACCCGCCCTCGCGGCAAGACGCCCGAAGAAGACAGCGAGCTCGAGCGCGGGCTTCTCGCCGACCAAAAGGAGCTGGCCGAGCACAACATGCTGGTTGACCTGGGCCGCAACGACATTGGACGCGTGGCCGCGCTGGGAAGCGTCAAGGTCGAGAGCTATCACAACATCCTGCGCTTTAGCCACGTGATGCACATTGGCTCGACGGTGACGGGCCAGCTAGCGGACGACAAGGACGCCGTGGACGTCATCGACTCGATCCTGCCGGCGGGCACCCTCTCGGGCGCGCCAAAGCTGCGGGCTTGCCAAATCATCAGCGACCTGGAGGGCGCCAAGCGAGGCATCTACGGCGGCGCCATTGGCTACCTGGACTTCTCGGGCAACCTTGACACCTGCATTGGCATTCGCCTGGCGTACAAGAAAAACGGCGAGGTCTGCGTGCAGTCCGGCGCCGGCATCGTGGCCGACTCGGTGCCCCAGCGTGAGTTTGCCGAGTGCCAGAACAAGGCGCGCGCCGTGGTCGAGGCCGTCCGCGCCGCAGAAGGGGGCCTGGCATGATCGTCCTTATCGACAACTACGACAGCTTCTCGTACAACCTCTACCAGCTGCTTGGCTCCATCGAGCCCAACATTCGCGTGGTGAGAAACGACGACTTGACGGTGGCCGAGCTGGCCGCCTTGGCGCCCGCCGGCGTGGTCTTGAGCCCCGGCCCGGGACGGCCGGCCGATGCAGGCATCTGCGAGGATGTGGCCCGCGAGCTAACCGGGCACGTCCCCATCCTGGGCGTGTGCCTGGGCCACCAGGCAATCTGCGAGGCCTTTGGCGGCACCGTGACCTACGCGGCCGAGCTCATGCACGGCAAGTCGTCAATGGCAGACGTCGTGCCCGGCGCGCGCCTGTTTGCCGGCCTGCCGGCGCAGGTCGAGGTGGCCCGTTACCACTCGCTCGAGGCAGAAGAGGCAAGCCTGCCCGCGTGCCTGCGCGTCACCGCCCGCACCGCCGACAACCAGCGCGAGGTCATGGCCGTAGAGCACGTGAGTGCGCCTACCTTTGGCGTGCAGTTCCACCCCGAGTCGATCCTCACCCCGCAGGGCGAGGCCATGGCCCGCAACTTCATCAAGATCTGCGACGAGTTCGCCGCCGACGGCACCGCCGCCGCCCCCACCGCGGGCGCCTAAGAGAAAGGAACCACCGTGATCAAGGAAGCCATCGAGAAGATCGTCATGAAGGAGGACCTCACCTACGACGAGGCCTACACCACCATGCACGAGATCATGAGCGGCGAGACAAGCGCCACGCAAAACGCCGCCTTTTTGGCCGCCCTTTCCACCAAGTCCTCCACCGCCGAGACGATCGACGAGATCTCGGGCTGCGCCGCTGCCATGCGCGAGCTGGCAACACCTGTCCCCCACCCCGGCATCGAGACGCTGGAGATCGTGGGCACGGGCGGCGACCGCTCCAACACCTTCAACATCTCTACCACGGCCGCGATCATCTGCGCCGCCGCGGGCGTGCCCGTGACCAAGCACGGCAACCGCGCGGCAAGCTCCAAGTGCGGAACCGCCGACTGCCTGGAGGCCCTGGGCGTGAGCCTTGACCAGTCGCCCCAGAAGGTCGCCGCCGAGCTGGCCGGCTGCGGCATAGCGTTCCTCTTTGCGCAGCGCTACCACGCCGCGATGAAGTACGTGGGCCCCATCCGCAAAGAGCTGGGCATCCGCACCGTCTTCAACATCTTGGGGCCCCTTACCAACCCCGCCTGCCCCGAGTATTTCTTGCTGGGCGTCTATGACGAGTACCTGGTCGAGCCCGTGGCGCATGTCCTGGCAAAGCTGGGCGTGCACCGCGCGCTGGTGGTCTTTGGCCGCGACCGCATGGACGAGATCAGCCTTAGCGCCGAGACGGCCGTCTGCGAGCTGGCCGACGGCCAGACCCGCACCTACACGATCGCCCCCGAGGACTTTGGCCTTTCCCGTTGCGAGAAGAGCGACCTGGTGGGCGGCACGCCCGAGGAGAACGCGGCCACCGTCCGCGCCATCCTGGCCGGCGCCGAGCACGGCCCCAAGCGCAACGCGGCCCTGCTCAACGCTGGTGCGGCCCTGTACGCGGCCGGCGCGGTTGAGTCCATCGCCGCAGGCATCGAGCGCGCGGCCCAGGTCGTCGACTCGGGTGCCGCGGCGGCAACCCTCGAGGCCTTTGTCAAAGAGAGCAATGAGTAATGCCCATCGAAGACCCCAAAGCCGGCAACATCCTAGAGAAGATCGCCGCCCGCACCCGCGAACGCGTTGAGGCCGAGAAGCGCGAGGTTCCTCTGGCCCAGATGGCCCAGCGCGCCCGTGCCGCGGCCGATGCCGAGCTGGCCGCCTCGCCCACCGGCGAGTTTGCCTTTCCCTTCGAGGCCGCCCTGCGCGCGCCCGGCATGTCGTTTATCTGCGAGGTCAAGAAGGCATCGCCCTCTAAGGGGCTTATCAGCGCCGACTTCGACCCCGTGGCGATCGCCCGCGACTACCAGGCCGCCGGCGCCGCTGCCGTGAGCTGCCTTACCGAGCCGTTCTGGTTCCAGGGTGCGGACGAGTACCTCACCGCAATCGCAGAAGCCGTGGACATCCCCGTGCTTCGCAAGGACTTCGTGGTCGACGAGTATATGGTCTACCAGGCAAAAGCCGTAGGAGCCGCGGCCGTTCTTCTCATCTGCTCGATCCTTGACGACGAACAGCTGGCCGCCTACGTGGCCCTGTGCCACGAGCTGGGGCTCTCGGCCCTGGTCGAGGCCTATGCGCCCGAGGAGGTCCCCCGCGCGGTGGCGGCCGGCGCCCGCATCGTTGGCGTCAACAACCGCGACCTGCGCACCTTTGAGGTGGACTTTGGCCGCAGCATCGACCTGCGCCCGGCCGCCGGGGCAGACCGCGTCTTTGTCTCGGAGTCGGGCGTCGAGACACGCGCCGACGTGGCCCGCTTGGAAGACGCGGGCGTCGACGCCGTGCTTATCGGCGAGACGCTCATGCGCGCGCCCAACAAGCAGGCCATGCTCGATGACCTGCGCGGGGTTGGACCGCGCGTCAAGCTCTGCGGCCTGTGGCGCGACCAGGACATCGATGCCGTTTTGGCCGCCGCGCCCGACTACTGCGGCTTTGTGATCGACTTTCCCAAGTCGCACCGCTCGGTCACGCCCGAGCGCGCCATCGAGCTGGGGTACGCCCTGGAGGGCAGTGGCATCACCCGCGTGGGTGTCTTTGTCGACGCCGACCCCGAGACCATCGAGCTTTTGGTCCTGGCCGAGGCCATCGACGCCGTCCAGCTCCACGGCCACGAGGACGCCTCCTACGTGCGCGCCCTCAAGGAGCGCCTGCGCGGGCGCGCGAAAGTGATCCAAGCCTTCAAGGTCCGCGACGCCGCAGACATCGCCCTCGCCGAGAAAAGCCCCGCCGACCTGGTCCTTCTCGACAACGGGCAAGGCACAGGCCAGGCCTTTGACTGGGATCTTCTCGCCGTCGACGCACCTACGCGGCCACGTCGCCCCTTCATCTTGGCAGGCGGCCTCACGCCGCAAAACGTGGCCGCCGCGATCGCCGCCACGCACCCGTACGCCGTCGACATGTCGTCCGGCATCGAGAGCCTCGGCGCAGACGGCCAACCCGCCAAGGACCCGCAAAAAATGATCGACGCGGTAGCCGCCGTGCGCGCCGCAGGAAAGGAGTAAGCATGAGCAATTCCCCCGCCTCCCGCGGGCGTTTTGGCATCCACGGGGGCCAGTACATCCCCGAGACGCTGATGAACGCCGTGATCGAGCTCGAGGAGGCCTACGACCACTACAAGGATGACCCCCAGTTCAACGCCGAGCTCACGGACCTTCTTAACAACTACGCCGGCCGCCCCAGCCTGCTCTACTACGCCGCCAACATGACGGCCGATCTGGGCGGCGCCAAGGTCTACCTCAAGCGCGAGGACCTCAATCACACCGGCGCCCACAAGATCAACAACGTGCTTGGCCAGGCACTTCTCGCCAAGAAAATGGGCAAGACCCGCTTAATTGCCGAGACGGGCGCAGGCCAGCACGGCGTGGCCACCGCCACCGCCGCAGCGCTTTTGGGCATGGAATGCCGCGTCTACATGGGCACCGAGGACATGGAGCGCCAGGCCTTGAACGTCTACCGCATGCGCTTGCTTGGCAGCGAGGTCGTGGGCGTCTCGGCGGGCACCGGGACCTTGAAGGACGCCGTGTCCGAGACCTTCCGCGAGTGGACCAACCGCATCGACGACACCCACTACTGCCTGGGCTCGGTTATGGGACCGCACCCCTTCCCCACCATCGTGCGCGACTTCCAGGCCGTCATTAGCCGCGAGGCCCGCGCGCAGATCTTAGAGGCCGAGGGCAAGCTTCCCGACGCCGTCTTGGCCTGCGTGGGCGGCGGCTCCAACGCGATCGGCAGCTTCTACCACTTTATTGGCGACGAGGGCGTGCGCCTGATTGGCTGCGAGGCGGCCGGGCGCGGCGTGGACACCTGGGAGACGGCGGCCACGATGGCCACGGGCAAGCTGGGCATCTTCCACGGCATGAAGAGCTACTTCTGCCAGGACGAGTACGGCCAGATCGCGCCCGTGTACAGCATCTCGGCCGGCCTGGATTACCCGGGCGTTGGCCCCGAGCACGCGTGGCTGCGCGACGAGGGCCGCGCCGAGTACGTGCCCGTGACCGACGACGAGGCCGTGGACGCCTTTGAGTACTTAAGCCGCAAGGAGGGCGTGATCCCCGCCATCGAGAGCGCCCACGCCGTGGCCTATGCCATGAAGCTTGCCCCCACCATGCGCCCCGACCAGGTCATTGTTGTCACTTTGTCCGGACGCGGCGACAAGGACGTCGCGGCCATCGCTCGCTATCGAGGAGAAGATCTGCATGAGTAGAATCGCCAGCGCCTTCACCGCGGCCGACGGATCGCGCAAGAAGGCCTTCATCCCGTTCATCACCTGCGGCGACCCCACGTTGGACGTCACCGAGGAAGCCGTCGTGGCCATGGCCGAGGCGGGCGCCGACCTGATCGAGCTGGGCATCCCCTTCTCTGATCCCACGGCCGAGGGCCCGGTGATCCAGGAGGCAAACATCCGCGCGCTGGCCGGCGGCGTGACCACCGACGACGCCTTTGCGCTGGTCGCACGCCTGCGCGAGCGCGGCGTCGAGGTGCCGATGGTCTTCATGACCTACTCCAACGTGCTCTTCTCGTACGGTCTTGAGCGCTTTGCGGCCTCGGCCGCTGCTGCGGGCATCGACGGCGTCATCTTGCCCGATGTTCCCCACGAGGAGAAGCCCGAGTTCGCCGAGCCGCTGGCCGCCGAGGGACTTGAGCTGGTCTCGCTTATCGCGCCGACGTCCCACGAGCGCGTTCGCGCCATCGCGAGCGACGCTGCGGGCTTTATCTACTGCGTGAGCTCGCTGGGCGTGACCGGCGTGCGTCAGGCGATCACGACCGACATCGCCGGCATGGTCCAACTGGTGCGCGAGGCCACCGACGTGCCATGCGCCGTGGGCTTTGGCATCTCGACGCCGCAGCAGGCCGCCGACATGGCCGCCAAGTCCGACGGCGCGATCGTGGGCTCGGCCATCGTCAAGATCTTGGCCCAGCACGGCAAGGACGCCGTCCCCTACGTGGCCGACTACGTGCGCTCCATGGCCC
>CAVGOA010000030.1:19461-24884 GCA_963630635.1 Paludibacteraceae bacterium
CGCGGTCTTCTCGCCGCCGTATGGGTGGTCGATGTTTGTAATTTTCTTCTTGATTTGCGCCGATGTTTGTACGTTTTGGCCCTGATTTCTTTAAATGAGCCAAGGTTTGTACAAACATCGGCGCGACCTCTCTCACTTTAGGTAGTAGAGGAACGACGAGAGCTTCTCGGCGATAGAGGCGTCAAGAGTGCCGTCGAAGTTGAGGTGCAGGACGGGGGCCGCGGCCCTGTAGGCCAAGGAGCCCTCCTTAAGGCGCAGCATCGTGTCGGCGTTTTCGTAGAGCGAAGCCGCAGTGATAACGCCGGCGCCGCGGCGGGACTCGCATACCTGCTTGGCAATGCGGTACTTTGCGTTGCCGCCCGCAAACCTCGCAAGCAACAGGTCCGCCTCTGCCGTGAGCTCTGCGGGGTCATTGGCAAACGGCGAGAAGCCCTCCCCCGCTTGTGCGGTTATGCGCGCCGCCGCGGCGGACATCTTTTCTTTCAATACGCCGAGAAGGGCGGCGCGGCGGTCAAGCTCGCTCGCGGGAATGTCGTTTGGGTCGGGCGCGCCCGAAGCGTGCAAGTGCCCGCTCGTCGTCTCCCAGGGCATGCCCATTGCTGCCGCGTGCGAGCCAAAGGTGCGGTCCTCAATAAGCTCGTCGTTCCAGAGCATCCAGAACCACTCGGAGAAGGGCATACGCACTAGGCGAAAGCCGTGCTTGCGGACACTATCCCACGCGCCGCCCGTAAGGCCATCGCCAAAGACAAGCGGCCACTCGCCAATAAGGGCAAGGCGTCGCGTGCCCGTGCCCGCGCCCTTGGCGTCTGCCAGGGCCGTCGCGACATCCCCCTCAACCAGCACGTCAAAGAGCTTCTCTGCAGAACCCTCGCCAAAGACGCGTTCGAGCTCCCACGGCAAGGTCTCGAACCTTGGGGCCCAGATTTTCACGTCGCCATGGCCACGGGCGCGAAGCAACGCGCGGATGGCCCGCTCAAACTGGTTGTCGGCCTCGGCGCCGCGCGTGGCGGGCAAAACAAGATGCAGCGGCACGCCATCGCGCCGGGCTTCCTGCGCCGCGAGCAAGGACATCCCCAGCAAGGCCGTGAAGGAGCAGTACTCCTTGGTAGAGGTAGCCACGCGGCCCGCATCAAGGGCGCGCTGGTCCAGCGGGGCCACGCGAGCGTCCAGGCCGCGCCCGCGAAGCGCCGATGCGATAAGGTCCCCGTAGACACCAACGCCCGGCACCACAACACGCGCGCCGTTGGCCGCCTGGGGCACCTCGCCGCCTTCGGGGATGCACGAGAGCGCCATCGAACCCGCGCAGGCGCCCGCCTTCCCAACGCCGGCAGGCGAGCTCACGCGAACCGCGTCGGCGGCAGAGAGATGCGAAAGCGCGTTGAGGAAGGCCTCGACGCGGGTGATGACGCCCACGCGGCTAAAGTGCTCGTCGCACTCGATCGCCAGATAGGGCTTCTCGCCCATCTCCTCGGCAAAGAGCTTGTCGACCATAGTGTCGGGTCCGCACCCGTGGTTGGTAAGGTAGACGGCAAAGAGGCGCGGGTCTCGGCGAACAAGCTTGGCGCCCGAGAGAATGTGCTGCCCAAAGGGCCAACAGATACCCGGGTGGTCCGCCGAGACGTCGATGTCGTGGCCGCCGTGAAGCTGAGAAAGGCTGATGACCTTCTGCCCGTGGTCAAGAAGGATCTGAGGAATTCCCATGTTGAGGGCGCTATCGGCAATGCCATAGTTGCGCGTGATGATGACCAGCACGCGCTCGTTGGGCGCAAGGCTCTCTAAAAGCTCGTCTCCCAGGCGCTCCATCTGTTGGCCAAATTCCGTGACAGCAAAGCCGCCCGCCATCATGGCCACGGCGGTTTCTTGCGGCGTGTGGCCCAGCTGCTCGCCTAAGCCCAGCATCGCGCCCGCCATAGCCTCCTGGCCAAAGTCCATGTCGAGCATAGGGTTAAGAAGCTCGATGCCGCGCTTCTCCAACCCAAGGTCGTCGGCCACCAGGCGCGGGGCCGTTTGCATGTAGACGCAGGCGTAGTTGTGCGCCACGTTGGAGGAAGCGTGCCGGATGGTGTGGACGCTCGGCATGAAGATGTAGTCGACCTGCCGGGCGGCCAGCCACGCCATGTGGCCATAGATGAGTTTCACGGGATAGCAGGTCTCGCCCCGGGCGTGCTCTTGCGCAAGGGCCACGATTTCTTCTGTTGTGTCGGGGCTTAGTACAACGTTGTACCCAAGCTGCGAGAAGAACTGGTTAGCCAGCGGAAAAAGACGGTGAAGCATGAGGCATCGCGGAATGCCCACGGTTTTCTTAGCGGGGTCGCGCTCGCCGGTGTAGTCCTTGAGAAAGAGCTCCTCGGCGCGCGCATAGAAGGCGCGGTTGAGCGCCACCTGCTCCTGGTCCACCTCGGGCACGGCACGCCCGGTGCCCGCAAGATCAAACCCCTTGAAGGCCGTGCCCTCAAAGCCGGGCCTCTCCGCCTCCTCGGCCGCTAAGAGGGCCGCTCCAACGGCGCCCGAGACGGCAAAGTGCGGGCTCACGGTAACAGAGTCGCCCCAAAAGGAACGAAACGCCTCCACGATGGCGGGGTTATACGCCACGCCGCCCTGGAGCACGATATGGCTTCCCACGTGCTTGGAACCCACAACGCGGTGCAGGTAATTGCGCACGATGGAGAGCGCGAGGCCCGCGGCAACGTCAGCCTTGGAAGCGCCGGCCGCAAGCGCGGAGTTGATGGCCGTCTCGACAAAAACGGTGCAGCGCTCGCCCAGGTCGATGGGCGCCTTGGCACAAAGCGCAAGCTCACCGTAGTCGGCAATGGGAATGCCAAGACGCGCGGCTTGCTCTTCTATGAAAGACCCCGTGCCGGCAGCGCAGACCTTGTTCATCTGGAAGTCGATGACCTGGCCGTGATTGAGCGAGATGTACTTGGAGTCCTGGCCGCCGATCTCAAAGACGGTGTCGACCTGTGGGTCGGCATGAGCGGCGCCGGCCGCTTGGCAGGTGATCTCGTCCACGGCAGCGTCCGCGCCCACGAACTTGGCCATAAGCGAGCGGCCAGAGCCCGTGGTCACCACGGCGTCAACGCAGATCCCTTCTCCAAGGCGCTTGCCCAAAGAGGCCAGGCCCGTGCGCACGGCGTAGCGGGCGTCGCCTGCGGTGCGCAGGTACTGAGCGTCGAGCAAGCGGCCCCGGCGGTCGAGAAGAACGAGGTTAGTAGAGGTAGAGCCAACATCGATGCCAAGGGTGGCGTGCACGCGGCCGTCTGCGGAGGGTTCCCACTCGTCGCGGGGAAGGTCGACGTAGCCCTTGCCGGCGACATAGCCGCTGTTTGGCAGAGGCGCCAGGCGCGGGAGCGCGCGTGCGGCAACGGCCCTGTTGCCACTTGCGACCGCCAGCGAACTAATGAGGCCCGCAAGCGACGGCGTATCCGCCAGGCCTTGGGCATGCAGCGCGGCGCCAACTGCCTGGGCAAAGAGGGTCTTCTCGTCGCAGATAAGCTCGTCTTGGGTAAGGCCAAAGACCTCGCGCATCGCCCAGACAACCCCGGCGTTGAGCGAAACGCCGCCCACAAGCGCCACCGGGGCCTCCACGGGCAGGCCGCGCACGATAAGCGCCTTGAAGCTCTTTGCCATGGCATAGCAAAGGCCCAGCAAGATGTCTTGTACGGCCGTGCCCTCCTGCTGGCGATGGATGATGTCGGTCTTGGCAAAGACCGAGCAACGGCCCGAGATGCGCGGCACGCTGGTGGCGGCGCTCACAAGGCCCGAGTAGTCCTCGATCCTTAGGCCAAGGCGCGTCATCTGGTCCTCGAAAAACGACCCCGTGCCCGAGGCGCAGCTCTCGTTCATGGAGAACTGCGGCACCTCGCCCGCACCGATTCCGTGGATGTAGTAGGCGTTTTGGCCGCCGATGGCAATGACCGAGCGCGCGCGTGGGAAGAGCGCGGCCACGCCGCTGGCAATGGCGGGCACGTCTTCGAGCGCGGCGAGGCTGGCCGGCGCGGCCGTGAGCGAGGAGGCGGCAGAGCCCGTGGCGCAGACGCCCACGCACGCATGGCCGGCAAGCTCTTTGGCCATGGTCGCGAGCAAGGTCGCGGTGGTCGCGGCGGCGTTTCCGCGGTGGGGCTCGCGGCGGTTCCACAGAAGCTCGGACGCGGCGCTCGTCTCGCCGACTGCCACGGCGACGACCTTGACGGAGCTCGCGCCCGCGTCGATGCCAACGGTGTAGTTCACGTCTCTCCCCTTTTCCAAAGCCCGCGACAGGCCCTAGACCTGTGCGTCGTCTTTTTGCTCGGCAGCCCAGGCCTCGTACTCGGCGAGAAAGGCGTCCTTATCGAGCTTCTTAAGCTTCACGACATCATCGAAGGTCACGAGCTTGGTGATGGGGTTCTTGACCGAGAAGGGAAAGCCCTTGGACACGAGAAACTCCGCGAACTTTGGGTCCTCGGTGCCAAGCTCGTTCATGGTCTTTGTCGAGTCAATCATTGTTTTGCCTTTCGGGAATCCATCAATTCTTTTACTTGTTGGTTTTGATGCGGACGTTCTTGCCATCCACCTCAATCACGCCCTCGCCCTGCATGCGACGCAGCTCACGCGAGAGTGCCTTGTCATTAACGCCCAGGTAACTGGCGAGTTCTTTGCGGTTGTAGCGCAAAACGACGTTGCCCGTGCCCTCGCTATCTTGCGACTGCAAGTACATGAGCAGACTGTTGCGCAGGCGCGGCTCGGCAAATAACGTGAGCTTGTAGGACAGCTCCGAGACTTTCTTGGACATCTCGGCCATGATGTTTGCGCGCACCCGTAGGCAGTCGTTGCTGTCGCTTGCCTCGAGCCGGGCGGCCGGGATGTAGATGACAAAGGACGGCTCCACGCAAACGATATCCACGGGAGAGACGCGCAGCGCGGTGGGAACGGCCTCGGCAAACGAGTCGCCCGGCCCAAAACGCCCAACGATGGTGTAGCCGTCGTCGGCCTTGGGCAGGCGCGCCTCGACCATGCCCGCAACAAGCACCGGGTATTTGCGCAAGGCATCGCCCGCGCGAGCGACAAAATCCTGGCTCGCAAAGCTGCAGGTAGAGCAGCTAAGCTCTTGGATTGTGCTTCCAATGCGATCCGTAGGGACGCCCTTAAAAACAGGCGACCCCGCAAGCACCTTTACGATTTCCTCGTCCTTGAGCTCCATGCCCTCGCCGCTTTCCAGCCCGCTTTGTCCTTTCTCTATAAGTTTGCTTAGTCAAACTCTTGAATGGGGTTGCCGTGGCAACCTTGGTTAACTTATCCGCAAAAGCTCAACAACTCGCCGGGTTTCTTCCCTCTTGGCTAAGCGGCTTGCTACAAAAACGCGGGTCGGGCGCTGGAATATTGCGCCCGACCCGGCATTTTGTAGCAAACGGGCGTCAAACTTGCGCCCGACCCAGGTTTTTGTAGCG
>CAVGOA010000031.1:0-24242 GCA_963630635.1 Paludibacteraceae bacterium
GATCGCTGTCCGCTGCATAAATATCGGTTACGTCGCTGCAAAACTGTGGACCTGTTGAGTGTTTTGCAACCAAACTTCGACTTTGCGGCAAGTCCGAGCGTCAATCGGTGCTTACCGACCCGCGCGCTGCGGTTTATAGCGCGTTTTCCCAGTTGGTCATCAGTAATTTCTCGCGAGACCAACCGCGCTTGCCGCAAAGTCGAAGTTTGGTTGCAGGAGATTTCGCAGAATGTGGCTGACGAAGCGTTCGGGCCGCCCCGCCATTACCCGATGGTGACGTAGCCGTCCCAGCCGGTGGGCAGCTCGGGGGCCGCATCGGCGCTGCCAAAGAGCCACTCCAGCCAGCCGGGCATCTCGCGAACCGCCTGTTGGCGACCGGCCTCGTAAAGCGCGCGCAGCTGGGCGGCATTGGTCGTTCCGCTAGAAACCGTCATTGCTTTGGGGTACACGACAAGCACGTCGCCCTTCTCGGCTGCCGCCTCGATGCGGTCAAGCTCTGCGTTGTAGCGCTCCCAACGAGTGGCTAGCGCTTCGTACAGGTGGTCGCGATCGCCCGCCAGGCGCCGATAAACGTGCAGCTGGGCGGGGCCGGGGGCGGACTTGCGGTAGCCCTTCTCGCGCGTGGAAATAAAGAAAACCCGCTGGTAGCCGTCGTCTTGCGCCAGGCAAACCGGCAGGCCCGCGCCCACGCCCAGACCTCCGTCAAAGTAGGTCTCGCCGTCAAGCGGCCGGGGCACCATCGCGCCTGGCAGGGTGGAGCTGGCGCGCACCATGTCCATCAGGCGGATCGTGTCGCTCATATCGGCCTTGTGAAACCGCACGCTTGCGCCGTCCGAGACCCTAAAGGCCTGGATGCACGTGTTGGCGGGGTTGGCGCAAAACGTGTCCCAATCAAACGGTAGCGCCCCGGTTTGGACGGCTCCCTCGTACAGGGCGTCGGCGTTGAACCAGCCGGTACCGTGGGCCAGCGACCGCAGGCCAACGGCGCTTCTCGCCGCGTTGTCGGTCATGAAGGCCTCGCGAACGCGCCGCTGGTCACGGCTGGTGTAATCCACCGTGTTGCTTGCCCCGGCCGAGACCCCGCACACGTACCCAAAGTGAAGGTCCGCGGCCAAAAGCACGTTGGCCACGCCCGCCGAGAAGGCCT
The DNA here is from genome assembly GCA_963630635.1 of Paludibacteraceae bacterium. GTDB lineage: Bacteria > Actinomycetota > Coriobacteriia > Coriobacteriales > Atopobiaceae > Paratractidigestivibacter. The sequence continues at coordinate 1,148 of CAVGOA010000031.1, forward strand.
CGCGGTAACCGCCTCCCTCGAAGGCAAGAGCGCAGTTGGGAACGGTGACGCGAAGTTCTTGCAGGTTGGACATGGTGTTTTATGGCTCCAAACAATTGTGACAAGGGGTTTACCCAACCCGGGATTTTAGTGCGCCCGCGCGCGGCGGCGTTAGACTGTAGGCGATAAAAACCGCAATGTATCGTCCCTTTTGGCGGCGAGAAGACCGGGCGCGGCGCCCGGCGCACGAACCCGCGCGGTCCCGCGCGGCACGGCGAGAAAGGCAAGAAGACATGGCATCCATCACAGACCCCAAAGAGGCCGCAGCGGCCCTCAAAGAAATCGTCGACAACACCAATAACCTGGTCTTCTTTGGCGGTGCCGGCGTGTCAACGGCCTCTGGCATCCCCGATTTTCGTAGCGAGGACGGCCTGTATCGCCAGCACTTCAAGTACTCGCCCGAGACCATGCTGGGCCACGATTTCTACGTCACCCACACCGCCGAGTTCTACGATTTCTACCGCACCCGCATGATCGCGCTTGACGCCAAGCCCAACCAGGCGCACATCAAGCTTGCCCAGCTAGAGCGCGAGGGCAAGCTTCGCGCCGTCATCACGCAAAACATCGACGGCCTGCACCAGGCGGCAGGGTCTAAGAACGTCCTTGAGCTGCACGGCTCGGTTCATCGCAACATTTGTCAGCGCTGCGGGTCCACCTATGACGCCCGCTGGGTCGTGGACACCCAGGGCGAGCCGCGCTGCCCCAAATGCGGCGGCCCCATCAAACCCGACGTCGTCTTGTACGGAGAAAGCCTTGACGAGAAGACCTTGGTTGCCTCGGTCGAGGCCATTCAGGCCGCTGACGTGCTCATCATTGGCGGCACGTCGCTTGTTGTCTACCCGGCGGCGGGCCTGGTCAACTACTTTGGCGGCTCTAAGCTGGTCATTGTCAACAAGCAACCCACACCGCAAGACGCCCACGCCGATCTTCTGTGTGCCTGCGACATTGCTCAGGCCTTTGATTTCTAGCGGGCTTTTCTTGGCGGCAGACGGGCCGCAATTTGCGAGCGGGTACAATGGTTCAACCTATGCCCACCCAGAAAGGACATCACATGCTTAGAGATAAACGCACGTCATGGCGCTGCGGAGACTTCGAGCTGTCGCTCGCGCGCCCCCGCATCATGGGTGTCCTCAACGTCACGCCCGATTCGTTCTCGGACGGCGGGGCTAACCTCGACCACAAGGTCGCCGTCGAGCGCGGCCTGGCCATGCTGGATGAGGGCGCCGACATCATCGACGTGGGTGGCGAGTCGACCCGCCCGGGTCACCGCCCGGTTTCCGAGAAGGAAGAGGCCGCTCGCATTGTGCCTGTGGTGCGCGAGCTGGTGGCCGAGGGCGCGCTCGTCTCGGTGGATACGCGCCATGCGGCGGTCGCAAAAATGTGCGTTAACCTGGGCGCTTCTATCATCAACGACGTGACCGGCTTCACCGACCCGGCCATGGTCCAGGCCGCGGCCGAGAGCGACTGCGGCTGCGTGGTCATGCACTGGGACCAGGGTGGCTTGGGCAGCCACGCCCCGCGTAAGCAGGTTCTTCTCGACGAAAACCGCCCCACGCGAAGCACCGCCGCCGTCCAGCGCAACGCCACTTCTCAGCACCGCTTCACCCTGCCCGACGAGGCGCCCATTATGCGCCAGGTCATGGGCTTTTTGGGCGACCAGGCCCGTACCCTTATGCGCGCCGGTGTCGACCACGACCGCATTTGCCTCGACCCCGGCCCCGGCTTTGACAAGTTTGCCGACGAGGACGTGGTTATCCAGCGCGCCACGCGCTCTATGGTGTCGATGGGCTACCCGCTGCTCACGGCCGTGAGCCGCAAGCGTTTTGTGGGCGCGGTGTCTGGCGTTGTTGACGCGGCCGACCGCGATGCCGCTACGCAGGGCATTTGCATCGCCGCCATCGAGAACGGCGCCCGTATCCTGCGCGTTCACGACGTCGCTGGCTGCGCGCAGGCCGTGAACGCCTACTGGTCGGTCACCCGCAAGGACCCGCGCCAGGCCTTTGTGAGCCTGGGCTCCAACGAGGGCGACCGCGTGGGTTACCTGTCGCGCGCCGTGCAGCTGATCGACGAGATCCCGCTGACCTGCGTTGCCGGCGTGAGCCACGCCTACGAGACCGAGCCGGCCTACGGCATCGCGACGCCGGTTGCCAACTGCGTGGTCGAGCTGCGCACCGAGCTGCACCCGCTGGTTCTTCTCGGCAAGCTCATGGACATCGAGGCCGAGCTGGGCCGTGTTCGGCCTGTTGACCGCGATCCCAAAAAGCCTGGCAACACGGCTCGTACCATCGACTGCGACCTGATGTGGGTCGAGGGCGAGACGCACCAGGGCCCGCGCCTTACCCTGCCGCACCGCCGCCTGGGCGAGCGCGACTACGTGATCGTGCCCATGGAGGACCTCATGCACGACCCCGTGCGCTTCCTGGAGCACGGCGGCGTGACGGTTTTGGAGCGCGAGCAGCGTGTTGGCCACGTGACGGCAGATTTGGGAGAAGTGGCATGGGTGTAGAGAAAGACCTGGTAGAGCTCGCGCGCGCCGGAGCTGCAGCTGGCGAGAAGAACGTCTGGCTGGCAGACGACGGCGCCTTGACGGTCGAGTTTGTGTGTCGTCCGGCGGTGGGCATGGCCTATCTCACCGGCGTGCCGTACGCGGCGGCGCTGGGCGTGGCCGACGCGCTTGAGGCCGTGGGCTATGCCGGCGTTGGCATTGCGTGGCCGCACGACGTTTGCGGCGAGAATGGCCTGGTCGTGCGCGTGTCTACCTCGGCCGGGTACGGCGAGGGGATGTTCGTGGTATGCCGGGCTGTTGTCCCCGGGGTCGCGCCGGATGCTGCCGAGCACCTGGGCCAGACCGTGGTCGAGGCCGCGTCTGCACAGGTCGCGGCCTGGGAGGCCTCTATTTTGGCTGCGGGTAAGGCAGCCACTCCGCTGGGGCCGGTGTTGAACGAGCTGTTTGACCGCATGTCGCTTATGGGCAAGCCTGTGGAGGTCGTCTATCCCAACGGCCGCGTGGCCATGCGCGCGACGCTGGCCGGCATGGACGTTTGGGGCCGCGCCACGGTCAAGAACGACCTGGGTGGCGAGGTGGAAATAGCCCCTGAGCAGGCGCGCATTCGCGCGGCGGAGTAGGGGAGACGGGCGCGCTGGCCACAGTGGGGCGCAGCGGCCACAGTGGGCGCCGCGGCCCCAACGGCCTACTCCGCGCGGCCCTGCGAGTACAGCCAGATGTCGCGTATGCCGCGCAGGGTCAAGTTGGGGTCGATCGCGTCAAAGAGGTCCGTCGCCTGAGCCACGGTCGAGGCCAGGCCACCCGTGCCAACAACGGTCGCATCCGGCGCGTCCAGCTCGGCTTTGATGCGCGAGACCAGGCCTTCTGCCTGTGCCGCTGCGCCTATGACCAGTCCAGACTGAATGGCCGTCTCGGTCGAGTTGCCCAGCGCATGGGCCGGAGCCACAACGGGAATGCTCGCCAGCTTGGCCGCCTTAGAGAACAGTGCCCCCGCGGAAAGCATGAGGCCCGGCGAGATCGCGCCACCGCGGTAAGCCCCGGCCTGGTCAACCACGTCGATGTTTGTTGCCGTGCCAAAGTCCACCACAATGACGGGCGCGCCGTAGGTCTTGATGGCGGCGATTGCGTTGGCAATGCGGTCTGCGCCCACGGTCTCGGGGTTGGGCATGTCGATGGCCATGCCATAGCTGTTGCCCGGGGCAATCATCAGGGGCTCGCCGTCAAGGATGGCCGTGAGGGTCATCTGCCAGGCGCGGGTGAGCGTTGGCACCACGCTGGCCACGCCCGCCGAGGTCACCTCGCCAAACTCAAAGCCGTCCATAGTAAAGAAGCCAAAAAGACGGGCGCGCAGGGTGTCCGCGGTGTCGGCGGGTTGCGAGGGCATGCGCCACGAGTGCACGGCGTCTCCCTTGCGGCTAAACAAACCAATGGTCGTGTGCGTGTTGCCCACGTCGATAGATAAAAACATGATGCCTCCGCGTGTGGGTAGGGCTGATTTTCTCGGCTAACTCGCGCGCCCAGCGGCGGCAAGCAGACACAGTTTAGCGCGCCCGCGACGATTCCTAATGTGTAAGCCTTGTACAAATGGGCTTGTCGGCGGCAAATTTTGCGTGCGCGGCCAGTGGGCCATCTGATACACTTTGAAAGCTTGACTGTCCTGGTTAGAAATCAGGACAAAACACCCCTGCCCTGGTCGGAACCAGGGCTGACGAACAGGAGTCCTGCAATGAAGCAAGGTATTCACCCTAATTACGTGGAGTGCACCGTTCGCTGCACCTGCGGCAACACGTGGAAGACCTATTCCACCAAGTCCGAGATGACCATCGATCTCTGCGACAAGTGCCACCCCTTCTACACCGGCCAGCAGAAGCTCGTCGACACCGGCGGCCGCGTCCAGCGCTTTGCCGACAAGTTCGGTGGCGCCGCTGCTGCCCAGCTCAAGAAGGCCGAGGAGGCCAAGGCTGCCAAGGCCGCCAAGGCTGCTGAGGCCGAGGCCGCTCGTAAGGCTGCCGCCGAGGCTAAGGCTGCTGCCAAGGCTGCTCGCGCCGCTGAGTACGAGAAGAAGGCTGCCGCCGAGGCTGCCAAGGCTCCCGTCGCCGAGGAGGCTCCCGCTGCCGAGGCCGAGACCGAGGCTGCTGCCGAGTAGCACGGGCTTCTCGCCTAATATTGCGCTCAAAGCAAGCGCGCCGCACCCCAACAGGTGCGGCGCGCTTTTTTGTATACGGCCCCGCGGAGGTCCGTCGCGCCCCTTCTCTGTACCATGTGCGACTTTTCGGGGTTTAAATCCGGTTTGGTCGAGTAGCCCGCGCAACTCAACTGGGCAAACGCGACGAAAAAGGCCCCGGCTACTCACCGGGGCCAGATTTAAACCGCGAAAAGTCGCGTGTACCTACTCGGCGTTGCGGTGCAGGGTGTACGTGTCGGTGTAGGTCAAGGTTTCGTCGTAGGGAATGAGCAAGAACGAGCCGGTGTGCTTGTACGTACTGGTGACTTTAGCGGTCACGACCGAGGCGTCATCGGCACTGCCAAAGTCCAGCTCGATAGAAACGGTGCCGTTTACCTGCTGCGGAAGGTCTCCGGTAAAGGTAAGGGTCTTCTCGTCACCCGCCGCGCCGTCGCTACTGTCGTCGGCAAGCGCCGCGGTAAGGTCCAGCGCGGTAAACGCCAGGTCGCCGTCCTGGGCCTCGCTGTCCTTATTGGGGTGCGCGTGGAAGTGCGCGACGCCGTCGACCTTTGCGGTGAGCTTGGGCGCCGAGCCGTCCTTTGCGGGCTCGACCTTGGTGATTGTTACGCGCAGCGGCGTGGTCGAGGCGGCCAGGCACTTGGCGCCGTCGGTCTCCTGCGCCTGGAAAGTCGACTGCCAGGTTCCCAGCAAGGCATCGTAGCTGGCCGTTTTTGCCGAGTCGGCGTTGTCAACGGTTACGGCGTCAATCTCCCACACGCCGGTACTTTGCTTAAACGAGAAGACCACAGTCATGTCGCACTCGTAGGCCACAAAGGCGCCGGACTTCTTGCAGGTGAGCCTCACGGTGTCGGTCTGCGCGTCGGCGTTGAAGTCCTCGCTCTCGATCTTCACGCTGGCCGTGGAGTACAGGGCGGGCAGGGTCGTCTGGGCCGTGGCGCTGGTCTTCTCGCCGCTAAGGCCGTCCTCGGCCTTAAGCAGAATCTGGTCGATGCTCGCACGAATACCCGACTGGTTGATTCCGGCCGTGGCCTCGAAGGACGTCTTGGCGTCGATGGGGCTGCCCGTACCCACCCACGAGCCGTTGACCTTGGCATATACCAAAGTTGCCGTGGTCACAGCCTTGACCGACGAGCTTCTCCACGTCACGGCAACATCGGCGCTGGCGTAGGCCGAGGCGCCAAACTGCGCGGCCGAAGAATCGATGGCCGTCGCGCTGCGCTTGGCCGAGCGCACTTTCACGTTGTCAAAGACCAACAAATCGCTGGTAGAGAAGTCGTTTGTGCTGGTCTCGGGCGCAGCCACGCGCTCCTGGGCGTCTGCCGTGATGGCCGTCTCGTCGGGCACGCCGGTTGTGCGCAAGAACGCGATGACGAGAAACACCACGACAAAGGCCAAAAAGCCGCAAAACGCGATGCTCGCGGCCTTGTGCTGCAAGACAAACACGACAGCATCGGCCAGCGGTCCACGCCCGGCGCCCTTCTCGCCACCCTTTTTACCAGGCACGATATCGGTCGCCAGCGGGGTAGTGGGCATTGCCGGGCGCTCCAGCGTTTCGTCCTGCGCGCCCTTCTCGTTATCAATATCTTGAGACATTCAAAGCTCCTAAAAAGATGGATGTCTATAGTGTCGCATACCTTATGGCAGGTATTATCCCTGCTTAGGTATATCATTAAGACTGTATGAGCAAATTGAGCGCACAGGAGTTATGAAATGCGTGAAAGATTAGAGAAGATCATCGCGGCCTACAAGGAGCTTGAGGCCAAGCTCATGGACCCGGCCGTGGCGTCCGATCCCAAAGAGTACGCCCGCCTGGCCAAAGAGCACGCCGGCCAGACCGAGCTTGTCGAGAAGGCCCGCGAGTACCTTGGCGCCCTTGACGACATCGACGCCGCCAAAGAGATGCTGCGTGAAGCCTCGGATGCAGACGAGAAGGCCATGCTGCAGGAGGACATCTCGGCAAACGAGGAGAAGCTCCCCGCCCTCGAGGACGACATCAAGGTCCTGCTGATCCCGGCCGATCCCAACGACGACAAGGACACCATCGTCGAGATTCGCGGCGCTGCGGGCGGAGACGAGGCAGCCATCTTTGCCGGCGACCTCTTTAAGATGTACGAGCGTTTTGCCGCGACCAAGGGCTGGAAGGTCGAGGTTTTGTCCAGCAGCCCGTCCGAGGCTGGTGGTTTCAAGACCATCGAGTTCAAGGTGACTGGCGACAAGGTCTACTCGGTCATGAAGTACGAGTCCGGCGTCCACCGCGTCCAGCGCGTCCCCAAGACCGAGAGCCAGGGCCGCATCCAGACGTCCACGGCTACCGTCGCCGTTCTTCCCGAGGCAGACGACATCGACATTCACATCGAGCAGTCTGACCTGCGCATCGATACCTACTGTGCCTCGGGCCCCGGCGGTCAGTGCGTCAACACCACCTACTCGGCGGTGCGCATCACCCACCTGCCCACCAACACGGTCGTCCAGTCGCAGGACCAGCGCTCGCAGATCCAGAACCGCGAGGTCTGCATGCAGATGCTGCGCGCCCGCCTGTACGAGATGGAGCTCGAGCGTCAGCAGGCCGAGCTGGGTGCCGAGCGCTCCAGCCAGATTGGCCACGGCAACCGCAGCGAGAAGATCCGCACGTACAACCTGCCGCAGGACCGCGTGACCGACCACCGTATTGGTTTCAACTCCACCTACAACGGTGTCCTTTTGGGCAACAGCCTGTCCGACGTTATCGAGGCTCTGGCTGCCGCCGAGCGTGCGGAGAAGCTCGCACAGTCTGTGTAGTATTTTTAAGCTTTGTTCAATTTTTGATTGAGCCCACGTAGCGATAAGCCGTCTACGTGGGCTTTTTTGGTGGAGAGGGCGGTACCCCGATTTCATTGATGAAAAAATTCCTCGGGGGGGGGGGTAATCTATGAATCGGACATTTAATGTCCGGGGGCAGGGTTTAACTAAAAAGTTTAGCCAAAACGGGGGGTTTGAAAGGGGCAAGAATGACGGAAGCTGATTTCCGCCTCACGCCGACGGCAAAAGAGATTCTTGAGTATCTAAGTTCTAACCAAAGCATGTCTGTTACCAAGGCCGATATCGCAAAAGCTGTTGACTGCGCCGAGAAGACCGTGGATCGTCTGATGAAGAAGATGCGCGAAGCCGGCCTGATCGAGGTCAAAGAGAACTGGTCGGAGAGTGGCGCGCAGCTCGCAAACACCTACACCGTCACTAAATAAGCAGGTCAGGTGCGAGCCGCCGATTTTGCCCCGTGCGCCACGGGTGATGTAGCGCACAGCAAGACACCCTTTGAACAGTCAAATAAACCGCAGGTCAAAACCCTATCAGGCATTTGTCTGATAGGGTTTTGATAGATTCCTGATAGCTAAAATCGCGCATTTTATAACAGTTGATTTTCTCGGCTGTGGCCTGAGCTATGCTTTTCCAACGCGATCAAAAGGGGAGAGCATATGGAGCAAAAAGAGGCCTGGACCGTAAAGAAAGTCCTGGATTGGACAAGCGGCTACCTTGAGCGCCGCGGAGACGAGCACGCCCGCCTTTCTGCCGAGTGGCTGCTGTGCGCGGTGACCGGCCTTACACGTGTGGGCGTCTATACCAACTTCGATAAGCCGCTGACCTCGGGCGAATTGGCCCAGATGCACGCTGCGATCGAGCGTCGCGCGGCCGGCGAGCCCCTGCAATACGTCACCGGCGAGATGCCCTTTAGGCACATCGTTTTGCGTTGCGAGAAGGGCGTCTTGATTCCCCGGCCCGAGACCGAGGTCCTGGTTGACCTGGCTCTTGAGGGTGTCGATGCGGCAAACGCGGCGGCCGGCGGGCAGGGCGTGAACGTCCTTGAGGTGGGCACCGGCACGGGCTGCATCTCTTTGTCCATTGCCCAAGAGCGCCCGGGTACCCACTTGACGGCCACAGACCTTTCTCCCATAGCTTTTGACCTGGCAAAACGAAACCGTGACTCGCTGGGCCTGCGGGATGCCGTCGACATCATCCAGACCGACCTTGCTGCCGATGTCGACCCGTCCCTGATGGGCACCTTTGCCGTCTTGGTTTCAAACCCGCCGTACATTCCCACGCGCGTGCTTGAGCAAGAGGTCCCCGCCGAGGTCCGCGACAACGAGCCCGAGCTGGCCCTAGATGGGGGAGAAGACGGTCTTGACGTCTTCCGCCGCCTGCTCGAGTTGGCGCCTATGGCCTTGTGTCCCGGTGGCATGATGGCCGTCGAACTCTTCGAGGGCCACCTCGACCAAGCCGCCGCGCTTACCCGCGCCGCCGGCGGCTGGGCCCGCGTCGAGGTCCACGAAGACCTCACCCACCGCCCCCGCGTCCTGGTGGCCGTGCGCGAGGGCGACTTGCCGCGCACTTCTCCCGTCCTGGCCGCCAAAACCCTGACGGTTGACCCAAATAACCCGCAGGCAGATGCCATTGAACGGGCAGCTCAGGTCCTGCTCGACGGCGGCGTGGTTGCCCTGCCCACCGATTCGGTCTACGGCCTGGCCTGCCTTGCCACCGCCAACAATCCCGCGCACCGGCGCATCTTCAAGATCAAGAGCCGCGACCTCTCCCAAACCCTCCCGTGGTTTGTCTCGCGCGAGGATGGCCTGGACCGCTGGGGCAAGGACGTTCCCGCCGCCGCCAAGAAGCTGGCCGACGCCTTCTGGCCCGGCGCCCTTACCCTGGTTGTCAACGCGGCGGACGACGTCGCGCCCGAGTACGCCCAGCTAAACCCCCAAGACCCCGCCGCCGCGCCCACCATCGCCCTGCGCGCCCCGGGCTCTAACTTCATCGAGGAACTTCTCCGCGCCGTGGACGCACCGCTTGCCCAAACCAGCGCAAACCGCCACGGCATGCCCGCCGCCACCAGCGCCGCCGTCCTTGACCCTGCCATCAAACGCGAAGTCGACCTGGTAATCGACGGTGGCCAGGCGCCGCTTTCCCAGGCATCGACCATCGTAGACTGCACGAAATCTAGTGTTCAAGTGTTGCGAGAAGGTGCAATTTCTGCCGAGAAGATCTTCTCGGTGTTAGGCTAGCGTGGAATGTGCAAATCACCAAGTTGGAAGGACATTAGATGCGTATTGCCGTTGCATCCGATCACGCGGGCTTCATCCAGAAGGCTCCCATCATCGAGCACCTCGAGTCTTTGGGCCACGAGGTCATGGACCTGGGCCCCGCGACCGACGACCGCTGCGACTACCCTGACTTTGGCGATAAGGTCGGCCGCGCCGTTGCCTCTGGCAAGGCAGACCGCGGTGTCGTGATCTGCGGCACTGGCCTTGGCATCGCCATGACCGCCGGCAAGGTCCCCGGCGTGCGCGCCGTGCCCATCCAGACCGTCGAGTTTGCCACCCTCTGCCGCGAGCACAATAACGCCAACGTCATTGGCCTTTCGGGCCGCTTTGTGCCGCTGGAGCTCAACTGCCAGATCGTGGACACCTTCTTGACCACCGAGTTTGGCGGCGGACGCCACACCGGTCGCGTCGAGAAGATGATGCGCGAGGACGACCCCACCTTCGAGGGCGTTCCCGACGACTTCGGAATGTAAAAACAATCCGCCCCTGGTCTGTGGCCGGGGGTGGTTTCTTATAGTCGCATTTCTCGCCCCTAAAAGAGAGGTATCACTACTATGTACATGGAGAACCTTCGCGAGCAGGATTCCGAGATTTTTGGCGCCATTGGCGATGAGCTTCGCCGCCAGCGCAGCTCCATCGAGCTCATTGCTTCCGAGAACTTTGTGTCCGAGGCCGTCATGGAAGCCGTGGGCTCTTGCCTTACCAACAAGTACGCCGAGGGCCTTCCCGGCAAGCGCTACTATGGCGGCTGCTGGGCCGTCGACAAGGTCGAGAACATCGCTCGTGACCGCGTGTGCCAGCTCTTTGACGCCAAGTTTGCCAACGTCCAGCCCCACTCCGGCGCGCAGGCCAACTACGCTGCCCTTGCCGCTATGGTCAAGCCCGGCGACACCGTCATGGGCATGAGCCTGGACAACGGCGGCCACCTCACCCACGGCTCTCCCGCCAACTTCTCGGGCAAGCTCTACAACATCGTCTCTTACGGCCTTAACCCCCAGACCGAGCGCATCGACTTCGACGACGTCGAGGCCAAGGTCAAGGAGTACCAGCCCAAGGTGATCATCGCCGGCGCCTCTGCCTACCCGCGCATCATCGACTTCGAGCGCTTTGCCCAGATCGCCCACGACAACGGCGCCAAGCTCATGGTCGACATGGCCCACATCGCGGGCCTCGTTGCCACCGGTCGCCACCTCAGCCCGGTGCCCTTCGCCGACGTCACCACCTCCACCACCCACAAGACTCTGCGCGGCCCGCGCGGCGGCATCATCCTCACCAACGACGAGGACCTCTTCAAGAAGCTCAACTCCGCCGTCTTCCCCGGCACCCAGGGCGGCCCGCTCGAGCACGTCATCGCCGGTAAGGCCGTGGCCTTTGGCGAGGCCCTGCAGCCCAGCTTTGCCGATTACGCCGACGCCATTCTCGTCAACGCCAAGGCCCTGGGTCGCGGCATGGAGTCCCGCGGTCTGCGCCTGGTTACCGGCGGCACCGACAACCACCTGCTGCTGGTTGATCTCACCCCGGCCGGCGACGTCACCGGTAAAGATGCCGAGAAGGCCCTGGACGAGGTGGGCATCACCGTCAACAAGAACACCATCCCCGGCGAGCAGCGCTCCCCGTTTGTGACCTCGGGCATCCGCGTGGGCTCCGCCGCTGCCACCACCCGCGGCTTCAACGAGCAGGAGTGCGAGCGCATCGGCCAGCTCATCGGCGATGTTGTCAACGGCATCAGCAACCCCGACGTCATCGACCGCACTCACGCCGAGGTGCAGGAGCTTCTCGCCGCCCACCCGCTTTACCCCAACCTGGACTAATTGGGCTACACTAGTCCCCAATCGGACTTATGGGCCTCGCTGCTGCGGCAGCGGGGCCCTTATGTGAAGGGACAAGTATGGACAACGACGTCATTGCTAGTGATCGCCTTGTCGTGGTCGACCACCCGCTGGTTCAGCACAAGCTGCACATTTTGCGCGATGAGAAGACCCCTACGGGTCAGTTTCGCCAGCTGGTGAGTGAGCTCGCCATCTTTGAGGGCTACGAGGCCATGCGTGACTTCCCGCTAGAGGACGTCGAGGTCACCACCCCGCTCGAGACCGCCACGTGCAAGCGCCTGGCCGGCAAGAAGGTCGCGGTCGTCCCCGTCCTGCGCGCGGGCCTGGGCATGGTCGACGGCATGTTGCAGCTGGTTCCCTCGGCGCGCGTGGGCCACATCGGCATGTTCCGCGACCCTCAGACGCACGAGCCCCAGCCCTACTACTGCAAGCTTCCGGCCGACATCGAGGAGCGCACCTGCCTGGTTGTCGACCCCATGCTGGCCACGGGCGGCTCGCTGGTGGCGGCCATCAAGTACCTGCGCGACGCCGGTGCCAAAGACGTTCGCGTGCTGGTGCTGGTAGCGGCCCCCGAGGGCATCCGCGCGGTTCTCAACGCAGACCCTGACGTGCGTATTTATACCTGCTCGGTCGACCGCTGCCTCAACGAGAACGCCTATATCCTGCCGGGCTTGGGCGACGCCGGCGACCGCATCTTTGGTACCCGCTAATCGGCGCCTGGTGGAAATGTGACGAATCGGCGGCATTCCGTGAACGGTCGTTGATTTTTGAACAGTGTTCAATTATTGTTCGTCAACGGTTTTAAAACCTTCTTAAAAGGAGGCGGGCCATGGACTTTATGACGGCAATTCTCGCCGGTATTCTCTGCGGCCTTGTGGGTTCATTTTCCCCAGCTTTTTTGTTTGAGAAGGCCATGAAACCGGGTACAAGGGTGAGCATGAGCGCAGGCATCGCAAGCATCATGGTCTCGTTCGTGTTCTTGTCCTTGGCGCTGCTTGTGGTCTATGTGCTTGCGGGCACAGAGGTCTTGACCTTTGGCTGCGCGATGGTTTTGACTTTTCTGCTCTTTTGGGCAGTAGAAGCGGTAAGGGCTTGGAAGGCGGCGCAAGCTGCCCAAAGGGCCAAAGAAGGAAAGGAAGCGTAAGTGAACCCACTTGATAGCCTGAGTGGTGAGGTCAACGAGCTCGTCTCGAGCTTCAAATCCACCCCAATTGCAGGCAATCTGGATACTGTCGGCTTCACGCAGTATTCGTTCTGGTTTGCTGTGGCAGTTGTCATCATGCTGGTGCTGATGTTCGCCTTCAAGAGCAAGCAGTCCAAGAGCCTGGTCCCCCAGGGTCGCTTTGTCAACGCCATGGAGTTCCTGGTCGAGTTTATCCGCGATGACATGTGCAAGGGGCTGCTGGGTGACACCTGGCGCAAGCACTTCCCCTTCATCGCCTCTCTCTTCCTGGTGATCTTGGCCAACAACATCGTCGGTATCATCCCCGGCTGCAAGCCCGGCACCGGCACTATCTCGACCACCTCGGCATTGGCAATCGTCTCGTTCATCTACTTCATCGTCTGCGGCATCAAGAAGCACGGTGCCCTGGGCTACATGAAGAGCCTGGCGCCCGCGGGCGTCGCCTTCCCCTTGAACGCCCTGGTCTGGCTCATTGAGGTCTTGTCCACCATTCTTCGCCTGGTCACCCTGGCTGTTCGTCTGTTCTGCAACCTCTTTGCAGGTCACGTCGTCATGGGCACCTTCGCGATTCTCGCGTCTTTGTTCTTCGAGCCGCTGATCTCTGCCTTCTCGGCAATGGCCGTGGCCCAGGCGGGCGCATCGGTTCTGTGGGTCGCCATCCTTCTGGTCATCTACGTGGTAGAGATCATGGTCGCCGCGATCCAGGCGTACGTCTTCGCCCTTCTCTCCGCCGTCTACATCCAGATCGCAGAGTCCGACGAAGAGTAACAAAGCAACTCGCGGAAAGATGGGCGTCTCGCTTGCCCAGCCGCAGGTTATAGCACGTAAGTAAGTTGGTTAAACTCACCCCTCAACACAAGAACTTATGGGGTGAATGACAAAGGAGGAACTGTGGGAGCTCTTGGTGTCGTTGGTTATGGTCTTGGCGTTATCGGCGCTGGCATTGGTATTGGTCTTGCGGCCAGCGGTGTTGCACAGGGCATGGCTCGCCAGCCTGAGGTCCAGGGCCGTCTGTTTACGGTCTTCATCCTTGGCTCTGCATTCGTAGAGGCACTTGCACTCATCGGCTTCGTCGTCAGCCTTATCGTTAAGTAAAGACTGATCGCGAACTCGTAGGAGGCATCTATGAAAACCCCGATGAAAGGTCTTCTCGCCAGCGCAGGCACGTCGGCTGCCGTCGTGACCCTGGCTTGCCCGACCTTCGCTTTTGCAGACGAGGCGGTGGGCGCCGACATCTTGATCCCTAAGGTGGCCGAGTTTGTCCCTGCCCTTATCGCCTTCCTCATCATCTGGGCTGTTCTGGCCAAGCTCGTTTGGCCGCAGGTCCTGACGATGATGGACAAGCGTCAGCAGAAGATCCAGGAAGACCTCGACGCAGCCGAGAAGTCCAAGCTTCAGGCTGCCGAGGAGGCAAAGGGCTACGAGGGCAAGATCCTCGAGGCCCACAAAGAGGCCGAGGCCATTATCGCCAAGGCCAAGAAAGAGGCCGAGGAGGAGCGCTCCCAGATTCTGGCGAAGGCCCAGCGTGAGGCTGCCGACATCATCGCCAAGTCTCACGGCGCCGTTGACTCCGAGCGCCACAAGGCCATGATCGAACTTTCCAGCTCTGTCGTTGATTTGTCCGTTGAGATCGCGACCAAGATCATCGGTAACGATCTTTCCGAGGCCGATCAGCGCAAGCTTGCTGAGAAGTACCTCGCGGAAGTAGGCACCACTAATGACCGTTAAGCGCTCAGACGCCGATAAGGTCGAGGCCTACACCAGGGCGCTCATGGAGGCGGCTCGCTCCGAGGGCCGCGCCAACGCCGACCTGGTGCAGTGGCAGCACGCCCGCAAGTTCTCGCCCGAGGTCCTGGAGACCCTCGCCGCTATGCAGCGCGAGGACGACCTTGACCTGGTGGCAGAGGTCGCCAAGCAGTACAAGGAGTACCTCGACGCCGAGGACACCACCGTGTCTGTGACGGTTACCACCTCTGTGCCCATGGACGACAACCTGCGCGACCAGGTGCGCGCCAAGGCATCGTCTTACCTCAACGCCCCGGTCTACATTGTCGAGCGCGTTGACCCTTCCATTATTGGTGGAATCATTCTCGAGGCTCGTGGACAGCGTTACGACGCCTCGGTGCGAGCACAGCTCGCAAACATCAGAAAGACGCTCTCCTCTTCGTTTAATGGAGGTGAGGAATAATGTCGGATGCTATTAGCTCCAGCAAGATCATGGACACCCTGCGTCAGAACCTTGACGCAATCAACGCTACCGTGGATCGCCAGGAGGCCTCTGTGGTCACCGAGGTCGGCGACGGTATCGCGCACGTCTCTGGCTTGAAAACCGCTATGGCAGGCGAACTCCTCAAGTTCACCAGCTCTAAGACTGGCTTAGACGTCTACGGCCTGGCCCAAAACCTTGACCGCGACGAAGTCGGCGCCGTTTTGTTCGGCGACGTTGAAGACATTAAGGAAGGTGACGAGTGCCGCACCACCGGCCGCGTCATGGACATCCCTGTGGGACACGCCATGCTCGGTCGTGTTGTGAACCCGCTGGGCCAGCCCATCGACGGCCTTGGCCCCATCGTCACCACCCACCGTCGCCCCATTGAGTTCAAGGCTCCTGGCATCATGGAGCGCCAGCCCGTCTGCGAGCCGGTTCAGACCGGTCTTCTCGCCATCGACGCAATGGTGCCCATTGGCCGCGGCCAGCGTGAGCTCATCATCGGCGACCGTAAGACCGGTAAGACCGCCATCGCCATCGACGCCATCGTCAACCAGGCCAACACCGATATGGTCTGCATCTACGTGGCTATTGGCCAGAAGGCCTCCACGGTTGCGACCATCCGCGAGTCCCTGGCCCAGCACGGCGTCCTTGACAAGACCGTCATCGTCGCCGCTACCGCCGCAGACTCCGCGCCGCTGCAGTACATCGCGCCTATGGCCGGTGCTGCCATTGGCGAGTACTTCATGTACAACGACGAGTACGGCAACCCCGCTGACGAGACCCACCCCGGTGGTCACGCCCTGGTTATCTACGACGACCTGTCCAAGCAGGCTGTTGCTTACCGTCAGATGTCGCTTACGCTGCACCGTCCGCCTGGACGTGAGGCTTACCCCGGCGACATCTTCTACCTGCACTCTCGTCTGCTCGAGCGTGCGTGCAAGCTTTCCGACGCCAACGGCGGCGGCTCGCTTACCGCACTGCCGATCATCGAGACCCAGGAAGGCGACGTCTCGGCGTACATCCCCACCAACGTCATCTCGATTACCGACGGCCAGATTTACCTGCAGTCCAACCTCTTCTTCCAGGGCCAGCGCCCGGCTATCGACGTGGGTATCTCCGTTTCCCGCGTCGGCGGCGCCGCGCAGGTCAAGGCTATGAAGCAGGTCTCTGGTACTCTGCGTCTGGACCTTGCGTCCTACCGCGAGAAGCAGGCCTTCTCTCAGTTTGGTTCTGACCTTGACGCCACCACTCAGTACCAGCTCAACCACGGTGCCCACATGATGGAGCTGCTTAAGCAGCACCGTTACTCGGCGCTTGACGTGCGCGACCAGATCATCTCGATCTTTGCCGCCAAGGAGAACTACCTTGACGACATCGACCTCGATCACGTCTCCCTGTTCCGCGATGAGCTGGCCAAGTACATGGCCGAGAAGCACCCGGCCCTGCGCAAGTCGCTGGTCGACGGTAAGCTCGACGACGACAAGCAGGAGCGCCTTAAGCGTCACATCGCCCACTTCAAGGAGGAGTTCCTCAAGGAGCACCCCAACAAGAAGCAGGCCGAGGACGTTGAGGGCAACGCCGAGAAGACCGTCGTTTCTTCCGACTCTTCCGATAAGAAGGGTCAGGAGTAAGTCACATGGCTAACCTTCGCGAGATATCCAGGCGCATGAGCTCCATCAAGAGCACCATGCAGATCACGCGCACCATGGAGATGATCTCCACCGCGCGTATCCGCAAGGCCCTTGAGCGAGCCGAACAAGCAGAGCCCTACAAGGACGCTGTCACGCGCATGCTCGCCAACGTTGCCAGCGCTGGTTTTGACGCATCGCAGCCTCTTCTGGCCAAGCACCCAGAGGAGAAGAGCGTCCTGTTCATTCTCATCGCATCCGATCGCGGTCTGGCAGGCGGTTTCAACATCGCCCCCCAGCGCGCGGTCGAGCATGAGATGGAAAAGCTTGCCGCACAAGGCATTAAATCCCAGGTGATCACCTGCGGCCGAAAGCCTACGGAGTACTTCACCTACCGCAAGAACCCCCCGGCGATGTCGTTCGTCGGTATTTCTTCCGAGCCCAACATGGACCAGGCCGATCGTATCGCCACCTATGCCATGGAAGGCTATGCGAAGGGCGATTTTGACCGTGTCGTTCTCTACTACTGGCACGCCAAGAACCGCGTCGATCAGACCCAGGTGACCGAGCAGCTTCTTCCCATCACAAAAGAGCAGCTCACGATGCCTAACAAGCCCCGTACCGCCGAGGCCCTCTCTCAGATTGAGGCCCACGAGTACACGGACTTCGCTTTCGACCCCTCTGCGGAAGAAGTTTTGGGACAGCTCTTGCCGGCGTACTTCAGGACGGTAATCTTCCACGCGCTGCTCGACTCGGCGGCCGCGGAGCACGGTGCGCGCCGTCGCGCCATGCAGTCCGCGACAGACAACGCCAAGGAGGTCCTTGGCAACCTCAGCCGTACGTATAACCGTACGCGCCAGGGTTCCATCACCACCGAGCTCACCGAGATTATCGCCGGCGCGTCCGCATTGGAGGAGAATTAATGGCAGAAAACACCCAGGAGCTTACGGCCCTTGAAGAGGCTGCGCTCCAGAAGCTCAATCACAGCGTGGGCACCGGCACCATCGTCCGTGTCGTTGGCCCCGTCGTCGACGTCAAGTTCGACGACCAGGTCCCCGGTGTCTACACCGCCCTTGTCGTTGACGGTGACACGCCCATGGGCCACGTCAACATCGTTCTTGAGGTCGAGTCCCAGCTCGAGGGCGGCGTCGTTCGCTGCGTCGCCATGTCCTCGACCGACGGCCTCACCCGTGGCCTTTGCGTCAAGGACACTGGCCACCCCATGCTGATGCCCGTTGGCCCCTCTACGCTGGGCCGCGTTTGGAACGTCGTGGGCGAGCCCGTCGATGGCGGCGAGGTCCCCGATGACGTCCAGTACTACCCGATCCACCACCCGGCCCCCGCTTTCGAGGACCTCACCACCCAGACCGAGATCTTCGAGACCGGCATCAAGGCCATCGACCTTCTCGAGCCCTATGTCCGCGGCGGCAAGACCGGCCTGTTTGGCGGCGCCGGCGTTGGCAAGACCGTTCTGATCCAGGAGCTCATCAACAACCTGGCTCAGGAGCACGGCGGCACCTCCGTCTTCACCGGCGTGGGCGAGCGTACCCGTGAGGGCACCGACCTCTACCTCGAGATGACCGAGTCTGGCGTCATCAACAAGACCTGCCTGGTCTACGGCCAGATGAACGAGCCGCCCGGAGCCCGTATGCGTGTTGCTCTGGCTGGCTTGACCACCGCAGAGTACTTCCGCGACCAGGGCCAGGACGTTCTTCTCTTCATTGACAACATCTTCCGCTTCTCGCAGGCCGGCTCCGAGGTCTCCGCACTTCTCGGCCGTATGCCTTCCGCAGTTGGTTACCAGCCCACCCTGGCTACCGAGATGGGCGAGCTGCAGGAGCGCATCGCGTCGACCAAGGAGGGCTCCATTACCTCGGTCCAGGCCGTCTACGTCCCCGCCGACGACCTTACCGACCCGGCACCTGCCACCACGTTCACGCACCTCGACGCCACCACGGTTCTTTCCCGCTCCATTACCGAGCTGGGCATTTACCCGGCCGTCGACCCGCTGGCTTCCTCCAGCTCGGCTCTTGACCCCTCCATTGTGGGCGAGGAGCACTACCGCGTGGCCATGGCCGTCCAGGAGACCCTGCAGGAGTACTCCGACCTCCAGGACATCATTGCCATTCTCGGTATGGACGAGCTTTCCGAAGAGCAGCAAAACGTCGTTGCCCGCGCCCGTAAGATCCAGCAGTTCCTCTCGCAGTCGTTCCACGTTGCCGAGAAGTTCACGGGCAACCCCGGCGCCTACGTCTCTGTCCAGGACACCGTTCGTTCCTTCGGCGAGATTATCGACGGCAAGTGCGACGACCTGCCTGAGCAGGCCTTCCGCTACGCTAGCGACATCGACGATGTTCGCGCCCGCGCTGCCGCTATGGCCAGCGAGAACTAGGACTTGCTATGGCAGAGCTGAACGTTCAGTTCGTAAGGCCGGATAGGGCCCTCTTTGAGGGCCCCGTCTCCAGCCTTGTACTGGTAACTTATGCGGGCGAGCTCGGCGTTTGGCCGGGCCACGCCCCCGAGATCGTCGCCTTGGGCGACGGCGTCGTGCGCATGAAGCAAAAGGCCGCGGACGGCAGCGTCGAGGAAACCGACGTTGTGGTTTCTGGCGGTTATGCAGAGATTGCAAACGACGAAGTCATTATTTTGGCCGATCACGCGCGCCGCACCGATGACATCGATGCAGATACTGTGCGCAAAACGCGTGATGAAGCCATTGACGCCCGTGATGCGTGCGCCGAGGGCGACCACCGAAGGGCGTATTGGGACAATAAGGTCAACTGGTGTAACCTTCTGCTTAAGCAAGTTCTCTAGGCCAACGCCTAGTCCGGCTATAAAAGAGGTTACATGGACGTTATTCAGGTTGAGGGTGGTCACAAGATCACCGGCGAGGTTACGGTTGAGGGAGCCAAGAATTCGGCTCTTAAGTTGATGGCCGCAACGATCATGGCCAAAGGGGTGACCACCCTCACCAACGTCCCCAACATCGCAGACGTGCACGTCATGGGCAAGGTTTTGAAGAACCTGGGCGCCACCATCGACGTCGTCAATAAGCACGAGCTGCGCATCGACACCACAAACATTGATTCTTGGGAGACCCCCTACGACCTCGTCGTGCAGATGCGTGCGTCGACGGCTGTCCTGGGCCCCCTTCTTTCTCGCTTTGGCAAGGCCATCGTAGCCATGCCCGGCGGTTGCAACATCGGCGCCCGCAAGATCGACATGCACATCTTGGGTCTTGAGGCCCTGGGCGTTGAGTTCAAGTTCGACCACGGCAACATCAATGCCAGCGCCCCTAACGGCATTCACGGCGCGACCGTGACCTTGGCCTTTGCCAGCGTCGGCGCCACCGAGAACCTCATGATGGCCTCGGTCTTTGCCAAGGGCACCACCGTCATCGACAACGCTGCCCGCGAGCCCGAGATCGTCGACCTCGCCAACCTCCTTAACGAGATGGGCGCCAACATTAAGGGCGCCGGCTCCCCGGTCATCGAGATCGAGGGCGTCGACGAGCTTCACCCCGTCACGCACGCCGTCGTGGGCGACCGCATCGAGGCCGGCACCTTCTTGGCCATCGGCGGTCTGTGCAAAGATCCCGTGACGGTCAAGGGCTTCGACCCCCTTCACCTGGGCCTCGTTCTTAAGAAGTACGAGCAGATGGGTATCTGCGTCGAGCGCGGCGACCACCAATGCACTTGTTGGCGAGAAGGGCCGCTGCTTCCCACCGATATCCAGACCCTGCCGTTCCCCGGTTTTCCCACCGACATGCAGGCGCAGACCATGTGTCTTCTCGCCTTGGCAAACGGCAGCTGCGTCATCACCGAGAACGTCTTTGAGAACCGCTTCATGTTTGCCAGCGAGCTGCAGCGTATGGGCGCCGAGGTTGTGATCGAGGGCCACCACGCCATCGTCCACGGCGTCAAGGGCTTCTCGGGCGCCCAGGTCAAGTCCCCCGACCTGCGCGGCGGCGCTGCCTTGGTTATGGCCGGTCTTGTCGCCGACGGCACCACCACCGTCAGCGCTATCCACCACATCGACCGCGGCTACGAGGGCTTTGTCGACAAGCTCTGCGCGCTCGGCGCTTCTGCTTGCCGCAAATCGATACCTGATCCAACTTTGGCCGATTAGTGGGTATCATTGCAAAGTGCCGCTTGTTTCTCGCGGCGTAATGCAACCAAGAACGGTGGGTCCTCATGATTAATACCGGTGTGCAAGACGATCACTCCCTCACTCGCGCAGGCGAGGATTACCTGGAGTCCATTTACCGCCTCTCCCGCGACAGCGCCGAGGCCGATAAGTCTGTGCGCTCGGTCGACGTGGCCGAGCAGCTGGGCGTTTCCAAGGCAAGCGTCAACAAGGCCCTCTCCATGCTCAAAGAGATGGGCATGGTTGAGCAGTGCCGCTATGGTTGCATCACCTTGACCCAGGAAGGCGAGAGCTACGCCCGTATGGTGTGGCGTTCTCACCGTGCCTTGCGCGCTTTTCTCGAGACCGACCTGGGCGTCGACCCCGATACCGCAGATGAAGAAGCATGTCTCATGGAGCACGTGCTTTCTTCCGAGACCATGCAGCGTCTCATCGAGTATCTGGAAAAGCAAGGGGTTAACATCCCCAAGGAGTAGCGCGTCAGGGGCTCACCTTGGATAGGCAGCAAGAAATCATCCGCTTCGGCAACGACGGCTGGCAGTCTCGCTTTGACGACGGCTTCACCGAGGAAAACGTGGTGAGGGTCGTTGACGGTCTGGGCCTGCTTTGGGCCGATTCTGCGCCGGGTGCTACGGTATATGTTGGTTATGACACGCGCGTGGGCTCGCGGCTTTTTGCCGAGACCGCCTCTGCGGTGCTTGGCTCCTATGGCTTGCGCGTTCGCATGTCCGATCGCCCGTGCCCCACGCCCGCTGTTGGCTGGAGCTGCGCGCACGATGCACAGGCCATCGGCGGCGTCATTATCACGGCCAGCGACAAGTCCTGCGAGTACGGCGGCATTCTCATTCGCAAAAGCGACGGCGGTCCGCTTCGCCAGGAGTTTCTCGATGACCTCGAGCAGCAGATCTCGGGTGACGCTACGCAGTCGCGCGGTTCCTTTGAACTTTGCGATTTGATGAGCAACTATATAGAAGGGCTTCTCGCCCACATCGACACTCAGGCCATCAGGGCCGCAGCGCCTTCGATCGTGGTCGACCCCATGTACGGCGCCTCTTCTTACTACTTGGCCGATACTCTGCGTAAGCTTGGCTGCCAGGTTACCGAGATTCACGCTCAGGTCATGCCTGATTTCAACGGTCTCCACCCCATTCCCGTCGATCCTTGGGCCGACGAATGTGAGCAAGAGGTCGTCAATCGCAGTGCCAGTCTGGGCCTCATCCTCGACGGCGACGCCGATCGCGCCAGCGCCATCGACCACGAGGGCAACTTGCTGTCCGCAAGCCAGCTCGTTCCTCTCCTTATGCATCACCTTGTAGCCGAGAAGAACCTCTCGGGCCGCGTTATCACCACACTGACCTGTTCTGCTTCCATCGAGCGCCAGGCCAACGAGCTCGGCCTCACATGCGTCAGCGTCCCCGTTGGCTTCTCACGTATATATAGAGAAGTACTCGAGGGCGATGTCCTCATGGGCGTAGAGGAGTACGGTGGCGTCTGCCTGCCACGCCACCTTAACGAGCGAGACGGTCTTCTTGTCTGCCTTTTGCTGGTCGAGCTGGTGTGTCAGCGTGGTCAAAACCTTAAGGACCTGGTTGCCGAGCAGGAGTCCCGCCTTGGTCGCATGTGTTATAAACGCCGAGACCTGCATCTTGATTCCGCTTATACCCAAGCGTTCCGCAACATCCTGCCGGGCCTCAACCCGCCCGATGTTGCCGGTAGGGCACCGATTGAGGTAAGCCATGCAGACGGACTGCGCCTCACATTCGCCGATGGATCCTGGGTATTGGTCCGCCCATCCCGAGCAGACGCCGTTGTTCGTCTCTATGCAGAAGCCCCAACACAGAAGGACCGAGACGACCTTCTGGAAGCCGTAAGCTATCTAGTAAAGAACGGCCTGCCAAACTAGGTGAGCGTACCGTCTTCCTCCGTTACCGGTAGGAAATGTGTGGGAAATATGAAGACAATTTCTCACGATTGTTTCGGGCCGTTCCTCGCGTATAGTTATTCCTCGCGCACGGGTGAGTCCAAAAGACAAACCAGCGCGACGGACCTTGAGAACCGGATACCGCGATCGAGAAGATCGGACAAGACAGACAAGCGAAGTCTTCGATGAGCGAGGGAAGATATTCCCTCCCAAGTCGATTTCTTTAATACATGAATCCAAAATTCGTGAGCGTGGTCTTAAAGTCGGGAGGACATCCCATTCAACTTGATTGAAGGGCACAACGTGCCTGGAAATTTGAACGGAGAGTTCGATCCTGGCTCAGGATGAACGCTGGCGGCGCGCCTAACACATGC
>CAVGOA010000032.1:0-1491 GCA_963630635.1 Paludibacteraceae bacterium
CTGGCCGCGAGAAGCGAGGCGAATACGGCCTTGGTCGCCTTGTTCGCGTAACCCTGCTTGTACATTTGTTTCTCCTTCCAAAGCAATGCTTTGTCTTTATCTTCAACCGAGCCGATCTCGGTGAAAGAGCCTTTAGGACTGCTGTTCCACGCGCCTTTTAAGAAGTGCGCATCCGGTGGTGAGAAGTGCTGCGCCACACAGGAGAATCGCGGTTATGCCGGGTCCTCCCGTCGAAGGCATGTCTGGGATGGGGCGGTCTGCCACGGTGATCGTGTTGGGAGTGTTGGGCGCCTGCATATTCGATCCATCTGCCGGTCCCACGCGGATCATGTTGTCAACGCTGCCGCCTGCCTGTCCCTTTACGTCAAAGACGTCGATGCGATAGACCGTGCTGTTGAGCTGGTATCCCGATGGGGTGTAGATTTCGGCGAGGTAGTAGGTTCCCACCGTGAGCTTCTCGAAGACATTCATGCCGTCTTGGCCGGTGGTAATCTCACCGACTTTGTAGGTGTCGAGAAGGTCGCTCGTCTCGTCGAACTTGCCGTCGCCGTTGTCTTGGTACAAGGCAAAACGCGCTCCGCTAACCGGTTTGGTGTTATTCGAGGCGTCGACTTTAAGAAGCGATACGTCGGTTTTGACGCGCTCATTCACGATGCTTGGCGTGTTGCCGCCGAGCATGGCATGGTTGGCATCGGTGATGGTCGAGTCGATGAGCGAAGCGCTGTCTTTGGTATAGCAAAGCTCGAAGGTGACGGACCGATCGCTCTTGGCGGGAAGGATGTGGCCCGCGGGGGCTGCGGTTTCCTCGAGGGTATAGGTCCCCCAGGGAAGAGAATCGACCGTCACGTGACCGTTGGCATCAGAAACAAGATCGTTTGCGACCAAATCGCTGTGGGTCTCGCCAAAAGAATCTGTCCAGATTCGCGTGAGCTTGAAGACGGCTCCGACGACAGGTGTGCCAACCTCGTTGGTCTTTAGCGCCTGAAGATCGTAGAGTATGCCTTTTACCTGTGGCTTTGGGAAATCAACTGAGTTGTTTTTGTACGTCTCGCCACCGTCGGTGCTGTAGCTGTAGTTAAGCGTCGCCTTGTTGTTGGTGAGGTAAGGATTGGTTACGCTCGCCGGGTCGTATGAGCTTGCGAAGTCGTTGGCCTGGGTGTTCAGACGAACACGATAGGTGAGCGAAGCCGCGCCGTAGATCCATTTGCGTTGAGTAATCGTGACCTTTGTAACAGCACCTTCGTCGTTAGTCTCGGTATCGACCACTGGATCCTCAAAAACCTCGGTGTAATCAGCGGTGTATTGAGGGGTCCAGGTAAGGGTGCGAGAAGAGTCGTCGTAGGTTGCCGAGCCACCGTTTGCTGTGGCGCCGCCGATGAACTCAATATCGTCGCCCATGACGTCGGTGACCGAGGTGAGCCTTGTGGGGTCGCCCCATTTTGTCTGGCCTTGGATGGCTTTGTTGATCAGGTCATAGGCTTCTTTGGTGAG
>CAVGOA010000032.1:1797-23211 GCA_963630635.1 Paludibacteraceae bacterium
GAAGAACGAGTAATAGTCGGTCACCTGTTTGGAGGTGGCGCTTGTGTCTACCGATAAATGTACGATGAATTCATCTTCGGTTTCGGTGGGCTCAACCGTCTTTGTGACGCGAACCTGGCTATCGTCGGTGCCGTCGTCAGATGCGACGAAGCTGTAGTTGGCTAGATCGCTAACCTTAATCCCTTGGCTTGTCGCATGGCTAGCATCATAAGCTCCGCTCACGATTTGCCAGTCGTTAGTTTTGGCATCGATGGCGTTTGCTTCGCTCAACCCAAAAGGAAGGCCGCCGATTGCCAAGGCTAGGCTGAGGGTTGCCGCCAGGCCAGCGCCCAAATGTCGCTTTGCGGCCTGCGGGGTTCTTCTCGCTTCTGCTTTCGTCATGGTGTATATGCCCTTTGGCTCTTTGGGGTGTTCAAAATCGAGGCCAAGGCGGGTGAGGTGGGGGCCCGCCTTGGCTGTCGACTATTTACGCATAGCCCAAGTGACACATCGGCGCGTCGCCGTGACACAAGGGGTGCGCTCTAATGTGGCCTGTTCGTTTGGACATGAAATCTTGGCTCGGGAGTGAGCTTGGAGACCTTTACCGTGCTCGAACGCCCGTGATACAGGTACCATTGGGGGCATTCGCCAGAGCGGCGGCTAAGCTACGACGGAAGGAGCCAGCTATGGCCGAGGAAAACGAAGCGATGAAGAAGGATGTTTCTCAGCTGGACGATTCCCAGCTTGCCGAGACCAACGGCGGTTTCGACCTTGGTGACCTGTTTAGAAGAGGCAAATCGCTCAAGCACATCCACAAGGGGTGCGGCGGCACGATCTATGAACACCTCCCTTTCGGTCTTGCCCTTTACTGCTCGAAGTGCGGCGAGAGCCACAGCAAGCTGGAGGATTTCGAGTATTACACCGAGGGACTGGACTCTCCCTTCTCGGATTCTTCTATCGCATAGCAAAGGGCGGCACACCGCTCGCGCGGGCATGTGACATGCGGGAACACAAACAAGAGAGGCTCCGTGCGGGAGCCTCTCTTGTTCTTTGGCGATGTTTTTTTGTTAGTCGATTCTTATGTATTCTGACCACGCGTATTCGGGCAGCAGGGCGTCGGTGGGTTTTAAGACACCGTCACGGTAGTCATAGTAGTCGCAGTTTATGAACTCTGGAATGATGCGCCGCGCGCCGCGGTCGCTCTCGATGATGTAGTCGATGCCGTGCTTCTTGAGCTCGGTCATCAGGCGCGAGGCGATCTTGCGGTAACGTGCACGTGAGGTATTGTCGGGCTCGCATTCCCACAAGGAAGTGATCGCTTCGCGGGTGCTGAGAAAAGCACCGCGTTTCTCTATAAGAAGGGCCAGGAGTTCTCGGCCCTTCTCGCAGCGAATGTGAATTGCCTCGCCGTCGACGGTAAGGCTAAAGGAGCCAAAGAGCCTTGCCGTGATCTCTTTTCTCTCTGCGACCGCCGCCGAGCAAAACCCCGTGCCCATCGCTTTGAAATCGGTGTTAAGACAAAGGAAATACTTATTGCTCGAGATGGGGACGGCAATCATTGTGACGGCACACTTTTCGCCGTCTTTTGCATACATCTCAAAGTCGAGCTTGTTAGGGGCAAGGCTCGTCTCACCTGTCGTTGCCGGTCGGGGCAATGCCTTGCGGTAAAAATTCGAGACCTCTTTTCTGTACGGCTCGTGAACAAAATCGAGGAGCCAGGCGAGAAAGTCGTCGGCGTTCATGCGGATGTTCACGATTGAGTCAAGAAGCTCGCATTTACCTTCGCAAACGCACGTAATGGTGTTGTTCACCCTGTCGACCTCAAAGATGTCCTCGGCAAAACTCGAGAGCAGCTGCTTGCTGAATGAAGAGACCTTCTCGTCGCGTTTATAGGTCTTGTCTAACTCGATTTTGACGCAGAAGGTGCAATCCTCAAAAGAGGAGTGGGTCTCGTTGCGTTCTACCCACAGGTTGCACTGGAGGCCGCGCCCCTCCGCGGTCACGAAGACGCAATGTTCCATGCCAGAATACTCGTCTTCATAGGCACGTCTAAAGGCTGCGCGTATCTTGTCGTGATCAGACAACGAGACGAAGTTCATGAGGCCATAGATATCCTTGCTGGCAAACGAGCCTAAGAGCTTGCTCGATATGCCGCAGGCCTGCTCTATCTTCATTGCCGAGCCGCCCGTGACGCGCAGGACTGCGATTTTCTCGGTAGTAGCAGGGGAGCTGGGGTCGTCGGGGATTTGACAGACTACGGAGTATCCGCGCATGTCACCGTCATCGCCGATGATGGAGGTCATGGTGTCCACGACATGGATTACCGTGCCGTCCTTCTTAATCATGCGGTACGCCGCGGTCTCGTTGGTTTCTTTTTGGGCGAGTCTAGAGCAGAACTCGTCGAAGACCGAGCAGTCATCGGGGTGGATGACGCCAGTGTAGATGTGACCGATGAGTCCAAAGAGCTCTCGCTTTGTGTACCCAAGCATTTTGCAGAGGTTCTCGCTCATAAACTCGAGGTGGCCCGGGTTTCCAAGGAAGCAACGGTGGTAACCGCCGAGGTGGTTTTCAAGCGCGTATTTTTGACCGTGCGAGTTCTGTTTGTGGTCCGAGGTGTCGCTGCTCATCGATTGATGCCTTTCGAAAGTGTCGAGGGTCACGGATGCCGGGACGCTTGCGTACGGTGTGACGTTTGTGACACATGCACGACGGCTGTTGCCTTGGCACCTGGTGTTTGAGGGAAAATACCAGCCGCATGTCGTGTTAGTCCACGGTAACAGTGGAACTTTTTTGCGGCGATTGGGTACCTCCCCTGTTGTTCAGGCAAAACGGTGACTTTGCGTTCAAAGTAAAATTGAGGGGGGGGGTTCTATGGAGAAAATATGAAGTTCAAGAAGGTTAACTCTTTCTATAAAAGAGCCGCGTGATTTGTGGTTGTGACAAAAACGTGACACATGCGACTTGAATTATCTTTGAGTTGGCATTTTGCGTTGACCAGATACCCCTTAGGGGTATAGGATTGCTTTCGATAATCCATACCCCTAGGGGGTATCTGGTCAAGAAAGGGGCCAAAATGGCCGAGGAGAAAAAGACCTGCTGCCACTGTGCGGCGCACAAGAACACGCCGCGCTCGGCGGACATGAAGGCCGACGTCACCAAGCGCATCAACCGTGCGATCGGGCAGTTGAACGGCATCAAGACCATGGTCGAGGAAGACCGTTACTGCGGAGACGTGCTCACGCAGCTCGCCGCCGTGGAGTCTGCCGTCAAGGCCATCTCGCGCGAGGTCATGCAGGACCATCTCAACACCTGCGTGGTCGAGCGTATCCAAGCCGGCGACACCGAGGTCACCGATGAGGTCATGGGCCTCTTCAAGAAGTTTATGTAGGGGCGCGCGATGAGAGAAACCTTTGATATCCAGGGAATGACCTGTGCCGCGTGCTCTTCTCGCGTGCAAAAGGCCGCGGCAGCGGTTGAGGGCGTGACCGGTGCCAACGTCAACCTGCTCAAGAACTCGATGGAGCTCGACTTTGACGGCAGCGAGAAGACCTCGGCGGCCGTCGTTGCAGCTATCCAGAAGGCCGGCTATGGCGCGACCCGGCGTGCCAAGCAAAAAGCCGCCGCCCCGCAAGACCCCAACCGCGCCGCCAAAGAGGCCATCCACCAGCGCTTTGTTGAGCTGGTGGTCTCGCTGGTGCTGGCCGTGCCCCTCTTCTACATTGCTATGGGCCCCATGCTGGGCTGGCCCGAGGTGCCGGGCTTGGACGGCATGAACAACATGATGGCCGCCGCAGTGACACAGCTCATCTTGTGCGCGCCCATCCTCTTCATCAACCGCCGCTACTTTATCGTGGGCTTCAAGACCCTGTGGCACCGCTCGCCCAACATGGACTCGCTCATTGCCGTGGGCTCGGCCGCGAGCTTTGCCTACAGCCTGGTGAGTCTCTACCAGATGGCGTGGGCCTTTGGCGCCATGGACATGGAGGCGGCCCACGCCGCGATGCACGGCCTGTACTTTGACTCGGCGGGCATGATATTGGCCCTGATCGATCTGGGCAAGTACTTCGAGGCCCGCGCCAAGTCGCGCACCACCGATGCTATCTCGTCTCTCATGAACCTGGCGCCCAAGACGGCTCGCATCCTGCGCGATGGCCAGGAGGTCGACGTGCCCACCCAAGATGTGCAAGTGGGCGACCGCGTGGTCGTGCGTGCGGGCGAGGCCGTGCCGGTCGACGGCGTGCTTGTGGAAGGCGCGGCCTCGATCGACGAGAGCGCCCTTACGGGAGAGCCCCTTCCTGTGGAGAAGGCACAGGGCGACAAGGTCACGGGCGCTACCACCGCTACCAGCGGTTGGTTTGTGATGGAGGCTCGCGCGGTGGGCGAGGACACCACCCTTGCCGGCATCATCCGCTTGGTTGACGAGGCCACCAGCTCCAAGGCCCCCATCGAGCGCATGGCCGACAAGATCGCGGGCGTGTTTGTCCCCGTTGTCATGGCAATCGCCGCGGCGACCTTCGCGGTGTGGATCGTGATTTCGGGCGACTTTGCCACGGCGCTCAACCACGCCATCTCGATCCTGGTCATCAGCTGCCCCTGCGCGCTGGGCCTGGCCACGCCCACGGCCATTATGGTGGGCACGGGCCGCGGCGCGGCGCACGGCATCTTGATCAAGTCGGCCGAGTCGCTGGAGACCGCCTGCGACCTGGACTACGTTGTCTTTGACAAGACGGGCACCATCACCCAAGGCAAGCCCCGCGTGTGCGAGGTGGTTCTGGCCAACGGCACTTCTCAGCAGGAGCTTATTGGCTTGGCTGCCGCGCTTGAGCGCAAGAGCGAGCACCCCTTGGCCCAGGCCATCTGCGACTACGCCGAAGAGCGGGGACACGGTGCCGAGAAGGACATGGCGGTCCGCGACTTCATCCAAGTCCCCGGCGGCGGTCTGACCGCCAAGGTGGGGGAGACCCCGGTCTTTGCCGGCAATGCCCGTCTGATGGCTGACAACGACATCGATATCTCGCCCTTGGTCGCCGCTGGCGAGAAGGCCGCCGAGGCCGGCATGACGGCCCTCTACTTTGCCCGTGGAAACCGCCTTCTGGGCATGGTCGCCGTAGCCGATCCCGTGCGTCCCACCAGCCGCGCCGCCGTCGCCCGCCTGCGCGAGGCCGGCATCAAGACGCTGCTGCTTACCGGCGACGCTCCCAAGACGGCCGCCGCCGTGGCCGCCGCCGTGGGAATCGACGAGGTCATCGCCGGTGTCCTGCCCGATCAAAAGGAGCTCAAGGTTCGCGAGCTTCAGACCGTCGGCCACAAGGTCGCCATGGTGGGCGACGGCATCAACGACGCCCCGGCGCTTGCCCGCGCCAACATCGGCATCGCCATCGGCGCCGGCACCGATGTGGCCATAAGCTCGGCCGATATCGTGCTCATGCGCTCCGACGCCGCCGACGTGGCCACCGCGATCGAGCTTTCCCGCGCCACCATGAGAAACATCAAGCAGAACCTCTTCTGGGCTCTCTTCTACAACTCGATCTGTATCCCCGTGGCCGCGGGCGTGCTCTCGGGCGTGGGCATCACCTTGAACCCCATGTTCTGCGCCGCGGCGATGGGCTTTTCCTCGGTCTTTGTGGTGGGCAACGCCCTTCGCCTGCGCGGCTGGAAACCCAGCGAGGTATCTTTGGACAAGGCAACCCCGGCGAGCGCGCCCGTGCTTCTCGCCGATCAGATGAGCGACGGGGCAAAACCCGCCAACAACAAGAAGGAGAACACGATGGAGAAGACCCTAAAGGTTGAGGGCATGATGTGCCAGCACTGCGTGAAGCACGTGACCGAGGCGCTGTCTGGCGTCGAGGGCGTCCAGGGCGTCGAGGTGAGCCTTGAGGCCGGTACCGCCACGGTTACCTGCACGGATTCCGTGGCAGACGACGACCTTTTGGCCGCCGTGCGCGCCGCAGACTATGAGTGCGCGATGGCATAAGCCGGGGCCTCATAAACCTTGCCGTGCCGCTTGGCGCGGCTCTTTTGGCGCAGCTCCTTTGCGGGTTGCGCCTTTTTTGCCCAGAAGGGGACAAGCGCCTTTTTGCCCGCCGTAACTTGCGTATGATTTTCTATGCGAGAAGTACTGCAGGCACACCCTCGCGCGCTTTCTTGCACAAGCGAACCTACAGCCCATCTACCTGGGCTTTATTTGATTGGAGAAGTATGGCTGGCGAGAAGAACGTGGATGCTATGCAGGGGTCTTTGTTTGACGGCTTCGATCAGGCGGCTCCTGCGGCAGCGCCCGCAAAGCCGGCCGGCCCGGCTCCTCTCACCGACGCCACCCGCGCCCGCGCCGCCGAGCTCAACCGCCTTCTCAACACCTACGCCTACAGCTACTATGCCCTGGACAAGCCGCAGGTGACCGACGCCGAGTTCGATCGCTTGTTGGTCGAGCTGCAGGGACTTGAACGTGACTACCCGCAGCTGGTCACCGCTGACTCCTATACCCAGCGCGTGGGCGGCTACGTGAGCGAACAGTTTGAGCCGGTGACCCACGCCGCGCGCATGTACTCGATGGACGACGCCATGGATCTGGCCGAGCTGGACGAGTGGCTGCGCCGTACCGACGAGGCCCTGGGTGCCGGCCCCAACACCTGCGTGGCCTACACCTGCGAGCTTAAGATCGACGGCCTGGGCGTGGCCTTGACCTATCGCGACGCCCAGTTTGTGCGCGCGGCCACCCGCGGCGACGGCACTACCGGCGAGAACGTCACGGCCAACGTCTTGACCATCGCAGATGTGCCGCACGAGCTCTCGGCCGCCGGTCGCCAGAAGGTCGAGGGCGCTGGCCTGGGCCAAAACGTCGAGGTTCGAGGCGAGGTCTACATGCCTAAGCACAGCTTCGTGCGCTTGAACGAGGACGCCGACGCCGCCGGACGCGAGCCTTTTGCCAACCCGCGAAACGCCGCTGCCGGCAGTCTTCGCCAAAAGGACCCGCGCGTGACCGCCCACCGCGACCTTGAGACCTTCATCTATGCCGTGGCAGACGAGGCCCCGCTGGCCGTTTCTTCTCAGTGGGAGTTCTTGCAGTGGCTGCGCGATTGCGGCTTTAGTGTGAACCCCTACGCCGCGCGCTGCACGAGCGCGGCCGAGGTCCACGACTTTTGCGCCAACGCCTTGGCCCGGCGCGAAGAGCTGGACTACGACATCGACGGCGTGGTGGTCAAGGTCGACTCGTTTGCCAATCAGGCGGCCCTGGGCTTCACCGCCCGCGCGCCCCGTTGGGCGATCGCCTTCAAGTTCCCGCCCGAGGAGAAGCGCACCGTGCTGCGCCAGATTCGCGTGCAGGTGGGCCGCACCGGCGTGTTGACCCCGGTGGCCGAGTTCGACCCCGTGCTGGTGGCGGGCTCCACGATCGCCCGCGCGACCCTGCACAACATCGATGAGATCCGCCGCAAGAACGTGCGCGTGGGCGACACCATCGTGGTCCACAAGGCAGGCGACGTGATTCCCGAGGTCGTGGGACCCGTCCTTGAGCTGCGCCCCGCCGATGCCGTTGAGTTCCAGATGCCCCAGACCTGCCCTTCGTGCGGCTCGCGCGTGGTGCGCGAGGAGGGCGAGGTGGCTTATCGCTGCGTCTCGATCGACTGCCCCGCGCAGGCAACCGAGCGCCTGATTCACTGGGGGTCGCGCGGCGCCATGGACATCGACGGCCTGGGCATCGAGATCATCAACCACATGGTCGACGACGGCCTCTTGCGCGACGTCGCCGATTTCTACGACACCTTGACCGAGGACGCCCTGGCCCAGGTCTCGGTTGGCCGCCAGTCGGTCGACGGAGAAGACATCGTGGTAGGCAAGGTCATCGCCAAGAAGGTCATGGCCCAGGTCCAGGAGTCCAAGGGCCGCGGCCTCTCGCGCGTCTTGTTTGGCCTGGGTATCCGTCTGGTGGGCGCCAACGTAGCGGGTCTTCTCGCCAAACGCTTTGGCTCGATGCGGGCGTTGATGCTGGCTTCGGCAGAAGAAATTGCCCAGGTAGACGGTGTGGGTCCCAAGATCGCGGCCTCGGTCGAGGACTTCTTTGCCGTCGAGAAGAACGTCGAGGTCGTAGAGCGCCTGCGCAAGGCGGGTGTCTTGCTTGAAGAGGCCGCGCCCGAAGGCGATGTGCCGCAGACCCTGGCCGGTCTCACGTTTGTCCTTACCGGCACGCTGGAGAAGTACGGCCGCGCCGATGCCGGTGCGCGCCTAAAGGCCATGGGCGCCAAGGTCGCGGGCTCGGTCTCTAAGAAGACGAGCTATGTGGTGGCGGGCGCCAACGCGGGCTCGAAACTGGACAAGGCCGAGTCCTTGGGCGTCGCTGTCTTGGACGAGGCGGCGCTTGACCAGATCTTCGAGACGGGGCACGTCCCGGCGGCGGTGTAACACGGCCGCGGCCGCGGCGTGCGGCCCTGCGCCCACATCTTTGCAGTTAAACCCACGCGAAAGGGGAGAGTATGAACATCACAGACAGCATTCACTACATTGGCGTGAACGACCACGACATCGATCTCTTCGAAGGCCAGTACGACGTGCGCGAGAACGGCATGGCCTACAACTCCTACGTGGTCTTGGGCCAGAAAATCGCCGTGACCGATACCGTCGACGCCCACTTTGTGGACGAGTGGCTGGCAAATCTCGAAGCTGTCCTTGGCGAGAAGACCCCGGACTACCTGGTGGTCCACCACATGGAGCCCGACCACTCCGCCGGTATCGCGGCCTTTGCCGACCGCTACCCGCAGGCGCAGATCGTCTCTTCTGCCCCTGCCTTCAAGATGATGCTGGCCTACTTTGGCCGCGACTTCGCCGATCGTCGCGTGGTTGCCAAGGAGGGCTTCGTGCTTGATTTGGGCGCCGGCCACAGCCTGGCCTTTGTGGGCGCGCCCAACGTCCACTGGCCCGAGGTGCTCTTCTCTTATGACGCGGCCGACAAGGTACTCTTCTCGGCAGATGCGTTTGGCAAGTTTGGCGCCAACGACGTCGAGGACCCCGAGGGCTGGGCTTGCGAGGCAAGGCGCTACTACTTTGGCATCGTGGGCAAGTTTGGCCGCCAGGTGCAGGCAGTCCTTAAGAAGGCCGCGGCCCTGGACATCGCCGTTATCTGCCCCTTGCACGGCCCCGTCTTGACCGAGAACCTGAGCTACTACCTGGACACCTACAACACCTGGTCAAGCTACGAGCCCGAGGACAAGGGCGTGACCATTGCCTATGCCAGCGTCTATGGCAACACCAAGGAGGCCGCTGAGTTTCTGGCCGCTCAGATCGAGGCCACGGGCACCAAGGCGTCCCTCTTTGACCTGGCCCGCGACGACATGGCCGAGGCCGTCGAGGACGCCTTCCGCTACGACCGCCTGGTGCTTGCCAGCGTCACCTACAACGGCGACATCTTCCCGTTTATGTCGACCTTCATCCACACGCTCGAAGAGCACGCCTACCAAAAGCGCACGGTGGGCCTGATCGAGGCCGGCTCGTGGGCGCCTGCGGCGGGCAAGAAGATGCGCGAGCGCCTGGAGGCATTCACCGATATTACCGTGCTTTCCACCGTGCCTTGTGTGCGCGGCTCTGTGGATGATGCTACAAAAGAGCAGCTGTGTGCACTGGCCGCCGAGCTTTGCAAAAACAATTAGCGGATAGCGCCCCTGGCGGCCAAGCCGGGGCTGCCCGAAGAGAAAGAGTAATAAGGAGTTAGTTTCGTGAGCACCAAAAAGACCCAACTTGCTGGGAAAACGACGGCAAACGAGGGCGCCTTTAGCCGGGGATATCGCTTGCTCTGCGTGTTTTTACTCGTGGTCCTTGGGTTTTCGCTCGGCGCGTCCGAGTTCATCGTGATCGGCATCGAGCCCGATATCGCCGACTACTACAACGTTACACTGGCCCAGGCCGGCCAGCTCATCAGCTTCTTTGCCATTACCTACGCGGTACTCACGCCGGTGTTGGCGCTCACGACGGGGCGTTTCAAGCGCTTCCAGCTCTTGGTGGCCTACTCGGTCATCTTCTGCGTGGCCAACCTTGTGCAGGCCATGGCCCCCAGCTTCGAGGTTCTTCTCGCCAGCCGCGTGTTGATTGGCGCGGTATCGGGCGCCTTTCTGGCCGTGGGCGTGACCTTTATCCCCGAGCTTATGGGCGCAGGCCGCACGTCGATGGTTATCTCGGTGGTCTATGCGGCCTTCTCGGTCGCGATGGTTCTGGCCACGTCTTTGGGTAAGCTCGCGGCCGAGTTTTTGGGCTGGCGGGTTGCCCTGTGGGCGACGCTCGTTCTTGCCATTGTGACCTGCGCGGCCTTGATCGCGGTGCTGCCTAAGCGCGGCGCCACCGACGAGCCCGCGACCTTCTCGGAGCAGGCGGGCCTTCTAAAAGAGCCGCAGGTCATCACCTGTATCGGCATTTTTGTCTTTGGCGTTGGCTCGACTTATGTGTTCTACGGCTATGTCACGCCTTATCTCGAGGGCGTCCTGGGGATGGACGCGATGTCTGCCAGCGCCACCCTCATGGTCTATGGCGGCGCGTGCTTTGTCTCGAACCTGATCTCGGGCTGGGTCGACGCGCGTTTTGGCATCAAGGCCCTTCTCGCCGTCTTTGTCCTGCAGGCGGCATCCCTTTTGGGGCTTTGGGCAACCGGGGCCTCGATGCCCGCGGGCCTGGTCATGGTCATGTGCGTGGGCCTTTTAATGTACGTGGCCTCTGTGCCGTGCATCAGCATGTTCATGAAAACGGCCAATGTGCGTCACCCCAAGGCGCTGACGCTGGCCAGCTCGCTTGAGCCCATGGCCTTCAACATCGGCATCGCCTTTGGCACCTTTGTTGGCGGCTTGGTGGTCTCGGGCCCCGGTATCTCGCAGGTGGGCCTGGTGGGCTCGTGCTTCTCGCTGGTTGCGATGGCCCTTGTGGCCGTGACCCTCAAGCTCACCCGCAAGGAGGGGATCCGTCGCTAGCCGCTTTCCCACAAGATAACCCCACACAATCCGGGGCTCTCACAAAAATAGTCGAAAGACGGGCGCACTAAAGAAGATTCGTTGAGTGACCGGTCGTTTGCCTGCGCAAAACCGCAGGTCGCCATGAACGGCAAAGACTGGCAACCCACGGACATTCGCCAGTGCGCCCGTCTTTCGTATAAAATTTGCGCTGCCGCAGCGTTTTCAGCTACCCAAAAGGGTCGGGGACGCTTTATGCGCATCATCTACCTGCGGCTTTACTTAAAGCTGATTTTCAGTGCGGGTTTGTAATCTCCTTATTAAGGACGCGGGGTGCGTCCTAATTTAAGGAGGTCATCATGAGTTCCGCACAGCTCACCTTCAAGCGCTACGAGACCAAGTACCTTCTCAACCCCGATCAGCGCGCCCGCCTAGAGACCCTCTTTTCCCACACGATGGTCGAGGACGAGCACGGCCCCTCGACGGTTCGCAACGTCTACTACGACACGCCCACGGCCCTTCTCGCCCGGCGCTCGGCCGAGCACCCGCTGTACAAAGAGAAGGTCCGCATGCGCTGTTACGGAGAGCCGCACCCCTTTGACCCGGTCTTTGTCGAGATCAAGAAGAAGGCCGACGGCGTGGTCTATAAGCGTCGCGCCCAGCTTCCGCCCGCAGATGCCGTTGAGCTTCTTGCTGGGCGCGGGCATCCGCAGACCCAGATCGAGCGCGAGATCGACTGGACGGCTCGCCGCTACGAGGGCCTTCGCCCCATGGCCTACCTGGCCTACGACCGTCTGGCGTACTTCTCGCCCACAGACCGCGACTTTCGCCTGACGCTTGACCGCGACGTGCGCGTGCGCTGGGACGACGTGAGCCTGGCCGGGCCCGACGAGGGCGACCCCGTGCTTGAGGCCAACACCTCGATCCTTGAGGTCAAGACCTGCGGCGGGATGCCCCTTTGGCTGGTGGACGAGCTAAGCGCCATGGGCCTTCGCAAGACCAGCGTCTCTAAGTACGGACGCGCCTGGCAGCTGCGCGGCATCGACCAGGTGATTGCCAGGCAACCTCAGGTGGTCGCGGTGAGAAACGCCGCTCCCTCGCACTTTGCCCCCGTGTTCCAGACCGTCGCGTAAGCCGCGGCGCCCGCAAAGCCCAACCGTCAACATCAAAGATTGGACCAACCATGCTTTCCTCGATCTACTCGACCGACGCGCTTCTCTCGTCGTTCGACCTTGCCTCGTTTCTCGCCTGCCTGGGCTGCGGCCTTGCGTGCGGTGTTATCCTGGCCGTGCTCTACAGCGTGCGTAGCCGCCACACCTTGAGCTTCGTCTGCACCGTGGCTGTCCTTCCTGCCATCGTCTCGGTTGTGATTGCCCTAGTAGATGGCAACGTTGGGGCTGGCGTGGCCGTGGCCGGTGCCTTCTCACTGGTGCGTTTTCGCAGCATCCCGGGCAGCGCCAAGGACATCGGTTTTGTCTTTCTTGCCATGTGCGTCGGCCTGGCCTGCGGCATGGGCTACCTTACCCTGGCGCTTCTCTGCACCGTGATTATCGGCGGCGCTTACACCCTCTTCAATGTTCTTGGCGAGAAGCGCGACGTCTCTAACCTCGAGCGCACCCTGCGCATCACTGTTCCCGAGGACCTGGACTACACCACTATGTTCGACGACGTGCTGGACAAGTACGTGATCAAGCGTGAGCTGCGCCAGGTCAAGACCGCAAACATGGGCAGCCTCTACAAGCTTACGTACAACGTTGTACTTCGCGCCACCGCAAGCGAGCGCGACATGCTCAACGACCTGCGCTGCCGCAACGGCAACATGGAAGTCTCCCTGTCTTTTGCCGAGGTGACCAACAATGAGCTCTAACAAGCACTTTGGCCGCGCGGCCTGCGCGGCTGGCCTGGCCCTTGCCCTGGGTGTCATGCCCCTGGCGGCGTGCTCGAATGCCTCTACGACGACGTCTGCCCAGACGACCGCGACGGCTTCCCAGGCCTCCGCGGCAGGCGACGCCGTGACCCTGGTCGACATCAACGACCTGGTGAGCGACCGCGACCAGGACTCATCCTATGACGAGGCCAGCGCGACTAAGATCACCTTGTCTAGCGCCAGCGCCGCGGTCGACGGTGACGGCGCGACCTCGGACGGCTCGACCGTGACCATCACCCAGGCGGGCACCTACATCGTGAGCGGTACCCTCTCGGCCGGCCAGATCGTTGTCGATGCGCAGGACGCAAAGGTCCAGCTGGTATTGGCCGGCGCCAACGTCACCTGCGCAGATTCTGCAGCCCTCTACGTGAAGAACGCCAAGAAGGTCTTCCTCACCTTGGCCGACGGCACGTCCAACACCCTTTCTACCAGCGGCGAGTTTGTCCAGACCGACGACAACACCGTCGACGGCGCGATCTTTGCCAAAGACGACCTCACGATCAACGGCTCGGGCAGCCTCACGGTCACAAGCGCCGCCGGCCACGGCATCGTGTGCAAGGACGACCTGGTGCTGGTTGGCGGCCAGGTGAGCGTCACAGCAGCCAAGCACGCCGTCCAGGCCAAGGACTCGGTGGCTGTCGTTGGCGGTGCCTGGACCTTGGTTGCCGGCACCGACGGCATCCACTGCGAAAACGACGAAGATGCCGAGAAGGGCTACGTCGTGGTCGCGGGCGGAACCCTGGACATCACGGCCGAGTCCGACGGCTTCGACGCGGCCAACGTCCTTGAGGTCGACGGCGGCACCATCACCGTTGCGGCCGCCGACGACGGCCTGCACGCCGAGCTTGACCTGGCTATCAACGGCGGCAACGTCACGGTCACCAAGAGCTATGAGGGCCTTGAGGGCCAGACGGTGACCATCACCGGCGGCACCATCGACGTGGTCTCGAGCGACGACGGCATCAATGCGGCCGGTGCCCCCAGCGACTCTTCCAGCACCGAGGCGAGCGGCGAGCAGGGCACGGCCCCCGGCGGCGACGCTAACGGTGGCCCAGGCGCCAACGGCGACACCGGCACCGAGCCTCCCGCCAAGCCCGAGGGAGACCAGGCCGACGCGACCGACGGCACCACCACAACCGACGTCACTTCTCAGCAGGCTCCGCCCTCGATGCCCGACGGCCAGCAGCCCACTGACGGCCAGCAACCCGGCGGCGGCCAGGGCGGCGGCATGGGCGGCGGGGGAGACGAGTACGACTCGACCGCCCAGGTCACCATCACCGGCGGCTCCATCGCCATCCAAGCCGGCGGCGACGGCATCGACTCTAACGGCGACTTCACCGTGAGCGGCGGCGTGACCTGCGTGAGCGGCCCCACCGGCGGCGGCAACGGCATGCTCGACTTCGCAGGCACCGGCACCATCACCGGCGGCCAGGTCTTCTGCGCGGGCACCACCGATATGCTGCAGATCTTTGGCGATTCCTCCAGCCAGGGCTGCGCCGCGGTCACCCTTTCGGGCAACGCTGGCGACACCGTGACCTTAAGCGACCAGGACGGCAACAGCATCGCGTCCTTCTCGCCCACAACCTCGTACCAATGCGTGGTCTTTAGCGTGGCAGGTATCGAATCGGGCAAGACCTACACCGTCTCTAACGGCACGTCGGACGTCACTTTCACAACCGAGAGCCTCATCTACAACGGTGTGAGCTCCTCGGGCGGCATGGGCCAGGGCGGCCCCGGCCAAGGCGGCGAGCAGGGCGGCGGCGCGCCCGGCCAAAGCGGCCAGGCACCCAGCGGTACCCCCGGTAACCAAAACGGCTCTTCACAGGATGCGCAAAACACCCAAACGGACCAAACAAACACTTCCGCGACAACCGCAGCTTAAACACAACACCCACATCTACCTGCGCTTCATTGAGTGGCCACCTCCTGCTCGGGGTGGCCACGTTTCGTTTGCGTTTCTCGCGTTGGTCAACGTCATTACTAAGCCAAAACAAACAGGCTTCTAGCACGTAGCATCTTAATCTCGGTTTGGCCTAAGGGCGCCCGCGCCCCATAGACTAAGACCGACACATTCTGCCGAGCGCCAATAAAGCGCCGGTAAAGGAGAGGATAACGATATGACCCAACAAGTCGATGAGGCCGCCCAGCCCGGCCTGTATCGCAAAGAGTACGAGCACGACGCCTGCGGTATTGGCGCCATTGCCCACCTTAAGGGCCAGCGCAGCCACCAGACCCTAGACGACGCCCTGTCTGTCCTGGTCAACCTCGAGCACCGCGGCGGCAAGGGACTTGAGCGCAACACCGGCGACGGCGCCGGCGTGCTGTTCCAGGTGCCTCACCGCTTCTTCCGCAAGGAGGCTCAGAAGGAAGGCCAGCTGCTCCCTGGTGAAGGCGACTACGGCGTGGCCATGCTCTTCTTCCCGCACGACGACCCCCAGGGCGTCATCGACGCAAAGCGCACCTTCGAGGAGGGCTGCGCCAAGTGCGGCGTGCCCCTCATGTTCTGGCGAGAAGTGCCCGTCGACCCGCATGACCTGGGCGACTCTGCCCGCGCCTGCATGCCCACCATCCTGCAGGCCTTCCTGCGCCGCCCCGAGGACTGCCCGGCCGGCCAGGACTTCGAGCGCAAGCTCTACGTGTGCCGCCGTACCATCGAGCGCGCCGCCGACGCCAACCCCGCGCTTTCCGGCAAGATCTTCTACGTGTGCTCTATGTCTTCTCGCACCATCGTGTACAAGGGCATGCTGGTGGCCACGCAGATGCGCCGCTTCTTCATCGACCTCAACGACGCGGCCGTCGAGACCGCGCTGGCGCTCGTGCACTCCCGCTACTCCACCAACACCACGCCCAGCTGGGAGCGCGCGCACCCCAACCGCTACATCATCCATAACGGCGAGATCAACACCCTTCGCGGCAACGTCAGCTGGATCCGTGCCCGCGAGCCGCACCTCTACAGCCCGGTGCTTGGCCACGACCTTGAGAAGGTCGTCCCCATCATCAACAAAGAGGGCTCCGACTCCGCCATTTTGGACAACGTCCTTGAGTTCCTGACCATGAACGGCCGTCCCCTGGACCGCGCCGTCACCCTCATGATCCCCGAGCCTTGGGACAAGAACCCCAACCTTTCCGAGAAGCGCCGCGCCTACGACGCCTACCAGTCCATGCTGATGGAGCCCTGGGACGGCCCTGCGGCCATCGCCTTCACCGACGGCCAGATGCTGGGCGCCGCCCTTGACCGCAACGGCCTGCGTCCGGCCCGCTACTACGTGACCCGCGACGAGCGCATCATCCTCTCTTCCGAGGTGGGCACCATCGACGTCGAGCCGCAGAACATCCTGCAGACCGGCTGCCTTGGCCCCGGCGAGATGCTGGAGGTCGACACCGCCCAGGGCCGCGTGATCTGGAACGACGAGATCCGCGACAAGTACGCGAGCCAAAAGCCCTTCCGTGACTGGCTGGACGATGAGACCCTTGGCCTCGAGGACCTGCGCGAGCCCAAGCCGGGCGAGCTTGGCCCCGAGCGCGACGCCCAGGTCGACCTGGTGACCCGCATGGCCAAGCTGGGCTACCACTACGATGACGTGGACGAGGCGATTCGCCCCATGGCAACCGCCGGCAAGGTGCCCCTGGCTTCCATGGGCGTCGACGCGCCGCTGGCGTGTCTCTCCAAGAAGACCCGCTCGTTCTTCGACTACTTCAACCAGCTCTTTGCCCAGGTCACCAACCCGCCTATCGACGCGCTGCGCGAGAGCCTGGTCACCAGCCAGGTGCTCTACATCGGCAACCACGGCAACCTGCTTGAGGACTGCCGCGACAACTGCCGCCTGGTGCGCCTTGAGGGGCCGCTGCTTTCCCGCGACGACTTCGACCGCATCTGCGCCATCGACCGCGTGGGCTTCAAGACCGCCCGCCTGCACGCGACCTACGCCTACGGCGAGGGCACCGATACCCTTGAGAAGGCCCTCGACAAGCTTGCCGCTGCCGCCGAGGCCGCCGTTCACGACGGCGCCAACATCCTGGTGATCTCTGACCGCGCCGCTGCCGGCGAGGTGCCCATCCCGTCGCTTCTGGCCCTGGGCTGCGTGCACAACCACCTCATCCGCTGCGGCCTGCGCATGGACGCCGACCTTGTGGTCGAGACCGGCGACGCCGTGTGCGCCCACGACTTTGCCTGCCTGGTTGGCTACTCCGCCAGCGGTATCTATCCCTACATGGCCCACGACTGCATCGCCGACCTTTGCGAGAAGGGCGCGATCGAGCTTAGCGTCGAGGAGGCCCAGGCCAACTACAACAAGGCCGTGACCTCGGGCATCACCTCGATCATGTCCAAGATGGGCATCTCCACGATGCAGGGCTACCACTCCGCGCAGATCTTCGAGATCTTGGGCCTGTCCAACGAGCTTGTGGAGAAGTACTTCACCTCCACCGCCACCCGTATCGGCGGCCTTTCTATTGCAGACGTCCAGAAGGAAGAGGACGCCCGCTTTGACGCCGCCATGGCGCTCAAGAAGTCGCCTGCTCCTTCTCAGCTGCCTACCCTGGGCCTCACCAAGTGGCGCCCGGTCGACGGCGAGGAGCACCTGATCGACCCCAAGACCATCTATCTTCTGCAGCGCTCCTGCCGCGAGGGCAACTACGAGGAGTTCAAGGAGTACTCGGCCTGGACGCACCGCGCCGGCCGCGCCGTCACCCTGCGCGACCTCATGGACTTCAACTACGACGCTGCCACGCCTGTGCCTCTTGACGAGGTCGAGCCCGTCGAGTCCATCATGCGTCGCTTTAACACCGGCGCCATGTCCTACGGCTCCATCTCGCGCGAGCAGCACGAGTGCCTGGCCATCGCCATGAACCGCATCCACGGCCGCTCCAACACCGGCGAGGGCGGCGAGGACCCGGCCCGCGAGACCCCGCTTCCCAACGGCGACTCCAAGAAGAGCGCCATCAAGCAGGTTGCTTCCGGCCGCTTTGGCGTCACTTCTCGCTATTTAAGAAGCGCCATCGAGATTCAGATCAAGATGGCCCAGGGCGCCAAGCCCGGCGAGGGCGGCCACCTGCCCGGCAAGAAGGTCTACCCCTGGATCGCCGAGGTTCGCCAGTCCACGCCCGGCGTCGGCCTGATCTCGCCGCCGCCTCACCACGACATCTACTCGATCGAGGACTTGGCCGAGCTCATCTTTGACCTCAAGAACGCCAACCCCGACGCTCGTATCTCGGTGAAGCTCTGCGCCCTGGCGGGCGTGGGCACCATTGCCACCGGCGTTGCCAAGGGCGGTGCCGACAAGATCACCATCTCGGGCCACAACGGCGGCACAGGCGCGGCTCCTCGCGACTCCATCTACCACGCCGGTATCCCGTTCGAGATCGGCCTGGCCGAGACCCAGCAGACGTTGCTGCTTAACGGCTTGCGCTCCCGCGTGGTCGTCGAGACCGACGGCAAGCTCATGAGCGGCCGCGACGTCGCGATCGCCGCCCTTCTGGGCGCCGAGGAGTTTGGCTTTGCCACCATGCCGCTGGTTGTCTGCGGCTGCCTCATGCAGCGCGACTGCCAGCAGGACACCTGCCCGGCGGGTGTTGCCACCCAAAACTGCAAGCTGCGCGGCCGCTTTAGCGGCAAGCCCGAGCACGTGGTCAACTTCATGACCTTCGTGGCGCAGGAGATGCGCGAGTACATGGCGCGCCTTGGCTTCCGCACCGTCGACGAGATGGTCGGCCACGCCGAGTACCTGCGCCAGGTCAAGGTCGAGGGCAACTGGAAGGCCAACACGATCGACCTCACCGATCTTCTCGCCACCAACACCAACGAGTACGGCAAGGCCATCCCCGGTGCCGACGGCAAGCACTTCCTGCCCTCCATGGCGCCTGACCTTGAGATCGAGAAGACCTTGGACTCCACGCTCTTCGTGCCCTACACGGCAAGCGCCCGTGCGCACCTTGAGCCGATCCACTTCCACGCAGACATCGCCAACGTCAACCGCTGCGTGGGCACGCTTCTGGGTTCGATGGTCACCAAGCAGCACCCCGGCGGTCTTCCCGAGGGCTCCATCGTGATCGACTGCGACGGCTCCGGCGGCCAGTCCTTTGGCGCCTACCTGCCGGCCGGCATCACCTTGAACATCGCCGGCGACGCCAACGACTACTTTGGCAAGGGCCTCTCGGGCGGCATCTTGTCTGTGCGCCCGTCCGAGGCTGCCACGTACAAGTTCGACGAGAACATCGTCATCGGTAACGTGGCCTTCTACGGCGCCACGAGCGGCCGCGGCTTCATCAACGGCCTGGCTGGCCAGCGCTTTGCCGTGCGCAACTCCGGCGCCACCGTGGTGGTCGAGGGCTGCGGCAACCACGGTTGCGAGTACATGACCGGCGGCTGCGCCCTTATCCTGGGCGAGGTCGGCTTGAACTTCGCGGCCGGCATGAGCGGCGGCGTGGCCTACGTCTTTGACGAGTACGGCACGCTTGCTTCTCGCTGCAACCACGAGATGGTCGAGCTCAAGAAGCCCACCGAGGAAGAGATCGAGCACATCCACGCCCTGATTGAGGAGCACGCCCTGCGCACCTCTTCTCCGCGCGGCATCAAGATGCTCTATCGCTTCAAGTCCATTTCTAAGAACTTCGTGAAGGTCATCCCCAGAGACTACGAGCGCGTATTGAACTACGTGGCCGAGGCCGAGGCTCGCGGCGCTTCCCACCAGGACGCCTTGCAGTACGCCTTTGATGCTATGAAGGAGGCAAGGTAACCATGGGAAAACCCGGTGCTTTTCTTAAAGAGGGCCGCAAGGCGCACAGCCTGCGCCCCGTTGACGAGCGCGTAAAGGACTACGACGAGCTCTATGTCAACCTGAGCCACGACGAGCAGCGCACGCAGGCCAGCCGCTGCATGATGTGCGGCGTCGCCTTCTGCCAGACGGGCGTCTCGTTTGGCAAGGCGCGCCCCTCGGGCTGCCCGTTGCACAACCTCATCCCCGAGTGGAACGACCTGGTCTACCGTGGCCTTTGGAAGGAGGCGGCCGAGCGCCTGGCGCTTACCTCGCCGCTTCCCGAGTTCACCAGCCGCGTGTGCCCCGCCCTTTGCGAGGCGGCCTGCAACCTGGGCCGCGACGACGAGGCCGAGACGATTCACGACAACGAGCGCGCCATCTCGGATCGCGAGTGGGAGATGGGCGGCCCCAGGCGCTTTGAGCCCGCGGCCGCAGACGCCCCGTCCGTCGCCGTCGTGGGCTCCGGCCCCGCTGGTCTGGCCGCCGCGTGGGACCTTGCCCGTCGCGGCGCCCGCGTGAGCGTTATCGAGAAGTCCGACCGTGCCGGCGGCCTTCTGATGTACGGCATCCCCAACATGAAGCTCGAGAAGTCCGTGGTCGACCGCCGCGTCAACCTTATGCGTGAGCTGGGCATCGAGTTCCGCCTGTCCACCGACGCGAGCGACGCGGCCGTGGCCGCAGGCCTTAAGGCCGAGTTCGACGCCGTTGTGGTCGCGGCCGGCGCCCAAGCCCCGCGCGGTCTTTCTGCCGTGGGCTTTGCCGAGGGCCTGGCGGCCGGCGGCGTG
Source organism: Paludibacteraceae bacterium (assembly GCA_963630635.1). Classification (GTDB taxonomy): domain Bacteria; phylum Actinomycetota; class Coriobacteriia; order Coriobacteriales; family Atopobiaceae; genus Paratractidigestivibacter. Next base: position 22,166 of record CAVGOA010000032.1, read on the forward strand.
GTCTACGCCGTCGACTACCTGACGGCTGCCACCAAGTCTGTGCTTGACGGCGGCGAGCCCGCCATCAACGCAGCCGGTAAGGACGTCATCGTCATCGGCGGCGGCGACACCGGCAACGACTGCATTGGCACCGCGGTTCGCCAGGGCGCCAAGTCGGTCCGCCAGTTCGAGTTCATGCCCGCCGCTCCCGATAAGCCCGCGGCCTCTAACGCGTGGCCCCAGTGGCCCAACGTCAAGAAGACCGACTATGGCCAGGCCGAGGCCATCCAGATGATGGGTGGCGAGATGCGCGAGTGGGGCATCGACACCCTGCGCATCCTGCTTGACGAGGACGGCCAGGTGCGCGCTCTGGACGCCGTCGACCTTGACTGGAGCCAGGGCAAGCCGGTGCGCCTGGATGAGTCCGAGCGCCGCTATCCCGCGCAACTGGTGCTTATCGCCTGCGGCTTCACCGGTCCTTTGGCCGAGGTCTTCTCGGCGTTTGATGTTCCCATGGCAACCGAGGGCCGTCCGCTTCCCCGGATGGTCTGCGGCTGCTCTCACAAGGCCAAGCGCACGGGCAATGTCGAGGGGGCTGTGGTTTACGCCGCCGGCGACGCGCGTTGCGGCAGCTCGCTGGTCGTCTCGGCCATTGCCGATGCCCTTGCGTGCGCGGCGGAAGTCTCGGATGAGCTAGGACTGTAGCCATGAACGAGCCAGGAGACATCCCCACCATCGTCCACGAGCCCGAACCAAGCGGCGAGCTTGTTTGGATGGAAGACGGCGTCGAGAAGCCCTTTGTCGACGCCAGTGCCGAGAGCCAGCACACTTGGCTCGAGGATTCCTTCGATTGGGCCAACCCCGATGACCCTGTCGATGACGATGGGGAGGGGCAAGACGACGACGGGATTGTCTGGCTATAACGTCTACCTGCGGTTTATTGAAGAGGGTGTGGTAGTGTCGGGAAAGTTGGTGTAAGCACCGTTCCGTAAAGCGGCGCGGGCCCCGTCCAGGGGCCTGAAATCACCTGACCATATTAGTTCCCCTCGCCCCTGTCCGCAAACCCC
>CAVGOA010000033.1:0-23189 GCA_963630635.1 Paludibacteraceae bacterium
TTCTCTGTGGCAAATCCGCAATCCGGGCGGTTCTCTGTACAGAGAACCCCGCATTTCGCAATATTCGCCCCTCCCGCCCACAGAGAACGCCCCGTTTCACAAGACAAGCCGCCGAGAAGCCCGCTACACTACAGCCACCCCATCCCTGCGACCATTCCGGAGGCGCCCGATGCTGCGCGTAGCCATAGTCGATGACGAGAAGGACGCCTGCGAACACCTCGCGCGCCTGGTCGCCCGCTATGCCTCAACGCACACGCAGGCCATCGAGACCACCACCCACACCAGCGCAAACGCTTTTCTCGCCAACCTAGAGTTCGCCGACGCGGCGCCCGACATCGCCTTCCTGGACATCGAGATGCCCGGTCTGGACGGTATGCAGGCCGCCCACACCCTGCGCGAGAAGGGCTTCGACGGCCAGATCGTCTTTGTGACCAACATGGCCCAGTTCGCCATCCGCGGCTACGAAGTGGGCGCCCTGGACTTCATTGTCAAACCTGTCGATTACGTCACGTTCGAGTTCAAGTTTGCCCGCGTGGCCCAGGTCGCCCGTCGCCGCCAGGACGCTTTTGTGGTCTTGGACACTAAGAGCGGCTTTGTGCGTCTGCGCTTGGCGGACCTCATATACGTCGAGGTCAGCGACCACAAGCTCATCTACCACACTACTGCGGGCAACATTGAGCTGTGGGGTACCATAAAGGCGGCCGCGGCCAATCTTGAGCCCCGCGGTTTTGCCTTTTGCAACGCCTGTTACCTGGTCAATCTCGACAAAGTCACCGGCCTTGACGGCGACTTTGTGCGCCTAGGCGACGTTTCTCTCAAGGTGAGCCGCGGCAAGTCGCATGCCTTTCTCGACGCCCTTGCCCGCTCGGTGGGCCGCTAATATGGGCGCCCTCGCGACAGCCCTTGAGGCCCTCTTCTCGTCGGAGCTGTGGGCTACTTGCGTCTGCTACAGCACGGTCCTTCTCGCCTGCGAGGCCGTCTTTTGCGTGCCCGCCCTGCCGCGCCGCTCGCACTGGGTATGCCGTTTTCTTGCCGGCGTTCCTGCCTACGTCTTGCTTTGTAACTCGCATTACTTGGTGGCGCCCGTCGGCGGGACCTGGCTTGTCTCGATCGCGGCGGCTTATATCTTCATGGGTTCCACGCTGCTCATTTGGTTTGTCTTTGACGTGCGCTTTTCCTACGCGGTCTTCACTGCGGCGGCCGGCCAGTCGCTCGAGGGAATCTTGTTCCTCATAAGAAACGCGTCGTCGTATTTTCCCCAGCTGCCCGACATCGGGCTGGTCAAGGGCACTTTTGCTAAGTTCGCGTGCTGTGCCGTGGTGCTCGTTCTAACGTGGGCTTTGCTGGCGAGAAGAAACCCCAGGCAAACGTGCCTTGAGGTTCGCAGCATGCCTATGCTGCTGTTCATCTGCTTCTCCCTCTTTGTCACCAACCTCTTGAGCACCTGGGTGCGCACCGACAGCGCACAAAGCGCCCCTTACGCGGTCTGCAGCGCCTTTTGCTGCGTTCTGCTGCTCATCCTGCAGTTCGACATCTTCAAGACCTCGAGCCTCGAGACCGAGCGTGACCTCATGCGGCGCCTCTTTCGCCTGCGCGAGCTGCAGCAGCGAGATAACCAAGAGAGCATGGAGGTCGTCAACGTCAAGTTCCACGACCTCAAGCACCAGATCGCGGCCCTGCGGCAAATGGACGGTGGCCCCGAGCGAGAGCGGTCCCTGGAAGACCTCGAGCACTCCATCTGTGCCTATGACGCCTCGGTGAACTCAGGCGACCCCGCTGTCGACGCCCTTCTCACCGAGAAAAGCATGCGCTGCTGGGCAAGGGGCATCACCTTTACCTGCGTCTGCGACGGCCGCTGCCTCTCTTGGCTGGGCGTTGTCGACCTCTACTCGCTTTTGGGCAACGCCTTGGACAACGCCATCGAAGCTGCCGAGAAGGTCCCGGCGGGGAAGGCACGCGTCGTTGCGGTCAAGGTTTGGCGCCAGAGCGGCCTTGCCTGCGTTGAGGTCGAGAACTCCTGCGTGGGAGAGGTGCGCCTGGAAGACGGCCTGCCCGCGACCTCTAAGGACGACGCGGAGTTCCACGGCTTTGGCCTTAAGAGCGTGCGCGCCATTGCCGAGTCCCACGGCGGCCACCTGACGCTTGAGTCGCAGCCCGGCCGCTTTGCCTTGCGGGTCGTTCTTCCTGTGCCCAAAGACGCGCGCACAGGCGAGCGGCAGTAAACCGCCGGCAAGCGTTTGCATCAAACTTTGAATCACGCAGACTACGAAACCAAACCTGCAGTCTACGCAAAACGTCCGGGCGCAAGGCCCGGCGCCCCTACCATTTGACTTGTCGTTATTCACAAAACCCAAGTTGAAAGGGGTATGTCATGACTGGGAAGAGCATGAACGTGACCCGCAGGGGCTTTGTCGGGGGATCGGCGGTAACCGCCGGCCTCATGGCGCTGGCCGGGTGCAACAACGCTAAGACAGAGGAGGCCGCCACCAAGGGCTCCGGCTACACCGAGTCCGACTCCGGCAACGGCTACATGGTCGTCGACAACGGCGACGGCAAGCAGCTTTCCTACTCCAAGGACTCTGGCCTTAAGCTCATCGAGGTCGACGGCTACGCCTTCAAGGACTTCGAGGGCACCGGCGAGCTCGTTCCCTACGAGGACTGGCGCCTCACCGCCGAGGAGCGCGCCGAGGACCTGGCCGGTCGCCTTTCTGTCGAGCAGATCGCGGGCCTCATGTGCTTCTCTGCCCACGTCTTCTCTCTTGAGGACGACTGCTCCATGAACGACACCCAAAAGGACTTCCTGGACGCCAACGTGCGAGCCGTCTTGAACGCCGCCTCTGGCTATCCGGCCTACAAGCAGGCTACCTGGGCAAACGCTCTGCAGGCCTACGTCGAGTCCACTGGCAACAAGATTCCCGTGAACTTCTCGTCCGATCCGCGCAACGGCAAGAACTCCACCGACTGGCCGCAGAACCTCGCGCTGGCCGCCTCCTTCGACCCGGCCATGGCCAAGCAGACGGGCGCCGGCATTGCCAAGGAGATGCGCGAGATGGGCATCACCACGTTCCTTGGGCCTCAGACCGACGTAGCCACCGACCCGCGCTGGCAGCGCTTCTCGGGCACCTTTGGCGAGGACCCCGCGCTTTCCCGCGACATGTGCCGCTCGCTTATCGATGGCCTGCAGTCAACGCTTGACGCCGACGGCAACGACCAGGGCTGGGGCACCGGCTCGCTTGTCGCCATGGTCAAACACTGGCCGGCCGAGGGCCCAGGCGAGGGCGGCCGCGAGGCCCACACCGACGGCGGTAAGTACGCCGTCTATCCTTCCGACGGCTTCGAGGCCTGCATGATTCCCTTTGTCGACGGTGCCTTCAAGCTGGACGGCAAGACTGGCAGCGCCGGCGCGATCATGACCTCCTACACCATCGCCTATGACGAGGACATGGCCTATGGCGAGCTGGTGGGCTCGGGCTTTTCTAAGTACAAGGTCCAGGAACTTCTCCGCGACAAGTTTGGCTACAAGGGCGCGGCCTGCACCGACTGGGCCGTCTTGAACGACGTCCAGCCTGACGGCGCCAAGTCCTACCGCTGCTGGGGCGTCGAGGACGGCGAGCACTGGACGCCGGCCAAGCGCGCGTCCAAGGCCGTTGCTGTGGGCGTCGACCAGATGGGCGGCTGCAACGATCCGACCCTGCTTGTCTCTGCTTACGAGGACATGAAGGCCGACCTGGGCGAGGACAAGGCCAAGGAGAACTTCAAGGAGTCTGCCAAGCGCCTGCTTCTGGGCTACTTCAATACGGGCCTTTTTGAGGACCCCTACGTTGACCCCAACGCTGCCAAGAACGACATCGACAAGGGCGTCGACGAGACCAAGACCGCGGCTTTGGACGCGCAGGTCAAGTGCATCGTCATGCTCAAGAACCACGGCGGAGTCATCAAGAAGGCCGCCGGCTCCAACAAGCCCAAGGTCTACGTGCCCATGCGCTACACCGCGGCGTACCGCTCTTCTGGCACCATGGACACCGCGCCCTGGAGCGATACCTCGGCTACCTGCGCCTTACCGCTTTCCGAGGGCACGCTCGAGAAGTACTTCGACGTGGTGACCGACACCCTGGCCGAGACCTTGACCGGCCCCGCCGATGCCAAGACCGGCTCTGCCACGCCCACCGAGGCCGACCTTACTCGCCTCACCGCCGCCGATATCGCCGACGTCGACTACGTTGTGGTGTGCGCCGCCGGCCCCAACAACGCCTCTTCTCGCGCCGCAAAGACCGAGGCCGGCGAGTTCGTGCCCCTGTCCATCCAGTACCGCCCCTACACCGCCGACGCCGACGTTGTGCGCAAGGTCTCCCTGGCGGGCGACCCCGCCGATGGCACCAAGTGGGCCGAGCACGACAGCGCCAAGGGCGTCGCCATCGAGAACCGCAGCTACTTTGGCAAGACCTCCCAGGTCACCAACGAGGGCCAGCTCGACCAGATCCTCTCCGCGGCGGCCCTTGCCAAGGAAGCCGGCAAGCCCTGCATCGTCATTCTCGACATCACCCAGCCCATGTGCGTCCATGAGTTTGAGGACCAGGTCGACGCGATCCTTATCTCGATGTCCGGCTCCACCGAGGCGGCCTGCCGCATCGTCGCCGGCCAGGACGAGCCCTCGGCCCTGCTGCCCATGCAGATGCCCAAGGACATGGTGGCCGTCGAGACCCAGCTCGAGGACGCATCGCGCGACATGGACTGCTACACCGACGCCGACGGTAACACCTACGACTTCGCTTTTGGCCTCAACTGGTCCGGCGTTATCGACGACGAGCGCGTCAAGCAGTACAGCGTGGCGCCTCTGACCAAGCTGGCATAGCGTTTTACCTGCGGCGGGTTTACTCTTCCCCAATCCGTCGCAAGCTGGGCCCTTCTCCCGTTGCGGAGAAGGGCCTCTTGCTGATAGGCGCGCCGTTCTCTGTGCCCGCGCGGGCCCCGTCCCGCAAAATGCGCCGTTCTCTGTGGCAAATCCGCAATCCGGGCGGTTCTCTGTACAGAGAACCCCGCATTCCCCAAGATTCGCCCTTCCCACCCACAGAGAACGCCCCGTTTCACAAGACAAGCCGCCGAGAAGCCCGCCTGCGCTTCTCGGCGCACCTACGTTTACCTGCGGCTTAGTCACAACTTGCAGTTTTAACGGCACAAATGGTGCGGTTTACCACAATTTAGCCACTAATGCCCACCCGCCGTTTTTCGGTAGGCGGGCGGTGCCCCGCGCTGGCAAGATAGCCTTGTTTCGTATTGGTAAACCACCAATGAAAGGGGCACTCATGACAGGGAAGAGCATGAATGTCACGCGCCGCGGCTTCGTCGCTACCGGCGCACTCTCCGCGGGCCTGCTGACGCTGGCCGGCTGCAACAACTCCAAGCAGGAGGAGACCACCACCAAGGGCTCCGGCTACACCGAGTCCGACTCCGGCAACGGCTACATGGTCGTCGACAACGGCGACGGCAAGCAGCTTTCCTACTCCAAGGACTCTGGCCTTAAGCTCATCGAGGTCGACGGCTACGCCTTCAAGGACTTCGAGGGCACCGGCGAGCTCGTTCCTTACGAGGACTGGCGCCTTAGCGCCGAGGAGCGCGCCGAGGACCTGGCTTCCCGCGTCACGATGGACCAGATCGCCGGTCTCATGTGCTTCTCTGGCCACCAGTCCAAGATCGAGGACGACTGCTCCGTCACCGACACCCAGAAGGAGTTCCTGGACGGCGGCGTGCGCGCGGTCTTGAACGCCTCCTCTGGCTTCGCCGCCTTCAAGCAGGCCACCTGGGCCAACAACATGCAGGCCTACGCCGAGGCTTCTTCCAACAAGATCCCCATCAACTTCTCTTCCGACCCGCGCCAGGGCAAGAACTGCACCAACTGGCCCGATAACCTGGGCCTGGCCGCCTCCTTCGACCCCGAGGTCTCCAAGGCCGCCGGCGCCGGCATCGCTCGCGACATGCGCGAGATGGGCATCACCATGTACCTCGGCCCGCAGACCGACGTCGCCTCTGACCCCCGCTGGGCCCGCTTCTCCAGCACCTTTGGCGTCGACCCGGCGCTGTCCCGCGACATGGTTCGCGCACACATCGACGGCCTGCAGTCCACCCTTAACGACAAGGGCGAGGACCAGGGCTGGGGCACCGGCTCGCTTCTGGCCATGGTTAAGCACTGGCCGGCCGAGGGCCCGGGCGAGGGCGGCCGCGAGGGCCACACCGACGGCGGCAAGTACGCCGTTTACCCCGGCGACAACTTCGCCGCTCTGACGATTCCCTTCGTCGACGGCGCCTTCAAGCTCGACGGCAAGACCGAGTGCGCAGCCTCCATCATGACCTCCTACACCATCGCCTGGTCCGAGGACGGCGAGTACGGTGACCTGGTGGGCTCCGGCTTCTCTAAGTACAAGGTCCAGGACCTCTTGCGCGAGAAGTACGGCTTCAAGGGCTCTGCCTGCACCGACTGGGCCGTTCTTGAGAACAACGAGGACCCCGACGTCTTTGCGTGGACCTGCTGGGGCCTTGAGGACAACGACGTGTGGAACCCCGCCAAGCGTGCCGCCAAGGCCGTTGAGGTCGGCGTCGACCAGATGGGCGGCTGCAATGACACCCAGGTCCTGAAGGACGCCTACGCTGCCATGAAGGAGTCCCTGGGCGAGGAGAAGGCCGAGGCCAACTTCCGCGAGGTCGCCAAGCGCCTGCTTCTGGGCTACTTCAACTGCGGCCTGTTCGAGGATCCCTACGTTGACCCCGCCGAGGCCAAGGCAGACCTCGACAAGGGCGACGAGGACGCCAAGACCGCTGCTTTTGAGGCCCAGGTCAAGGGTATCGTCATGCTCAAGAACCACGGCAACGTGATCAAGAGCGCCTCTGGCTCCGACAAGCCCAAGGTCTACCTGCCCATGCGCTATACCGCCGCCGCCGAGACCTGCTCGGGCATGGGTCACGTTTCTTGGTCCACCACCTCCGCCAGCTGCGAGCTGCCCGTCTCCTCTGCTATTGCCGAGAAGTACTTCGACGTCGTGACCGACACCCTGGCCGAGACCCTGACCGGCCCCACTGACGAGAAGACCGGCGCCGCCACCCCCGCCGAGGCCGACCTCACCCGCGCCACCGCCGAGCAGATCGCCGACGTCGACTACGTCGTCGTTGTCGCCAAGGCCCCCAACAACGCCAGCTCCCGCCGTGGCCAGGACAAGGACGGCAACTACATCCCGCTGTCCATCCAGTACCGCCCCTACACCGCCGACTCCGACTCGGTGCGCAAGGTCTCCCTTGCCGGCGACCCCGCCGACGGCTCCTTCTGGGCCGAGCACGAGAACGGCGCCAAGGGTGTCGAGGTCGAGAACCGCAGCTACTACGGCCGCTCGGCTATGATCACCAACGAGGGCCAGCTTGACCAGATCCTCTCTGCTGCCGCCCTGGCCAAGGAGGTCGGCAAGCCCTGCATCGTGGTCCTGGACATCCAGAACCCCATCTGCGTCCACGAGTTTGAGGACCAGGTCGACGCCATTTTGGTCTCTATGTCCAACTGCCCCGAGGCCGCCTTCGACATCATCGCCGGCAAGGACGAGCCCTCTGGCCTGCTTCCCATGCAGATGCCCAAGGACATGCTCGCCGTCGAGGGCCAGAAGGAGGACGCGCCTCGCGACCTGGATTGCTACGTCGACGCCGACGGCAACACCTACGACTTCGCGTATGGCATGAACTGGTCCGGCGTCATCAACGACGACCGCGTCAAGCAGTACAGCGTGGCCCCGCTCACCGCTCCCGAGAACTAAGGAAGCCCCAGGCCACAGGCCAAGCCGCATAGCGTGCCCCGCGGCCGACTCGAAAGAGTCGGCCGCTTTTTTGTGGGCGCGGCGGCTTCGCGCCCGCATTGTGTCCGCGCGTGCGGGTAGAATGGGCTAAGTTGGGCCGCGCCGCGAGAGGGTTCTTCTCGCCATCCGCGCCGCCTGGGTTTTTGAGCAAAGGAGAAGGCCATGTCCCTTAAATCCGACGCCGTTCTGGCCGCCATCAGCACTCGCAGGAGCTGCCGAAAGTACACCGATCAAATGCCCGAGGCCGCTGACCTCGACGCCATCGTGGAGGCCGGCCTTCGCGCGGCGTCCGGCCGCGGCGCGCAGTCGCCTATCGTGATCCGCGTGACCAACAAAGAGCTGCGCGACCGTCTTTCTGCCATGAACGCCCAGGTCATGGGCGCCAACATCGACCCGTTCTACGGCGCCCCGGCCGTGCTGGTGGTCCTTGCTAACCGCGAGGCCGCGACCTATCTCTACGACGGTTCGCTTGCCCTGGGCAACATGATGCTGGCCGCCGACGCCCTGGGCTACGGCTCGTGCTGGATCCACCGCGCCAAAGAGGTCTTCGACTCGCCCGAGGGCAAGCAGATTCTGGCCGATCTGGGCGTCGAGGGCGATTACGAGGGCATCGGCCACTGCGTCGTGGGTTACCGCGCAGACGAGAAGCCCGGCCCCTTTGACATCCGCGACGGCCGCGTCTTTTTGGCCGAGTAGGGCAGGTTCTTCTCGCCGGACGCATCAATAAATCCCAGCTAACACACCGTATAAACCCCGACAGAGAGCATCCATGGAACTATCGCAAGCCATCGAGTGCGCAAGCGCCTTCGGCCTTCCCGGCTTCATGCTGGACGACGCCTCGCTTACCGCCGAGCGCCTTAAGAACGAAGACGCGCTCAAGACCCTCATGTCTACCTGGCAGCAGGCGCCGTTGGGCAAGGAGCCCTTCTCGTTTGACCTGGTACTTGCCCTGGCCGACCGCAACAAGGCCCTGTGCGACCAGATTGGGGCAGACAAGCTGCGCGACACCTCGCCGGCTTGTCTTTCCCGCAAGCTCTCTGCGGACGATCTGGTGCGCGGCGTGGCAACCCTGCAGCACCGCGACCCGGCCGAGGTCGCACGCGTGGCCGGTCCCGAGGCGGCCGATCTCAATATGGCCTACGTGCAAGAGAAGGTCTCTGGCCTGGTCATGGGCATCGACATCGAGACGACCGACCGCGACCCGGCCCGCGGCTACATCGTCAACGTTGGCCTTGAGTTCATGGAGATCGAGGCCGGTGCCAAGCCGCACGACCCCTTCACCGCCTTCTGCGGCATCCCCGCCATGTACGCCGAGAAGGGCGTGCCGCTGGAGTTCATCCACCACATCACCTGGGACGACGTTGGTGATCAGCCGAGTTTTCGCGAGAACAAGAAGATGCAAGAGGCGCTGCTGGTTGCCATGAAGGCCTACCCCTACATGGCCCACAATGCCGCGTTCGAGGACTCGTGGTTCATGCTCAACATCGAGGGCTACGCCGAGGCGCGCAAATCCGGGCAGATCCGCATCGTGGACAGCCGCGATATCTGCCGTCGCCTTGACCCCGAGGTGCGCACGCTGCCGCGCGAGAGCCGCCCGGCCACCCTCGAGAACTGGGCCAAGCGCCGCGGCACCCTGGGCGCCAACGAGTCCGAGGTCCACCAGGGCCTGGACGACGTCGAGCTCATGCTGGACACCGTTCTGGCCGAGTTCAGTGAGCGCAATCTGCTCTAGGTCTTCTCGCCGCCTCTTTCAAAACCGGGACTTGTCGGAAGCCGACGGGCCTCAATCTTTAAAATCTGGGACTTGTCGGAACAAAATCCTTCCGACAAGTCCTGATTTGTAAAGAATCGGCGAGAAGACCTTCCGACAAGCCTCAAATCCTAAAGCGGGCGTTCCGACAAGTCCCAAAACGTAAAGCCTCGACCCCGCCCGGCCGACCCCGCCCGCACCGCTCCACGGGACGAATCGCGCCGTTGGCCCATGCGCTCTGTACTGCGGCTTGTTTGACGCTAAGATATGTGCTTGTCCGTATACGCCGGGCCCCACGGCCCGCGTTGCTAACAAGGGGGAAATGCAAGTGAGCGATTTCGTTAAGGCAGACAACGTCTATGTAAACCAGCACGCGACGGCGCGCGAGGAGGTCCTTCGCCAGATTGCCGATCACGCGGCCGAGCTTGGCGTGACCGATGACGCCGATGCCGTCTACCAGGCCTTCCTTGCCCGAGAGGACATGGGCGAGACGGGCATGACCGATGGCTTTGCCGTTCCGCACGCAAAGAGCGACGCCATCAAGCACGCCGCCGTCATCGTCTACAAGAACGATGCCGCCCTTGAGTGGCCGTCCTTCGACAATAACCCCGTCGACATCTCTTTGGCCCTGCTCGTTCCCGACGGAGAGGCCGGCACCACCCACATCAAGCTCCTCTCCAAGACCGCCGTCCTGCTCATGAACGACGACTTCAAGGCCTTCATGCGCGAGAGCAACGACGCCCAGGCCATCGCTGACCGCATCAACGAGGGCATCGGCGAGGACTAGTCCCGCGCGCCCTGCTAAACTAGAGCCAACCGGCCCCGCAGACATCACGCGCTGCGGGGCCTTCTCGCAAATAAAGGAGTGCTCAATGACCACATTCAAGCAAAAGTCCGACGTCCGTCTCGCAGTATTTTTGGCTACCGGCTTCGAGGAGATCGAGGCCATCTCGGTGGTCGACGTCGCCTTTAGGGCAGGCATCGTCTGCGACATGGTGTCCGTCACGGCCGAGCGCCAGGTGACCTCGTCCAGAAACGTCACGGTGGTGGCCGACAAGTGCATCACCGACGCAGACTTTGACTTTGACGCCTACGACATGCTGGTCCTGCCCGGCGGCATCCCCGGCATGCCCAACCTCGAGGCTTGCCAGCCCTTGTGCGACGCCCTGGTGGATTTCAACGCCCGCGGCAAGGGCGTGGCGGCCATCTGCGCCAGCCCCTCTATCCTGGCAAAGCTGGGCATCCTTGATGGCCGTGCGGCCACGGGCAACCCGCACTTCCAGGACGTCTTGGCCCAAAACGGCGCTACCGTGCTGGCAAACACCCGCACCGTCACCGACGGCAACGTCATCACCAGCCAGGGCATGGCCACCGCCTGCGACTTTGGCCTGGCCATCGTCGAGCACTTCCTGGGCCAAGTCGCGGCCGACAAGGTCAAGGAGGGCATCGTCCTTCTCGACTAGGGGAGAGGCGCGAACGTAAGCGACCGGCCGGCGAGAAGACCGCGACGCCCGCCGCCCGCGCGTTTGCATAGAGTGTGTCAACCAGGTGTCTAAAGTGCCACGTAGGTTGACACGTTATGCGCAAAAGCTTATCTTCACCGTATAAATCCGCTATTGAGATGCATAAAACAACTGGTTTATGCAATAAAACAGGGAGTTTCACGCAATGTCTTGTATAAAGGTCTGTGTCGTCGGCGCCACCGGATATGCCGGAATCGAGGTCTGCCGCCTGGTCATTGGCCACCCGGATATGCAGCTGGTCATGGTCACCGACCGTAAAGAGGCGGGCACGCGCCTGGACTCCCTTTACCCCAACCTTGCCGGCACCTGCGACCTTGAGCTTGTCTACCCCGACGCGGCAGAGATCGCCAAGGTGGCAGACGTCGCCTTCTTGGCCGTGCCCCACACCGCGTCTTTGGCCATCACCCCGGCCCTGCTTGAGGCCGGCGTGAGCGTCCTTGACCTCTCGGCAGATTACCGTCTGCACGACGCCGACGTCTATGCCCAGTGGTACAACACGCCCCACACAAGCCCCGAGCTTCTCTCTCAGACCGTCTATGGCCTGCCCGAGCTCAACCGCGCGGGCATCCAGGCCTTAGCCGAGAAGCGCGCCGCTGGCCAGGCCGTCCTGGTTGCCGTCCCCGGCTGCTATCCCACGGCGACCGCCCTGGCCGCAAGCCCGGCCTTGGCTGCCGGCATCGCCACCGGTGACCTGGTGATCTCTGACGCCATCTCCGGCGTCTCGGGCGCCGGCCGCGGCTGCAACGCCCGCACCCACTACTGCCACGCCAACGAGTCTGTGGAGGCCTACGGCGTGGCCAAGCACCGCCACACCCCCGAGATCGAGCAGACCCTCTCTGAGGTCGCCGGTCGCGACATGAACGTTGTTTTCACCCCGCACCTGGCTCCCCTGACCCGCGGTCTTCTCGCCACCGTCTACCTTGAGGCCGCAGAAGGCGTCACCGCCGAGCAGGTCCAGGAGGTCTACGAGAAGGCCTACGCCAACGAGACCCTCGTCACGACCCTGGCCGCCGGTTCCATGCCCGCAACGGCCTCTGTCTTTGGCACCGCCCGCGCCCAGGTGGGCGTGGCCTTAGATGCGCGACGACGTAGGACGATCATCGCTTCCTGCGCCATCGACAACCTGGGCAAGGGCGCGGCCGCACAGGCCATGCAGTGCGCCAACATCATCCTTGGTTTGCCCGAGACGCAAGGTATCGCCAACCCGGCGCCCTTGGTCTAGGCTCGCGCAGGACTGACACCCGTAGCTGCTCGTATATGGCAGGCTCTCTGTCATGTCCCAACCTTTAAGGATTTCCATCATGAATAACGAATTCGCGCCCTTGGTCGTTCCCGTTCCCAACGACACGCCCGAGGCCTTTGGCTTCACTGCCTGTAAGGGCGGCGTCTGCGCTGCCGCCGGCATCAAGGCCGCGGGCGTCCACGCCGGCTTTAGGAAGGACCCCAAGCGCCTTGACATGGCCCTGGTTGTCGCCGACGAGCTGGCCTGCGCCGCCGCGACCTTCACGACCAACCGCTTTTGCGCAGCGCCCGTCACCGTCTCTCGCGCCCACGTGGCAGACGGCAAGGCCCGCGCCGTGGTCTTGAACTCGGGCAACGCCAACGCCGCCACCGGTCAGCCGGGCCTTGAGGTTGCCGAGAAGACCGCGGCCTATGTGGCCCAGGTCGTGGGCTGCGAGGCCCAAGACGTCCTTGTTGCCTCGACCGGCGTCATTGGCCAGCAGCTTGACTTTGCCCCGTTCCAGACGGGCGTTCCCGCTGCGGCCGATCTTTTGGGCGCCACGCCCCAGGCCGCGCACGACGCCGCCGTGGCCGTCATGACCACCGACACCGTGCCCAAAGAGGCGTCTTTCGAAGGCGAGCTGACCACCGCAGCAGGGGAGAAGTACACCGTTCACCTGGGCGGCTTTGTCAAGGGTTCGGGCATGATCCAACCCAACATGGCAACCATGCTCTGCGTTATGTCGTGTGACGCGGCTTTGACCGCCGAGGCTGCCCACGCAGCCCTTCTCGCCGCCGTCAAGACCACCTTCAACAAGGTGACTGTCGACTCCGATACCTCGACCAACGACACGGCCATCCTTCTTGCCACCGGCAAGGCCGCGCCTGCGGGTCACGTGATCGACCTTGACTCGGCCGAGTACCCGGCTATCGCGGCCGGCATCAAGGCCGTCTGCGGCGAGCTGGCCCGAAAGATCGCGGCCGACGGCGAGGGGTCCACAAAGCTGGTCACCGTGAACGTCCTGGGCGCGTCTGATGACGACGCGGCCGATACCGTGGCCCGCTCGATCGCAAACTCGCCCCTGGTCAAGACCGCCATCTTTGGCCACGACGCCAACTGGGGCCGCGTGGCCGCGGCCGCCGGCAAGTGCGGCGTGCCCTTCGACCAGACCCGCGTTGACATCGACTTCATGGGCGTGCCCGTCTGCCGCGGCGGCCTTACCGTCCCCATGGACGAGGACGACATGCTGCGCCGCTTTGAGGCCCCCGAGATCGACATCGTGGTCGACCTGCACGACGGCGACGCGACCTGCCGCGTGTGGACCTGCGACCTCACGCACGATTACGTCACCATCAACGGAGACTACCGCACGTAGACGGCTTCCCCTGGTACCCCATCTGGGGGCTCCAACCCTCGTCGCGTACCTTAGTACGCTTCCTCGGGCTTGTCGCTCCCCATCTGGGGCACCAGGAAAAGCCGTCATAAACGATGCAACAGGCTGACCCTTTGCATTACCACGCGAATCCCTCGGCGAGAAACCCGCGCGGTCTTCTCGCCTAAGCCTAGCCCGGCGCAACCAGAAAGGCACATCCATGAAGAAACGCGATCGTCAGCAGCGCGACGCCGCAGCCACCAAGGCCGAGACCTTGATCGAGGCCCTGCCCTGGATAAACCAGATGAACGGCAAGACCTTTGTCATCAAGTACGGCGGAAGCGCCATGGAGAACAAGGAGCTTTGCGCCCAGGTCGTGGCCGATATCGAGATGCTCAAGCTCATGGGCGTGCGCATCGTGCTTGTCCACGGCGGCGGCAAGGCCATCAACGCTATGCTCACGCGCCTGAACATCCCCGTGAAGTTCAAGGACGGCCTGCGCGTGACCGACGAGGACACCATGGAGGCCGTGCGCGAGGTGCTGGTTGGCAAGGTCAACCAGGAGCTTGTTTGGGCCTTGAACGAGTACGGCCACAACGCGGTGGGTATCTCGGGCGCCGACGGCAAGACCTTGAAGTCCGAGGTCATCGACCCCGACTTGGGTCGCGTGGGCCGTATTCGCGAGGTCGACACGAGCCTCATCGACACCATCTTGGACGACGGCTACATCCCCGTGGTGGCCTCCATCGGCTGCGGCCCCGACGGCTTCTTCAACATCAACGCAGACGTCGCGGCCGGCAAGGTGGCCGAGGCCATGGGCGCCGACAAGCTCATCTACCTGACCGACGTCGACGGCCTGCTGGAAGACGTTGACGACCCCGACAGCCTGATCGCCCAGATGACCCGCACCGAGACCCACGAGCTTCTGGACTCCGGCAAGCTCGACGGTGGCATGATCCCCAAGATCCGCTCGGTGGCCGAGGCCCTGGACTCCGGCGTGTCCGAGGTCGTGATCTTAAACGGCAAGTACCCGCACTCCCTGCTGCTCGAGATCTTTACCGACGCGGGCTGCGGCACCCTCTTTACGCAAGATTAAATTCTCGCGCGCCGCGGTTTTGCTCGTCTAAGATTGAGAACATCGCGAAAGCTACCCCAGAAGGGATACTTCATGTCTGATTTCCAAACCGTCCCCGCAGACGTCCTTGAGGGCGACAACACTTTCCTTATGCACACCTACGGCCGCCTGCCGGTCCAGCTTGTGAGCGCGAGCGGCGCCACCGTGACCGACAACTACGGCAAGACCTACATCGACTTTCTGGGCGGCATTGGCTGCGCCTCTTTGGGCCACTGCCACCCGGCCGTGATCGCCGCCATCAAGGACCAAGCCGATAAGCTCTGGCAGGTGGGCAACTACTTCTACATCGAGAACCGCAACGAGGCCGCTGAGGGCATCTCGGAGCTTCTCTCCACCGTGACCGACGAGTCCGGCCACGTTGTGGGTTCTACCGGCACCACGTGGCGCACGTTCTTCTCCAACTCGGGCGCCGAGTCCAACGAGGGCGCCATCAAGTGCGCACGTCGCTGGGGCGAGGTGAAGCTGGGCGGCGCCTCCACGATCGTCTCGGCGCGCCAGAGCTTCCACGGCCGTACCCTGGCTACCTTGGCCGCTACCGGCCAGGACAAGTTCCACGCCAGCTTTAACCCGCTGCCCGCCGGGTTCGTCTCGGTGCCTTTGAACGATATCGAGGCCCTTACCGCAGCTGTCGAGAACCCCGCGCCCGAGTCCGGTCCTGTCTGCGCCGTCATGCTCGAGTGCATCCAGGGCGAGGGCGGCGTGTGGCCCGCGACCTACGACTATATGCGCGAAGTGCGCGACCTGTGCACCAAGAACAACATCCTGCTTGTGATCGACGAGGTCCAGACGGGCATGTTCCGCTGCGGCTCTCCCTTTGCCTACCAGCGCTCGGGCATCGAGCCCGACGTGGTGAGCATGGCCAAGGGCATCGCCGGCGGCTTCCCCATGGGCGCTGTTGCCGCCCGCGCTGAGGTGGCCGACCTGCTGCACCCCGGCGACCACGGCTCGACCTTTGGCGGCAACGCCCTTGCTGCGGCCGCTTGCCGCGCTACCCTGAAGGCCTTTGCCGACGAGCAGACCGGCGAGCACGTCATTGCCGCGGGCAAGCACCTGCGCCATCGCCTTGAGGCCTTGCCGCACGTCACCCAGGTCCGCGGCCACGGCCTTATGCGCGGCGCCCAGCTGGACGTCCCCGTGGCCAACGAGCTGGTGGAGGAAGGCCTGGCCGCAGGCATCATCCTTAACCACATCGGCGACTCCATCCTGCGCTTCCTGCCTCCGCTGAGCATTACCTGCGAGCAGATCGACGAGGGCGTCGACATCCTTGCCGACCTTCTCGCCAAGTACTAGGGCGCAGGTAGGGCGGCTGGGCCAAAAAACTTTGCCGGTTTTCAAAATTCCTGTTCCCAATTACGGAATCCTTTGGTATAGTAGAAAACCGCGCGGGCGATTGGCTCAGGGGTAGAGCACTTCCTTCACACGGAAGGGGTCGCTGGTTCGAATCCAGCATCGCCCACCATATATTTGGGGAATTAGCTCAGTTGGGAGAGCGCGTGACTGGCAGTCACGAGGTCAGGGGTTCGAACCCCCTATTCTCCACCATGAATTGTCAAGGCTCCGGGTTTCATCCCGGGGCCTTTTTCGTATTTCGCAGCCCTTCTCGCCGGTTGCCAATGTTTGTACAAACATCGAGAAAAACCGCCGACGTTTGTACAAACATCGGCGGTTTCTTAGAAATTCGACCAGTTTTAGGCCTTCAGATCACAAACATCGGCCTCTTTTAGGAACCAAGCCCGCGCCCTTACGCGTCCTTGCGGTCCGGCACCTTGAGCATGATTACAAAGCCAATGACAAACAGGGTCGCGATGGAAAGCACGCCCAGGCTGGAGTTGCCGGTGACGGCGGTGAAGGTGCCTACCAAGAAGGTGCCCAGAATTGCCGCGTACTTGCCAAAGATGTCGAAGAAGCCAAAGTACTCGTTGGCTCGGTCCTTGGGGCAAAGCTTGCCAAACTCAGAGCGCGAGAGCGCCTGGATGCCGCCCTGGAACATGCCCACCATAATGGCCAAGATCCAGAACTCGGTGGCAGTGCGCAGCAAAATCGCGGCAAACAGCGTGATGCCAAAGTAGGCCGCGATGGCGATCAGCAGCATCTTGCGGGTGCCGTACTTGCTGGACAGGCGGCCATAGATGATGGCCGAGGGAAACGCCACAAACTGGGTGACGAGAAGGGCCAGCACCAGCTGCGTCGACGAGATGCCCAGGTCGGTGCCGTAGCTCGTGGAGAGCTTGATGATGGTGTGCACGCCGTCGATGTAGAAGAAGTAGGCGATCATGTAGTACTTGATGGCCTTGTTGGCCCAGATCTCCTTGAGTGTCGTGCCAATGCCGCGGATCGCGTTGGTAAAGGCATGAGCCTCGCGCGGCTTGAAGTGCTTTTGCTCGACGTCCTTGAGCATGGGGACGGTAAAGGCCAGCCACCACAAAGCGGTGATCGTGAACGCGATCTGCATGGCCGCCTGCAGCGTCATACCCAGGCTCTCGTAGTTGAGCACCACCAGCAGGCACGCGATAAACGGCACGCAGCTGCCAATGTAGCCCCAGGCAAAGCCCTGGCTCGAGACCTCGTCCATGCGTTCGTCGGTTGTGGCGTCGATCAGCAACGCGTCATAGAACACCATGGACGAGTTAAGCGCTACCGAGCTAATGATATAGATGACGAGAAACGCCATCGCACTTTTGGGGAAGCCCAGCGCCACCGTGGCCACCACGCCCGTGCCAACGCAGCCGATGATGAACTTCTTCTTCATGCCCTCCATGTCGGCGATGGAACCCAGGATAGGCATGAGAAGCGCGATGATCAAAGACGCAACGGTCTCGGCGTAGCTCCAGGCAACCACGGCGCCGCCATCGGGCGACAGCGAGCTAAAGTAGATGGGAATAACGCTCGAGGCCAGCATGACGAGGGCGGAGTTTCCCACGTCGTACATGATCCAGCTCTTCTCGGCGCGGGTAAATTTCTGCTTTGCCATGATGTCCCATTCGTTGTGGCCGTTACTGATAAGAACATTGATATAAGAAATGCTACCCCCAATGTTCCCCATTTTAGGGGTGTGCCGAGTAAGGATTGGGTAAAACTGGCTGTGCGTGACATTGCGCGCCGCGTACGGTCGCCCGCTCGCTTAGAATGTCGTTTGTAACCAACGAAAAGAGGTCGCTATGCCCGCGGTTTTAACCCATGACTTTTTTGGCAGGAGCGTCTGCGAGGACGTCTCGGACCTTCTGTCTTTTAAGCGCCTAGCCGAGAAGGACGCCTTCTTGCTGGGAAACCAGGGTCCCGATCCGCTGTTCTACCTGGTGATTGACCCCTTGATGGGCAAGTGGAAGCCCCTGGGCAACGTTATGCACGACGCTCGCCCGGCGCGCCTTATGCTTGCCATGCGCGAGGCGGCAGACCGCCTTGAGGGCCGCGAGGCCCAGATCGCGCGTGCCTATGTGGCCGGCTTCTCGTGCCACTGGCTGCTTGACTCCACGGTGCACCCCTTTGTCTACTTTTGGCAGTACGGCTTAACCCAGGCTGGCGTCGAGGGCCTGGACGAAAGCGCCTCGCAGAAGGTTCACGCCGAGATCGAGCGTGACTTCGACGAGGCGGTCCTCTACTCGCGCACCGGCATGACGGTGGCGCAGTACCGTCCCTACGAGGAGTGCCTCAAGGCTTCGCCCGAGGTTCTTTCGGCCATCGATAAGCTTTACTTCTATGTCTCCCTTTGGACCTATGGTCGCGCCATCGACCCCAGGACCTTCTCGACGGCTGTGCACGAGTTTCGCCTGGTTCAGCGCGCCTTCTACAGCGCCGGCCCCAAGAAGCGCCAGCTTGTGGGCGGCATCGAGCGCCTGGCTACGGGAAGCTCCTACTCGCTTTACGCCGCGATGTCGCACCGCGCGCGCAAGGAGACCACGAGCGACTTCGACAACCGTGAGCACAAGCCGTGGGAGAACCCCTTTACCCACGAGGTGGCCACCACGTCCTTCGAAGATCTTTTCTCGGCGGCTCAGCTGCGCGTCTTGCCCACGATCGATGCCCTGCTAAATTGCGAGTTTGATAAGGCCGCGGCCATCGAGCTCACCAAAAACATCAACTTCGAGGGCAGCTTCGCTGCCGAGGACGGGCCGTTTACCTGGTAAACGCTACCGATAACCGTCGCCATTTTGCCAACACGACCGTTTGCGTTGCGGGTTTGCTACCGCTCATCGCTCGGTCGTGTTGTTTTATGCGGACGGGTAGTAATCTTATTTGTCGGATAAACTTCAACGGCACAAGGGGAGGGCTCTTTGTATGGCCACATACGTGTTTTCTGATGTCCACGGTCATGCGGCGACCCTCAACCGCGTGCTGGACACCGTGAGCCCCTCCCAAGACGACGTCTTTTATTGCCTGGGCGATATGATCGACCGCGGCCCCGATCCCATCGAGGTGCTGCGCATCGTGCGCGGCCTTCCCAATGCCCATGTGCTTATGGGCAACCACGAGGACCTCATGATGGCGTGCCTGCGCGACACCCAGAGCGAAATCGATGCCTTTAACTGGGGCATGAACGGCGGCCAGACCACCTCTGATGGCCTTGCCGCAGCAGGTGACGAGGCCGATGGGCTGGTGGAATGGGTCTCGGGCCTGCCAAGGGCCGCCTGGGCCCAGGTAGGGGAGAAGGCCTTTTTCTTTGCCCATGCGGGCATTGACCCTGCCAACGCCTTTATGACCGACATCTGGAACGATGTCTCGTTCCAAGCGCTTATTGATGCCCAAGACCCCGAGGACCTTCTTTGGATCCGCGAGGATTTTTGGGGTGCCGAGAAAAGCGGCCTGGTAGACACGGCGGGCAACGGTCCCATCGTGGTCGCCGGCCACACGCCCACGCCTTATCTTGAGCGCATGACCGCTCTTCTCGACCGCCCGGTGAGAAACGACGAGGGGCTTGCGCAGATGGTCTGCGTGGGCGCCGGCGATGCCACCGGCGGCGTGGCCGACAGGATCGACATCGATTGCGGCGCGGCCGGAGGCTTTGGCTTTGGCCAGGTCATGATCTTGCGCCTTGACGATATGACCGAGTTCTACGAGCCCGTGCGCGAGGGAGAGTAAGTTCGTGTTTTCACCCAGCAACCCGCCCCGTCTTGTCGTCGTCGACGAGGACGGGACTTTTTTGGACCTTGGCGGCGAGGAGTTTAGCCGCGAGCGCTTCTTGCGTGTCTTTGCCAAGATGCAAGACGCCGGCTGCCGCTTTGCCGTGGCCACCAGCAACCAAAGCTTCCAGGTAAAGGACATCTTTGGCCCACTGGCATCCCAGATTTCGCTGGTCACCTCTAACGGTGCCTACGTCGAGACGGACGGCGAGCTTTTGGCCCTGTCCACCTTGTCGTCCGCGGCGGTGGACCGCGTCGTGGCTGTGCACGAGAAGTACCCGCAGATCCCGCTGGCCGCCGTCTGCGCAGACGGCGCCTACTTCGAGACGGGTGCCAATCCCGATTTTGCCCAGAGCCTGGCCATCTACTCTCACCAGGTGAAGTTTGTCGACAATCTGGGTGCGGCTGCGGCGACTACAGACGTCATGATGTACTGGTCGCGCATGCCGGCCGACCAGCAGCGCGATTCCATGGCGCAGCTCCAGGACGCGCTGGGCGACGACATCGCTGTTGTGGACTCTGGCGTCGAGGACGGCTGGGGCTACTTCGACCTGGTCCAGCCCGGCGTCTCTAAGGCAACCGGTGCCCGCGTCCTTCTCGACCACTATGGCATCGATGCATCCCAGGTCATGGCCTTTGGCGACGCCGACAACGATATAGAGATGCTGGAGCTTGCCGCCTGCGGTGTGGCCATGGGCAACGCTTCGGATAAGGTGAAGGCGCACGCCAACCTGGTGTGCGCGCCTTGCCGCGAACAGGGCGTCCTTCGTGTCTTGGAGGACGTGTTTGGAATCGAGAATGACGGCTAACGTAAGCGTCCCGGCGCGAGACCTTCTTTGGGGCGCCGTGTGCGCAGACGCCGAGAAGGACGGCTGGACGCGGCCTTCTCGCTTCACAAAAGAGCAGGTCAAGGCCCTGGGCAGCTGCCGCGCGTGGCACCCGGGGCTCTATCGTCAGATGGCCGCCTGCACCGCCGGTATCTGTCTTGCTTTCGAGACCGATAGCTCATGGGTGGACCTCGAGGTCTCTTTCGACCGTCTGCCGCGCGACTCGGCCTTCATGATCGATGCGGCCAAGAAGTACGAGGGCCGTGAGCGCCAACTCTACGACGGCGTCTCGGCAGACGTCGACGGCGCGCATCTTAAGGTGCGCGAGCCGGACGAGAACGACGTCGCCCACTTCATCTTGGACAACGCCCAAGGTGCCGCCGACCTGGGGATGCAGCGCCTCTTTGCCGTCGAGGCCCAGGCCCACACGGTAAAGATCTGGCTGCCCTGCCTTAGGGGGTGCGCGGTGCGGGCCCTTACGGGCGACGGCTCCTATATCCGCCCCCTGTCGCAGCAAGGCGCCCTTCTCGTCCTGGGCGACTCGATCGCGCAGGGCTTCATCTCGCTTGACCCGGGCCTCACCTGGCCCGTCCTTCTCGCCAACAAGAACAAGCTCGAGCTGGTTAACCAGGGGGTTGGCGGCCAGGTCTTCCAACCGGGGTCGCTCGTCGGCCTAAAGGACGCCGTGACGCCGGCCAAGATCGTGGTCGAGCTGGGCGTCAACTACCGCTTCGAGCCTTGCCAGGCCCTACGCGTCCAGGCCGAGATCCAGACTTATCTCTACGAGGTCGCAAGCGCCTGGCCCGGCGTTCCCACCTGGGTCATCACGCCCATGCCGCACACAGAAAACGTTTGGCCCTCGCATCCGCGCAGCTGCTTTGACCAGGTGGAAGACATGATTCGCGCCTGTTCTTCTCGCCATGGGCATTTTCGTCTGGTGGATGGTTCACAATTGCTGGATACCAAAGATCTGCTGGGCCTTTTGATCGACGGGTCCGACCACCCGGGCACAAAGGGCCATGCCCAGATCGCCAAGAGGCTCAACGCCGCCATGAAGGAGAAGGCATGACCGTACCCGCGCAGAACAAGCTGGCTCCGCAGCTCACGGGCACCTTGAGCCCGCGCGCCCAAGAGCTGGTCAAACACAACGTGACAAGTGCCAAGCTCAGCCCCTTTGCCTGCGCCGACGCCTCGTCGATTCGTCGCGCCCCGTCAGAGCGCGACCGCGACACCGCTATGCGCCCCTCATTCTTACGTGACGCCGAGAAGATCTTGCACCTGCCCGCCTACAACCGTCTGGCCGGCAAGACGCAGGTCTTCTCTTTTAGGGCAAACGACGGTCTGTGCCGCCGCGGCCTTCATGTGCAGCTGGTTGCCCGCGTGGCCCGCGACATCGGTCGCGCCCTGGGCCTCAATACCGACCTAATCGAGGCGATCGCGCTGGGTCACGACATTGGGCACACGCCCTTTGGGCACGCCGGCGAGCACTTCTTAAACGACGTCTACCACTCCCGCTGCGGCCGCTGGTTCTACCACAACGTGCAGTCGGTGCGTGTCGTCGACGTCTTGGGCGGCCGCAATGTATCGCTGCAGACCTTAGACGGAATCCTTTGTCACAACGGCGAGTTCGAGCAGCAGTCCTTCGAGACAAGCGGTTTGGCCGAGTTCGACACCTTTGACCGCGTGGTGGCCTCGTGTTGGCAAAACGGGGACGACGCCATTGGCCGCCTTCGCCCCATGACACTCGAGGGCTGCGTCGTGCGCATCTCGGACATCATCGCCTACGTGGGCAAAGACCGCCAAGACGCCATCCGCGCCGGCCTTTTGGGCGAGGATTCCTTTGACGACGGCATGGGCGGCGGCTACAACGCCTGGGCCCTTTCTGCCTTTGTCGCCGACGTTGTCGAGAACAGCATTGGTAAGGACCATATAGAGATGAGCGAGGCGGGCTTTTTGGAGCTTGCCCGTGCCAAGCGCGAGAACTACGCCAAGATCTACGGCTCGGCCGAGGTCAACGGCGATTTCTCGGGTGAGGTGGCCGACCTCTTCGAAGCTATATATATGCACGAGCTCGAGGCCCTGCAGGCAGGGGACGAGAACTCGGCGATCTTTGCCAACCACATCCTGCCCACACAGCGCCGCCTTTCCTTCTATGGTCAAGACTATGAGTGGGAAGACGACCCCGATCAAACCGTGGTTGATTTCATCAGCGCCATGACCGACGACTACTTCATAGCCACGGCCGAGGCCCTGTTCCCCGGTTCTGCCCACTTCCCCAACCACGGCTACTTCGATTTCATCCACCCCTAGTAAGTAGGCGATTTGGCGAGAAGCCCTATTGGTGGTTTGGGACAAGTTGTGTAGGAAATATGAATCCCAAACCGACCCTTGCGCCGGGCGGGGGAGGAGCGTAA
>CAVGOA010000034.1:0-22872 GCA_963630635.1 Paludibacteraceae bacterium
GGCCGCGCCTTTTTCACGGGCGGCCTAGCGGGGCGTCTCGCCCCTTACACCAACATTTACGACACGATCTCGAGGTCATCACCCGTCAAGGCTATCTGGGTCCAGCAGGAAGTCGAACAAACTCATGGTGACACCCGCTCACATAACACCCGGTAGCATGTGCTGCGAGGCGGTTACTTGCCTAGGCTACGGTGTCGTACGATTGCCATCTCGTTAGGCTCCCTTATCGCCGCCTGCCGATATTATTACGCACCGATGTACTAACATCGTCTAAAACGGGTAGGATATAATAGGAGAAAAACTACCTAAGGAGCGGCGCGATGGGCGCATACACCAAGAATTGCCGTGGCGAGATCAGCCCGAGCGGCCATTATTGTTACGTCGGCTCGGGGGTCGACGAGCGCACGTACGAGCGCACGGACCGTAAGCGTGCCCGGCCGCGCAAGGGCGAGTGGGCCGATGAGAACGGGGTCGTGTGGGCCCCGATGGGCAACTTGGCGGGCTTTTAATCGGCCGTGCTTTAATACGGCTGCTTTTATCCCGATAAAAATGTATAATCCCAAGACCATTGAAAACAAGCAAAAAGGAACGGGATTGAGCGATTTCGCGACATACCTAAAGGATGAGATGGGCCTTTTCGTCGCCTGCGAGGAGTGGTCGGGCGCCGAAGAGCTGCCGCTGTTCCTCTCCAAGGCCGCCGACTACCGCCTGTGCTCCTGCAACGGCGTCAGCTTCATCGCCGCCGTGGTGGAGCGGGGGACGTCCCTCCCCGGGCTCAAGAGGATCGCCGCCCAGGTCTCTGCTCGCTCGGGCCTGCCGGTCGCGCTCGTCTCGCAGATAGATCCCAGGCAAAGGAGGGCCCTTGTCTCGCAAGGGGTCGCGTTCGTCGTGCCGGGCAGGCAGGCGTTCCTCCCTATGCTCGGCTTCGTTGTCGCCACGAAGGCCGACCGGGCCCCCCTCGCCCAGACCCTGGCCCCCGGCGCGCAGGCGGTCCTCGTCGCCCTGGTGGCCAACCCGACGGCGCGCACCCTGGCCGACCTCATGGGCGTGACCGGCATGCCGTCGTCCAGCGTGTCGAGGGCCCTTGACGACCTCTCCCGCAGGGGCCTCGTGGAAAAGTCCAGGAGCGGCCGCGAGGTCGTCGTCGAACGTGACGGGGACAGGTGCGCCATGGTGAGAAGCGCGATGCGCTGCCTGCGCAGCCCTGTCGTGCGGACGCTCTGCGTACGGAAGGGCGGCCCGACTGACGCGCTGCCGCTCGCGGGGGAGAGCGCCCTCTCCCGCCGCAGCATGCTGGCGGCGCCAAGGGTCGAGCAGCGGGCGGCACCGAGGAAGGGCCTCGCGGCCCTTACCCTCGAGGAG
The DNA here is from genome assembly GCA_963630635.1 of Paludibacteraceae bacterium. GTDB lineage: Bacteria > Actinomycetota > Coriobacteriia > Coriobacteriales > Atopobiaceae > Paratractidigestivibacter. The sequence continues at coordinate 1,363 of CAVGOA010000034.1, forward strand.
GTCCTGCCCGGCGAGCTGCCAGACGACGAGTCGGTCCTGGTCCAGGTCTGGTCCTACGACCCGCTCGTGGCCGGGGGCGACGAGGTCGACGACGTCTCGCTCGCGCTGAGCCTCGCTGACAGCGGGGACGAGCGCGTGATCGGCCAGCTCAACGCGTTGTTCGGGGAGGAGCTGTGGCAATGAGCGGTGTGCACGGGCTGGAGCGTTTCGCGGATTACATGAGCGGTCTCGAGGGCTGCTACACGGTCATAGGTGGCGCGGCGTGCGACATCATCCTGAGCGAGGCGGACCTCGATTTCAGGTCGACCAAGGACATAGACGTCGTCCTTCTCGTGGAGAACCGCCTGCCCGAGGCGGCCGCGGCAGTGTGGCGGCTGGTGAGGGACGGCGGCTACGACTGTGGGCGGGGGAGCGCCGAGGGCGTCCATTTCTACCGGTTCGCCAGGCCGAGCGTCGATGGATTCCCCAGCATGATCGAGCTCTTCAGCAAGGCCCCGTCGTTCATCGAGGAGCCCGAGGGCCTGACGATCGTCCCGTTGCCCGTGGGCGAGGAGGCGTCGAGCCTCTCCGCCATCCTGCTCGACGACGACTACTACGACTACATGAGGTCCGGCCGCAGGACGGTCCGGGGCGTCACGGTGCTCGACGAGGTGCACCTCGTGCCCTTCAAGGCAAGGGCGCACCTCGACCTGTCCCGACGCAGGGCGGCCGGTGAGAGGGTCGATTCGAGCGACGTCAAGAAGCACAAGAAGGACGTCTTCAGGCTCGCGCAGCTCTTCTCGCCGGGCACATCGTCCTCGCTGCCCGGGCCGATCCGCGCCGACATGTCCGAGTTCTGCGAGAAGGTGCTCGCCGAGGGCGTCCCCCTTAGGCAGATGGGGATCCCGCTAACGCTCGAGGAGGCCGTCGGGCTTCTCCGCCGCGTCTACGGCCTGTGACGGCGGCTGTTGCGGGTTGTCGCCCGGAGCCTTCGTTGGTGCTAGTTTTGGGAGGCACGTCAGTGGATTTGGGGTGCCGGTTTGATTCGCCGTTTGCAAACTCGCAGGTAGAAGGCTTGCGAATTTAGGCCAATGACGAGAAGGGACCAAAAAGCGCTGACGAGGCCCCTCCCGCTAGCGCTTCTCGGGGACCGATGCGCTCTGCGACACTATAATATGGCTATATTACAAGCTTGCGATGAAAGGGAGGATACATCGCCATGGCAAAGACCGACGAGGACGCCGAGGAGGGCAAGCGCACCTTCGTGACGACCGTCTCCGTACCCACCGAGACCGACCAGGCCTTCAGGCTGTGCCTGATCCACGTGAACGCTGAGCGCGCCGCCGCCGGCAAGAGGACGCTTTCGGCCTCCGCCGTGATGGAGGGCCTGCTCAAGTGGTGGCTGGCCGACCCCTCCGTCGTGGAGGTGCCCCCCGCCGCCGCGACCCGCGGCGTGCCGAAGACCAGCAACGGCTTCTACCTCTCCCGTGAGACGTGGGAGCAGGTCGCGGTCGCCTGCGTCTACGAGTCCGCCAAGAACCCCAAGGCCGGCAAGCTCACCCGCAGCCGCGTCATGGGCGCCCTCATGGGCGCCTGGGCCGCCAGCGACGGCTCCTGCCACGAGTTCTAGGCGCCCCGAATGGGCGGAGGTAGTCAGGCTCTTCGATCTGTGGCCGTGCTAGTTTTGGGTGCCTTGTCAGTGGAAATCGGGTGCAATTTTGAATCTCCGTTTGCAAAACCGCAGGTAGACGTCTCGCAAATTTTGGCCCCCGGCGAGAAGAGACCCAAATAGCACCGACAAGGCCCTTCTCGCTAGCATGACGCGCGGTTGCCCGGACGTTTCGGTGGCTCTAGGGGGCACGCGAGTACTTAAGCACCCGCCTTCAGCGCCGCCCGGATGACGGAGGCGTCGCCGGTGTACTGGACGGCCCTCATCCCGGCCAGGCGGGCGCCCGCGCAGTTATCGGCGTTGTCGTCGACAAAAAGGCATTCGGCCGCGTCCAGCCCGTAGCGCTCGCAAAGCAGCTGGTAGATGGCCGGGTCGGGCTTCATCAGGCGCTCCTGGCCCGAGACCACGGCGCCGTCCATGACCTTCCAGGCAGGCATGTGGTCAAGCTGGTCGTGAATGCGGGTTCCGGCATTGGACAGAAGGTAGATCCCGTAGCCCATGCGCTTGAGCTGCGCGGCCAGGGCGTTGGTCTCTTCGATCGGCGTCGAGTAGGCCGCCCAGCCGGAAAAGCACGCGTCGAGGTTGGGCCACAGGCGCTCGTCAAGGTGGGCACGGGCGACGCGCAGCATAGTGTCGTAGCTCACGGTTCCCGAGTCGAGAAGCGCCCAGGTCGTGCTACCAAAAAGCGCCTGGTTGAGGGCGGCAGCGTCTGCCTCGCAATCGGTGAACTGCGCCGAGAAGTACGGCCCGTCGAAGCGCATGAGCACGTTTCCCATGTCAAACACAATGTTACGAATCTTGCGTGCCATGTGCGTTGCCTTTCTTCTCTGTGCGTTTGTCAGATAAGGATACGGCAGCCTCGCAGCATTGGGGAATTATTGTCCGGTGGCTTTTCTAAGCTCTGACCCAGTACTGGTCTATCAATTGGCTGGCGAGGGGGTCGGCGCATGGCGGACGTCTTTGAAGAATACGGCAATCTTGGGCAGGCGTACGAAAGCGACGGCTGGAAGCTGCTGAGAAGCAAATACTCGCGGGTCGAGGTGGCGATGCTCAACGCCGCCTTTCCCGACCGCTCGAAGCCTGTTGCGTGCGACACCCTGCACGCGAGTGTGCGCGCGATGCTTACGAGCCTGCGTGAGCAGGGTTACGGCGACGGGGACGTGCCTGCAGGGGATGGGCGCGAGGTATGCCACGGCCGTTGGATGAACGAGCTGCGTCTTCTTGAGAAAATCCAGCTCGAGGACGGCACCACGCAGTACCGGCTGCGCTCCTCGACCATAGCGGCGCTTGACGCCGTGCGGCGCATGGGCTCGCGCGACGTCATGCTCAGCAGTCCTCGCATACAGATCATCGCGAACGAGATCGATAAGCTCGCCGCGCTGGTGAGTGGCGATGTCGAAGAGCGACGTCGCTTGCTTGTAGAGCAACTCGAGGCGGCCCAGCGCGCGCTCGATGAGTTCGACGCCGGTGGCGGGGTTCAGGAGCCCACGCCCGAGGAGGTCCAGGCCCGCCTGGTGAACGTCGTGGACCTTCTCGACCAGGTGCCACGCGACATGCGCCAGATAGAGGAGGAACTCAAGCACGAGCGCGACGTCCTCTTTGACGAGTTCCATGCCGATGAGCGTCCCCATGGCCAGATTGTGCACGACTACCTGGCGAGAAGCGACGTCCTCTTCAACGGCACAGATAGCGGCAAGCTCTATAACGGAGCGCTCGAGATGTTTGCGGCGGACCGCTTTGACATCGAGATGCACCACAAGGTCCGCAGGATCGCCATGTCGTACCTTTTGGTTAATTTCAAGGCCAAGAAGCGCTACGACATCCGCGCCGCCTGGGAGACCGTGTCGGACGGTATGCGGGCCATTTCTGCCATGCGGTCTAGCTGCTCGTGCGCCATCAAAAACGCCGTGGGCAGCTACGACTTGGCGCGCTACCGCAAAATGACAGGGACGCTTAAGCGCCTGGAATCGCTTATGTGGGCGCGCGCCATTGGGGGCGATGGCACGGGCAAACTCGCCCACGGTCCCTCGCTCATGGACGATTTGCTGCCGGGCCTTAAGGTCGAGTCTCTGCAGCGAAAGCTAAAGGGCCCGGCAAACCACCAGCCCCCTCCACGGCTGACGGGCGGCGAGAAGGACACACCTGAGGTGGACATGCGGGAGTTGAGACGGCTCGGTATGCCCCTTACCGAGGAGGTCGTCGATGCCTTCGAGGCTATGCTGGCGCCCGGCCAGGCGCGACCGGCGGCAGAGCTCTATGCGAATCTGTCTAGTGACCTGCGCCGCGATGTCGAGGTCCTTGGTCTTATCAGTGAGGCCTGCGGTGGCGGGCTTGAGTTGGAAGGTGCGCTAGTCGACGCCTATGAGTGCGTGGGCCTCGAAGGCGAGCAGAGGGTTTGGCTCGCGCCTCGGATTTTGGTGCGCCGGCCGCTTGACGCCGAGGAAGGAGAACAAGATGCTTGAGGAAGATGAAATGTTTGATGTGCTGGGGCGAACTGAGCTCTTCGACGGGGACGCGGGCACCTTGCACGAGGGTGCCCGGCGCGCGCTGGTGAGGCTCATCAAGGAGCCGTATATAAGCGCGGAGAGAAACGCGGCGGATTGGCAATGTGTCGTCGAATGCCGCCCATCCATCCAAAGCGCCCTTAACGACCTGTTCCTTGACCTTGTCATCGACGAGCGTAATGAGCTTGCCTATACGGTGACGCCCGACGGGGCGGCGGACGACTTCCCCCGGCTCAAGCAGGAGCACAAGCTCACCGAGCTGCAGTCGCTTCTCGTCGTCTTCCTGCGCCAACAGTATGCGAGCCAGACTTCAAGCGGTGCCGTGAAGGCTTGGATCGACGCCGAGGACATCCATGCGCACCTGGAGCGCCTGAACTCGGGACGGCTGGACACGACGAAGCTGGCAGGCGCGATCAACACCGCGATTGGGTCGATGAAGAGTAAGCGCTACCTAGAGAAAGTCGACGGCGAGGAGAACCGCTACCGCATCATGCCCATCGTAGAGTCGGTCTTCTCGCTGGAGAAGGCGATGGCGCTTCTTGAAGAGTACGAGAGGGAAGGTGAATAAGATGGCAGCAACTTTGTTTGACGGAACGGCCGAGGAGCGCCAGTGGCAGCTCCATCACATGCAGCTTATTAACTGGGGGACGTTTGACGGTGCGTCGCGGGTGGATTTTGCCTGCGACTTTAAGAAGCCTGCGGTGACTGTGATCTGCGGCGAGTCGGGCACGGGCAAGTCGACCATGCAAGACGCCTACGACGAGGTGATGATGCGCTCGGCGAGGTACAACGCAGCGTCCAACGTTGGAGGTAGGGGCAAGGGCCCGTTTGATGCCTCGGGCAAGCGCACGCTTGTCACGTACGTGAGGGGCATGGTCGATTCTGTCTATGACGACGAGACGGGCGAGCAGGTTGCGCGGGCGCTGCGCGACGATTCCCGTGCTTGTTGGACGGCGATCGGGGCGGTATTTGTCGACAGTCTGGGCAACTTTTTCACGGCGGCGCGCGCGTATTACCTTATCCCGGGCGCCGGTACTATTGACCGTGACAACACGTGGTACATTACGGCAAATGAAGACCTTGACCTGACGGGTCTTGACCAGGTTGCTGGGCGCAAGTTTGACAAGCGCTCGATTGCGAGCGCGCTGCCGCGTACCCGTCAGCACGAGGGCCGCAAGGAGTTTCTCGACTGCGTGTACCGGTCGCTAGGCATCGGGGACTTTGAGAAGGGCAACGAGCTTATGCATCTTCTCGCCAAGGTCCGCGCAGGGAAGGAAATAGACTCTGTGAGCGCGCTCTTTAGGGAGCTGGTTTTGGACAAGCCCGCGACCTACGAGGCTGCCGATAAGGCCATCGAGGAGTTCGACAACCACACCAAGGTCTACGAGAAGCTGCGGAGAAGTGCCGAGCAGCACAGAATGCTTGAGCCTATCGTTGGGCATAAGAAGGCTTTTGACCAGGCGCTCGCGCTCGCCGATCTGTGTGAGGATGCGGGGAGTCTGGACAACCGTACAAGCCCGCTGGCGGTTTGGCTCAAGGGGCGGCAAGCGCAGGTTGTGGCTGTGGTCCAAGCGTCGGCAGAGGACGATCGTAGAGCAGCGTCGGCACGTCTTGAGGACGCCAGGCGCTTGGTGCGAGAGACCGCTGCCGAGGTGAAGCAGCTTGAAGCACGGGTCGAGGAGGCTGGTGGCGGAAAGCTTACGACGCTCGAGGCCAGAATCGAGAGCGCCCGCGAGGAATACGCGCGCAGGAAGGCGGCGTATGAGCGTCTTGCTGGGGATGTGGCCGGCGCGGGCCTAAAGATCCCGCAGGTAGAAGAGGATTACGAGCACCTGGTCGCGCATGCGAAGGGACGCCTTGGGGAAAGCGACGCGCGACTCGATGAGGCTGAGAAGGAGCGCGACCTTCTCGTCGTGCAGAATAGCGAGCTAGAGAAGGAGGCTCAGGAGGTCCGCGGCGACCTTGACTATTACGGTAAGCATCGCAGCAACATTCCGCGCAGATTGAGCGAGGCTCGCGACAAGATGGCCGCCGCTGCCGGCATGGCACCCGAGGACCTGCCCTTTGCGGCCGAGCTCATGGAGGTCACCAAGGGTGAGGAGCAGTGGCGGCAGGCGATCGAGATCGTGCTGCGTCCGCTTGCGTGCTCGGTGCTGGTCGATAAGAAGCAGCTGGCCCATTTTCGCCGCTGTGTCGATGCGATTGACGCCAAGGACCTGGGCGTCCGCGTGCACCATCATGGGGTTGACCTTGAGGATTCGAGCCGTAGACATGGTCGCGCAGGCGGCATTGCTGAGAAAATCGAGTTGGACCCCGATAGCCTGTTTGCCCCGTGGCTCTCTCGCGTTTTGGCCGATGAGAATCACGATGCCCTGTGTGTCGAGCGCCCCGACGACTTGCGCGGCGACGACCTGCGCGTCACCCGGGCGGGGCAGACGAGCCAAGGTCTTAGGGGTGCGCATGGCCGTGGTGCTGCAGAAATCAACGTCATCGGCTTTTCCAACGAGGCCACGGTCGCACTTCTCACGCGGCGCTTGGTTGAGTTGGAGGGTGAGGCTGCTCGGTTGCACGAGGAGATTGAGCTTAACCTTCGCCGCCGCCAGGAGGCACAAGACCTGCGTGTCGCGTTGCAATCCATCATTAAGACTCCGTTTGCCGAGGTAGATGCTGCTGGGGCTCGCTCCGAGCTGGCGCAGTTGCAACGGGAACGTGAGGAGTTCCTGCTCGGCAACGTGCTTCTTGGCGAGCTAAAGGGGCGGCTCTCGAAGGCGCGGGAGCTTTGGGAGGAGCTCGTGAAGGCCGAGGGTGCCGAAGTGAGTAACGTTAAACGTGCCGAGGAGCGTCTTGTCGTGTTGAAGTCCGAGGCAGACAGCCTTGCCGGGGCGGTCGAGGCGGCTCACGTGTTGTCGCAGGAGGTCGCGGCACACATCGAGAAGATTGCCTGCGACAAAGAGGACTCGTACGACGAAACGCGCGACCTTCACAAGAATTTCCGCGAGTTCGCGCATCAGGTCGACGCCGAGAACAAGTCCACCGGGGCCAAGGCTGCCCTCGCGGCCGAGAGCGAGAAGAATACCCTCGAGGGCATTTTCACTCAGTTCCAGTCCCGTTGGAACAATCCCAACCTTGGCACGGGCATCGACTCCTACGACGAGTACGCGGTCATTCTCGAGGAGCTTGTCTACCAAAATATCGGCGATCAGGAAGACCTGTGGAACGCACAGATGCTTACCTGGATTCGCGCCGACCTGGTGCCGCTTCGCCGGGCGTTTGAACTTGGCCCTATGAGGGTACAGGACAAGATCGTCCCCATCAACGCGATTTTCTCTGGCCTGCCCTTTGGGGCCGATGGTGGAAGGTTGCGTTTATCGGCCCAGCTGCTTGAGAGCTCCCTTGTTAAGGAGTTTGGAAAGGAACTCGGCGATTATGCGAGAAGTGCGACACTCGAGGGCTTGCCCGAGAACTTCGACGCGGCGAGCTTCTGCGACGCCGTTGGTGCCCTATTGAACAGGGTTCGCCCGGGCTCTCCCGAACGAGATGTCCTTCTCGACAGGCGCCGCTGCGTCGAGGTGACGGCCAAGGTGTCCTGGCCTGCTGAGCTGGGGCGCAAGGACAGCTGTTACAATTCGCTCGCCGGTAAGAGCGGGGGAGAGGTGCAGGAGCTTGTTGCGTTCCTCTCTGCATCTGCCTTGCTGTACAAGCAGGGTGGCGAGGCGGGATGCAAGCCGGTGTTTGCCCCGGTGATGCTGGACGAGGGCTTTTGCAAGGCCGATAGCAAATTCACCGCGCGCGCCGTGGCGGCATGGAAGGGCTTTGGGTTCCAGCTGCTTGTGGCCACGCCCCAGAACATGTACCAGTCCTTTGCCAAGTTTATCGCCGAGTGCGCGTACATGACCAAGGGTGCCGACGGTGTGTCGCGAGTTACTCAGGTGGTTCTTGAAGAGGGCGAGGCGCGTGCTTAAGACGGTTAACGAGGTCAAAGATCTGCTGCGTCGCCGCTACGAGAAGGTTTGGGCCGAGGAAGCGGCCGGGTGCGGGGGCGATGTGTGGCCGCTTCGCCTGCCGTTGGGAAGCTGCGCGAAGAAAGAGTTGGAAGAGCGGTTTGTCGAGACATGCGAGAGGGCGGACGACCTGCGCCGACTGTCTGTCTCATTGGGGCTTGAGCTTGAGTGTGCGACTAGACTGGTTGGCGGGAGCAAGCAGCTAATTCCGTCGCATCTTGTGGTTGCGAGAGTGGAGGAGCTTGCCTCGGCGACGAGAAACGCGCGGGCGCTTGCCGACGCGCGACGACGTGCGAGCCGCTTGTCCCGTGAGTTTCCCGAGCTGGGCGCTGAGGAGACGGCGCGGTTGCTGCGTGCGATGCGCCGCGCGGTTGCGGACGATGTTGATTTCGACCTAGCCTGCCGCGCAGGCGCGTGGTTTCGTCAGAATGACGCGACGGGGCTCACGGCGCGGCAGGTCCCGCTTGTGGGGTTCCATGCCAAGTGGCTGGATGTCGCGGGGCGACGCGCGGTGGTTGCGCGTTTGGCCGGGCTTGATGAGTTGCCCCTGACAGAGCGTCCGGCGCAGGTGCGGTTCACGTATCTTGATTCGGCGTACCTGGCCGGGGGAGGCCGGTGCCACGACTCTTGGGTCGTGGGCGACTTGTGGGAGCTGCCGTACGACCCCGCGGTTGTCGTTATCTGCGAGAACCGCGACTCTGCGCTGTGGTTTGGTCAATTGGCGGGCGGCATTGCGGTGATGGGCGACGGTTTTGCCGCGGTTCAAAACCTGGCAGCACTTGATTGGCTTCGCGAGGCGCCCCTGGTCGTTTACTGGGGCGATATGGACGCGGCCGGCCTCGAGATTCTCGCCAAGTGTCGTCGCGCGGGCATCGACTGCGAAAGTATGCTCATGGGCCTTGATGCATATGAGAAGTACCGTGTGTTTGGGACTAATGTTGACAAGAACGGTCGGGCGCTGGGTCCTAAGAACCCTCTCGACCTGCCAGAGTTGCAAGACGGCGAGCGAGCTCTCTACCTGCGCCTGATTGCCCCAGCATGTCCCGGCCCCCGCCGCATCGAACAAGAGCGTATCCCCCTGCCCGACGCACTGGATGCTCTAATCAATATGTGTGCGACTGCATAGGACGCTTTAGGTTCTTTTATCGTGGTTATAATAAAGAACGATTTAGCAACTTAAGAAGGGAGGCCTCATGCGCATCATCTCGTCTAAGACTCTAAGAAACGACTATTCTGCTGTTGCGGCCGAGGCACATGAGACTGGCGAGGCTTTCTATGTAACAAGAAATGGTGCACAAGATCTTGTGCTTATGAGCCAGGAAGCTTTTGAGGCGAGGGAAGCCATGCTCGACGAAAGGGCAGCTGTTCTTGAGGCCGAGGCTAATTATCGCAATAACGGAAAGAGCTACTCGCTTGATGAGGCTAGGGAGATGTTGCGCGCGGCTCGCGGCGCCAAGGTGGTTGCCTGATGGCGCGCATTCTCCCCGAGGCTTACGAGGACCTGGCCCATCTTGATGCTGCTCACATAGCTTTTGGGGGCGCGGATCCTTTTCCTTCTGAGGTTGTACTCGATAAAATCCAGCTGCTTGACCAGTTTCCCCTCCTTGGGCCGCTGCATCCTGATTCCTTTCTTGCGCAAAGGGGCTACCGCAAGTTGACGGCAGGTCGCTGGGCGTTCATCTACCGCCTTGATGCCGGAGAGCCTACTGTCCACCGAGTTTTCCATCAGCGCTCCGACGCATATTTGCGCTAGTTTCTTGTGCCTCGTCGGTGGTTTTGACGGGCTTCCTCGCTTATAGGGCATGAGAAGCCTCAGGTAGAATCAGTGAGAAAACCGACCCCTGGCAAGAAGAGACCCAAAATACGCTGACAAGGCCCTTCTCGCTAGCACCCAAAAGATAGTTTGCTTGCAAACCGTTGGAAAGCGAACTAATATGTCACGGGTGACATGCTAGCGACCAGAAAGGCACGCCCGTGATCAACGACGAGCTGCACTTCCTTCTCCTTAAGGCCCACAACGTCTCGACGCGCCAGATCATGGCGCAGACGGCCGAGCTGGGCCTCACGCCTGGCCAGCCCAAGGTGCTCGAGTATCTGCTCGAACACGACGGCGCCTGCGCCCGCGCTATCTGCCAGGAGTTTGCCATCGACAAGTCGACCATGGCCTCGATTCTGCCTCGCATGGAGAAAGCCGGCCTGGTCAGGCGCGAGGCAAGCGAGACGGACCGCCGCACCAGCAGCATTTGGCTTACAGAGAAGGGTCGGCGCCTCGCGCTTGTCATCAAGCAGGTCGTCCTGTCCACCGACGCCTACCTTACCCGCGGCGTCTCGCCACAGGACCTGGCCGCCTGCGAGCGCGTCCTTGCGCTCATATCTGCCAACGCCGAGAATCACTCGGCTCAATAAGTCCCAGCTCACTGGGGGAGAGGAAAGCACTGCATGCAGGAATCTGGCTTCAACACGAACAACCTCGGCCGCCGCACGTTTTGGTTTTGCCTGGGCATCGCCATCAACGCGGTGGGCATCGCCTTCATCACCAAGGCGGGCATGGGCACCTCGCAAATTTCCAGCGTGCCGTACGTCCTTACCTTCCAGTTCCCGCAGCTGAGCCTGGCCATGTCGACGTTTATCATCAACTTTGTGCTGGTTGCCATCCAAATTCCCCTGCTGGGCCGCGAGTTCTTTCCCATCCAGCTGCTGCAAATCCCGGTGAACGTGCTTTTCTCCAGCCTTTTGGGCCTGTCGATGAGCGCCTTTGGCTGGCTTAACCCCACCGAGCTGCCCGTCAAGATCGCGATGATCCTTCTTGGCTGTTGCATCCTGGGCGTGGGCACCGCCGTCGAGTGCGCGCCCAGCCTGGTCTACGTGCCCGGCGAGGGCGCGGTCCACGCGATCTCTAAGGTAACCGGCGCCAAGCTCGGCACCGTCAAGCTGATTTTTGACCTGACGCTCGTTGCCCTGGCCGTCGCGCTGTCGCTCGTGCTCTTTGGCCGCCTTAACGGCGTGGGCCTGGGCACGGTCCTTACGGTCCTGGTCACCGGCAATGTGGTCAACCTCGCCAACGAGCACCTGGGCTTTCTCGGCCACGTGCGCGCCCTCGCCCAGTAACGAACGCCCGCGCAGGTAATGAACGCTCCGTAAACCAGTGCCTTACAAAACGCCCCGACGGCTCCCAGCGGCCCGTCGGGGCGTTTTCCTGGGCATATGCCACAACGCGCCGAGAAGAAAACCGCGCCCTTCTCGCCAATTCATGACACTCAGCTTACATAACGTGCATAATCTGCCCAGAATTCATAAATCGACTTACGCTATTCTTATCTAGCGTTTACACGACTGTGACAAACGAGAAATGCCCGCTGACATCCTGCGGGCGCTTGATCATGAGAGAGGGACCTCGTTGATTACACTTTCGGACTTTTTTGGCGTTCTAGCCTCTAACCCCTTCCTTATCCTGGTCATGGTCCTTGTCTTGGGGACCATTTTCGTGAACGGCGCCACAGACGCCGCAAACGCGATCGCCGAGGTCGTGGGTACCCGCTCGATGGACATCGACGACGCCATCACCATGAGCGTCATCTGCAACTTCATTGGCCTCATTGGCATGACCTTCATCTCGACCGCGGTCGCCGACACCATCAGCGGCATGGTCGACTTTGGCGGAGACACGCACCTGGCGCTGATCGCGCTGGCCGCCTCGACCGTGGGCATCGTGGGCTGGGGCATCGCCGCCTGGATCTTTGGCATCCCCACCTCTGAGTCCCACGCCTTGATCGCCGGCCTCACGGGATCGGCCCTGGCCGTCTCGGGCGGCCTTGACGGCGTCAACATGGACGAGTGGGCCAAGGTCATCTATGGCTTGATCCTCTCCACGGTCCTGGGCTACATCGCCGGCTGGGCCATCGCCAAGATCATCCCCATTGCCTGCAAGAACGCCGACCGCCGTCGCGCCAACAACTTCTTTGGCAAGATGCAGATCGCGGGCGCCGCGGGCGTCGCTTTGATGCACGGCGCGCAGGACGGCCAGAAGTTCATGTCCACCGCTATGCTCGCCATCGCGCTTTCGCTTGGCAAGAGCGTAGGCGAGATGGGCGGCTTCCCACTGTGGATCGAGGTCCTCTGCGCCGGCGTGATGGCCATCGGCACCGCCATCGGCGGCAAGAAGATCATCAAGAAGGTGGGCATGGAGATGGTCCAGCTGGACAAGTACCAGGGCTTCTCCGCGTCTATCTCGGCCACTGTGTCACTGTTTATCGCCACCGTGACCGGCCTTCCCGTTTCGACCACCCACACCAAGACCGCTGCCATCATGGGCGCCGGAGCCGCCAAGGACATGCGCTCGGTCAACTGGGGCGTCTGCAAAGAGATGGTCCTCACCTGGATCTTCACCTTCCCCGGCTGCGGCCTTATTGGCTATGTCCTGGCCAAACTGTTCCTGGTGATTTTCTAAGCGCCGCCGCGCGTTGATTCAATCGTTTATATCCGCCCGTCTAACCAACAGACCAACCCAAAGAAGGAGCCCAACATGGCACGCATGAAGAAGGAAGACGAGTTCTACACCCTGCTCAAGGAGTTCGCGGCCCAGATCGTCGAGGCCGCAGACGAGTACGCCGGCATCATCCACAACTTCCCCTCGTCGATGCCCCGCGTTCCCCAGATGAAGGTCCACGAGACCAACTGCGACGACCGCGTGAAGGTCATCATGGAGAAGCTCTACACCTCCTTCATCACCCCGATCGACCGCGAGGACATCTCTGAGCTGGCTCTTGCCCTGGACAACGTGGTCGACGGCATGTACAGCGTGACCATGCGCCTGGACCTCTTTAACATCAGCGACAACCGCCTTGAGGCCGAGCAGTTTGCCGACCTTACCGTGCGCGCCGCCAAGGAGATGCAGGAGATGATCAACCTGCTTCCCAACTACAGCAAGGCGCCTGAGCCCGTGATGGAGAAGGCCCGCGCCGTCGACGACATCGAGGACGAGGGCGACACCGTCTACCAGAACGCCCTGCGCCGCCTGTTCCACGACGACGACATCTCGCCCGACGGCAAGTACGCCGTGACCTGGCTGCGCATCTTCGACCGCATGGAGATGGTCATCAACGCCTACAACGACGTTGCCGCCATCGTCCGCAACGTCTTGATGAAGGCTGCGTAAGCGAGAAGACCTTCTCGCCGTGGCCGGGGCCGCGGCCTGCAATTTTGGGACTTGTCTGATACTTGGGCATCAGACAAGTCCCTTTTTTGATGCTGAATTATCAGACAAGCCCCGGATTTGCAGCGCGGGGGCCGCAAAACCATCAGACAAGTCCGCGTTTTGCGGTGGGTCCGTTGCCACTCGGTAACGAATTGGAGCCGTTCGCCGCCGAGAGTTACGTCACAAGGGCGTAAGGCGTATCATTCACACTTAAAGAAATGCGGAAGGTGACCTTATCCGTTGTTGATATGGGCCTAACCAAAGTCTTTGAGAGAATGTCGTTATCTGGATGATGTTCCTCGGGTTTTGGTGGGTTCATTTTTATGGAGAAAATCATGGGTCTCTTCTCGCGTTTCATGGGTAAGGCGGATAAGTCCGGCGAGGCTGTAACCCCGGCTCCGTTCGAAATCCTTTCCCCGGCTTCTGGAGCCCTGGTCGCCCTTGAGAACACCGCGGACCCCGCTTTTTCTTCCCGCTCGATGGGCGACGGTGTTGCTGTCAAGCCCTCCGAGGGTCGCATCTCATCTCCCGTCACCGGCACCGTGGTCGCCCTCTTTCCCACGGCACACGCTCTGGCCATCGCTACGGATGCAAGCGATGCCCAGGTCATCGTTCACATTGGCATCGACACCGTGAGCATGAAGGGTGAAGGCTTCACTGCCCTCGTTGCGCAGGGTGACCATGTCGAAGCCGGGCAGCCTTTGGTCGATGTCGACCTTCTTGCCGTTGAGAAGGCGGGGTATGACCCAACAACTTTTTGCGTTGTGTGCGAGCGTCCCGATGCAAGTTCTGTGCGTGAGCGCCCCGCTGGTCCGGTGGCTGCGGGCGATCCCGTCATCTGGCTTTCTGAGTAGACGAAGCATCGGGAGGGGAGGCGAGCAACATGCTGATCAAGCGCGTGTTCAACAACAACGTCGCCATGGCCACGGCAGACGACGGCCTTGAGGTCATCGTTATTGGTCGCGGCCTGTGCTTTGGCCGCCACGCAGGAGACGATCTGGATGCCTCTTTGGTCGAGAAGACCTATGACCTGCGCCGCCCCGACCAAGACGAGGCTGGCATGGCACGTATGGAGAAGCTCCTCCAGTCTATCCCCACAATCTACCTGGTCATTGCTGAGGAAATCGCTCAGATGCTTCGGCAGGAGTTTGACCCTAACATCGACGACGGCATCGTGATGGCCTTGGCAGATCACATTAGCCTTTCCCTTGAGCGCGAGAAGCGGGGCGTTGTTTGCGACAACCCCCTGCTGCCCGAGATCCGCGGTTTCTATCGCAAGGAGTTTGCCCTGGCCAACCGCGCCGCCCAGATTATTGAGAGCTATACGGGCGTCCATGTGAGCCAGGAGGAGCAGGGCTTCATCACCCTACACATCGTGAATTCGACGATGCGCCAGCGCGCCGATCGTCTGATTATCTCGGTCGAGTTGGTGCGCGACGTCATGAATATCGTCTCGGCTTACTATGGCGTGGCGCTGGACGAGACCTCCCTTGCTTACGAGCGCTTCCTGCGCCACCTGCAGTTCTTTGCCCAGCGCGCCCTTGACCCCAATGCCGGGCAGGTCGCGGTCGATGCGCTCTTCTCGCTTGCGGCTCGTGACTTCCCGCGCGCCTTTGGGTGCGCTACGCAGATATCCGATCACCTGCAGAAGACCTTCTCGGTACATGTGACAGATGCCGAGAAGAGCTATCTGGCATACCACATTGTCAACCTGCTTGGGGAGCCTGGGCCTCAAGCATAACCGCGCGGCGAGCCAGGCCCTCGCTTGCGCACAGACAAGGAAAACAGAAGGAGGAAGCATGAGCACCCCTAAGAAAGGCGGCGCTAAGAGCGCCCTTGAGACTTTTGCCAAGTCAATCGTTCAGCCATTGATGTATCTATCAGTCGCCGGCATTCTACTTATCCTGGGTATTGTCCTTACGAACTCGACTATCACTGCCATGGCGCCGGTCTTGCAGTCCGGCCCGGTTGCCACTGTGGGCAAAATTATCTACAACTCCCTGATGTTTCTCATCAATAATCTGGCCATCATCTTTTGCGTGGGCATCGCTGGCGCTATGGCCAAGAAGAACAAAGGGCATGCGTCCCTTATCGCTTTGATGTCGTTTTTCCTCTTCCTTGAGGCCAACAACATCACGTTGTCTGCCACCGATTCGCTTGCCGAGGCTTCCGGCATGTTGGGCCTCACCGGTACCGGTCAATCAACGGTTATGGGCATTCAAGTCCTGGATACCGGTGTTTTTGGTGGCATTATCATTGGCTGCATCACGGGCGCCATCTTCAATAAGTTCTCTAACAAGCAGTTTGGCGTTGCCCTGTCGATGTTCTCGGGCGTGCGTTTCCCGTTTTTAATCATGATTGTGGTTTCTTGGGTCATGGGCGCGGCCTTCTGTGCCATTTGGCCTCCCGTTCAGGGCGCTATCTCGTCGTTGGCCAACCTAATCAAGGATTCTGGCAACTTTGGCCTGTTTATTTACGGCATGCTCAACAAGCTACTGGTTCCTACCGGTCTGCACCACCTCATCTATGCTCCGTTCCAATTCTCTGACGTGGGAGGCTCCCTTGCCGTTGGCGAGACGGTCTATGCCGGTGCTTACCCCGTGCGTATGATCGAGATGTCCATGACCGGCCAGCCCTTCTCGGACAGCACTTACTACAACTGCTACACCTTTAATAACTTGTGGCCCTACATCGGCATTGGCCTGTCTTTCATTGTGACGGCTTACAAACAGAACAAAGAGAAGACCAAGGCGGCCATCATCCCCTTGATCGTGACTGCGGTCCTCTCGTGCATTACCGAGCCTATGGACTTCCTCTTTGTTTTTGCGGCGCCCGTTCTGTTTGTCATTCACTCCATCTTGTCCGGCGTCTTCCTTGTGCTGCTTAAGGTCTTGTCTGTTCCGGCGTCCACCTCGGGCGGCATTGTGAACATCGTGGTTTCCAACCTCGTTCTGGGCGTTGAGAAGACTAACTGGCCCGTTATGTTTGCCCTGGGCGTCGTCAACGCGATTCTCTACTTTTTCCTCTTCACGTTCCTCATCAAGAAGCTCAGCCTCCACACGCCGGGTCGTGAGGAGGAAAGCGAAGAGGTTGCGGTTGCGATTGAAGCGCAAGGCGCAGGTAGCTCGGCCGTTGCTGCGACGGACGGCGAGAAGCCCGTGGCACCCAGCGATACCGACGCGGCCCTTCTCGACCTTATTGCCGGATTGGGCGGTAAGGATAACATCGAGGCTCTGGAGAACTGCTTCACCCGTCTTCGCGTAACCGTGAAGGATGAGTCGAAGATTGACGAGGACTTGATAAACCGTGTTCCCAACAGCGGCATCAATAAGAGCGGTGCCGACATTCAGATTATCTATGGCATGAAGGTTGCCGAGATGCGCGACAAGGTCGAGAACGCATTGGAAACCCTTTAAAGCAAAGCACGAGAGGAGCATTTCTTAATGGTTATCACGCTTGCGGGCGGTGGCTCTACCTTCACGCCCGGCATTGTCAAGTCCATTGCCTTGCGAAAGGACGAACTTGAGGTCGACGAGATTCGCCTTTACGACATCGATGAGGAACGTCAGCGCAAGGTGGGTGTCCTGGTAGATTGGATCTTGCACGAGGATTTGGGCCTGGACATTAAGCTCACCGTCACGACGGACAAGAAAACTGCATTTACCGGCACTTCGTTTGTCTTTGCCCAGATGCGCGTCGGCGGATACCGTATGCGTGAGCAGGACGAGAAGATTCCGCTGCGCCACGGCTGTGTGGGGCAAGAGACTTGTGGCTGCGGCGGCTTGGCTTACGGGATGCGCACTATCTTCCCCATGGCCGAGCTTATTGACGATGTGGAACGCTATGCCAACGAGGACTATTGGATTCTCAACTATTCAAACCCCGCAGCAATTGTGTCGGAAGCCTGCCGTGTCCTAAGGCCAAATGCGCGTGTCATTAACATCTGCGATATGCCCATCGCCATTATCGATGTGGTGTGTGCCGCCCTTGAGATCAACAAAAAGGACGTCGAATACGATTACTTTGGCCTCAACCACTTTGGCTGGTTCACATCGATTCGTCACAAAGGGCAGGAGGTTTTGCCGCAGCTTCGCGAGTACGTGAAGCAACATCAGATTCTGCTGCCGGATTCCTACCTCAAGAGCATGGGCGCGCTTATTGCCAAGAAGCCAGAAGAGGCGGGCAGCTCGGCAGATGACGGTGAGAAGCCCCGCGCCGAGCAGAACCGTCACACCAAGGGTAGCTGGTACTACGTGTGGAAGGGCGTTTACGAAATCATGGAGCTCTTCCCGGAGTACCTCCCTAACACCTACCTTAACTATTACCTGCAGCAAAAGGAGTTCGTCGAGCATTCCAACCCCGAGCGAACCCGCGCCAACGAGGTCGAGGAGACGCGCGAGAAAAACCTTTTTGATGGTATTGATTGCTATGAGGCCACCGGTCAAATCGATGAGTCCACCTTCTATGCAGGGAGCCACGGAGACTGGATTGCAGACTTGGCCATCGCGCTCAAGAACGATACCAAGCAGCGCTTCTTGGTGATTTGCCAGAACAAGGGGGCTATCCCCAACATGCCCTACGACGCTATGGTCGAGCTGCCGGCTTATATTGGCAAGAATGGTCCCGAGGTCATTTCTCGCGATAACATTCCGCTGTTCCAGCAAGGCCTTATGATGCAACAGCTCAACTCCGAGAAGCTGGTGGTTGAAGGAACCATTGAGGGTTCATACGAGAAGGTCCTGCAGGCGTTTACCCTCAACAAGACGGTGCCGTCAATGACGGTTGCCAAGGAGGTCCTGGACGACATGATCGAGGCAAACAAGGAGTTTTGGCCCGAGCTTAAGTAAGGGTTATCGAGAAGCTCTTCTCGCCGCCGACGCAGCGCGAAAGACGTGCTACACTGACTTGCGATAAACGGGGGCTGGCGCACGCCGGCTGAGAGTGGGTCCACCTACGCGATCCTGACCGTCGACCTGATCCGGGTAATGCCGGCGTAGGAACCAATAAGCTCGCTCGCTTGGGGCGCCTACGTAAACCACGTGGGCGCCTTTTTTGGTGCCCGGATGCGCGGTGCGCCGCGCGGGAAGGAGCGAACTTGAACTGTTCTATTGCCATCCAGTACCTGCCCATGGACGCCGTTGACGACGACGCCACGTGCGCGGCTGTCGACGCCGTGATCGCCTACATCGACTCGACGGGGATCGATTACTTTGTGGGGCCCTTCGAGACCGCGATCGAGGGCGACTACGACAAGTGCATGGAGATCTTGAAGAACTGCCAGCTGGTGGGCGCGGCCAACGGCTGCAAGCACGTCATGACCTACGCCAAGATCAACTTCAAGCCCAACGGAGACGTGCTTTCCACCGACCGCAAGGTTGGCAAGTACCACCCCGGCGACCCGGAGTTTGCCCACACCTCGGCAAACGTCGCGTAGGGGCGCGCCGCCATGCGTATGCCGCCTAAGAAGGTCGTGGCGCCCATCTGCGCGGTCGCGGGCCTGGTCGTGATCTGGCAGGCCGTTTGCTCGGCCGGGTTGGTTCCAAACTTTATGTTGCCCAGCCCGGTTGACGTCGTGGTCGCGCTGGTCGCGGACTTCTCGCTTCTTATGTCGCACATGTGGACCACGCTGGCCGAGGCCGCGCTGGGCTTGGCCATAGGCGTGGCCGTGGGCTTTGCCTTTGCCGTGCTCATGGACAAGTTCGAGACCTTCTACCTGGCCTTCGAGCCGCTGCTCACGGTGAGCCAGACCATCCCCACGGTGGCGATCGCGCCGCTTTTGGTCCTGTGGTTTGGCTACGGATTGCTGCCCAAGGTCCTTCTCGTCATCTTGACCACGTTCTTCCCGGTGACGGTTGCCCTGGCCAGCGGCTTTAGGTCGGTCGACCCCGACCAGGTGGACCTTCTTCGCACGATGAACGCCAGCGAGTGGCAGATCTTTCGCGTGGCCAAGCTGCCGGCCGCGGCCGAGCAGTTCTTTAGCGGCCTGCGCATCAGCGCCACGTACGCCATCGTGGGCGCCGTCATCTCGGAGTGGCTGGGCGGCTTCACCGGCCTGGGCGTCTACATGACGCGCGTGCGCAAGAACTTTGAGTACGATCGGATGTTTGCGGTCATCATCATCACGTCGGCCCTGTCTTTGCTGCTTATGAAGGCGGTCGACCTTCTCCAACACGTCTGCATGCCCTGGAAGCATGCAAAAAGGAATGATTAACATGGATAAGAACTTTAACTTCTCGCAGGTAGCTGGCGCCGGTCTTTCCCGTCGCGCGTTTGTGGGCGGCTCGTTTGCCGCGGCGGCCACGCTTGTCTTGGCGGGCTGCGGTGGCGCGGGCGGCGGCAACGGGGCTGCCTCCACGGCATCTTCTGACGCGTCTGCCGGCGGCGAGAAGACCGCGCTGACCTTCTGCCTGGACTACACCCCCAACACCAACCACACCGGCGTCTATGTAGCCAAGAACCAGGGCTTCTTTGACGAGGAAGGCCTGGATGTCACCATCGTCCAGCCGGCCGACGGCACCGCCGAGGGCGCCATTGGCACCGGTCAGGCCCAGTTTGGCATCTCGTACCAGGACTACCTTGCGGCCGCCTATGACGCGGGCAACACGGGCTTTGAGGCCGTGGCCGCCGTCATCCAGCACAACACCTCGGGTATCATGAGCCGCGCCGCCGACAACATCACGCGCGCCAAAGAGATGGAGGGCCACGTCTACACCACCTGGGACATGGCCGTCGAGCAGGCCACGATCAAGCAGGTCATGGAGTCGGACGGCGGCGACTTCTCTAAGCTGTCGATGGTGCCCTACAGCGTTGACGACGAGGTCATGGGCCTTAAGTCCAACATGTTCGACTGCGTGTGGGTCTACGAGGGCTGGGCGGTCCAGAACGCCAAGATCCAGGACTACGACATCAACTACTTTAGCTTCAAGGACATGGACGACGTCTTTGACTTCTACACGCCCGTGATCGCCGCCAACACCCAGTACGCCCAGGCCAACCCCGAGGTCACCAAGGCCTTCCTGCGCGCCGTCAAGAAGGGCTACGAGTTTGCCGTCGAGAAGCCCGAGGAGGCTGCCAAGATCTTGTGCGAAGAGGTACCCGAGCTGGACAGTGAGCTTGTCTTGGCTTCCGCGACGTTCTTGGCCGGCGAGTACACCGCCGAGGCCGAGAGCTGGGGCGTCATCGACAAGGACCGCTGGGCCGCCTACTTTGGCTGGCTTAACGACAACTCCCTGGTAGAGAACAAGCTCGACGTCAACGCGGGTTATGACTTGAGCTACCTCAACGCATAAGGACTTGAACTAGTATGGTTGTCGAGAAGAACGTCGAGGCAGGCCTTGGCGCCGAGGCCCCGGTGCTTGAGGCGCGGGGGCTTACCTGCGGCTGGGAAGACGACCGCGTTGTGGTGAGCGACATCGACCTGGCCGTGCAGCGCGGGCAAACCATTTGTATCGTGGGTAAGTCGGGGTGCGGCAAGACAACGATCTTGCACGCGCTGTCTGGCTTGCTGCGGCCGAAGGCCGGTGAGGTCCTGCTGCATGGCCAGGACCTGGGGGCGCGGCCCGGCAAGGTCTCGTACATGCTGCAGAAGGATCTGCTGCTGCCCAGCCGCACCATTTTGGACAACGTGTCGCTACCGCTGGTGCTGGGCGGGATGAAGAAGGCCGAGGCCCGCGCGCAGGCCGCGCCGCTGTTCGAGCGCTTTGGCCTTGCGGGCTGCGAGAACAAGTGGCCTTCTCAGCTCTCGGGCGGTATGCGGCAGCGCGCGGCCTTTTTGCGCACGTACCTTATGGGCAACGACGTGGTTCTTCTCGACGAGCCTTTTAGTGCGCTGGATGCCTTGACCCGCACCGATATCCGGCGTTGGTACTGCCAGATGGCCCGCGATTTGGGGCTGGCCTCGGTGGTGATCACGCACGACGTCGACGAGGCCGTCCTTATGGCCGATCGCGTCTTTGTCTTGCAGGGAGACCCCCGCGGCGGCGTGCCCTCGACGGTTGCCGGCGCGGTCGAGATGTCCCATATGGGCGCGGCCGGAGACGCCTTCGAGCTTTCCGAGGCCTTTCTCGCTTCCAAACGCGAGGTTTTGGCCCTTTTGGGGTAGGGAAGTGCCCCGCCGACGGGCGACGAAAATCAAAAACGCGACAAATGTGCCAACGAACTTGA
>CAVGOA010000035.1:0-22855 GCA_963630635.1 Paludibacteraceae bacterium
CACGTTAGGAATCACATGACCCAAATCAATAACGAGACCGTGCCGACCTTTGCCGAGCTCGGTCTTTCTAAAGAGGTCCTTGCCGCCGTCGAGGACCTTGGATACGCAAGTCCTACGCCTATCCAGGCGCAGGCGATCCCTTTGGTTCTGGAAGGCCAGGACCTTCTTGCCGCGGCACAGACCGGCACGGGAAAGACCGCAGCGTTCTTGCTGCCCACGATGAGCCGCCTTGCCCACGGCGGCCGCGCCAAGGGCCCCAAGATGCTGGTGGTTACGCCCACGCGAGAGTTGGCCCAGCAGATTGCCGACGTCTGCCGCGTGGTTGAGAAGAAAACCGGGCACCGCAGCCTCACCGTCGTTGGTGGCGTGGGATACGAGCCGCAAAAGCAGGCACTTCGACGCGGCTGCGATGTGCTTGTCGCCACGCCCGGCCGCCTTGTGGACCTCATCGAGCAGGGGGAGGCCAGGCTTGGCGAGGTCGATGTGCTTGTGCTCGACGAGGCCGACCGCATGCTTGACATGGGTTTCTTGCCGCAGATGCGAAAAATCGTGGCCCAGACGCCCGTCGAGCGTCAGACGTTGCTGTTCTCGGCCACCCTTGACGAGAGCGCGATCGGTGGCATCAAGGACCTGGTAAAAGACCCGGCAACGGTCGAGATCGCGCACAAGGGCACCGTGGCCGAGACCATCGAGCAATTTGTGTTGCCCGTCTCTCTTGAGGCAAAGAACGCCCTTCTCGCCACGGTTCTTGAGAGCGAAGGGGCAAGCCGCGCCATCGTCTTCACGCGCACCAAGCACCGCGCAGACGCCTGCTGCCGCCGCCTGCGCAAGGCTGGCATCACCTGCGCCCCCATCCACGGCAACCGCAACCAGAACCAGCGTGAGCGCGCCCTTAAGGAGTTTCGCGACGGTAAGGTCGACGTACTTGTGGCAACCGATGTGCTGGCCCGCGGCATCGACGTCTCGGACGTGCGCTACGTCGTCAACTTCGACGTACCGGCAGACCCCGAGGACTATATCCACCGCATTGGCCGCACGGGACGCGCCGGCGAGACGGGCTGGGCCCTTACCTTTGTGACCGTGAACGACGCCGAGGATCTCTTGAACATCGAGAAGCTCATGGGGCAAGAAGTGCCCGCATACGAGCCTAAGGTTGCGCTGGAGACAGGTGAGGAGCCACCCGCGCTCGAGGTGCTGTGTGCCGAGGCCCCCGCGAAGAGCCGCCGCAAAAAGAAGAAGCTGGCGGGCGGCGCGAAGGGCGAAGGTGGCCGTGACGGCAAGTCTGCCAAGAAGCCTGCAAAGAAACCCTCCGAAAAGCCCGGCGAGAAGACCGACGCCAAGAAGCAGCCTCGCCGACGCCGTAGCCGCACAGACAAGACCCACGGCGACGTCAAACCACAAAGAGGCGCCGCGCACGGCGAGTCGCGCAAGCCCGCCAAGCGCCGCCGCGTAGGCGATCAGATGGGCCGTCAACGCGGCATCCATTAAACAAAATGCCCGCCGGTCGCAATGACCGCGCGGGCATTTTCATGCGAAGCTCGACCAAGCCTTACCGGCCCGTGATGGCCTTTCTCAGCATCAAGACGTAGGCCTCGGCTCCCTCGGGGCGCAGGTGGGTTCCGTCGTCCCAGAAGTACTCGTCGTGACCGGCGCTCTCGGCGTACCAGTCGATGATGCTCACGTTGTCGTACTGGGCCGCGATCTCTTTGAACAGCTCGTTGTTGATATCTTGCAGCGCCAGCGGCACGCGCACGGTGCAGATGTAGATCTGCTTGTTGGGGTCGACGGCCGCGATCAGGTCGCGCACGTCGTCCTCGCGCGCCACGCCGTTGTCGCCAATAGCCCAAACCACGATGTCCTTGTCGTAGCCGGCGGCCTGGCAGGACTGGTAGACCTCAACGCCGGTGTAGAGCTGGCGTCCAATGGCGGCGTCCATGTAACCGTTGGGGAAGTACTTGTAGAACTGGGTCTCGGCGCCCTTGGGCACCGAGTCGCCAATCACGATGACCGAGGCGTCGGTCGCGCCGGTCGAGACGTCGATGGCATGCGAGGTATTGTTGATCGTGTCGGTGGCCTGCGCAAATGCGGTCCCGGCAAAGTAGGTCTGGCTAATGTCGAACTTGCGGTCCTGAGGGGTCGTGGTTTCCTCGGCTACCTGCTCCATCATTTCATCGGGCACCTGGACGGCGGCGGGGTTTTGCGTCTCGGCCGAGACGGGCGAGACAAGAAGGACAACGACGGCCACGGCAGCCACGACATCGGCGAGAAGACCGATAGAAAGGCGAGCTTTCACGGGGCCAAGCGCGACGTGTTTGCCCTCGACGGCGTTGTTTCTTGGCGCCTCGAAGAGGCGATACATGACCTCGGACAGGGCGAGAATGCCCACAAATTCCAAGGCCCACTGCCACCAGGCAAGCTCGGTCGTGCGGGTAGCCGGGTTAAAGACAATGAGGATGGGGTAGTGGCAAAGGTAGGCCGCAAACGAGCGCTTGCCCAGCACGGCCAGGGGCTTGGCGCCTAAGACCTTGCTCACAAGACTGCCGGGATTAGAGAGGCACGAGATGCACAAGCCGGTCAATACGGCGGCGAGAAGAAACCCGCCGCGATACGAGAAGCTCGAGTAGCCGTCGACGACAAACGAAAGAACGACAAGGCCCGCAAGGCTTACGCCAGCCACGACATCGTAGGCAATCGCGGGCAGCTCGACCTTGTGCCCCTTGAGCTGCCAAGAAAGCCCGCGCCCCGAGGTGCCAATAGCAAAAGCCGCGCCTACCAAAAACTCCGCCGCGCGGGTATCGGGGCCGTAGTAGATGCGCGACGTGTCGGCCTGCGGGTTGTAGAGCACAGCCATCGCCACAGCGGATATCGCGGCCAGCGCCACCGTGGCCACGGTGCTCTTGTGGCGCGAGTTGGTCGCACGAATGATAAAGAGCAAAACGATGGGCCACACAATGTAGAGCTGCATGACGACGCCCAGGTACCACAGGTGCGTCAGGGGAGAAGGCAAGCCCGCAGCCGCAAAGTAAGAGACCTCGCGAACGATATAGAAGATGTTCTCGACAAAGAAAACAGCTGGTAGCGCGTCTGACTTCACCTTAGACAAAAGGTTGGTCGCAAATAAGGCGCACAGCGCCGCCGTAAGGCCCACAACAAAAAGCGCCGCAGGCAAAAGCCTCTTTACGCGGCCGAGAAGAACCTGGAAGTAATCGAACCCCGCTTTGCTCTGCGCCTTCTTAAGGATCGAGAGCGTGGTGAGGTAGCCGGTTAGCGCCAAGAAAACAGTGACACCAAAGAAGCCGCCAGGAAGCCAGGTGGCGTTAGCGTGGTAGACCACGACGCCCAGGATGGCGAGAAGGCGCAGGCCGTCTAGGGCATCGACGCGCGCGGGCGCTTTGGGCGTGGTGGAGGCAGAGCGATTGGACACGATTTTCTCCGTAAGAAGACGTGGGTTTAGCATAGATTCAGCCTTTGAATTATAGGCACAGCAGCCGGACATAAATTGGCGGCATTGCCCCGCGAAAGCTTGGATGCAGAGTAATTCTAAAAATGTGAACGCCCGTGTTTGCCCGTATAATGAAATGCTGTTTGAACAACGCCGGGGGCGGCCGCCCCCGCATCTACATAGACAAGGTGTTTGGCTTTGATAGCTCTTGCCGACAAGATCTCTAAGTCCTTTGGCGGGCGCGTGCTGTACACGTCCGCGTCTTTGCAGCTCAACGCGGGCGAGCGCTGGGCGCTGGTTGGCCCCAACGGCTCGGGCAAGACCACGTTCCTCAAGATTTTCATGGGCCTCGAGGCGCCCGACGAGGGCACGATCTCTTTTGCCAAGGACACCTCCATTGGCTACCTGGAGCAAGAGACCAAGCTCTTTGGCAACCGCTCGGCTCTGCAGGAGGTCATCGAGAGCGCACAAGAGATCAAAAGCGTCGAGGCGCGCGTCGCCGAGCTTGAGAACCTCATCTCGTCCACCGAGCCGGGCCGCGAGCTCGACCGCCTTCTTGAGGAGTACGGCCATGCCCAGGACCGATTTGAGCGTCTGGGCGGCTACGAGCTAGAGAGCCGCGCCCGCCAGATCCTTGCCGGCCTGGGCTTTCCCGTTGAGGACTTCGACAAACCGGCCGAGGACTTCTCGGGCGGCTGGCAGATGCGCATCTCGCTGTCCAAGCTTTTGCTTCGCCACCCCGACCTGCTGATGCTCGACGAGCCCACCAACCACCTGGACCTCGAGAGCGTCAAGTGGCTGGAGCAGTTCATCGCCAACTACGACGGCGCCGTTTTTCTCGTCTCGCACGACCGCGCTTTCATGGACGCCTGCGTGAGCCACGTGGCCGCCGTCGAGAACCGTCGCATCACGACCTATACCGGCAACTACTCGAGCTATCTCAAGCAACGCGAGGACAACCTCGAGCAGATGCGCGCCAAGCGTGCCGCGCAGGAGCGCGAGATAGCCCACATGCAGGTCTTTGTCGACAAGTTTAGGTACAAACCCACCAAGGCCGCCCAGGCCCAGGAGCGCATGAAGAAGATCGAGCAGATCAAAAGCGAGCTCGTGATCTTGCCTGAGGGCACCAAGAAGGCGCACTTCCACTTTCCCGAGCCTCCGCGCACGGGCGACATGGTCCTAAGCGTCAAGGGCGGAACCAAGTCCTTTGACCAGAACTTGGTGTGGAAAGACGCCGACCTTACCCTTTATCGCGGCGACCACGTGGCCCTCGTTGGCCCCAACGGCGCCGGTAAGTCAACCCTCATGAAGGTCATCAACGGCAAGTTGGGCCTTGACGCCGGCACCTGCGAGATGGGCCTCAACGTTACCCAGGCCTACTATGCGCAGCACCAGCTGGAAGAGCTCAACGAGTCTAACACCGTCATGGCCGAGATCGACTCGGTAGCCCCGGGTTGGACAACTTTGGAGGAGCGCCGCCTTCTGGGCGCCTTCCTGTTCCACGGCGACGACGTCGAGAAGCGCGTGGGCGTTCTCTCGGGCGGCGAGCGAGCACGTCTGGCCCTGGCTAAGATGCTGGTGGCCCCCAACCCGCTGCTTCTTTTGGACGAGCCTACCAACCACCTGGACATCGACTCGGTCGACATCCTTGAGCAGGCCTTGGTTGAGTTCCCGGGTACCATCGTCTTGATCTCGCACGACGAGCACCTGGTGCGCGCCGTGGCAAACAAGGTCGTGGACGTGCGCGATCACAAGGTCACGCTCTACGACGGCGACTACGACTACTACCTGTTCAAGCGAGCCGAGCTTGAGGGCCGTGCCCTTGAGGCCGCGGGCTCCGCGCAGGCGCCGCAGGCAGCCGGCAAGGGCGCCCAGGTCGCCGCCGCGCCCGCCGCTCCCGCCGGCCGCAACGTTAAGACCAAGGAACAGCGCCGCGCCGAGGCAGAGGAGCGCAAGCGCAGGAACGAGGCCCTCAAGGGCGAGAAGAAGCGCCTGCGCGAGGTCGAGGCCGCCCTTGAGCCTGCCCGTAAGCGCTACCAGCAGCTTATGGACCTCATGGCCGACGAGGCCCTGTACAACGACTCGGCCAAGTTCGACGAGTGCATGAAAGAGTACACGGCGCTCTCGAAGAAAATCCCGTCTCTTGAGGAAGAGTGGCTGGAGCTCTCTGAGCTGATCGAGGGGGCCGCAAATGCCTAAGGCCTTAAAGCTCTCTTCGTACGTCGTGCGCCTGCTGGCCTGGGGCCTGTGTCTTCTCACCGTGCTTGACGCGCTGGGCAACTTTCGCTTTCGCGCCGCGCTCCTGGGCGTAAACGGGCTGGTCACAAGCCTCATCCCGCAAGCAATCTCGGGCCTCTTCGTCTTCCAGACGCCCTTTGGCGGAGCCTTTCGCGGCGACTTTGCGCTGACCTGCGTCTTGTTGCTGGTCGTCGAGTGGCTCTTGGCCAAGGCGTCCACGTCATGGCGCCGCCGCCCGCAAGAGGGGAGACGCGTTGCTTTCGACCGATAGGATCATCTCCATCGTCGTCTCGGTGGTGCTTGTCATGTTCTCGGCCATCGTGCACGAGGTTGCCCACGGCTGGGTCGCCCTTAAGTGCGGAGACCAGACGGCCAAGCGAGCCGGTCGCCTGACCCTTGACCCCCGGGCGCACCTGGACGGCTTTGGCTCGATCGTGTTGCCGCTGCTCATGGCCGCGATGGGCGGGCCCATGTTTGCCTTTGCGAAGCCCGTGCCGTATAACCCGTACAACTTGAAGCATCGCGACCGCGACGAGGTCTTTGTCGCCTTGGCTGGTCCCGTTTCCAACATCTTGCAGGCACTTCTCGGCTGCGCGATATTGGCTGCCGTCTACACGCCACTGACAAACGCCTACGTCAACGGCGTCCTTCCGTACGAGGTCGTGCGCTGGGCGATCCGCATCCTTACCACGTATATCTACGTGAACCTATGCCTGGCCTTCTTCAACCTTATTCCGTTGCCGCCGCTTGACGGTTCCAAAATCGTTATGCCGTTCCTTAAGGGCCAGGCACGCGAGAAGTACTACGCGCTGCAGGCCTACGCCATGCCGATTCTGCTTATTCTGCTCTACGGTCTGCCGTACCTTTTGCCCATTGACCCCTTGTCCATCTACCTGGACTTTACCGCCGGCAACCTCTATGACCTGCTCATCTCTGTGGCGGTGGGCTAGATGAGCTACAAGGTTCGCACGCAGGCCTACTCGGGGCCCTTCGACCTTTTACTGCAGCTGGTCAACCGCCAGAAAGTGACCATCGGCTCCATCTCTATCTCTGAGGTCGCCAACCAGTACCTGGAAGAGGTCGAGCGCATGCAAGACCTCGACCTTGAGGTGGCGAGCGATTTTGTTCTGGTGGCGTCGACCTTGCTGGACATAAAAGCGGCCTCGCTTGTGCCCAACGAGCCCATCAAGAAGACCGATGACTTTGAGGATGACGACGAGCTAGAGGGCCTGACGGCCGACGAGGCCCGTGAGGTCCTTATCGCCCGCTTGATCGCCTACAAGCAGTTTCGTGCGGCTGGCGCCGCCTTGGGGGCCCGCGCCGAGGCAGAAAGTCGCATGATACCGCGCACCGTTGGCCCCGATCCGGATTTCCTAGGCCTCATGCCCGATTACCTGGAAGGCATTTCTCTGCGCAGCCTGGCCGTCATCTGCGCCGACATCGACAGCAAGCGCGAGACCTTCCTTTTAGAGGCCGAGCACATCGCGCCGCGCCGCCTGCCGGTGGCCTTGACCACGGCCTCGGTCGACCGCCTGGTGCGCGGCCGCGGCAAGTTGACCTTTAGCGAGCTTTTGGACGGCCAGGACTCGCCCGAGATCGTGGTCGTCAATTTCTTGGCCATTCTCGACCTCTTTAAGCGCGGGATGATTAGCGTCAAGCAAAACGAGATCTTTGGCGAGATAGAGATCGAGCACATCGAGGGCGCCGAGGCCTTTGAGCTTGACGACTCGGTCCTGGCCGAGCTCGACGAGGACTGGGCCGATGCCGAGATTCAAAGCGCCGCCGAGGCCAAGGAGGCCCTGCAAAAGATGGCCAACCAGACAGACACGCAAGGGGAGTAGCCCATGGAAGACCTAACTAAAATCGATTCCGGCAGCCTGAAGGGCATGCTCGAGGCGCTGCTGTTGGTGTCTGACGACTCTGTCTCGGCCGTTGACCTGGCCAAGGTGACGGGTGCAGCCCCCGGCGAGGTGGCAGGTGCCTTGGCCGAGCTCTCTGCCGAATACTCCGACGCCAACCGTGGCTTCCAACTGCGCGAGGTTGCCGGCGGCTGGCGTCTGTTCACCCACCCCGCCTACCACGACCAGGTGGCCGACTACGTTGTCTCTTGGGACACCCGACGCCTGTCACAGGCTGCGCTTGAGACCCTGGCCGTCATTGCCTATCACCAGCCGGTCACCCGCGAGGGTGTGCGCGCCATCCGCGGCGTCAACTCCGATGGCGTAATTGGCTCGCTTAAGGAGAAGGGCCTGGTACGCGAGGTGGGCCACGAGCCCGACCGTACCCGCGCCGTGCTCTTTGGCACCACGCGCCAGTTCCTCGAGCGCTTTGGCCTGCGCTCGATCAAGGACCTGCCGCCCCTTGAGGACTTCGCTCCCGACGAGGAGTCCAAGCGCTTCATCCGCGAGAGGCTCTCTGGCCGCCAGATCTCTTCGACCCTGGAAGAGACGGCCGACGACCTTGACGAGGAGAGCGAGCTTCTCGCCGACGATCAGCCCACGGAGGAAAACTAGTCATGCTCCAAGACGGCGAGAAGATCGTGCCCATGCGCCTGCAGCGCTTTCTTGCCCGCGCCGGCGTGGCCAGCCGCCGCGGCTCCGAGCGCCTGATGACGCAGGGCCGCGTGCGCGTGAACGGCCAGGTCGTGACCGAGTTGGGCAGCAAGGTCGACCCCAACTGCGACGTGGTGACCGTGGACGGCATCGAGTGCTCGATCCACGAGAAGCCCGCTTATCTCATGCTCTACAAGCCGGCGGGATATCTCACCACCATGAGCGACCCCCAGGGCCGCCCCTGTGTGGCAGACCTTGTTCCCACGGCAGACTACCCCGGCCTTTACCCGGTGGGCCGTCTTGACTTTGATACCACGGGGCTTCTGTTGTTCACGACCGACGGCGACGCGGGCCAAGAACTCTTGCACCCCTCGCATCACGTGACCAAGCACTACGTGGCCCTGGTCAAAGGCGAGCTTACTGGCGAGCAGATCGCGCGCCTTGAGGCCGGAATCCAGCTGGAAGACGGCATCGCGGCTCCCGCCAAGGTCGAGATCTTGGGGCCGAGAAGCCCGCTTTTCAAGCTGGTGGCCCCCAACGGCGTTGGCGCAGACCGGATCGGGCGTCCCAACCAGGTGGTGGGCCTTACCATCCATGAGGGAAGAAAACACCAGGTCAAAAAGATGATGCTCGCAGCCGGACACAAGGTCTTGCGCCTGCACCGCGACGCTTTTGGGCCCCTTACTTTGACCAACGTGGCCGAGGGCTCGTGGCGCGATCTTACGCAAGCCGAGGTCGACGCCGTCATGGCCGCCTGCAACAGGGGCTAAATACACGTATACTCAAAGGTTGCCAAACACCTTGAAAGGATAGATATGATCGTCGCTATCGACGGGCCCTCGGGCTCGGGCAAGTCTTCCATCGCACGCGCCATCGCCAAGGAGTGCGACCTGGTTTTTCTCGACACCGGCGCCATGTATCGCTCGGTTGCCGCCGAGTGCCTCTACCAGGGCATCGACCCCGAGGACGCTAAGCGCGTGGCCCAGGTTGCCCGCGAGATCAAAATCGAGTTCGCGGCGTCCGAGGACGGTCAGAGGGTCTTTGCCAACGGCCGCGACGTGACGAGCATCATCCGCACGCCCGAGGTCGAGCTGGCCGTCTCGCCCGTCTCGGCAAACCCCGCCGTGCGTGAGGTCATGGTTGAGCTGCAACGCAAGGTGGGCGAGGGCGCCAACGTGGTGGCCGAGGGCCGCGACATCGGCACCGTCGTCTTCCCGACGGCAGACGTCAAAGTGTTTCTCACCGCTAGCCCCGAGGCCCGTGCACGTCGTCGCGCTGTGCAGCGCCTGGGCAAGAACCTGGCAACCGAGCCGCACGTCTCGCCAGATCCTGCCGAGGAGCAAAAAATCCTGGCAGACCTCAAGCGTCGCGACGACTACGACTCGAGCCGCGCGACCTCTCCTTTGAAGCCGGCAGACGACGCGTATATCTTAGACTCGTCTGACATGACGTTTGACCAGGTAGTCGATAAGATTTGCTCGCTTAACGACGCGTTGGCCGCCCGCCGCGCCCACTAAGCGCAAGACCCAAGGAGACCCCGTGGCACAAGACAGCGCCAAGGCAAAAACCAAGAAAGACGGCGAGAAGCTCAGGGCTTTTGCCGGCAACACCTACGAGGACTACTATGACCACGCCATGGCTGATTTCCCCTGGACAGCCCGTGTGCTTATGCAGATCGTCGTTGCCGCCTGCTACGCCTTCACCAAGCTCATGTGGCCTTGGGAAGTCAAGCACGCCGAGCTTCTGGCCAAAGATGCCCGCGGCCGCGTGATCATACAAAACCACGAGTCCATGCTCGAGCCCGTGATCATGGTCGTCGTGTTGTGGCGCGCAGGCGTCCACACGCGCATCATCTACAAGAGCGAGTTCGACAAGATCGGCATCGCCACCTGGCTTTTCTCGCGCGTCGGCGGCTTTCCCGTCTCGCGCGGCACGGCCGACATGAAGGCCATCCGCCGTGCACGTGCCGCCTTACAGCGCGGCGAGTGCCTGCTGATCTACCCCGAGGGCACGCGCGTCAAAGACGACGCCCAGGCCGAGGTCCACGGTGGCTACGCGCTTATCGCCCAGCTGGCCAAGGCGCCTGTGCAGCCCACGGCCGTCGTCGGTGCCCGCAAGCTGCATTTTCGTAAGCACGTGAAGCTCGATGTGGCCGAGCCAATCGAGTGGTCGGCCATGCAGGCGCCCAAGAAAAAGGAGCAGCTGGCCGAGATGGAGAAGCGCGGCATGGACGAGGTCTTTGCCCTGCGCGACGGTCTGCGCCGCGCCTACCCCGCATTGGAGGGCTAAGGCATGGCTAAGGTCGTTATCGCCAGCGAGGCCGGCGCCTGCTACGGCGTCGAGCGCGCCCTGCAGATGGTCGAGGCCGCCGCTGCCAAGTCGCAGGTGGGCGTCCACACCTTGGGACCCTTGATCCACAACCCGCGCGTGGTGGCAGAGCTTGCCGAGAAGGGCGTGAGCGTCGTATCGAGCCCGGCCGAGGCGGCAGGGGAGACCTTGCTTCTTCGCACACACGGTGTCACGCCCGACGAGCAGGCCTGCGCGCAGAGCCTGTGCCACGAGGTCCTAGACGCCACCTGCCCCTTTGTGAAAAAGGTGCATCTAGCTGCGGCTCGTTTGTACAAGGAAGACTATCAGGTAGTGGTTGTGGGCGAGAAGGGCCACCCCGAGGTCGAGGCCACCTTGCCGCATGCCCCCGGCGCCGTCGTGGTTGGCTCGGCCGAGGAGGCCACGGCCCTTCCCGAGTGCAAGAAGATTGGCGTCGTGGTCCAGACAACGCAGTCGCGTGCCAACCTCGAGAAGGTCGTGGCCGCGCTTCTCGGACGCGCCGAGGAAGTGCGCGTGGTGAACACCATCTGCGAGGCCACCTCTGGTCACCAGAAGGCCTGCGCCGACCTGGCCGCCCAGGCAGACGTCATGATCGTCATCGGCGGGCGCATCTCAGCAAACACCACGCGCCTGGCCGAGATCTCCGCCGAGATATGCCCGGCAACGCATCACATCGAGGGCGCCGACGAACTTGACCCCGCCTGGTTTGACGGTGCCGAGTTTATCGGCATCACTGCCGGCGCAAGCACGCCCGCCAGCCACATCGAGGCCGTCCGCGCCGCAATTGAGCAGATTGCAGGAGCCAACGCATAATGGCCGAACAGAAGCGAGCCGACTACGCGTCAACAAAAGAGCAGGTCATCGGTGCCTGGGTCGCAAAGGTCGAGGACCAAAGCCCCGCCTGGGAGGCCGGCATTGAGCCCGGCATGCGGATCGTCTCGGTAAACGGCAAGGCCCCGCGCGACATCATCGACTGGCACTGGGAGGCAGACGGCGGCTGGTGCGAGTTGGAGGTCTTTGACCCCACCGACAACACCACGACCGCCTGCGAGCTTTACCGCGAGCCGGGCGAGGACTGGGGCATCGAGTTCACCGATGTCCTCTTCGACGGCATTCAGACCTGCGTCAACGGCTGCGTCTTCTGCTTCATGGCGATGCTTCCCAAAGAGGCCCGCGCCTCTCTCACCCTGCGAGACGACGACTACCGCCTGTCGTTTTTGCAGGGCAACTTCGTGACCCTCACCAACGTGAGCGACGCCGACGCCGAGCGCATCATCAGCCACGGCCTGTCTCCCATGAACGTATCGATCCACGCCATAACGCCCGAGGTGCGCCGCAAGATGATCGGTCCCCACGCCGCCCGCGGCGTCGAGGTCCTGGAGCGCCTGTGCGCGGCCGGCGTCGAGGTCCATGCCCAGATTGTGCTTTGCCCCGGCATAAACGACGGGGATGAGCTGCACGCCACGCTTGACTGGGTCGAGAACCACCCGCAGGTCACGAGCCTGGCCATCGTGCCCATGGGCTACACCAAGCACTCCAAGCGCTTTGACCGCAGCTTCTCGGACGACATCGAGGCCAGCCGCGCCGTCGTGCGCCTGATCGAGCCCTACCAGGCCCGCGCCCGCAAGACGCTGGGACTCACGCGCTTCCAGCTCTCGGACGAGTTCTACGTGGACGCCGATCTTGAGGTCCCGCCCGCCGAGACCTACGACGGCTACCCGCAGTTCTACGACGGCATCGGCATGCTGCGCAGCTTCCTCGACGAGTGCGTCCTAGTGGTCTTACAGCGCGCCGATGAGTGCGCCCTTGTCCAGAAGACCCTGCAAAATCGCGGCCTTGACGTCCTTCTCGTCTGCGGAGAAGCCGCAGAGAAGACCATCCGCGTCTTTGCCGAGTCGGCCTGCCCTGCGGGCCGCATCCGCGTGCAGGCCATCCGCAACGACTACTTTGGCGGCGACGTCAACGTCACCGGGTTGATCGTGAGCCAAGACCTTCTCGCCCAGCTAGACCAGGACCTCTCGAACACGATCGTCATGTTGCCCGAGGTCATGTTCAACTTCGACATGCTCACCTTGGACGGCGACACCCAGGCCCACATCATCGAAGAGATCGCAAGACGCGGTGCCCGCACGCTCATCAGTGAGCCCAGTCCTGGAAAGCTTTTGGATTGTCTGGTGGACGAGCTGGCTTAAGTCAGACGCGGCGAGAAGACCTGCTAATATGCAATCTGTATGCCTATTAGCAAGGAGAATCCATGTCTAAGCCCGTCGTAGCTGTTGTCGGCCGCCCTAACGTCGGCAAGTCTACGCTCGTCAACCGTCTTTGCGAGACCCGTGAGGCCATCGTCCACGAGTCTCGCGGCGTCACCCGCGACCGCTCTTACCACGACACCGATTGGAACGGCCGCGCCTTCAAGCTCATCGACACCGGCGGCATCGAGTCCATCAAGTCCAAGGACGTCTTTGCCCCGCGCATCCGCGAGCAGGCCCTTCTCGCCTGCCAGGAGGCCGACGTCATCGTCTTTTTGGTCGACGGTGCCGTTGGCATCACCGACGAGGACGAGGAGGTCGCCCGCATTGTGCGCAAGGTCGACAAGCCCGTATTCCTGTGCGTGAACAAGAAGGACAATCCCGCCCGCGACAACGAGAACCTGTGGGACTTCTACTCCCTGGGCTGCGGCGAGCCCATGCCCATCTCGGCCACCCACGGCCACGGCACCGGCGACCTTCTCGACCTTATTGTCGAGGCCCTGCCCGAAGACGATGGCATCGACGAGGACGAGGGCGTCCTGTCGCTCGCTATCGTCGGCCGCCCCAACGCAGGCAAGTCCTCGCTGGCAAACCGCCTGGCCAACAAGAAGCGCTCCATCGTGAGCGACGTCGCCGGCACCACACGCGACGCCATCGACACCATGATCGAGTGGCAGGGCCAGAAGATCAAGCTCGTCGACACCGCCGGCATGCGCAAGAAGAGCCAGGTCCACGAGGACATCGAGTACTACTCGCTGGTCCGCGGCCTGCAGGCCATCGACCGCTCGGATGTCTGCCTGTTGGTGGTCGACGCCACCGTTGGCATGACCGAGCAGGACCAGAAGGTCGCCAACATGGCCGTCGACCGCGGCTGCGCCGTCGTGGTCCTCATCAATAAGTGGGACCTGGTCGAGACCGAGCAGCAGCGCGACAAGATCGTCCAGTCCATCGAGAAGCGCCTGTCGTTTGCCTCTTGGATTCCCTGGATCAACATCTCGGCCATGACCGGCCGGGCCACCGACAAGGTCTTGAAGCTGGCCGTCGACGCCGCCGAGGCGCGCGCCCGCGAGCTTAAGACCTCCGAGCTCAACGACCTTCTGCAAGAGATCCGCGAGGGTGGCCACACCAGGTCAGAGAAGGGCCGCCGCCTAAAGCTGCAGTACGCAACCCAGACCGGCTCCAAGCCGCCCGTCATCTCGTTCTGGTGCAACGCGCCCGATCTGGCCGACGACAACTTCCAGCACTTCGTCGAGAACCGCCTGCGTGCCCGCTTTGATCTTAAGGGCACGCCTATCCGCATGAAGTTCCGCCTTAAGTACGACAAGGATGAGCGCTAGTGATTTTGGTTACCGCGGCCGCGGCCGTTATCTCGTTTCTGATCTGCGGGATTCCCTTTGGCCTTCTCATTGCCAACAAGGAAGCCGGCGTCGACGTGCGCAAGACGGGGTCGGGAAACATCGGCATGACCAACGTGGCCAGAAGCGTTGGCAAGAAGGCCGCTGTCATGACGCTGCTGTGTGACCTGGGTAAAGGCCTGGTTTGCATGGTTGCGGCCCGCTTTGCCATCGCAACCATCTGCCTGGGCGGAGACGTCGCGGCACTAGAGCACACCACAGCCTTTGGCGCCTCGATGTCGGTGGTCTATCTGGGCTGCGTCTTTGGGCACATTTTCTCTCCGTACCTGGGCTTTCACGGCGGTAAGGGAATCTCCGTGGGCTTCGGCGCGGCACTGGGCCTCTACTGGCCGGTCGGCGCTGGCCTCATGGCAGTCTTCATCGCCTTTGCCGTGCCGTCGCGCTACGTGTCGCTGGGGTCGGTCTGCGCAGCCATCTCGCTGCCCATCTGGTGCGCCGTCTTTGGTTTTCCGCCGGCCTCGATCGTGCCCGTGGCTTTGGTGGCCATCGTCGTTATCTGGGCGCACCGCGGCAACATCAAGAAGTTAATGACCGGCACCGAGAGCAAGTTCACCTTCCACCACGACGACAAGGACAAGCGTGAGTAGCGAGTTTGCCAAGGTCGCGGTCATTGGTTCTGGTTCGTGGGGCACTGCCTTTGCCGGCCTTGCGGCAAGAAACGCGTCGCAGGTCGTCTTGTGGTGCCGCCGCCAAGAGACGGCCAAAGCCATCAACGCGCGCCACGTCAACCCCGCGCACCTCGCTGACTATGCGCTGCCCGCCAACGTGTACGCCACGGCCAGCTACGCCGACGCTCTTCTCGACGCCCAAGCCGTGGTCTTGGCCCTGCCGTCGCTTTACCTGCGCGCCACTTGTAAGGCGCTCGCGGCCTACTTGGACGCCGAGGTGCCTGTCGTAGTCCTTACCAAGGGCATGGAGGCCACAACGCACAAGCTCATGCTCGAAGTTGCGGCCGATGAGCTGGGCGGGGTTTCTCGCCTAGCCGTTCTCTCTG
The DNA here is from genome assembly GCA_963630635.1 of Paludibacteraceae bacterium. Lineage (GTDB taxonomy): Bacteria > Actinomycetota > Coriobacteriia > Coriobacteriales > Atopobiaceae > Paratractidigestivibacter. Next base: position 15,219 of record CAVGOA010000035.1, read on the forward strand.
GACCAAACCACGCCGAGGAGATCTGCCAAGGGCAAGTTTCGGCTGCCGTCTGCGCCTCATCTGACCTCGAGTGCGCCAAGACGTTTGCCCGTCTGGCCGCCAACCCGTGCTTTAGGGTCTACGTGAGCCAAGACGTCACGGGCGTCGAGGTCTGCGGCACGGTGAAAAACGTCATCGCCATTGCCAGCGGCGTCGCGGCCGGCCTGGGCGCGGGCGACAATACCTTGGCCGTTATCATGACCCGCGGCATCGCCGAGATAAGCCGTGTGTGCGCAGCTCTTGGCGGCGACCCTATGACGCCAATGGGCCTTGCTGGCATGGGCGACCTGGTTGCCACCTGCACGTCCGAGCACTCGCGCAACCGCACCTTTGGCGAGGCGGTCGTGCGCGGCGAGAGCCTGGCGCAGTACGAGCAGCGCACCGGCATGGTGGTCGAGGGCGCCCGCGCCGCCGCCAACATTTTGGACCTGGCGCAAGAGAAGAACATCGAGGTGCCCATCACCAAGGCGGTTCATGATGTTCTTTTGAACGGAATCGATATCGAGAGCGCCAAGGAATCGCTTCTTGGTAGATTACCTCGAGAGGAATTTTACGGAATGGCCGCGGCCGGCCAGAGGGGAGACTCGCATGCTTGATCAGGTTCGTATCGCGCCGTCCGTGCTTTCTGCCGATTTTTCCAAGCTCGGAACCGAGCTTGAGAGCATCCATGACGCCGATTACATCCACTACGACGTCATGGACGGCCACTTTGTGCCCAACATCACCTTTGGCCTTGACATCTTGAAGGCCACCAAGCGCGCGAGCGACCTGCCCGTCGACGTCCACCTTATGATCACCAACCCCGACCAGATGGTGCCCGAGTTCTTGGCCGCTGGCGCAGATATCGTGACCTTCCACATGGAGGCCACCAACCACGCCAACCGCCTATGCAACCTTATTCGCGAGAAGGGCGCGCTGGCCTCTGTGGCCATCAACCCCGGCACGAGCGTGTCGGCCCTTGACTCCATCATCGACGAGGTCGACATGGTCTTGATCATGACCGTGAACCCCGGCTTTGGCGGCCAGAAGTTCATCCCTACCTCGCTTGAGAAGCTGCGCCGCGTTCGCGCCCTGTGCGCCGAGCACGGCGTGAGCCCCATGGTCGAGGTCGACGGCGGCATCAGCGCCGCCAACGCGGCCGATGTGTGTGCCGCCGGCGCAGACGTCTTGGTTGCCGGCAGCGCCGTCTTTGGCGCCGCAGACCGGGCCCAGGCCATCGCGGGTATCCGCGCCGCTGGCAACGACGGACTTGTGAAGAAGGCCTAAACCCCATGCCCCAAAAAACCGTATATCTTGACTACGCGGCCTCGGCGCCCAGAAGAGAGCAGGTAACGCAGGCAGAGCTTGGCTACGAGAACAGCGATTTTGCTGGTGCCAACCCCAACTCGCTGCACAGCCTGGGTCGAAAGGCGGCCCGTGCCCTTGACGGCGCGCGAGCAGACATCGCTCGTTCCCTCGGGGGCGGCCTTAGGCCCTCTGACGTCGTGTTCACATCCGGCGGCACCGAGAGCAACAACCTGGCGATTCTCGGCATTGCGGCCGGGGTACGCGCCAAGGACTCGCGCCGCACGCGCGTGGTCTTCTCGGCGATCGAGCATGATTCGGTACTTGACCTGGCACCCGTTTTGCGCGGGCAGGGCTTCACCGTGGACCTTGTGCGCCCCAACGCGCAGGGCATGGTCGCCCAGGACGCGCTGGTAGAGGCCCTTGGCAACGACGTTGCCTTGGTAAGCGTCATGGCTGCCAACAACGAGACCGGCGTCGTGCAGCCCGTGGACGCACTTGCTCAGGCAACCCGCGCCTGTGGCGCCTTCTTCCACACCGATGCCATCCAGGCCTTTGGGCGCATACCCCTTGACCTGCAGCGCGTTGACGCCGTGAGCATCGCCGCCCACAAAATCGGCGGCCCGGTGGGCGTGGGAGCCTTGGCCGTGCGCGGCCGCGTGCCCGTTAGCCCCATGCTGCACGGCGGGGGACAGCAAGCTGGCAAGCGCCCCGGCACCGAGGATGTTCGCGGGGCCTTGGCCTTCGCGGCGGCGGCCAAGTGGTGCGCCGCTAACCTGGCTCAGACCCGCCCGGCCTGCGCCGAGCGCGCGCAAGCTCTCTACCAGGTGCTTTGTGCACCGGGTACCGGCATCGTCCCCACGGTGTCCACTCAAGTGGGGCAAGACCGGCTGCCTGGCATCGTGAGCGTCATGGCGCCCGGCCTTGACTCCGAGACCATGATCTTGAAGCTCGATCAGCGGGGTTTCGAGGTCTCGGCGGGATCGGCCTGCTCGTCGGGCTCGCTCGACCCCAGCCACGTTTTGTCTGCCATGGGTATCCCGCGAAACTCCGCCCTGGGCTCTTTGCGCATCTCGTTTGACGAGCGCGTGGCCCAAGAGGATCTGGATGCCTTTGCCCAGGCACTTCTCGATATCGTTTCTTTGCACAAATAGGTTACCAACCGGGCCGTGCGCGCCCGCCACAAAAAGGAGACACACATGAGCGAAGCCGCTTCTCTTCTCAAGCTTCAAGAGGTCGACCTCGACCAGCTGCGCGACGCCAAGGCCTTGAAGGGCCTGCCGCAGCAGAAGAAGCTCCAGACCATCGAGCTTGCCAAGAAGAAGATCCAAAGCGAGCTCACCCGCATCGTGGGCCAGCGCAAGGACGCCGAGCTTGCCCTTGAGGACCTGGACGCCGATTACGCCCACTACCTTGACGTCAAGGAGCAGGTGACCGCCGAGGCCGCCGAGGGCGAGCACACCCACCGCGAGATCCGCAGCTACGACCTGTCGCTTTCCTCTTTGGCCAAGCGCATCGAGAAGTGCGAGTACGAGCGCCCCACCTACCAGGCCAACCTCGACAAGCTTGTCTTGGCCGAGAAGAACGCCCACCTCACCCTGGACAAGCTGGAAGAGGAGAAGGACGCTACCCAGAAGTCCTATGATGAGCAGTCCGCCGAGCTGCGCGCCCGCATCACCGAGCGCGCCCGCGAGCGCGAGCGCCTGGCCTCTGACGTGGCGCCCGAGCACCTGTCTGCCTACGAGACCGCCCGCAAGCGCTTTGGCGGCCTGGCTGTCGAGACCCTCACGATGAACGTTCCTTCGGTCTGCCGCGTCAAGCTGCAGCCCAGCCTCTACCACGACCTCTCCCGCGGCCCGCAGATCACCGAGTGCCCGTACTGCCACCGCATCCTCATCTGCGAGGACGAGGAGAACCTCTAATGGCAACGGGCGACGAGTTGACCGCGTGCGACCAGCGCCGCGTTCTTCTCTGCGTCTGCGGGGGCATCGCCGCGTATAAGGCCTGCGAGGTCCTGCGCGGCCTTCAAAAGGCCGGCTGCGAGGTGCGCGTTGCCATGACGGCCGACGCCAAGCGCTTTGTGGGCAAGTCGACCTTCGAGGCCCTCACGCGCCACGCCGTGGCAGACGACCTCTATGCCTACCCCGAGACCTTCATCCCACACGTCGACCTTGCCGAGTGGGCCGACCTGGCCTTGGTTGTGCCGGCGACTGCCAACGTCATGGCCAAGATGGCCTGCGGCTTGGCGGACGACTGCGTGAGCGCCGCACTCTTGGCGGCCGCCTGCCCCGTCATGGTGGCGCCGGGCATGAACGTCCACATGTGGCAAAACCCCGCGACCCAGGCCAACGTCAAGGCTCTGCAAGAGCGCGGCGTCAGGTTTGTCCTGCCCGTTGAAGGCCGCCTTGCCTGTGGTGACGTGGGTGCGGGGAAGCTGGCGGACGTCGAGACGATCGTCGCTGCCGCCCTTGATTCGCTTTCAAACAAGCCGCAGGTCAAGGACCTTCTCGCCACCCGCATCTTGATCACCGCCGGCCCCACGCACGAGGCCATCGACCCGGTGCGCTACATCGCCAACTCGTCCACGGGCAAGATGGGCTACGCCATCGCGCGAGCCGCCATCGCGCGCGGCGCGCAGGTCGTGCTGGTGTCTGGCCCGGTGAGCATCGAGGCCCCGCAGGGCGCTTCCAAGATCGACGTCGTGAGCGCCCGCGACATGTACGAGGCGAGCATGGCCGCCTTTGCCGGCTGCGACGCCGCCATCTGCACCGCCGCCGTGGCCGACTACACCCCGGCCAACCCCGCCGACCACAAGCTCAAGAAGGCCCACGAGCGCCTGGACCGCATTGAGTTGATCGAGACCCACGACATCCTGCGCGAGCTTTGCGAGCAAAAGGGCGAGCGCGTGGTAGTTGGTTTTGCCGCCGAGACAAACGATCTTCTCGCCAACGCAAAGGCCAAGCTTGCCTCTAAGGGCGCCGATGCCATCGTGGCAAACGACGTCTCGCGCGCCGACTCGACCTTTGGGGCCGACACCAGCCGCATCAGCATTGTGACCTGCGACGGCATAGAGGACCACGAGACCCTGCCCTTGGACGCCGTGGCCGACATTATCCTGGACAAGACCCGCGCGCTGCTGCTGGCCCGCGCATAAAAGGTGGTAGTAACTAGTGGGAATCCTCATAGGCCTAGAGCGCGTCGCCCACGAATGGCCCAACAAGAAGGTGCTTGACGACCTTACCTGCGGCATCCACGAGGGCGACCGCATTGGCGTTGTGGGCAAGAACGGCGACGGCAAGTCCACGCTGCTGCAGATCGTAAACCGCAGCGTCGAGCCCGACGCAGGCCAGGTGACCTGGCGCGGCGGCATCCACGTGGGCTGGCTGGGGCAAACCGACCAGCTGCAGGACACGCAGACCGTCTGCCAGGCCGTCGTTGGCGATACGCCCGAGTACATTTGGGCGGCAGACCCCAAGACCCGCCAGATCATCGACGAGCTTATTGGCGACCTTGACTGGATGGGCCTTGTGGGTGAGCTCTCGGGAGGCCAGCGCAGGCGTTGCGACCTCGCGCGCCTTTTGGTGGGAACCTGGGACGTCATCCTTATGGACGAGCCCACCAACCACCTTGACATGCAGGCCATCCAATGGCTGGCCAACCACCTTAAGCGGCGCTGGCAGGCAGGGGAGGGCGCCCTTCTTGTTGTCACGCACGACCGCTGGTTCTTGGACGAGGTCTGCCTTGGCATGTGGGAGGTCCACGACCGCACCGTCACGCCTTTCGAGGGCGGCTACTCGGCCTATATCCAGCAGCGCTGCGAGCGCGACCGCCAGGCGGCCGTGATCGAGGAGCGCCGCCAGAACACGCTGAGAAAAGAGCTCAATTGGCTGGCCCACGGCGCCAAGGCGCGCACGAGCAAGCCCAAGTTTCGCATCGAGGCGGCCCGCGAGCTCATTGCCAACGACCCGCCGCTGAGAAACCCGCTGGAGCTCAAGCGCCTTGCCGTGAGCCGCCTGGGCAAAAAAGTCATCACCATGAAGGATGTCTCCTTCACCTATCCGGGCGCGCAGGCGCCCGTGGTGGAGGGCCTGGACTGGCTTATTGGCCCCGGCGACCGCTATGGCATTCTGGGCGCCAACGGCGCGGGCAAGTCGACGCTGCTGCAGCTTATGACGGGGCGCCTGGAACCCACCCGTGGGCGCGTCGAGATAGGCGCGTCGGTCAAGTTTGGCTGGATGTCCCAGCAGCTCGACGCGCTGTCTGACAAGCAGGACTGGCGAATCCTCGAGATTCTGTCGCGCTACAAGCACGCCTACATGGTGGGAGGCAAGATGCTGTCGCCCACGCAGCTCTGCGAGCGCCTGGGCTTTGAGCAGCGAGAGCTGCAGAGCTTTGTGGCCGATCTGTCGGGCGGCCAAAGGCGTCGCCTGGCCCTTCTCTGCGTCATCTTGGACGAGCCCAACGTGCTGGTGCTCGACGAGCCGGGCAACGACCTGGACACCGACATGCTCGCTGTGCTCGAGGATCTTCTGGACTCCTGGCCAGGGACTTTGTTGGTGGTTTCGCACGACCGCTACCTGGTCGAGCGCGTGACCGACGACCAGTTTGCCCTTATGGGGTCGACCTTGACCCACATGCCGGGCGGCGTCGACCAGTACCTCGAGCTCGTCAATGCGGGCGCGGGTAAGGCGGCCGCAACCCCGGCCGCAAAGCAAACGAAGCCCAGGCAGGAGGGTGTGTCCGGCGCCGGTGCCGCGACCGCGACAGGCGCTCCTGCCGAGAAGGGCCTCTCGAACGCAGGGCGCCGCGAGCGCAAGAAGCGCTTTGACGCCGTGACCCGTCGCCTGGAGAAACTCGACGGAGAGCCTGAGCGCCTGCGCGCCCAGATGGCCACGGTCGATCCATCGAACTTCTCGGCGTTAATGGACGCGCAGGCCAAGATCGACGCCTGCGAGGCAGAGATCGAGTCATTAGAGGAAGAGTGGCTCGAGCTTTCGGAGTTGTTAGGCCAAGGTTAGCCGCCTCCGTACGCGCCCGATTTCACGCCGCTTACCAAGAGAGACGAAAAAATCCCCTCCCAAGCGGGCAGAGTAATCTCACTGCCGTCTTTAGCTTGGGAGGGGTTCATGTTTAGCTCGGCATACGACGTATGTGTCATCGGCGCAGGCGTGAGCGGCTGCGCGATAGCGCGAGAGCTATCAAAGAAGCAACTTTCTGTCTGCGTTGTAGAGGCCGCAGACGACGTGTGCTGCGGCACGTCAAAGGCCAACTCGGCCATCGTCCACGCGGGCTTCGACGCCCAGACGGGCTCGTTGATGGCCCGCCTTAACGTCGAGGGCAACCGTCTCATGCCGGGTCTCTGCGAAGAGCTGGGCGTCGACTTCGACCAAATCGGCTCTCTGGTCGTGTGCACCAGCGAAGAGACGCGCCCCAACCTTGAGGCCCTTCTCGCCCGCGGCATTGCTAACGGGGTCTGCGACCTGCGCATCGTTGAGCGAGACGAGCTTTGCGCGATGGAGCCAAACGTATCCGGCGCGGCCGTCTGCGCGCTTTGGGCGCCCACGGCAGGCATCGTTAATCCCTTCCAACTTACCGTTGCCTTGGCCGAGGTCGCGGCATTGAACGGCGTCGAGTTCCTCTTTAACACACGGGTGACCGGCGTCGAGAAAGCCGGCGACAAGTGGCTTGTCTCTTCAAATGAAGCGCAGGTCACGGCCTCTATTGTAGTCAACGCCGCCGGTGTCTACGCCGATGAGATCCACAACCTGGTATGCCAGCCGGGCAACGAGATGACCATCACCCCACGCCGTGGCCAGTACTTTGTCCTGGACACCGCGGCCCAAGGCTACGTTAAACACACCGTCTTCGCGCTTCCCACCGCCTACGGCAAAGGCGTGCTGGTCTCGCCAACGACGGCCGGCAACATCTTGGTTGGACCCACCGCCGAGGATATCGACTCTAAGGAAGGCGTCGACACGACCCAAGACGGCCTTGCGCAGATTCGCGAGAAGTCCTCGATCACCATGAAGGACGTGCCGCTGTGGCACAGTATCCGCACCTTCAGCGGCCTTCGTGCCCACCAGCCTGGCCACGACTTTGTGATCGGCGAGGTAGCGGGTGCCCCCGGCTTCGTTGACTGCGCGGCCATCGAGTCCCCGGGGTTGACCTCGGCTCCCGCCATCGGCCGCATGGTCGCAGGCATTGTCTTTGACATCGCGGGCCAGCCTGCCGATAAGCAGGGCTGGGTTTCTTCTCGCCGGCGCATCCCAGACGTCGAGCACATGAGCCTGGAGGAGTGGGCGGCCCTCATCAAG
>CAVGOA010000036.1:0-22546 GCA_963630635.1 Paludibacteraceae bacterium
TTTTCTCCAGGGACGCGTACTCGCGATCCTCGGTGGAGCGATCGGCGATGGTCATTGCGACCTGCACGTACGAGTAGTCATCCGCCGATTTTCTCAACACAAAGTCGCACTCCAGCGCCCCGATACGCCCGACGCTCACAGCATAGCCTTTCGAGCGAGCTGCATGGTAGACGACATTCTCCAACGCAGGCCCATAGTTGATTCTGTTGTCGGTGTTCCCGACAAAGTAGAAGCCAAGATCGGCGAGGTAATACTTCTCCTCGCGCTGTAAAGACTTCCTCGATTTCATGTCAAAGCGCTGACAGCGATAGAAAATCTTCGCGTCGACAAGAGTCTGGATGTAACGGTTGAGCGTCTCACGTTTGATGGGGATATGTTCGACGTTGTTAAAGTAATTAAGCAGGTTCGTGATGCTAGTCGTCGCGCCATAGTTGTTTATCAAGTAGTCGCGCACGGCATTGAAGACGCTGACATGCCGGACCTTCACGCGTCGCTTGATATCCTTCTCGAATATCTCGCTGATAACCCCCTCGACGTAAAGCCTCTTTTGGTCATCACCCTCGTAGTTAAGGCTACCGGGAAAACCGCCGGTTCTGAGGTAGTCGGCAAACTCACTATCAAGATTGGGATTCACCGAGTGGCCGAGCATCCGCTTCATGCCCAGGTATTCGTCGAAATCAAGGGTAAAGGCCTCGAACTCAAGGTAACGCCCGGTAAGCTTGGTCGCAAGCTCGCCGGAAAGCAGGTAGGCATTGGAGCCTGTTAGGAATATCGACCAGCCGCCTTCTGTGCGGTAGCCATTTATGAGCGGCTCGAACTCCTCGACGTTTTGCACCTCGTCGATGAATAGATACTTGGTACAGGATGCATCGGCTGCCTTTGCGGCCGCATCGATGAGCGTCTCGAGTTGGTCGGCGGTCTTGACCTTACGGTTCTTTCTCTCATCGAGGTCAAGGTAGATGATGTTGCTCACGGGAACGCCGGCATCCTTGAGTTCGCCTGCGATGGTCTGCATGATGCAGGACTTGCCGCAGCGGCGAACGCCCACAATGACCTTAATCATCTTCTCATCATGAAGGAAAGGTCTGATCTTGCCCAGATATTTCTCTCGCCTGTACAGAGCCATCTGGGTCTCCTCTCAACCGGCAATATAATGAGCGTTAACGGGGTAGTTCTTTTATATTTGACAGTATTTTACCCCGTTAATTGCGAAATTGCATCATGCGGAGAAGGTCAGCGCCGCCGCGAGCTTGCAATTGGGCGATAAGGGCGCCGCGGCCAAAGTCGGTCATTGCTCCGGTTGTGTACACCTAAACATGTACACAACCGGACGTTTTTCTCGCCACAAGGGCAATTTGGGGCAGTTCTGTACATCTTGACATGTACAGAACTCACGACGACACAACAACGGCCAGCGCGCAGACAACGATCTCGGTTACGGGGAAGGCCAGCCAGATGCCGGTCATGCCCAAGGCCCGATCAAGCACCCACATAAGAGGGATGAGAAGCACGCCTTGCCGCAGGAGCTGAATCGCCATGCTTCGGGCCACGCGATCGGTCGCCTGGTCGTACGTCGCGATCATCGTTGAGGCGCCGTTAAAGACAAAGCCCGCGGCCATTATTCGCATCGCGCCCTCACCCAGCTGGCGCATCTGCTGGGAGGCGGCGAAGAGAGTGAGGATCGGGCCCGGCAAGCCCGCCACCAGCAGGGCACCCGCCAGCATCATCGCCACGGCCGCGGCCAGGCTGACCTTGAACGTCTGCCCAAGCCGTTTGCGAAGGCCCGCCTTGAAGTTGTACCTCATAATGGGCAAGGTACCCTGTACCAGGCCGTTTGTCGTCATCACTACCAGCTGCTGCACTTTAAAGTACGCGCCAAAGAACGCGACTGCCGTATCCGAGTACGCCACCAAAAAGAGGTTCGCGCAGTAGACCATAAACGAACCCAGGGCGTTCATCACAAAAGACGGCAGCCCGTACGAGAAGATTCGCCCGACCATGCGCGCGTTTGGCCTAAAACCACGCAGCGTCGGCTCCACCCCCTGCTTTCCCGAGAAGAGCAGCACCAGCGCAATTGTCATCGAAAGCGTATAGCCCAAAACGGTCGCCACGGCCGAGCCGACGACGCCCATCCGCGGAAACGGCCCAAGCCCAAACACCAGCACCGGGTTGAGCGCAAAGTTGAGGGCCACGCCCACAATCTGGAACCACATGGGCGTGAGCATGTTGCCCGTTGCCTGCAGGGACTTCTGGATAGCGATGTGCACCATGTTGGGCACCTGCATAAACGCGCAGACGCCCATGAACGCAAGGCCGCACTCAAGAATCTCCTGGCTTTGGGTGAACAGCTCGTAGTACGGTCTTACGGCGAGAAGAACTACAAAGTTTGATACAACGCCAAGGGCAAGGGAGACAAAAAGCGCGAGCGTTGTTGCCTCGTTGGCGCGGCGGCGGTCGCCCTGCCCCAGGTAGCCCGCGATGAGGACATTCGCGCCGACGCCCACCCAGATGGACAGGGCATTCATCAGCGTCGTGATGGGAAACGACAGCGAGACGGCAGCTAGGGCCTGCTCGCTCACCTGCGCCACGAACATGCTGTCCACCAGGTTGTACGAGTACTGGATGAACATCGAGATGAGCGGCGGCAGCGACATCTGCCACACCAGGGTAGATATGGGCGCGATGCCCATCTTGTCGCTTTGGGTTGAGGTTGCGACTTTGTTCTCGCCGGTTCTCTTCTCGGCCCTAACCACGGATGCCCCCTTAAATAAAAACGCCACGCACTCGCGGTGAGTGCGTGGCGAAAAGAACCTGCGGTTCAGAAAAATCCACACCAATTTTGGTTGGCTGCATTCTAGGTCGGACGCATGACGCAACAGTGAAACAAACGCGGAACGAAAACGCCTCTTAACAATCCCAAGTCGTTCAGCCTTGTTCGCTGGCCCCTCCGCCGCTGGGCAGCAAGTTGCTGTAGTACTCGGTGCGGCCGGCCAGGACGTCGTCGTAGAAACCCTGCTTCCAGTCGATGTAGTCGATGCTGGCCTGGACCTCGGCCAGCTGCTCGACCAGGCGCTCGCGTTTTTGGGCGAGAAGAACCTTGCGCTCGGGGATCGACTCGGGCCCCTGCAGGCAAAGCTGCAGGTAGGAACGCATCTCATCGATGCTCATGCAGCACTTCTTAAGGCAGATGAGGCCCTTTATCCATTCCAGGTCGCGCTCGTCAAAAACGCGGCGGTTGTTTTTGTCGCGCTTAACGTTGGGCACCAGAGGCCCTGGTTGCAGTAGAACTTGAGCGTCTGGTAGGTCATGTTCGCCTCGCAGCAGGCCTGCATCATCGTGTACGTCATGTGGGTACGTAGAGCTTTCCAACGGCGTGAAGACGCCGCAGCTTGGCTACGGCGTCTACCAGGTCACCCAGGACGAGTGCGAGCGCTGCGTGCGCGACGCCCTTGAGGTTGGCTACCGCCACATCGACACCGCGCAGAGCTACTTCAACGAGGAACAGGTGGGCGCGGCCGTCGCGGCGTCGGGCATCGACCGCGCGGACCTGTGGATCACCACCAAGGTTTGGCTCGAGCACTATGGCGAGGGTGCCACGCGCGCCTCGGTCGAGGATTCACTGCGCAAGCTTGGGGCCGACTACCTGGACCTCGTTCTTCTCCACCAGCCCTAAGCCCATGGTCAACCAGATGGAGCGCCACCCGCTTAACCAGAACGTCGAACTTCAGGAGTGGGAGGCCGAGTACAACGTTGTACCCGAGGCCTGGGCGCCCTTTGGCGAGGGCCGCGGCGGCCTCTTTGAGAACCCCGTGTTGGCGCAGATCGCCCCTCTCGACACCAAGACCTCGAGCTTCTTTAGCCACAGCGACCCGGCGATGATCCAGCGGTTTGCCAACATCGTCGAGGAGCGCAAGTTCAACCACGACTGCCTTCAAGACAAGAAGAACTGGTAAGGAGGCTGCGCGATGACCAACGCATTCATCACAAGGAGGGGCTTTGTCAGTGGCACTTCTCGGATTTATGTACACCAATTGGCCATCCAGTTGTGTACGCGTCGAGATGTACACAACTGGACGGTTTTCTCGCCGTAGGGGTGTTTTTGGGGTGTTGTGTACGTGTTGAGATGTACACGACGCGCGGCAGGCGGGGCCGCGCAGGCCGAGACGGGCCTAACCTAGCCGCTCGACCGCGGCCTCAAGGCGCTCGCAGGCCTCTTGGACCATGGCGGTGGGGCTCGCGATGTTGAAGCGGATAAACCCAGAGCCCTCGCGGCCAAACATCGTGCCCATGTCCAGCCACAGCTTGGCGTCGCGCGTCACAAAGCGGGCCAGCTCGTCGTCGCCGGCAAGGCCCAGGCCCGAGCAATCGACCCACGGCAGGTAGGTGCTCTCCATGGGCGTCAGCGCCAGGCCCGGCGTGCGCGCAACCATACCCTCTACCAGGGCATAGTTCTCCTCGAGCTTGGCCTTTAACTGAGAAAACCACTCGTCGCCCAGCTCGTAGCAGGCCTGCGCCGCACAGGCGCCCAGGCAGCTTGGCTCGTCGTAGCCGGTGCGACCAAGCTCGCGCTTGAACGCCGCGCGCAGCCCCTCGTTGGGGATAAAGACGTTACAAATCTGCAGGCCAGCCAGGTTGAACGTCTTGGACGGAGACGTGCACAGCACGACGTTTTGCGCAAAGTCCTCGCCCAAAGTGGCAAAGGGCACGTGCGTGAAACCAGGACGCGCAAAGTCGGCGTGAATCTCGTCCGAGACCACCGTGACGCCGTGGTCCAGGCAAATCTGGCCAATGCGCCGCAGCTCGCAGGCCGTCCACTCGCGGCCCACCGGGTTGTGCGGACTGCACAGGATAAAGAGCTTGGCGCCCGTCTGCTCAAGGGTGCGCTCAAAGCCGTCGAAGTCCATCTGATAGCGGCCGCCCGCCCCGCGTACCAGCGGGTTATTGGCAACGCGCCGCCCGTTGTTCTCGACCATCAACCTAAACGGATAGTACACCGGCGGCTGAATGACCACATAATCGCCCGGCTGCGTGTAGGCGCGAATGGCCGTGGCCAGCGCAAAGACGACGCCCGGCGCGTGCACCGCCCAGTCGCGTTCCGGCCGCCAGCCGTGGTGGCGCTCAAACCAGCCCGCAACGGCATCGTGGTAGGCGTCGGTTGCCATCGTGTAGCCAAAGACGCCGTGGGCCACGCGCTCTTGCAGGGCCTCAAGGGCCTCGGGCATCACGCGAAAGTCCATGTCGGCCACCCATAAGGGCAGCTCATCGGCAGTGTGCCCGCGAGCCTCGTACGCATCCCACTTAAGGCAACCCGTGCCGCGGCGCTCAAGGCGCGTCTCAAAATCGTAGTTCACGTGCGGCCCCCTTACGCCAGCGCCTGCTCGAGGTCGGCGAGAAGATCCTCGACGTCCTCGATGCCCACCGAGAGGCGCAGCAGGCGCTCGTCGATGCCCAGGGCGTCGCGCATTTGCGCAGGTATCGCACCATGCGTCTGGACCAGCGGGTACGTCATAAGCGACTCGGCGCCGCCCAGGCTCTCGGCAAACAGGATGAGCTTCGTGCGCTCAAGCGCGTCGACCGCCCGCTGGCGCGAGTCGACCTTGAAACTGATCATGGCGCCAAAGCCAGTGGTCTGGCGGCGCGACAGCTCGTAGCCGGGGTGCTGCGGGTCGCCCACGTAGTGGACCTCGGTCACATGGGGGTGAGCCTTGAGGAACTCGGCGATGCGCAGGGCGTTTTGCTCCTGACGGCGCAGGCGCACGCCCAGGGTCTTCAAGCTGCGGATCATCAACCAGCTGTCAAACGGAGCCAGCTGGTTGCCCTCGCTCATCGTGGCGTTGAACAGCGGCTCGATCAGAGCCTCGTCGCGCAGAACCAAGAAGCCAGCCAGCACGTCGTTGTGGCCGCACAGGTACTTGGTGCCGCTGTAGACCACTACGTCGGCGCCAAAATCCAGGGGCCGCTGGAAGTACATGGTAAGGAAGGTGTTGTCCACGGCCAGAAGAGCCCCGGCCTCGTGGGCCACCGCCGCCACGGTCGCGATATCGGCGACCTTCATCATGGGGTTCGTGGGGGTCTCGAGAAAGACCAGGCGCGTGTTGGGGCGCATCGCGTCGCGAAGGGTCTTCTCATCTGTAAGGTCGGCATAGGTGAACTCAAGGCCGTACTGCGCGAAAACCTGCGAGAACAGACGGTACGTGCCGCCGTACAGATCGTCGCTCACCACCACGTGGTCGCCCGATTTGACCAGCTTGAGCAGGCACGATATGGCTGCCATGCCACTGGAGAAGGCCATCGCCTTGCGGCCGCCCTCAAGCGCCGCAATGGTGTTTTCCAGCTCTAAGCGCGTAGGGTTGCCGCAGCGCGAGTAGCAGTAGCCGGTGGACTGGCCAAAGCCGGGGTGGGCAAAGGTGGCCGTCTGGTAGATAGGGAAGCTGATCGAGCCGGTCTCTTTGTCAACGCCGCGATAGCCGCGAACAGCCACCGAATCGGCGCGCAGCCCGGCGCATCTCTTTTGGTCGATGCCCAACAGGCCATCAATCTCTTCTGCCATTGCCTTGAAGCTCGAGTCGTCCACAGTCTCCCCTTCATCTGTCGTTTTTCACAAGGTACAAGGCTACCCGAAAGCGCCGCTCCCGCGCCCGAAATTCCTAGGTGTTTTATAGGATTAACTTTTAGTCGGCGATTTCGTGCATTCAGCCCCCAGCTGCGCGTGGCACGGCATCCATTATTACGCAAGACGAAACCCGCGCGACCCGGCTTACGTGATAAACTACAGACCATCTTACGTATAATCTTCCGAAAGGATTTGCGTATGCCTCTCATGAAGCCAATTTCTGACCTGCAACGCAACCTCGGCCCCATCGCGCAGGCGTGCCACGAGACCGGCGAGCCCGTCTATCTCACCAAAAACGGCACTGCCTCGCTCGTCGTGATGGACGCCGAGGAGTTCGACCGCCAGGCGCGGGCGCTTTCTGCGATCCGCGAGCGCGAGGAGCGCGTGCAGCGGGCGATCTCGCGCGGCTACGACGACATGCTCAACGGCCGCACGCGCCCGTGGAAGCAGGCCAAGCAGGACGCCGAGCGAATCCGGACAGCTCGCTATGGAGAATAACCCGCAGGTCAACGGCGAGCCCGACGCCTGCGACGAAACCCCAGAGCCCTTTGAAATCGAGATGACCGACGAGGCTCTGTACGCCTATGCCGACATCCGTTCTCAAGCCATCCTTAGCCGTATCGAGACGCTAATCGACCTGCTTGCGCTACACCCCTTCTACGGCGAGAAATACGACCCCGCCTACGAATCGGCCCGCCCGCCGGTCGACTGCCGCGTCCTTTTTTGTGCGCACTACGGTATCTATTACCATGTTGATAAGGATCGGCGCCTCATCACCGTCCTGGCAATCGAAAGTCAGCGGCGCAACCCCTTGACCAGGTTCACCTTGCTCGAAGACTAACGGCACGTCATCTTGCGATTCCCCGCACCCGCCCCGCGATTGGAGGCCCCATGTTTGGCGGCAACAACTTTCCAAAGCCCAGCACGCGCACGTTCTTTGGGCCAGGCGGCAACGTGACGACGGTGTTTGGCTCGGGCTCAAACATGTTTACCGTCATGGGGCCCAACGGCCACTCCGGCACCTACTTTAAAAACGGCAACATGATCAGCGGGCCCGACGGAATCCGCACCGTGATGGGCACCGGCAACGTAAAGACTGTCTTTGGCCCCAACGGAGAAACCCACACGATCTTCGAGAACAGCCACGGCGGCACGATCCTGTAGGTGCGGAGAAGGGCTTGCGTTATAAAGAATGAGGGAGGCCACGGGGCCTCCCTCGGAAGGAATTGCGTGCTCGAGGTGCGTTGGCGCGGGGTCGCTTGTCTTCCTATGCGCCTACTTGGTGGCGCCGCACGTCGAGCATCTGTAGCCGTCGGTCACGGTCTCGTCCCAGGCCGCGGAGTCGACCACCGTCTCGTCCCAGGCAGCCTGGTCGACGACGGTGTTCTGTCCGACGACGACGCTCTCGCGCACGGTGTGGTATCCACCGTGTCCGGTGTTGCGCATGTGTTCGAGGAAATCGTTGCCCACGGCGTTGTCATATCGGTCGTCGTGGAACTCGTCGCTCGTGACGCGGAAGCCGCAATCGTTGCACACGTAGTACTTCACGGTCTCTGTGACGTTTTCCGTGTGGGTCACGGCGTCGTGGTGGACGACATGGGTCACGGCGTCGTGGTGGACGGTGTGCGTGGATGCAACCCAGCTGTGGGTGTGGGCGTTGCTACCGCTGTTGCTACCGCTGTTGCTACCGCTGTTGCTACCGCTGTTGCTACCGCTGTTGCCGTTATCGGTCGCGGGTGTGCTCGAGCCGGTGGTCTTGCTGCCTTCGCCGGACGTGTCGGTAGTCTCCTTGGCGGTCTCGGCACTGTCCTTGGTCTCGTCAGAGGCGTTGGCGTTGTTCTTCACGTTGGCGTCGAGCTTCTCGAGAACGTCGGCGCCCGCGTCGCCCTTGAGCGAGCTGTCGCCGCCCTTCACGGCCTCGGTCGTCTTGTCGACGATGTCCTTGACCATCTCGTCGGTCACCTGGTCGGCCGGTACCTTTTCCATCTGGACGACGAAGCGGTTGCCCTGCTTCTCGAGCTTGGTGTAGGTGCAGTCGGTCTCGGTGCAGGTGTAGCGGTGTCGCACGTATCCGCCGTGTCCAGTGTTGCGCACGTGCTCGATCCATTCGTCGCTGTAGAGGTCGAAGTGGCCGTGGCAGTCGTTGCAGTCGGCGTAGGCGTGGTAGTGGACGTCGCCCTCGGCTGCGTACGCCACCGTCACGAACGGGTTGATGATGGTGGCTGACGTCGCTTGCGCCTCGCCCTCGCCGTCGTCGTCGAAGCCCACGGTGAAGTGCTTGGCCTCGCCGGTCTTCCAGACGGCGTAGGCGCTGCCGTCGGCGTTGAGCGGGCTGATGGTCTCGGCGGTGTAGACACCGGGGCTGAGCTCGATGTCATCTGAGCCCGTGTTGTCGGAGCTCGGGTTGACGGCGTGGTAGAAGTCGATGTCCTCGTCGGAATCGGCGTCACCGGTCGCGGTGCGTCCTGTGATGTGCACGATGGCGGGGGTGGCAGAAGCAGTCCAACCCTGATCCGCGGTCACGCTAACGGTAACCGTCTGCGGAGCGTTAAGAACCTGAGCGTCGGCGCTATCGGCAGCGGCGCCGCTGGCATTGCTGACATCGCTGCCGTTGCCCGCGACCGCAACGCCGGCGCCAATCGCGACAACAACCGCGACGCAGGCCACCCCGGCGGCGATTCTCGCCCTCTTGTCTCCCATACCTGGGATTTTGTCGAACTCGAACACAGTGGCTCCTCTCTGTAATGAAGCGCCCTTGGGACCAGCGGTTTTGTCCGCGCCGGCCGCGCATTCACAGAAACGAAAAAGCAGCGAGGGGGATCGTGGAAAACCACGTCCCCCTCTCCTAACGATATATCAAACGCAAAGCGCCTAGGCGCGGCTCTCCCCGTTCCCACGGCGGCGCGTCAAGAACACGCCGGCGGCAACCAGGGTCAGGCCACCGACCACAAAGGTCTCGCCGTACTGCGCGCTGTCGCCGGTCGAGGGCAGCGTGGACGCGTCCTTGGCAAAGTGGCGAGCGGTCGCGGGCTTTGCCGTCGTAGCGTTTGCCAGCGAGGTGTTCTTGATGAACTCCCGCTCGGCGTCGTAGGTCGCCTTGACCGTCTCGTAAGCCTTGTTGGCCGTGGCGTAGGCAGCCTGAGCGGCCTCGTACGCCTTGGTCTTCTCGGCAAGCTCGCTCTTTGCAACGGCAAGGGCCCACTCGTACGCCGCGGCCGCATCATTGGCGTCCTTGGCAGCGGCGAGCTTCGCGTTGAGGTCGACCAAGCGCTCGTTGCCGGTGGTGCCGTTGGCAATGGCCTGGTCGATGTCGACGGCCTCAAGGGCAGCGAGAATACCGGTCCAGTACTCCTTGGCAGACTCGGCCTTGGCAAGGTTGTCGGTGGCCGTGGCCAGGTCGGACTTTGCGGTCGCGATCTTGGTGTTGGCACCGGTCACGGCATCCTCGGCAGAAGCGACAGCGGCGTTGGCGGTAGCCGTCGCGGCCTGGGCGGCGGTGTAGACGTCGATCAGGGCCTGGATGGGGGCGTAGGCCTCGGCGGCCGCCTTCTGGGCGGCAGCAAGTACCTGGTCTGCGGCCTGGGCTGCGGCGGTGGCCTCGGCGAGCGTCTTGGCCTTGGCATCGACGGCGGTCTGGACGGCGGTTACCGCGGCCTCGGCCTTGGCGAGGGCATCTTTGGCATTGGTCACGGCCATGGTTTTGAGGACGAGGTCGGTCTCGGCGTCGATGGCTGCCTGCTTGGCGGCGTCGAGCTTGTTCTTGGCCACGACGGCGTCAGAAGCCTCGAGAAGATCCAGACGGGTCTTGGCGGCGGTTGCGTTGGCGGTAGCGTCGTTCAAGACAGCTTGAGCAGCAGCACGGGCGGCCTTAGCCTCGGCGAGCTTGGCGTCTGCCTTCTCGGACGCTGCCTTGGCGTTTGCCACGGCCGTCTTGGCAGCGGCGACCTTGGCCTTGGCACCATCAACGTCGGGCGCCACGACGGTCGTGGTGCTGGGGTCGACCCCGGCCTTGCCCAGGTAGGTGGCAAGGGCGGCTGTGAGCTTCTCGTTGGCGGCGACGAGCTTGGACTCGGCGGCGTTGGCGGAAGCGGCGGTGCCGTTGAGCTCGCTCTTGGCCTTGGCGGCCTTGGCGGCGGCGTCGTCATACGCGGCCTGGGTCGCGGGGACGGCGGCCACGGCCTTGTCGTAGGCGTCGAGCTTCTTGGAAGCGGTCGCTTCGGCGGCGGTCAGCGCCTGCTTCTTGGCCGTCACCGTGGTGGCGGCGGCGTCAGCGGTAGCCTTGGCCTCGTCCATGGCGGACTTGGCTGCGGCAGCCGTGGTGCCGGTGAGCTTGTTGACCTCGCTCTCGGCGCGGGTCAGCTCAGTCGCCTTGGCCTGCTGCGCGGAGACGGCCTCGTCGTAGGAGGACTTGGCGCTCTCGACGGCAGCGGCCTTGGCCTCAACGTCGGCCTCGGCCTTCTCGAGCGCGGCCTTGGCCTGCTCGTAGGCCTTCTTCGCGGCCTCGGAGTCGGGCAGGGCGGCAAGCTCTGCCACGGCGGCGTCATAGGCGGACTTGGCGGCGTCGCGCTCGGCGACGGCGTCGGAGTAGCCGTAGAGGTAGCTGCGCACGAGGGTCTTGAACTCCTTGACGGTGAAGTCGCCCACGCGCCAGGAGGCGTCCCAGGTGATGACGGAGCCACCCCAGGCACCCTCGCCCATCTTGTTGCCCTGGCCCATGGCCATGCCGAAGCTGGCGTTCATGTCGCTGATGAGGTTCCAGTAGTGGCCGGTCTCCGACCAGGTGTAGGTGTCGGGTTTGGCCTCGACGATGGCCTTCTCCTCGGTATACCAGCCGGAGTAGGGCCACCAGACGTCGTTCTCGTGCATGCCGCCCTTGTAGTCGGCAGACCAGTTGATGCCGGCGATGTTTTCATTGACGCACAGGCCGTAGTTGCTACCTGCATGGTCGAAGGTGTAGTACGAGTAGCAGGTGTTGATGGCTGCCTTGGCCATCAGCTGCAGGCTGACCTTGAGGTCGGGGACGTTGTTGTCCTGACGGAGCGTGTTGGTGGGGTCGAGGTAGTCGAGGATGCGCTCCAGGCTCGTGCGCGACATCGGCGACTTCTCGTTCTCGGGGCTGGACACCAGCTCGTCGAACCACTCGGGCTTGTCTCCGATGGTGGAGGTGCCGTTGAGGATCGCGAGAGCGAGCGACGCCTCGTTGCGCTGGTCCTCGGTGAGTGACTCGTCAGCCATCATGATCTTGAACAGGCCGATCGTGCCCTGCTTGTTGAGCAGGTCCTCGTTGGCCTGCGCGGCGTCGACCTTGG
This sequence comes from Paludibacteraceae bacterium, assembly GCA_963630635.1. Taxonomy (GTDB): domain Bacteria; phylum Actinomycetota; class Coriobacteriia; order Coriobacteriales; family Atopobiaceae; genus Paratractidigestivibacter. Next base: position 11,923 of record CAVGOA010000036.1, read on the forward strand.
CCTGGGCGGCGGTGAGCTTGGCCTGGGCCTCGTCGACTTTGGCCTGCAGCGCGCTCTTGTTCTCGTTGGCCTTGACGGCGGCGTCGTAGGCGCTCTTGGCGTCGGTCGCGGCCTTGTCGGCGGCCTTGAGGGCGCTCTCGGAGTCGTTGTAGGCCGTGTTGGCGGCGACGTAGGCGCTCTGGGTGGAGACGCACTGGGCGTCGGCGTTGGCCTTGGCCTGCTTGGCAGCGTCGAGCGCTGCGGTGGCCTCGCTCACGCGGGCCTCGTACTCGGAGGTCTTGCAGCCGGTAGCGGCCTCGAAGGCGTCCTTGGCGTTCGCATACGCGGCGTCGGCGTCAGCCTTGGCGGTCTCGGCGGACGCCAGCTCGGACTTAGCGGTCGAGACTGCGGCGTTGGCGGAGTCCAGCTCGGACTTGGCAGAGGCGACGGCTGCGTTGGCGGAGTCAAGGGCGGCCTTGGCGGAGTCGGCCTCGGCCTGGGCGCCGTCATAGGCGGCCTGGGCCTCGTTCTTCTTGGCGACGGCAGCCTCGTAGTCCTCCTGGGACTCGTCGACCTCGCCCAGCGCGTCGAGGTAGGCCTTGTACTGCTCGGCCTTCACGAGCGCGTTGTCGTAGGCAGCCTGGGCGGCGGACTGCTGCGAGACGGCGTCTGCATAAGCGGAATCGGCGGAGGCGGCTACGGACGCGGCGGTGTTGTAGGCGGCGTCGGCATCGGCATAGGCGGCGGCAGCGGAGTCCTGCGCGGACTTGGCGGCGTCGTAGGCGCCCTTGGCCTCGGCGACCTTGGCCTCGAGCTCCTCGGAGGTGCAGCCGGCGATCTCGTCGAAGGCCTTCTTGGCTGCCTCGTAGGCGGCGTCGGCGTTCTTCTTGGCGGTCTCGGCGGCCTCACGGTCGGCCTCGGCGGACTTCAGCGCGTCGTAGGCGTTGTCCTTGTCCTTGGTGGCCAGGTCAAGGGCTGCGTCGGCGTTGGCCTTGGCGGCCTCGGCGGCAGCCTTGTTCGCGGCGGCGGTGTCGGCCTTGGCCTGCGCCTTATCGGCTTCGGCCTTTGCGGCGTCGTATTCGCTGGTATCGGCGTTGTCGAGGGTGTCCTTGGCAGTTTGCTCGGCGGCCTGGGCGTCGGCCTGGGCCTTCTTGGCGGTCTCCAGCTCGGTCTTCGCGCTCTCGAGCTCGGCCTCGGCGCTCTTGATGTCGGCGGACGCCTGCGCCTGGTCGGCCTTGAGGTTCTCGATGGCGGCCATGGCCTCGGCAGCGTTGCTCTTGGCAGTGGTGGTCTCGGATGCGTACTCGGACTTGGCGTCCTCGACGGCGGTCGCGGCCGCGGTGTCGGCCTGGATCTTGTTAGCGGCAGCGGCGTCGTAGGCAGCCTGGGCCTCGTTCATGTCGGAGGCTGCGGCGTCGGATGCGGCCTTTGCCTCGTCAGCAGATGCCTTGGCATTCTCGACGTCGGTTGCGCTCACGGTGTTGACGACCGACTCGACCTTGGTTTCGGTCCCGGCGTCGGCGGCAGTATCGTCAACAGTGGCGGCAGCCGCAATGGCGGGCGCGAGCGGCTGGACGATAAGGCCCGCGCTCAGGCCGACGGTTAATGCAGCCTTAGCGAGGGGGGGTGGGGGCGTTCTCGTACCTGTCCATGGCAAATCTCCTTTTAGTCAATGCCGTAAGAAAGATATTCTGCACGTACGGTGTTTTATCTCAATCAGGCTTTTTACAGCATTCTGTAATACCCCCGGGCACATTCACTCACAAAATTTACATAGCATTATCTGGAATGGGCCACACTTCTGGCCGCAAACAACAACGACGCTCTTCTCGGCAAATTAGCGTATACAAATCCGAGAAACGCCACTGACATGGCCACATTCCAGTGCATTTTGGCGATTCATGTACACTAATCGGCCGCGACCAATGGTTAAAACACGGCTTTCCCTGTACCGAGACTTACCGGCTCATCTTCCTCAGGTTTGAGAGCTTCCACAGGGCTTCCGGGTTCACCGCGGCAGCGCGAGTGACGTCACCTTTACCAAAGAGCAGTTCGGGGCGATAGTCCCCTTTGGCAAATAGGTCCAGGTAGAGGCGCTCGTCATCATCCCTCGGCAAGACATAGTCCCGCGTGAACGACTCGGCGGTATCCATAAGACTCGCCAGAGTTGGCTCATCGTCGCGCGAGTGCAGCATAGGCAAAAGCTGGCTCTCCAAGTCACCCTGTTTATCGGCAAACCTCGCGCTTCGGCCCTCGAACTCATTGGGAAAACAGGCAGATACCGAGGCGTAGTAAAGAAACGCCTTATGGGCAAGACCGTCCAAATCCCCAACGGCATCGAAATGCGCCCTTAGGTTCGAAATGTCGTAGAGGTCTCGAATCTTGACCCTGTCGAAGAAGGCCTTGACCTTACCGCCCGCAAGCTCGGCATCCTCAAACATCAGAACGCCGACATCGGGCCTGAGCGAGCAATACCGGGTACGAACAGGCAACAAAGGCGACCTGTTCATATATATGCAGTCAACCTTCACATGATCTGCTCCCCAGCTACTGCGATATCGAAAGACAAAGGTCCTTCCAGCATGTCCGCCCTCGGCAGCGGAAACGCTGTAACCTTGTCCCTTACCCACCTCCTCTATGGCGCGCTCGATAAGGGGCCTTTCGGCAAGCATTTTGTCTCTTGGGACGGCGCCTATATACGAAATGTCGATATCAACGGAGAGACGCGGCACGTCCAGCATGAACAGGTTTATGGCCGTGCCGCCGTGCATGGCGAGCTTTCCTCTTAAATCGGGATGACGTTGCATCTCCTCGAGCAGGTCAAGCAGGCGACTGACTTTGTCGAGCGTCCTTGGCTGAAAGCCCCTTGCATCTACAGCACCCATCCTTTGACCTCATCTCCACTCGCGGGAAGGCACAACCTCCAACGACGCGACCATCCCTGCGATTTATCGGAATCCTTATCGAGCTTGAAGGGCCCACCGTCCGCCATCTTCTCGAGACAGCTCAAAGCCTCATCGGGAACACGCCAGTCGCTTGCCTTTTTCTCAAGAAGCCAACCCGTGCGCGCGGCAAGAGATGCAGATTCATCCGCAACAAGGTCAAGAAGGGCAGCGGCATCGATATACGAAAACAACGAGACAGACATCAGCGCCTCCTCGATGCCCCCGCAACGGTCGGAATGGTTAAGGCTGTCGACAATCGTCTGCTCACGCGTGGTCGCGACAACCCGCAATCCACCTTTCCCACGAATCGCTTGTGCCGACAGCTTCTCTGAGAAGCGATACGGGACGTACGAGATTCCCAAATACTCAAACGGAGCCTTAACGGTATCGGACCTAAACTGGCAGGTGCTGCCGACGTTGTGCGCGACGCCATGGGCCTCAAGAGCAGAGTGAAAAGAGAGGACCGCGCTGGGATCCAGGGTAGACACCAGCTCAAAGGAATCCACGCCTTCGATGGCAAACCGGCCCGCTTTCGAGACGTACAGCCCGCGCCGCACCCTCTCAATCCGTCCGGCCTCCACGGCGCGCCTGAGCATCGTCTTTGTGGTTGGCCCAGACATACCGCAGGCCTCAGCAAGCTGGACATTGGTGAAGACATGGGTTTGCTCTATGTAGTCTCTGAATTTCATACTGAGCAATTCTAATGGAAAGGGTTACATTTTGTCCACCTTTCCATTTGATTTCGTCAGCATGCCTCTTACCGTTTAGCCATAAAGAACGGCCCCGGCAGCACAATTTTGTAGGACCCGAGGAGACGGGCCAATTTCGCTTCTCGGGGACCGCCCCTTAACGCCGCAGCCCTTCTTTTGTCTTCAAAATCGCCTTAACTGCAAGGTCGTGGCCCTGGCCGTGATGAAAGCCACTCACGTTCAGGATTGCCGCAGCCTTGCCAAGGAAAAATACGATATTGGGAATCCAATTGACCGCAAGCAGGCATATCGCTCAAATTTTCAAACAGTGACCTGGGCTTTTGTCGCCAGCAGACCACGGGCAACCCGTCCAAACCCAACTCGGCTTCCCAATTTCGTGTTTTATTCACTCGCTCGCGACGGTCAGGGGCACAGGGCGGCCCCTCCGCGAAAATGTCCGCCCCCGTACACGCCACCTGTTGGGTTCGCCGTGTAAAATTTGCGCACCGGGCAAAAACGGGTGCTTGCTGGGAGGAATGCGACATGGTGAAACAACAGGCTGCGACAGAGGCCGATTTCAAGAAGCTCACCGAGCACATCCTAAACTCCTACCTAAACTCTGACCCTAAGGCAAATTTGGAGCTTTTGAATTTGCTGGACGACAGCATGAGCGTAATAGGAACCGGCAAGCAGGAATTCTTTAGGAATCTGCGGGAGTTTTCGCAGGCCTTTGTCACCGAGGTAGAACAACGCGAGAAGATCCAGTTCACGTGGACAGACCTTGCGCAGGAAGAACAGCGACTCGACGACACGCATGTGCTGACCTACGGCTCGGTACAGATTCTTGGAACTCTTCCAGACGGCAACACTCCCATCAAGATGGACAGCAGGTTCACGATCCTTTACGGCCTTACGGATGGAAGCTGGAAGGTGCTCCACATCCATCATTCCGTCCCGGACAAAGACCAGATGCAGGGTGAAGAGTTCCCGCAGACGCTGGGGCAGCAGGTCGAAGAATCCCAAAGCATGATCGCCGCCCTCACGGCAGATTACCTAAACGTCTATGTAATCGAGCCCGAAAGCGACCAAGGATCGATCATAAAGCTCGATGGCTATGTGACCGACGGCATCCACGACGACGCCATCACCATACAGAGCAAGACCAGGACCCAGGGAATGTACAGCGCGTACGAGGCTGTGTCGGACCTGTACCTGGCGATGTTTCGCATCAACATAAGTGAAAACACCTACACACCGATCAAGACGACCGAGGCGGTCCAGAGGTTCACGATACCTGGCAGCAATCGCTATGAGGAGAATCTAAGGGCGATCATTACGGCGCTGGCCGACGAGGAGAGCTTGGCCTCTGCGCTCGAGTTCCTTGACCTGGGCACCATCGAGAAAAGAATGCAGGGAAAAAGGCACCTCAGCGCCCACTTCAAAGGCAGGGTCGCCGGATTGTGCAGGTTGCATCTTATTAGGGAAGATTCTGGCGCCGGCAACAAGCTAAACCACGTGGTCCTTGCCGTGGAGGTTCTGGACGAGGTAACCAAAAGCTACGAGAGGCTCGAAGAGATCAACGAGATCATCGCGGCGTCAAAGATGGGGGTATGGACCATCCGTCTGGTTGATGGGCAGGCCCCAAGAATGGAAGCCAACGACCTTATGCAGGAGCTTCTGGGAGTTGCAGGCAAAAACCTGACGCCCGAAGAAACCTATGACGCATGGTTTGCAAACATCGTTCCTAGCTCGCTGCAGTCGGTGTTGCTCAGTGTCGAGAATATGAAAGAGGGCAGGCACGACGAGAACACCTACCTCTGGAATCACCCCATTCTAGGCGAGAGATACGTGCGTTGCGGAGGCACTGCAAAGCCGATAGAGGGCGGTTTTGCACTTCGTGGATACCACTACGATGTGGACGAGATGGTGCGCGAGCAAAAGCAGAAGGACAAGGCGCTGGCCGAGCAAATCGCGATCATCGACACGCTGGCCAAGAGCTTCAAGAACGTGTTTGTCGCCAATCTAAACAGCGGAACCGCAAGGGTCGTGCGCCTTGCAGAAGACTACGATGTCCAGGCCGTCACCAGCGTCATGGACGACGAATTTCCCTATGACCCCGTCATCAAGAGGTGGGTACAGGAAAACGTACATCCCGACGACAGGGAGCGGATGGCAAAGGCGTTTGCCTTCGAGAACCTTCGCGCGGTCTTTTCTCGGCAAAGCGAATACAGCGGCACCTATCGCAGCACCGAAGGCGGAGAGCTGCACCATTACCAGTTTGACTTTAGAAAGGCAGACGACAAGGGAAATGTCGTCGCAGGCTTCCAGGTCATCGACGCGATAGTCGAGGAGCACGAACAGCAGGCAAAGCGTGAAAGAGAGCTAGAGGACGCCCGTCTGCGCGGAGAGCGCGAGCACGCGGAGGTCGTCAATTCCCTGTCGACGATATACTCGACTATCTTTGTCGCCGATATCGACACCCACCGCTACAACATACTGACCAGCATTCCCCTTATGGAAGACGCAGTGCCGGCCGAGGGCAATTTCGACGACGTGAACAACAAGATCATGGAGCTCTTTATCACGCCGGAATACCAGGATTCCATGCGCGCGTTCTTGGATCTTGGCACCCTTGCTCGGCGCCTGGAAAGCACCAATTCCATAGCGACAGAGTACAAGGCGCCCACCGGCCAGTGGATGCAGTCGCGCTTTGTCGTGAAGAAAAGGGGCCAAGACGGCGCGGCTAAAGAAGTCCTCTATGTTGCCAACGACATCACAAAAGAGAAGCTGCGCGACCTAGAGCAGCAAGAAGCGCTGGCCAACGCCTTAGCGGCGGCGCAACAGGCGAGCAGAGCCAAGACGACGTTCCTAAACAGCATGTCCCACGACATCCGTACGCCCATGAACGCCATTGTTGGCTTCACGGCGCTGGCCCAGGCGCACAGCAACGACCAGGCGCAGGTGCAGGATTACCTGGGCAAGATCAGCACCTCGAGTATGCATCTTTTGAGCCTGATTAACGACATCCTGGACATGAGCCGCATAGAGAGCGGCACGGTCAAGCTTCAAGAGACCGACGTCCACATCCCCGACCTGCTGCACGACCTTCGCACGATGATCCAAGGCCTGGTCAAGGCAAAGAACCAGAACCTCTTTATCGATACGCAAGACGTGGTGCACGAAGACGTGGTCACAGACAAGCTGCGCTTAAACCAGGTTCTTCTCAACATCGTGGGAAACGCGATCAAGTTCACGCAGGCCGGCGGAGACATCATCATCCACCTTGTCGAGAAACCCTGCAGTATAAAGGGCTACACAACGTACGAGTTCTCGGTGAAGGACAACGGTATTGGGATGTCGCAGGAGTACCTGGGGCACATATTCGAGACCTTCACCCGGGAGCGCAGCGCGACTGTCAGTGGCATCCAGGGCACCGGCCTTGGCATGGCGATCACCAAGAACATCGTGGACATGATGAACGGCGACATTAGGGTCGAGAGCGAGGTGGGAAAGGGCTCGTTGTTCACGGTTACCCTGGACCTGCAGATTGCCGACAAATTCATCAAGGCCGAGCCCATCCCCGAGCTGTTGGGCTCAAAAGTGCTGGTAGTGGATGACGACATGGACACCTGCAGAAGCATCAGCAAGATGCTTAGGGATATTCAGATGCGCCCGGATTGGACCACGTCGGGCAAGGAAGCCGTTGTGCGCGCGCAGGACGCGGCCGAGATGAAGGACGAGTACAAGGCCTACATCATCGACTACCTGATGCCCGACATGAACGGCATCGAGACTGTCCGCCGGATCAGGAAGGTCGTGAGCGAGGAGGCCTCGATCATCGTGCTGACGGCATACGACTGGGAGGAATTTGAGGACGAGGCCAGGCAGGCCGGAGTTACGGCGTTTGTCTCGAAGCCGATCTTTATGTCCGAGCTAAGGGCCGTGTTGACGCAGCCGGCGGCCAGCGATGCTGCCGAGGACTCAAAGGCAGGCGCGGAGAAGGACGAGGCCCACGATTACAGCGGCAAGAGGGTTCTTCTCGTCGAAGACAACGAGCTCAACCGCGAAATTGCCGCCGCGATCCTGGAAGAGGCAGGCATGACAGTGGACACCGCAGAAGACGGCGACGTTGCGGTTGCGGCCATCGATGGGGCCGCGTCGGATCAATACGACCTGGTCTTCATGGACATCCAGATGCCCAGGATGGACGGATACACAGCAACCAGGGAGATCAGGACGCTGCCGGATAACCGCAAGGCCAACATTCCGATTGTTGCCATGACGGCCAATGCCTTTGAGGAAGACAGGCAGCGGGCGTACAAAGCGGGGATGAACGGGCACATCATCAAGCCCATTAGCATCGAGGCGATCGCCAAGGTGGTTGACCAGATCTTCGCGGCGCAGCGCGGCTAAGCCCTGCGGGCGCGCCTGCGGTTGAACCTTGCAGGCGGGCCCGTGGCTTGAGCCTTCCGCGGCGCGCCCGTGGCTTGGTTTCTACCAGATGCCCAGGACGTGCTGCATGCCCAGGCTCACCAGCGCGATGGCGACCCAGCAGCAGGCGCCCAGGGCGATGGGCTTGCCGCCGCTCTTGACCAGCTTGACGATGTCGGTATTGAGGCCGATGGCGCTCATGGCCATGACAATGAGGAACTTCGAGAGCGTCTTAAGCGGCGAGGTCACGGCAGCAGGCAACGAGAAAACCGTGGTCACGACGCTGGCCAGCACAAAGAGGCCCACGAAGGTGGGAAACGCGCGGCGCAGGCTAAAGGTGTTCGCGCCCTGGCCGCCGGCCTTGCGGTCGACGTGCATCTGCCACACGGCCAGCACAAGCGTGATGGGGATGATGGCCAGCGTGCGCGTGAGCTTGACGATGGTCGCCGAGTCAAGCGTGTTGGCACCCGGATGCATGCCGTCCCAAGCAGCCGCGGCGGCGGTGACAGACGACGTGTCGTTGACGGCCGTGCCGGCAAAGAGGCCAAAGCCCTCGTTGGTAAGGCCCAGCATGCCGCCGAGCGTGGGGAAGATCAGCGCTGCAATCACGTTGAACAGGAAGATAACCGAGATTGCCTGCGCCACGTCCTCGTCGTCTGCGCGGATGACGGGCGCGGTGGCCGCGATGGCCGAGCCGCCGCAGATAGAAGACCCCACGCCAATGAGCGTGGCGATCTTGCCCGGGACCTTCATGGCGCGACACATCACAAACGCAACGATCAGCGAGGTCGCGATGGTCGAGGCGATGATGGGCAGGCTCGTGGCGCCTACCTTGGCGATCTGCGAGAGATTAAGGCCAAAGCCGAGAAAAACGACCGCGGCCTGAAGGATGTACTTTGATGTGAACTTGACGCCGGGCTGCAGCGCCGCAGTGTCGCGGCCGCGCAGGGCGACGGCGAGCAGCATGCCAATGAGGATGCCAAAGACAGGGCCGCCCACAACCTCAAGCTGCTGGCCAAGCAGCCAAGCGACGACGCTGATGGCAAGGCACAGGGCCATGCCCCGGAACTTCTCGGTAATGCTGGACAAAACAGGCCTTCCTACTTGCTTGTATAGCGGACAGCGACCAATTATAAGAGCTCGCAGAAGTGAATGTCCGGGTTGGCGGCCCAAGTAGGCGCAAGGAGTAGGCGCGGTTGCATAGTGTACATAAATCCGAGAAACGCCACTGATAAGGCCCTAAATCAGGGCGTTTTGGGAATTCATGTACACTAATCGCCCTCCAGTACCAAAGACCACAGCGTAGCCAGGGCGCAGAGCGCTGCGGCACCAAGGCCGCACGCGCAGGTTGCGGAGATGAGCGGCCCCACCCGCGACCGGCGACTGGCTGCGCCCCCGCCGCGCCCGAAGCGCCGCGCGCCCTAGAACAGCCGGGCGACCTTCTGCGCGCGATCGCCTTGGGCCGCGAGCCAAAAGTGCACGTTGACCTCGGGGTCGTTGATGGGAATCATGACGCGCCGGTCGTCAACGACGCCACGGTAGTGGTAGCGGATTGCGACGTCTGTCGTGAAGCACGGCAGCGACGACGAGTTGATGAGCTCCTCGAGCGCGAACTCGTCTTCCTGCACCAAAAAGCGCGAGGCCGTAAGACGACGGCGAACAATCTGGTTCCAAAACCCCAAATCAGTGCCGAGCAAAAAATTGAAACCGTTTATCTCGTCGAGTGTCACGCTCTCACGGCAGGCAAGGGCGTGGTCGTGCGGCACGCAGACGAACAGTCGCTCGTCTATAAGATGGGTACTCGTTAGCCCCGCGTCCTCGTCCGGGCGGTACGGTAGCACGGCGATGTCGCAGCCGCCGGTGGCAAGATTGCGCTCGACCTCCTCGAGCTCTGCCACGCGCGTCGCGAGTCCCATCCCGGGATAAAGCCGACCGATACGCGGTGTGAGCACCCAGAGCGGGGCCGGCGCGCACGAGACCACCTCGACAGTGCGCAGGCTCCGGTCGTACGCCTGCACCTCCAAGACGCTTGCGTCAATCTCGGCCAACACGCGGCGCGCGCCCTTGGCCGCCAGCCTGCCTGCCTCGCTGAGCTCGACCTTGTTCTTGCCGCGATCGAAAAGCGGCACGCCAAACTCCTGCTCGACGCGTTGCATCGCGCGGGCGACCGTGGGCGTCGACACATAGAACTTGCGCGCGACCTTTGCAAACGTGCCCAGCTCGTCGAACGCCACCAGTTGACGCAGTTCCTCAAGATCCATGGCTTTTCTCTCGCTCCCCTCTTTTGTCTCGGTGCCTTTCAGTATTTGAAACACGCGTTACAGATACTCTCTGCTTATACCAAGCTTATCGCACCTATAGTTTTTCTCGACATCCAATGTCCGTTGCATATTACGAAAGGAACAATAATGGAGTACATCACCCTCAACAACGGTGTGAAGATGCCTCAGCTGGGCATCGGCACGTTCATGCTCGAGCCCGACGACGCCGAGGCGGCTGTCAAAAACGCCCTCGAGACCGGCTACGAGCTCATCGACACCGCCAACGTCTACGTCAACGAGCGCGCCGTCGGTCGCGGCA
>CAVGOA010000037.1:0-22367 GCA_963630635.1 Paludibacteraceae bacterium
CAAGTACAACATGGCCATGGCCTTCACCCACATGCGCCTTTTCCACCACTAAGGCGTCGCGTCTGACATTCCGCGCGCTGCGGCAATAAAACTAACGAAAGACGGGCGCACTACTGGGATTTGGTGAGTAGACGGCGAATTTGAACGACGGCCAACTGGGGTTTTATTGGTCCGTAAACACCGGCTACTCGTCTGATCTCCCTACTGCGCCCGTCTTTCGTACATTTTTGTCGCGGCGAGGGTTAGCGCGTGTGCAGCGTGAAGGTTGCGGAGCAGGAGAAGATGGCATGTAAGTGGCCGGCCAGCTCTTCACAGGCGGCTGTGACCTGGGCATCGTTGACGCCCAGGAAACCGTCGATGGGGAAGAGCAGATCAAGGCCGCTGACTGCGTCTACCTTGCCGTTTTCGCTTTGGCGCCAGGTCCAGCGACGCGTGTGGACCAGGTTGCCCACGGCGTAAACCAGTTCTCCCGCCGCAAGCGTTTGGTCGGCCTCGGTGGCGCCTAGTTCGACAAACACATCATCTGGCCGAGAAAAGCGCAGCTCAAGCGTATCGCCCGGACCCATCACGTGCTCGCCCAGCGGCAAGCCGTACTTGATGGAAATCGCGTTGCCCAGATCGACCAGGGGGTTCACGTGCCATAGGTCCTTACCCTTGGCAATGCGCTTGAGCAGAGCAATGTTGCTCGAGGGGTAGCGGCTGGGGCTCATCCCCAGCGCGTGGAAGGCCTCGCGGTACGGCTGCACCCGCGCATCATCGCTGGCCTTCGCGCCGTCGTCCAGTCGCGCCCGCGCATCGGCCACCGCGGCGTCCAATAGGGCATCAACCTCAGGCCGCGCCTCCACCGAGTTGTCCAGCCCGCGCACCTCGACAACGCCAACGCACAGCGCGGGCAACACGTCGAATACCTGCGGATCAATGCAAAAATCCATCCCGGGCTCCCTTACATAGTGAGCAGTGTCTCGTTTGCCGCGGCAATCTGGCGCTTGCGCCAAACCGCCGGCGAGACGCCCGTGCTCTTCCTAAACTTCATGATGAAGTAGCTTGAGCTGCCAAAACCGCAGGCCAGAGCCACCTCGGTGATATTGAGATCGGTCGTGAGCAACAGACGCGACGCTTGTTGCAAGCGCATGTTCAAGATGTGCTCCGAAAGCGTATGCCCCAACTGTGCCTTGAAGTCGCGACAGCACGTGGCCTTGGAAAGGTTGACGTGCCGCGCCACGTCATCGAGCGAGATTGCCTGCGTGTAGTGCCGGCCAATGTAGTCCAAGATCTCTTTGACCTGCGGTTTTATGGGCTTGGCCTCGCTTGCCGCAGCTAGGCTCAGCGCGTTTTTCACCAGAGAGCGCCAGGCGTCAGAAAGCAAGATCGTCATCTTAAGCTCGTCGGGCGTTTTCCCATGGTAGTTCTCGTAGACCTCGACCAGTTGCTCAAGGACATGCTTTTGCCAGGTTTCGCCGGGGTCCAAAAGGCATACCGCGCAGCTGGCTTTACCCAGGTAAGGGGCCACGTACTTGGTGCTTACCGCGCTGCCCGCAAAGCTCGAGACCAGCCGCGCGTCAAAGTCCAGACAGGCATAGGTGCTGTCGAACCCCTCGGCATTTCTTGCCATGTGAAGCTGCCCGGAGTTTACAAAGATACCCTGCCCGGGCCCCAAGGTATACGTCTCTTGGTTTACCGAGAACTCGACCATGCCCTTGATCACGATGCAAAACTGCAGCTCGGTGTGCCAGTGCCATGTGATGTACCCCAGCACGTTGCTTTGGATGCGCGTGGTGTAGATGGCTAGCGGGAAGTCGAACGTGCCGTGCGGCGTGGATTCGTGGCCGTGCTCATCGATGGGGATGTCAAATACCTGCATGGCTCCTCCGCGGGGTCCGGGTGAAACATTGCTGCATTACCGTCGACAACAAACTGTCACACCTAATGCAATCAGTCAATATCGCAATATAAAACAGCCTATAAGATGATAGAATCAACGCGCCAATGCGAATAAAACTATATCAAGTCCTAACAAGGGCGCGGCACAGGCCCGCGCGCACCCTGCGCCTGCCCCCTCAAAGAAAGGAAAACGCATGAGCGACTTGATCAGTTTTCTGCAAAAGGCCGTCCAGACCCGCAGTTACTCGGACGAGGAAGGCGAGATGGCTAACCTTGTGGTCAGCGAGATGCAAAAGCTGGGCTACGACGAGGCCTATATCGACCAGACGGGCAACGCAGTGGGGCGCATTGGCAGCGGCCCCAAGGTCATCCACTTTGACGGTCACATGGATACCGTGCAGGTCAACGACCCGCAGGACTGGGACCATGAACCCTTTGGCGGCCAAATCGTAAACGGCGAGCTGTGGGGTCGCGGCTCGGTGGACATGAAGGGCGGCCTGTGCGCCGCCGTCCACGCGGCCGCCGCTGCTCGCGACGCCGGTCTTCTCGACGGCAAAACGGTATACGTCACCGGCACCGTGTGCGAGGAGTACTGCGACGGCGTCAACCTCGAGCTCTTCTATGCCGACACCGGCCTTAAGCCCGATTTCGCCGTGATCTGCGAGCCCAGCGGCAACCTCATTACCTTGGGCCATAAGGGCAAGGCCCAGGTGCGCATCACTGCGCATGGCGTCTCGGCCCACGGTTCGGCACCCGAGAAGGGCAAGAACGCCGTCTACGAGATGGCCGAGATTATCCAGCGCGTCGAGGCCCTCAATGCGCGCCTGTTCAAGGTCGATGCCCCGCACGGCACCGTCGTGCTTTCGGACATCTCGTGCGTCTCGGCGTCGTTGAACGCCGTGCCGTCCGAGTGCTCGATCTACCTGGACCGCCGCCTTGCTCTGGGTGAGACCCTGGACCAGGTTCGCGCCGAGATGGACGCGCTGGTTGCAGGCAAAGACGCCACCTGGGAGGTCGGCTGCCTGGACCACGTAAGCTGGAAGGGCCGCGACCTGCACTACGTTCCCATGCACGACCCCTGGAAGACCGCCAAGGACGCGCCCATTGCCCAGGCCCTTATCGACGCGTACACCCAGGTATACGGCCATGCACCCACCAAGTTTGACTTCTGGGACTTTGGCACCAACGGCATTACGCCCATCGCCCACGGCGTGCCCACCATCGGCTTTGGCCCCGGCCCCTACAAGCTGGCCCACATGACCAACGAGCACACCCCTGTGGCCGATGTCGAGCTTGCCTTTGAGGTCTACAAGCAGCTGATCGCCAACCTTTAGCAGTTACGCCCGCCCGTGTCTACCTGCGGCGCGTTTAACGCGCCATTGGAGAGGAGAAGACCGTGAAGCATAAGATCTGCAAGGACTTTTTGTGGGGCTCGGCCACGGCGGCCTACCAGTGCGAGGGTGCGGCCCATGAGGGAGGCCGCGGCAACAGCCAGTGGGACGACTTTCTTGAGAGCCCAGCCAACAAGGGCGGCATCACGGGTGCCGTGAGCTGCGACAACTACCACCACTTTGCCGAGGACCTGCGGCTGCAGCGCGAGGGCGGCCAGAACACCTATCGCCTGTCCATCTCGTGGTCGCGCATCTTGCCCACTGCCGACGGCGTCCCAAACCCCGAGGGCATCGCCTTCTACCGTGCCCTTTTTGACGAGTGCCACCGCCAGGGCATCGAGCCCTTGGTTACGCTTTTCCACTACGATATCCCCAGCTACGTGGCTCAAAAGGGCGGCTTCGAAAACCGTGAGGCGGCGTATGACTTTGCTCGCTACGCCCGCGTGTGCTTTGACGCCTTCCACGACCAGGTCAAGCTCTGGATCACCGTGAACGAGCCGGCCTACTACACTTACTGCAGCTACCTGGCTGCCGATTACCCGCCCTTCGTCGCCGACTTGCAACGCTACGCCTGCGCCTCGTACCACGTGATGCTGGGCCACGCCCTGGCCGTCGCCGAGTTCCGTGCGGGCGGCTACGCGGGTCAGATCGGCATCGACCAGGACTCGGGATACGCCCAGACCCCCTACGACGACCCGGCTAACCAAAAGGCTCTGCGCTACGCTGAGCTTTTCTACGTGCGTTGGGTCCTGGACCCGGCCCTTCTTGGTCGCTGGCCACACGACCTGCGCGCCGCGTTAGAGGAGAAGGGCATCGACCTGGGCTTCGTTTTGCCCGGCGACGAGAAGATCATTGCGGGCGGCCGTGGCGACCTTCTCGCCCAAAACATTTACACGCGCAAGAACGTGCAGGTAAACACCGACGGGGTGACTCAGTTCAAGGTCAACCGGAAGGGCTCGGCGTCTAAGGTCAAAGAGGGGACTTCGATCGGCGGCTGGTTCGAGACCATCGACGACCCAACCGTCGAGAAGAACAAGTGGGGTCGCGAGATCTACCCCAAGTGCATGTACGACACCTTGATGGGCATCAAGCGCGACTACGGCGACGTGCCCGTTTACATTGCAGAGTGCGGCCACGGCATGTACGAGGAGCCCGATGCCAACGGCTACGTGGAAGACGACGAGCGCATTGGCATCCTCAAGCGCTTCATCGATTACATGGTCCAGGCCATCGACGAGGGCGCCAATGTCCGCGGCTTCTACGTGTGGTCGACGATGGACCTCTACAGCTGGATCAACGGCTACCAAAAGCGTTACGGCCTGGTGCGCGTGGACTACGACAACAACCTGCGCCGCATTCCAAAGAAGAGCTGGTACTGGTATCGCGACTACATCAAACAGTTAATGGAATAGAGAGGGGAGAGAACAATGGGCAAGTACGAGGAGTTCTCTAAGCAGGCCCTGGCGGCCCTTGGAGGTAAGGACAACCTCACCTATGTGACGCACTGCATCACGCGCCTGCGCGTGAGCTACAAGGACGAGTCGCTGGTCGACATCGAGGCCCTGCGTCACCTGCCGGAGTGTGCCGGCCTGGTTAAGAAGGACCATGCGGCGCAGCTCATCATTGGCCCCGACATCAAGCGCGCCTTCGACGAGTTTGTGGCTACTGCGGGCTGGGACCCCGACTGCGACCTGCGCCCCGGCACCTCGAATGCGGCCGCCGGCGTCGTGCCGCAAACCGGCACTCCCGAGGGCAAGCAAAGCCCGCTCACGGCCTTTAGCAACTTTGTGGCCCCGGTTTTCATGGACATCGTGCCTGCGCTGTCTGTGGGCGGCATGGTCCTGGCCGTGAAGACCCTTCTCGTCAACTACTTTGGCGTCTCGATCGACTCTGGCACCGCGCAGTTCCTCTTGTGCTTCTTTAGCGCGGCGTTCAACTACATACCCATCTACCTGGGCTATTCTCTGTGCAAGAAGCTCAATATGCAGCCCATTTTGGGTATGCTTCTGGGCGGCATCATGGTGTGCACGCGCTTTCAAAGCGGCAACGTCACCGAGTTCTTTGGCATCGCGGTGCCGCAGGTCGATTACACCTCGAGCATCATTCCCATTGTGCTGGGCGTCTTCTTCATGTGGTACGTCTATCGCTTTGTGAGCAAGCACATGCCGCAGGTCATCACCTTCTTCATGACGCCTTTGGTCACGATGCTGGTTACCGTGCCCGTGACCCTGATTGTCCTGGGCCCCATTGGCACCGAGCTCTCTGACGCCGTGGGCGTGGGCGTCCAGTGGATCTGCGACACGCTGGGCTTCCTCGCGCAGCCGCTGTTGTGCGTGGCCTATCCCTACATGGTCATGCTGGGCTTGGACAAGGCTTGGGAGCCCCTGCAGCTGCAGCTTTTGGCCACGGTGGGCTACGACGCGATCACCGGCGGCGTGGGCTTTGTCTCTAACCTGTGCATCGGTGCGTCTGCCCTGGCAGTGGCCACGGCCCAGCGCGACAAGTCGCAGCGCGGCCTTATCGCCTCGTTTGGCATCACGGGCCTGTGCGGCGTGACCGAGCCGGCTTTCTACGGCTCGCTTATCGAGCGTCCGCGCGTCTTGATCGGCACAGCCGTCGGAGCTGCGGCGGCCGGCCTCTTCGAGGGCATCTTTGGCCTGCGCGCCTTTATCCCCACGTCGTGCTCGGGCCTGCTCACTTTCCTGCAGTATCTTGAGCCCGAGACCGGCGACCTGTACTACATTGTGATCGCGGCGATTACGGCGGCGATCGCGATCGTGGTGAGCTTCGTGGCGGTGCGCGTTATCTTGTCGTGGGACGAGCGCCACGCAGCGGCGGGTGACGGCGAGAAGGGCGCGGCGGCTGCTACCGTGGATGCGGCCGCGGCGGACGCCAAGATGGGGGAGAAGTAAGCATGGCAGTCGAGTTTGGCCTGGTAACCAACGGCGCCGGATGGCGAGAAGAGCGCGCGGACGGTGCGTTTGGCACGGCCTCGGCCGAGGCGGCGCTGCGCTTTCACCAAAGCGTCCCTGGCTACAAGGCGACGCCGCTGGTCTCGCTTGACGCGTTGGCTACCCACCTTGGAGTGGCCCGCGTGTGGGTCAAGGATGAGAGCGCCCGGTTTGGGCTAAACGCCTTCAAGGGGCTGGGCGGCAGCTACGCAGCGGCCCGCGTGATCGCCCAGCGCCTGGGCATCGACCCTGCCGAGCTGACCTTTGACCTTCTCACCTCGCCCGATGTGGCAAAGAAGATCGCTGGCCTTACGTTTGTGACCGCCACCGACGGCAACCACGGTCGCGGCCTGGCCTGGACGGCGCGGATGCTGGGCGTGGGCTGCGTGGTCTACATGCCGCGCGGCAGCGCCGCCGAGCGACTTGAGAACATTCGTGCCCAGGGCGCGCAGGCGCAGATTTTGGACCTCAACTACGACGACTCAGTGCGTTTTGCGGCTGAGCAGGCCGAGAAGAACGGTTGGGTGCTGGTGCAGGACACCTCGTGGGACGGCTATGAGCAGATTCCCACGTGGATTATGCAGGGCTACACCACGATGGGCCTCGAGGCAACCCGCCAACTCGGCACCGAGGTTCCCACCCATGTGTTTTTGCAGGCCGGAGTGGGCGCGATGTCGGGTGCGATTACCGGATTTCTGGCCAACTACTACGGCCGTGAGCGGCCGCGCGTTTGCATCGTGGAGCCCAACGCGGCCGATTGCGTCTATCGCACTGCGGCGGCGGGCGACGGCCAGCTGCACGCCGTTGCGGGAAACCTGCCCACGATGATGGCCGGCCTGGCCTGTGGCGAGCCGTGCGGCGTTGGCTGGCGCGAGCTGGAGCGCTCGGCGGATTTCTTTGCCGGCGTGCCCGACGAGGTGGCGGCCCGCGGCATGCGCGTGCTGGCCAACCCGCTGCCGGGCGATCAGGCGGTGATTTCGGGCGAATCGGGCGCTGTGACCTTGGGATTCTTGGCAACCGTGCTTTCTGGCGAAAGTGACGCGGCTACCGCCGCGGCGACCCGCTTGGGCCTGGGTCCCGATTCCCGCGTCCTTCTCATCTCTACCGAAGGCGCCACCGACCGCACCAACTACCGCCGCGTTCTCTGGGGTTTCTAGCCCGTGAGGGGGCCGCGACGCCCCTCGCGATACAAAAACTAACGAAAGACGGGCGCACTACTGGGATTTGGCGAGTAGACAGCGAATTTGAACGACGGCCAACTGGGGTTTTGCTGGTCAGTAAACACCGGCTACTCGGTTGGTTTCCCTACTGCGCCCGTCTTTCGTACTTTTTTGATTCGGCGACCCCGGCGGGGCCGCCGAATCGTGCCCCGTTACTTGCCGATCGCGCGGCGGACGGCCTTGACGGCCTCGTCCACGACGACGACCGAGACGGCGCACAGCAGCATCTTGCCCCACAGCGCCGCGGACAAAGGCACGGTGCCAAATACAGCCGCGCCAAATTCGGTGATGGCAAACTGCATGGCCAATACAAGGCCAAACACGGCCAGCATCAGCTTGTTGTTGCCCACGTTCTTGAGCATCGGCACGTTGTTGAGCTCGCGGCAGTTGAAGGCGTTCAGGAGCTGCATCAGCACAAACAGCGTGAAGAGCACGGTAGCCTTCTCGCCCTCGGCGCAACCCAGGAAGTTCCAGAAGTGCTGGGCCATGAAGATCGCCGAGATGTAGATGCCGTTGGCAAAGATCCTAAAGAGCATCGTGCGATCCAGAATCGACGCGTCGCGGCGGGTAGGCTCGTGCTGCAGCAGGTCGTCGCGGATGGGTTCCAGGCCCAGCGTCAGCGCCGGGGGTCCGTCCATGATGATGTTAATCCATAGCAGCTCAAGCGCGGTAAACGGCGCCTCGAAGCCGGCCAAGATCGAGAACACGACGACAATAACCGAGCTCACGTTGACCGTAAGCTGGAACTGGATAAAACGCTTGAAGTTCTCGTAGATGCCGCGGCCCCACTGGACGGCCTTCAAAATCGTAGAGAACGAGTCGTCGAGAAGCACCATGTCAGAGGCCTCTTTGGTGACCTCGGTGCCCGCGATGCCCATCGCGATGCCCACGTCGGCGTTCTTGATGGCCGGCGCGTCGTTGATACCGTCGCCGGTGACTGCCACTACGTTGCCGCGGGCTTTCAGGAGCTTGACCACGCGCATCTTGACCAGCGGCGTCGAGCGGGCGATCACCTGGATGCGGCCCAGCGCGTCCGAAAGCTCCTCGTCGCTCATGGCCTCGATGTCGGCGGCCTCGACGGCGATGTTGCCGTCCTCAAGCATGTGCAGCTCGTTGGCGATGGCGCGCGCGGTGCGGATGTTGTCGCCGGTGAGCATCTTGACCTCGATGCCCGCCTCGCGGCAACGGCGGATGGCATCGTAGACGTCGGGCGACAGCGGGTCAGAGATCACCACAAAGCCGTCGAAGACCAGGTCGCGCTCGATGTCCTCCTGCGGCTCGTCGTCGTAGGCGTCAAGCACGCGGTGAGCAAAGCCCAGCAAGCGGCCGGCGTGGCTTTGGTAGTCCTCCATCAGGGCGTCGATGCGCTCGCGCTCTTCGTCGCTCACGCCCGCGCACATCGACAAGATCTTCTCGGGGTTGCCCTTAACGTAGAGCATCAGCTGCTCGGCGCCGTTGGCGTCCTTCTCGCGAACAATCGTGGACATGTCCTTGTTTTGAGACGAGAAGGGGAATACGCGCACGACGTCGGCGTCGTGGCGAAGCTGCTGGTAGTCGTAGCCGGCCTTGTGCGCCGCCACCAAAAGCGAGCACTCGGTGGGGTTGCCAATGAAGTTCCAGCCGTCGCCTTCGGGCGTGACGTTGGCGTTGCCGTTGATGCAGAAGTTGCGCAGCAACACCGGGTTTGCCAGCTCGGCGGGCTCGAGCTTCTCGCCGCCGGACCAGATGGTGTGGACGGTCATCTTGTTCTCGGTCAGGGTGCCGGTCTTGTCCGAGCAAATGATGTTCACGCACCCAATGGTCTCGCAAGCGATCATCTTCTTGACCAGGGCGTTCTCGCGGCTCATCTTGATGATGTTGAGCGCCAGCGAGACGGCCACGATGGTGGGCAGGCCCTCGGGCACAGCCGCGACGATCAGCACGATCGACGTGATAAACGCGTCCGAGACCGTCTCCCAGTTGAAGGTGTTGTTCATCAAGAACGTAACTATCTCGATGGCAAATACGACACCCGCGGCGGTGCAGCCCATGACGGTGATCTGCTTGCCAAGGCGGTCGAGCTTCTCTTGCAGCGGCGTCGAGGCCTTCTCGATGGTGCCCAGCTCCTTGGCGATCTGGCCAAACTCGGTGTCGTTGCCCACGCCGGTGACAAGCAGTTTTCCGGTGCCGGCGGCTACAAAGCAGCCCGAGTAGAGCATGTTGGCGCGCTCGGCGACGGGGGTGGCGTCGCTGCAGGCGGCCTCGGCGTCTTTGCTCACGGGCATCGACTCGCCGGTAAGCGAGCTCTCGTTGACGCTTAGGTCGACGCTGGAAAGCAGCCGGCCGTCAGCCACGATCTTGTCGCCCGTCTCGACCAAAAGAACGTCGCCCACCACGATGTCTCGCTGGGGGACAAGCGTGGGCTCGCCGTCGCGGATGACCTTGACCAGCGTGTCCTCGTTGATGCGGTTGAGCTCCTCGAAGGCCTTGGCGCTCTTGCCCTCGGTGATGATCGTGATCACGACCGAAAGCGCGATGGCGCAAAAGATGCCGGCACACTCAAGGAAGTTGTACTCGCCGCCGGTGAAGTAGCGGGCGATGTTGACGCCTAGCGTGATGATGGCGGCAAAGATCAGCATCACGAGCATGGGCTCGGTCGATGCGTCCCAGATGCGCCGGGCCAGGGATTCTCCCTTGGCCTGAGTGAAGGAGTTGGCGCCATGCGCTGCGCGCGAGGCCTCTACCTGCGACGACTTGAGCCCGCGCTCTTCGTCGCTGCCGGTTTTGGCCAGCAACTCCTTCCGTGAGAGCGTGTGAGCGTTCTGCACGGAAATCCCCTCTCTTTAGTTCCAAGCAAAGGCCGCGCTCACGCACAAAAAAAGCCCGCGCGCAGCTTTTGCCTAGCTGCGCGCGGGCCAAAAAAGAGACCTACGCACAGCACCTCTCGATGCCGTACGTGAGTCTCGTTCATTAAGGCAAGCCAGGTCACCCGGCGCACCCCGCGCCAAGAACCAGTATGTTGACTTGCCGCAACCGGTCTTGCCGGGTGCGACTACTCCCTCAAGTACAATGAGTGACTATAGCACAGGGTCGGCCAGAGGGGCACGGCACGTCTATGTTTCGGCTTGAAAAAACGGGGAGAAGACCGGTTGCGCTTTACCCAACTAAAGTCTATAGTCACTAGCGTTCGCGCTTTACTCAGCTAAAGTGCCTGACCGAGACAAGCAATGCGGGCCTGGTTAAACGGCCTGCGCAAACAGGGGAGTACCAATGAAGATCAACATGAACCGCCGTGAGTTTCTCGCCGCCTTTGGTGGGGTAGCCGGCGCCGCTATCCTGGCCGGCTGTGGCAACACGTCCACCAGCAGCTCCAGCTCTAGCGCAACCGCCACGTCCAGCAGCGACTCCAGCAGCCAGGCTGCCAGCGACGACAAGTCGGCAACCGCCACCAAGAAGCTCATCGTGGGCTTTGACTCGGCCTATCCTCCCTACGGCTACGTGGGGGATGACGGCTCCTACACCGGCTTTGACCTGGAGCTTGCTCAAGAGACCGCCAAACGCAACGACTGGGAGGTCCAGCTCGAGCCCATCGATTGGGACGCAAAGGACACCCTCATGGACTCCGGCGCCATCAACTGCATCTGGAACGGCTTTACCGTCGAGGGCCGCGAGGACAGCTATACCTTCTCGGGCAACTACATGATCAACGCCCAGGTCGTCGTGGTGAAGAAGGGCTCGGGCATCGAGGATTTGGCCGGCCTTGCGGGCAAGACCGTGATCACCCAGACCGACTCGGCCGCCTACGAGGTCCTGGCCGGCGAGGACGCCGACAAGGCCGACGTCGCCGCGACTTTTGCCACCCTGGACACCATCGGCGACTACAACACCGCCTTCATGCAGCTTGAGTCCGGCGCCGTTGACGCCGTGGCCTGCGACCTTTCCATCGCGGCCTACCAGCTGGCCGCCAAGCCCGACGCCTACACCCAGCTTGACGAGCAGCTTTCCAGCGAGCACTACGCCGTTGGCTTCAAGAAGGGTGATACCGACACCGCCCAGACCGTGACCTCCACCCTGAAGGCCATGGACGACGACGGCTTTGTTAAAGAGCTTTGCGAGAAGTACGCTGACCAGGGCATTTCTTACACCAACTGGTGCTTGGCATAAGGCCTATTTAACTTTGGGCGCAGGCGGGCACCGCGGCTTTAGGGTCGCGGTGCCCGCATCCCGTGAGAGGAGACGCGCGTGGATATAACGACGATGGCCGGGATGCTCGGCTCGGGATTTCTAACCAGCTTGCAGATCTTTGCCTTTACCCTGGTGGGCTCGCTGCCGCTGGGCATGTTGGTGGCCTTTGCGCGCATGAGCCGCTTCAAGCCGCTGGCATGGCTTGCCCGCATTTACATCTCGCTCATGCGTGGCACCCCGCTTATGCTGCAGATGTTCGCAATCTACTTCATGCCGTACTACGTCTTTGGCATTAGCCTCACGACCGACAGCAAGTGGTACGCCACGATCGTGGCCTTCATCATCAACTACGCGGCCTACTTCGCCGAGATCTACCGCTCGGGCATTCAGTCGATCCCGCGCGGCCAGTACGAGGCCGCCGAGGTCCTGGGCTATTCTGGCTCGCAGACCTTTGTGCGCATCGTGTTGCCGCAGGTCGTGAAGCGCATCATGCCGTCTGTGACCAACGAGGTCATCACGCTGGTCAAGGACACGTCGCTGGCCTTCTCTATTGGCGTCATCGAGATGTTCAGCGTAGCCAAGCAGCTGGTGGCCTCGCAGGTCTCGATGCTGCCGTTTGTGATCGCCGCGGCCTTCTACTGGGTCTTTAACCTGCTGATCGATCTTGTGGCCGGCCGCGTCGAGGCCCGCCTCAACTACTACCAAGACTAAACCCGCGTCTGCGCCTGGCGCCGCTGTGTGCGCCGGGTGCCCAAGGAGATTAAGATGGCCGAGAACAGCGCCGCGGTCGTGAGTGTCGACCACATCAAGAAGAGCTTTGGGGACCTGGAGGTCCTGCGCGACATCTCGCTTTCGGTGATGCCGGGCGAGGTCGTGGCCGTGATTGGCCCCTCGGGCGGCGGCAAGTCGACCTTGCTGCGCTGCATGACCCTGCTTGAAGAGGTCAACGCGGGCGACGTGTCCTACGGCGACCTGGTGGTGGCCAAGGACGGCGTTTACGCAGGTAAAGACGCTATGAAGCAGGCTCGCGGCCGCTTTGGGCTGGTCTTTCAGAACTACAACCTGTTCCCGCACTTCACGGTGCTGCGCAACGTCATGGACGCGCCTGTCTGCGTGCAAAAGCGCGACCGCGCCGAGGTCGAGCAGCAAGCCCGCGCCCTTCTTGCCAAGATGGGGCTTACCGGTAACGAGGAGAAGGTGCCTTGCCAGCTCTCGGGTGGTCAGCAGCAACGCGCGAGCATCGCTCGTGCGCTGGCGATGAACCCGCAGATCGTTTACTTTGACGAGCCGACGAGCGCCCTTGACCCCGAGCTGACCTCGGAGGTTCTGAAGGTCATCAAGGGCCTTGCCGCCGAGAACATGACAATGGTTATCGTCACCCACGAGATGGGTTTTGCCCGCGAGGTCGCCGACCGCATCGTTTTTATGGACGGCGGCGTGATCGTTGAGCAGGGGCCGGCCCGCGAACTCATTGACAACCCCCGTGAGGAGCGTACCCGCGCCTTTTTGGCCCAGCGCAGCGCCCAGGATTAGGGCCCGAGGGGCGGTGTTGCGGGCTGTCAGAGCGGACGTGCGACTTTTCGCGGTTTAAAACGGCTCTGGCCGAGTAGCCGGGCCGTCTTTGGCGACGTTTGCCCAGTTGGCAGAAGGCCGATTGCGCTTGGCTACTTGGGCGGTCCGGATTTAAACCGCGAAAACTCGCGCATGCATTTTTCCGGGGGCGCCGAGGGCCGGTTAAGGGCGCGTTGCCGGGGCGCGAGACGCTGTGGGGGCGTGATAACCTAGACAAGTTGCCTGCCCGCGCGCATGCGTCGCGCCCAAACCGGAAGAGAAGGACATGTCAGAGCCGGTAGTCGCTTTCTTTGACGTTGACGGAACCCTCACTTATCGCGACCCCGTGACCGGGCCCACCAACATCCCCACCCCGCGCGTCCAGGACGCCATCCGCCGCTTTGTGGACGCGGGTAACGTTGCCGTGGTCTGCACCGGCCGTGACCTGGGCGGCATTCAAGAGCTGCTGGGTTGTTTGCCCTTTGCGGGCGCCGTCACGATGGACGGCTCGCGCGTCATCTACGACGGCCGGGTGGTATTCGAGCGTACGATGCCCGTCGCCGCATGGGAGAAGACCCTGGCCGAGATTCGCCGTGTCAACATGGAGACCCTGGTCTCGGGCCCGTACGGCTGCGTCATCGTGAGCCACGACCACAGCTCGCCGTTTTGCCGCCTTATGAGCCACCTACCGTTTTACGAAGATTACGTTGCCGCAGGTAAACCGCTTGAATTCTGCAAGCTTGACTTTGACGAGACGAGCCTTGCCGCCTGCCAAAGCAGCGACTTCCTTATGCAGAACTTCACCTACCTCAACGTGGCCGACGGCTATCACGAGCTGGTTATCCCCGGCACAAGCAAGGGCTCCGGCGCCCGCCGCTTTATCGACGCTCTGCCCTTCACGCCCTCGTGCTTCTATGCCTTTGGCGACTCGGAGAACGACCTCTCGATCCTAGACGAGGCCGACTTTAGCGTGGTCATGGGCAATGCCGCACAGAAGGTCAAGGCTCACGCCGATTACGTGACCGACCACGTGGCCCAAGACGGCGTCGCCACCGCGTTGGAGCACCTGGGCCTCATCTAGCTGCGGTTTATTGGGAGCGCCGGGCACGCCTCACGCCGCCCGGCCGCCCCGGACGCGCTGTCCTTACAAGCACGCCTCGGCGATCCGCCGCTTAAGCTCGTCGATGCCAAAGCCCGTCTCGGAAGATGTGATCACCATGTCCTCACGGGGCACGCCCAGCTGACGGCTCAGCAGCGCCGCCTGCGCGTTTTGCTTGGTGCGCGACAGCTTGTCTGCCTTGGTCAAGACCACAATGAAGGGCAGCTCCTGCTCCTTCAAAAAGCCGATCATCTCTAAGTCCAGCTTTTGAGCCTCGTGGCGAATGTCCACCAGCGACAACACGATGTTGAAGCTGCGCTCCTGCTCAAAGTAGCCGCTAATGAGGTTGGCCCAGCGCTCGCGCTCCTTCATCGAGACCTTGGCAAAGCCGTAGCCCGGCAGGTCCACAAAGCGGATCCCGTCCACGTCAAAGAAGTTGATGTTGCAGGTCTTGCCGGGCGTGGATGAGACCTTGACCAGGCCTTTCCTGCCAAAGACCTTGTTGAGCAACGAAGACTTGCCCACGTTGGAGCGGCCAGCGACGGCGACCTCGGGGGTGGTGGGCGCGGGCAGGTTCTCGACCGTGCCGTACGAGGCCTCAAAGCGGGCAAGCTGGTAGTTGATGGCTGCCATGGGGCAATCCTTTCTGTAGCGTTAACCCGCCCATTTTACCAGCACCTCTGCGCGCGTGCCTACTTTGAGCCCCCGGCGAGAAGCGCGTTGAGATAGAAAATCCCGTCCTTGGCCCCGGTGTGCAGGGTCCCGCCGTAGCGCCCCACGATGCAGTTCATCGACTTCATGCCAAAGCCGTGGTTGGCGCGGTCCTTCTTGATGGTTTGCGGCACGCCGTCCTTAAACGTGGGAGGCACTGCATAGTAGTTCTCGATATTGATGGCTACCATCCCGCCGCGCCGCGCGACGCCCAGCGTAATGGTGCGCTGCTCCTCGTCGCCCACCTTGCGAGTGGCCTCGATGGCGTTGTCCAGCGCGTTTCCAAAGAACGCGTAGATGTCAGAAGGCGTCATGAAGTTGAGCGCCGCGCCGTCTGCGATGCACGACAGCGTGATGCCCTCGCCCGAGCACGCCAGGCTCTTCTCGGTAAGAATTGTGTCTAGGGCCTCGTTGCCCGTCTCGACCACCGAGTCATAAACGCGCACTTCGCGGGCTATGTCCTTCAAGGCCTCCTTGTCCACCATGTCGCCCGAGTCGGCAAAGTGGCGAATCTGGTGGCGGATATCGTGGCACTTGATGTTGATGGCGTCGATGTTTTCTTTGGACAGGCGGTACTGGCGGTCGCGCTCGGCCAGCAGGCGCTCGGTCTCTTCTTTTTGGTCGTGCATGCTGCGCGCGTACAGAATTTCGAACTCGGCAAACAGCACAAACGCGCACAGAATCGAGTGCACCATGCGAAGCATCACCAGCGAGGTGAAGGGGATACCCACCCACACCAGGCTCTTGATCAAGATGTCAAAGTAGATGATCACGATGATGACGATCAAGAACATGGCCAGCATCGATTTGTCCTCGACGTTGGCCAGGCCGTTCTTGTCGATGGGCTTAACAAACACCAGGTAGCCCACGGCATAGACGATCAGCGGGATGCCCAGGCCCACGATGGTCGAGGCGGGCTCGGCCATGGCGCCGCTCGAGCGGTGCGTGACCACGATGCTCAAGAGCACCTCAAGCCCGCTGGCCAGGTTCTGCATGGTGTAGCCGGCGCTCGCGCAAAACAGCGCAGGCCAAACGCCCACGTCATAGCACCACATGATGAGCAGTACCATGACGGCGAGAAGAACGGTGAACGCCACGCACGATTGCGTGACGTCCAGGCCGGTGATGACGCCTGCAACAACCGGTGCCGTGCAGCCCGCGACCAGGGCCGCGATTGCGATGACTTGCCGCAGCGCCGTGCCTGGCCGCCGTGGCAGCTTGCTTGCCAGCATAAAGACTGGGATGACCAGTGTCACGATGATCTGGAGGGCCCAGCGCGCCCCGATGATCTTCTCGGCAAGTAGGGCCAAGCTCATCGATTGCCGCCCAGGTAGTCGGTAACTTTGTCCACGACCTCGCGCTTGTGGGTGCGCGAGACGCGCAGGAGGCTGCCGTCGCACATCTGGATTTCGGCGCTTCTCACCAGGGAGATCTTGTCCATGTTGGCAAGGCAGCTCTTAGAGACGCGCACGATGGGGGCGTCTGACAGCTCTTCTTCGATCTGCACAAGAGAGCCGCGCGCGTCGATGGGGTCCTCGCCGTCCAGGTGGTAGGTCAGGCGGTGCTTGGTGACCTCGATGTAGACCAGCGAGCGCAGGGGAATCACGCGAATGCCGTCCTCGGTCGAGACGGTCAGGGTGCGGCCCGCGGCCTGGTTGACGGCGCGAAGCGCACGGTCCAGCGAGAGCTTGAGGTTTCCGTAGGTGACGGGCTTCAAGATGAAGCCGATTGCACCAACCTCGTAACCCTTCACAGCATACTTGGCCAAATTGGTTACAAAAATGATGGGAATATCCTGGTCGTAGGTGCGCAGGAGCTGCGCTGCCTCCATGCCGTTGATCCCGGGCATCTCGATGTCCAAAAGGCACAGGTCGTAGTGGCCTTTATCGGACAGCATCTCCATGGCAGAGGTGTGCCAGGTAATCTTGAACTCGGCGCCGTGCGCCTGGCCGTAGCGGCGCAAAAGCTCACTTAAGCGCTGCGCCTCGTCGGCTTCGTCCTCGACGAGAAGTGTGCGATACATGTCTCCCCCTATGTGCTTGATTGGCTTATCAGTATATATGCGCAACTGCTGTCGCGCCGTTCTCAAAATCGGCGCGACCGGCCGCTCCAACAGCACCGCGTGCCGTTTACCGCCAGAATCGACCGCCCACGGCAGCCGCTCGCCGCCGCGACCCGCCCTTCATGCTTTCGGTCCGGGACTTTATGACAAATGTGACAGACAAGTTAATTGGGGCTCTAAATTGGTAGCCAGTAAGCCATGGCTCGCATTGTCCGTGCGGGCCAATTGGGGAGAAGAGAGTCCCGCAAGGGACGCCGAACCACCGTCTACCTGCGGCTGGTTCAAAAAGGGAGAAAGAAGGACACCATGAGGAAACAGCTTGTTGTAGGCGCTGCTATCGCCGTTGCCCTGAGCATGCCTTTGGTCGCTTGCGGCGGCAGCTCGAGCTCCAGCTCCAGCAACACCTCCTCCAGCACCACCACGACCACCTCGAGCTCCAGCTCCAGTGACTCCAGCTTCGACGCCGTTGACGCCTATCAGGGCCAGTGGCGCGGCTCCGTCGAGATGACCGGCCAGACCGTCTACGGCACCGCCGGCGGCTCCGAGCAGATGCTCGACGTCAACCTCGAGTCCGACGGCTCCTGCACCGTTGTTCCTCTTGAGGCCCACGCCGACCTTCTCAACGACAAGGGCACCTGGGAGGGCACCGAGTCCACCATCACCCTGCACCTGGACAAGGCTGGTGACATCGAGCTGACCGTCAAGGACAAGAACACCGCCTCGGCCGACGCCAAGCTGTTCGACATTGCCGACTTCGAAACCATCGACTTCGACTTCTACGGCTAAGCCATCCGCTGCGCAAAGCAGAGTTTTGTTTGAGTGGGGAAGCGCGACCGCAGACGCGCGTCGCGGCTTCTCGGGAAGAGCACTCTAGCAAGAGGGCTTAGGTCTAAAGACCGGTCCGCCGCCCACCTCCTGCGGCGGCGGACCGGCTTTTTTATCAAAAGATCGCGTGAAAGGATCAAGACATGGCTGAGAAGAAGCCTAAGAAGCCCATCACTCGCCGTAAGTTCGTAGCCAACACCGCCGTCTCGGCCGGCCTTTTGGGCGTCACCGTTGCTGCCAACGTGGGCACCAACATGTTCCGCTCGCTTCTTGACCACTACCTGGGCGGCCGTCCGTCGACCGTCGAGCACGTGGCCGGCTCCGAGAACTGGGACACCAACTACTACGACGCCCAGTACCGCGGGCGCGCCAAGGCCACCGAAGAGGCCAACAAGATCGTGACCGAGATCTTGGGCGAGGGCGCCGTCCTTCTCAAGAACGACGGCACGCTGCCGCTGGCCGCGGGCGCCGAGATCAGCCT
Organism: Paludibacteraceae bacterium; assembly: GCA_963630635.1. Classification (GTDB taxonomy): domain Bacteria; phylum Actinomycetota; class Coriobacteriia; order Coriobacteriales; family Atopobiaceae; genus Paratractidigestivibacter. Next base: position 18,337 of record CAVGOA010000037.1, read on the forward strand.
CTTGGGCCGCTACGCCGCAGACCCCATCTACGGCGGCGCCGGCTCGGGCACCGTTGACGCCAGCTCCTGCGTGAACCTGCACGACGGCATTGCCGCCTCGGGCCTCAACATCAACGAGACCGCCTACCAGTTCATCGCCGGCGCCTACAGCAACTACCCCAAGGCCGAGATCACGATGGACAACCCCTCCACCGCGAGCTACTACATCGGCGAGATCCCCTGGAGCGCCTATTCGTCCGACGCGCAGGCCTCCATCTCGGGCACCACGGCCGTTGTGGTCATTGGCCGCGGCGGCGGCGAGGGCGGCGACCTTTCGCGCGATCTTCTCGGCGACCTGAACTCTGGCGTTTCTCAGAAGTTCACCGCTAACGACGAGACGGCCAACTACGTCGAGGGCCAGCACGAGCTTGAGCTTACCGTTGAGGAGAAGAGCGTGCTTGCGGCCGCCAAGGCCAACTGCAGCAAGGTGGTTGTCCTGGTCAACGCCTCGACCCCGCTTGAGATGGGCCCCTTGATGAGCGGCGAGTACGCGGCCGACGCTATTTTGTGCGTGGGCTCCTTGGGCGCCACCGGCGCCACCGCCGTGGGCCAGCTCTTGACCGGCGAGATCAACCCCTCTGGTCGCACGACCGACATCTGGCCCGCCGACTTCACCGCCGACCCAACCTTTGGCAACTTTGGCGGCAAGAACTACACCGACGTCTCGGACTACTACACCAGCAACTCCACCGGCACCTCCTCTGACGGCACCGCCTACTTTGTCGAGTACAAAGAGGGCATCTACATGGGCTACCGCTACTACGAGACCGCGGCGGTCGAGGCGGCCAACGGCAACTACGCCGGCTTTAACTACGACGAGGCCGTCGTCTTCCCGTTTGGCTACGGCCTGTCCTACACCACCTTTAGCCAGACGCTGGACGTCGCGGGCGTGGCTGACGACAAGGTGACCGCCACCGTGACCGTCACCAACACCGGCGACGTGGCCGGCAAGGACGTTGTCGAGATCTACTACACCGCCCCCTACACCAAGGGTAAGACCGAGAAGTCCGCGGTTGTCCTGGGCGCCTTTGCCAAGACCGACCTGTTGGAGCCCGGCAAGTCCCAGACGCTTGAGCTGGAGTTCCCTGTGCGCCAGATGGCCTCTTGGAGCTCCGAGAAGGCTGCCTACGTGCTGGACGAGGGCGAGTACGTGATCAGCCTGCGCACCGACTCCCACACCGTGGTGGACTCGATGAGCGCCACCGTCTCGGCCAAGACCTACGATACCGACGACGTCACCGGCACCAAGCTCGAGAACCAGTTTGCCGACCTCACCGAGTACATGGAGAAGAACTGCGAGCTCTTCTCGCGTGCTGACTTCAAGGGCACCTTCCCCGAGGCCGCCAAGGACAAGGAGGCGTCCTCTTGCGGCATCGAGTTTGTCGAGTACAACTGGCAAGATCACGAGGATCCGTCTGCCTCTATGCCCACCACCGGCGCCAGCAACGGCCTGCAGCTCATTGATATGCGCGGCCTGGACTTCGACGACGAGAAGTGGGACACCCTGCTTGACCAGATCTCGGTCGAAGAGATGACTAACATGCTCAACGACGCGGCTTACAACACCGCCGCCATCGAGTCCATCAGCAAGCCCGAGACCAAGGAGCCCGACGGACCCGCCGGCTTCACCTCGCTTACCGGCCCCACCGGCAACTGCGCGTACTGCTCTGAGTTCATCATGGCCCAGACCTGGAACACCGAGCTTATGGAGCGCATGGGCCAGATGGTTGGCCAGGAGGCCCTGGCTTCTGGCTACAACGGCTGGTACGCGCCGGCGTTCAACACGCACCGCAGCCCATTTGCCGGCCGCAACTTCGAGTACTACTCCGAGGACCCCGTGCTTGGCGGCAAGATTGGCGCCGCCGTGGTTTCTGGCGCCGCCTCCAACGGCTGCTACGCCATGATCAAGCACTTTGCCTTGAACGACCAGGAGTCCTACCGCGTCCAGCACGTAGCCACCTGGGCCACCGAGCAGACGGCGCGCGAGATCTACCTGCGCCAGTTCGAGTTCCCGGTGAAGGAAGCCTCTTGCGAGATGAAGTACATCTCGGACGATAAGGGCACCGTCACGACCAAGAAGATGCGCGCCTGCACCGGCGTCATGAGTTCCTTTAACTACGTGGGCACCGAGTGGTCGGGCGGCCGCAAGAGCCTGTGCACCAACGTCCTGCGCGGCGAGTGGGGCTTCGAGGGTTGCGTCATCACCGACTTCAACCTCTATGGCTACATGGACAAGAACGCGGCGCTGGCCGGCGGTACCGACCTTGAGCTTACCTACAAGGCCATGACCGGCGACTTCAAGGGCACCAACTCGGCGACCGTCGTTTCTCAGCTGCGTGAGTCTACCCACCGCGTGCTCTACACCGTGGTCAACTCCAACGCGATGCAGGGCATGGCGCCGGGCTCCAAGGTGACCTACGGCACCGCTCCCTGGCAGATGGGCGTCTGGGGCGGAAGCGCCGCGCTTGTCGCGTTGGCCGGCTTCTTTGGCTGGCGCGCGTACAGCGCCCGCCGCGCGTTCAACGAGCAGAAGGCCGACGAGGCCGAGGCCCCCGCAGACGAGGCTGCTGCCAAGTAAGTGTGTCTATTGGTAGGCCGGCCACCGGCTGACCTGCCTTGACTTTCTCCCCAAGAACGGGCGACAGGCCACAACCTGCCGCCCGTTCGCCTTTTGTGGGGGCTGGGCCGTTCAGGCCTTGATTGGTGCGGCTTGCCGACGGATGCCAATACAGATAGGCAGAACGTTAATATTGCAGAGAGAGACTGCTTTTCTGGAGTCACCAATCCAACGACTCTTTAGGGGTAGCTATGGATCTTTGCTTCAACGAATCGCTTGCTGATTTGGCTAAGTTGGGTGCCATTGGCGGGGGCATGGTGGATATGAAGGTGTTCCCGGATGTTCTGAGTGTTGGAAGCATTGCGGACATGAATCCGGAAGCCAGGGTTAGGGAGCTCGCACGATTTGGTATAAATCCTTCAACTGAATTCGTCGGTCAGTGCCATGTAACCGACGTCGCGGCTCAAGCTGAGCAGGTTAGGATTTGGGTCGAGTGCCCTTACCAGCTGCTCCCAGAGGTTCTGTATATTGTGGGCCTGACGCGTGACGATGCAAAGGTGACGGCCTGCGAATGCTCTTTTGAGGGCAAGAAGGTATCTGAATTCCCCATAGACCGTGAAGCGTGCATCGAAAGGTGGCGCGAGTTTGTGGCGCGCAACACTCCGTTGCGGGTTGTCGAAAACGCGCAGCTGATATGTGTTGACGACGATTACTTTGACCAGGCATTGCTAGATGCTTGGGAAGCTTCAACGGATGGGTCAAGAAGACAGGCTGTTGGTAAGGCTTTCTATTCCTACGTTGCTGCATCAGGCGTGAGTTTCCCGGATGACTTTCTGTCCCACAGGCTGGAGAAGCTCCTCGCGGGCATGTCCGCTTAGGCCTCGCATTTCATTTTTTGCGAAAGACGGGCGCACTGGCGGGGTTTGGTGAGGGGCTTGCGTTTTTGGACGACTCCCAACTGGGGTTTTGTCGTCCAAAGGGGCAGTCACCCGCGCGATCACGCGGAGTGCGCCCGTCTTTCGTTGATTTTGGTAGCCTAGGTTTAGTCCGGGCGAGCGGAGGAGCGGCTGTGGGTACCAAACGAGTTAAGCTGGTTGTGGTCGTTGGCGTAATTCTTTTAGGTGTTCTAGCTGGGGGTTATTTCGCGTGGCGCTCGTTTAATAATTCAATAGTTGATGCCAAGAAATCGTCGTCCGGGAATATGGGTTACACGAGCTTTGGCGGAACGGTGGCCGACATTGACCGCGACGTGAATACGGTGACCATTGCGCTTAAATGGGAAGCTCATTCCAATCAAGAATGCAACAAGACGCTCACCTGCGGTAGTGTCGGGAAAGTTGGTGTAAGCACCGTTCCGTAAAGCGGCGCGGGCCCCGTCCAGGGGCCTGAAATCACCTGACCATATTAGTTCCCCTCGCCCCTGTCCGCAAACCCC
>CAVGOA010000038.1:0-2274 GCA_963630635.1 Paludibacteraceae bacterium
GATGTCCGGCTACTCGATCGTCCCGATTTCGTTGGCACATTTGTCGCGTTTTTTGAATAACGGGTACGTAGTCCGCTATTTCAGTGCGACGGGGTCGTAGCTGTAAGTCAGGAAACGGCGGTAAAGGCCGGTGGGGCAGGCAGATAGCTCGCCCAGGAAGGACTGATCGGACTCGGCGGGGCGGCCCTTGCCGCCGCCACCCAATTGCGCCTTGTACAGGTACCCCTGGATCTTCTTAATCTTGTCCTCGGGCACCTCGGCCGCGGTCCCCGCCTTGCTCTTGGCGGCCGATTCTTTCTCATCGTCACTCAGCGTATGCCGATAAAAGACGCAATCATCGTAAAGCACGTAATCGCTTAGCTTGTCGTCATCGACCACTGTCGTTACTTCATGGCTCCCGCTAAGCGAGATGGACTTTAGGCCCTCGTTGTCGTTGAAGTACAACGTATCGCCTTCGATTGCCAGGTGACCGTCGCCCTTGATGCGGCACAGCTCGTCCTTCTCGCCGGTCGCCAGGTTGTACGAGCAGATAGGCTGGCCAGAGGCCGAGCCAAAATCGACGTAGTAAAGCACGCCCTCGTCGATGATGAAGTTGCCTATGTAAACCTCGCCGGTCTCAACGACCAGGGTGTCATTCTCGCCGGTCAAAGAGCAAGAGCGAAGGTTGCCGTCAAGCAGGTAGTACAGCGAGTCGCCCTCGACGTCAAACCAGGAGTTTGGAGCCAATGACATAGACAGCGTGATAATCACCTGGTCGCCGGTCCCGTCCTTGTTCACGCAACCAATGGGATACTCGCTAAGGCTGGGATTGATGTCCACGCGCGAGCGATAAAAGATCTTGTCACCAACGACGCGAATGCTCTCGATCCACTTGCCGGTAAGAACGGCGGTCTTGTTGTTGCCCTGGTAATCGGTCGAGTAAATGGTCGAGACCTGGTTGTCCACGTCGTAGTCCACAGTGTAGATGTGTTCCTTGTCGTAGGCAAAGGACCCATCGTTTTGATAGTTCAAATCTTGATTTGCCGAGAAGAACTTCGTGTTAGCGGTGGAGACCGCGGTTTGCTCGACGGCTTCTTCCTCAATCGCAGGCTGGGTTGTCGCCGCTGTCTCTTTCGAGTCGCTCGACGTCGAGGCAGACGGCTTAGGCACAAGTGCATTGGCTGCAAACGCCACGCCGACGACCGCGATAACAGCGAGCGGCACGAACTTCAACGCGCCGCGCGGCTTCATTCCTTTGTTGTTGCCGGTGGCTTGAACAGCATGCCCGCACTCCGGACAAAACGTCGCGTCATCAGGTATTTCTTTGCCGCATTCCCGACAAAACATAAGGGCCTCCCTGTTGCTCTGCACCAGAGGCGATCGTAGCGCGCACAAACCGTCGCTCGTCGGCCGCGGGAATAAACGAAGGGATATTTGGAAGAAATGCTTGCCTGCGCCTACCTGCGCTTCGTTGATTTTTACATGAGAGGCATTAGTTGTTACGAGCGTGGCTGGGTGCCCGCCCATCTGTGGCAACCTTCAGTTGCTGCAACCTACATTCAGGGGGTCATACGATGTTTTGCGTGAAATGCGGTGCCGAGGTCAGCGAGGACCAGGACGCCTGCCCACAATGCGGCGCCAAGCTCGAGAAGCCCGAGGCGCCCGCCGGGCCCGTTTGTCGCCCGTCTCGCCGCACCGTTGTGATTGGAGTCGCGGCGATTGCCGTTCTTCTCGCCGCGTTTTGCGGGGCTGGCGTTTCTGGCCTGCTCCCGCGGCCCTTCTCGGATTGGTTTGGCACAAGCGGCCTTCTTCTTGACGACGTGAGCAACGAGAAGCTGCGCAGCTACCTTTCTTCCAACGTCGACTCGGACGGTAACGGCGCCATTTCAAAGGCAGAAGCCGAGAAGGTCGCGGCTTTTGGCGCCGTTGATGAGACGGGGCAGGTAAGCGATGCGGGCATCTCGGGCTTGGATATCGATGACTACTCTTTTCTCGCCGAATTCCCCAACCTTGAGGTCCTGGTCTGCGAGAACAACCCTGCGACTGAGTTGGACGTGAGCGGGCTGAGCAACCTCCGCGAGCTGGCGTGCTCGGGTGGCGAGCTGGCAACCTTGCAGGCGAGCGGGTGCAAGGAGCTCGAGCGCGTCGCGTGTCAGGCGGGCAAGCTGGCCAGCGTGAACGTCGAGGGCGATAGCGCCCTGACTAGCCTTGATTGCGCCCAGAATCAGATTACCCTAATCAACGTTGCGGCGACCGACAGCCTTAAGAACCTTGATTGCAGCGGTAACCAGCTGA
>CAVGOA010000038.1:2513-4422 GCA_963630635.1 Paludibacteraceae bacterium
CTGGAGTACATCTACTGCACGGATGGGTCGCGTTCCAACGGAATTACCAGCGCGACGGCCGCGCTTGACCCCTCTAACGCCGAGGTTGGCATCGATTTGCTCCACACGGCCCTCGCTCCGTATTGGCACCTTCTGTACTGGTACGGTGCCGATGCGCAGCAGGCTAGCAGGCTTGTGAGCGCAAGCTCTGTCCTGGGCATTGGTGATAGCGAGCCGATTTCCGGCGACGTTTATCTTAGCGGGGCGCAGGTCCAGAAGATCATGAAGTCGTTCTATGGCGTTGAGGTTGATCTTGACAGGCTGGCGTCGGCCGGTAATAGCGTCATGAGCCGCAGTAGCTCCGAGGGCGACGGGGGCACCTGGCACTACCGGGATGTCGCCGGTGCTCTGGCAACACGCATCTACACCAATAACTTCAAGGTCGCAGGCAAGTTGATTAGCTTTGACGCAGCCGTGCAAAAGGCCGAAAGTCAGATGAACGACGATAAGGTCAGCACGACGTATTACACCGTGACCGCAGTAAGGGACACGGAAAGCATCTTTGGATATCACCTGGTTGGCATCGCAGATATGACAGGCGACACTGCCGCCGAGTTCTCTGAGGCCGCGGCGGCGCAGGCTACCAGCGACGCCGGGTACGACTTCACAGGCAAATGGCGCTGCGACATGCTGTATGGCATCTACAACATCGAGGTCGATGGCACCTGCACCGTGTACTACACCACGAATAGAGGAAATATCGCGGAGGCCTATAAGGGGACTTGGGAACGTTCTGCCAGCGACGGCGATACGATAACCTGCAAGCTTAACGCCGATTTGGAAACCGCCGTCGAGATGGAGTCAGATGAGAGGCAAGTCCTTGTCATCTCGGCGGATAGGGCTGGTGAGGTCAAAGTGGAGATAACGACCTATAGCTCGGCCTCCCCAGACGGCATTAACTCGGGAAGGAGCTTGGGGCTGCGCAGGAGTACCGAGTAGCCCCTGGTGGTTGATTTGATGAGGACATCGGCGCGTAGATTGGGTCTCTAAATCCTAAAACGCGACAAATGTGCCAACGAAATCGAAATGGGCAAGTAGCCTTGAAACCTGCGGGTCTCTGACCTGCAGGTTTTCGTTTGCCGATTGCCCGGCTACTCGGCAAACCCTAATTCGTTGGCACATTTGTCGCGTTTTTGGTTTACGGGGCCGTCTGGCCTACACTGGGGCGAGGAAATGCGGGGTTTGGCATGACGAAAGAGGGCAAGATGAAGATTGACGTGCTGCCGCAGGCTGTGATTTTTGACATGGACGGGCTTATGGTCGACTCCGAGCCGGTTTGGGGCCGCGCGTGGCGCCTGGCTCTGGAGCAAAACGGCCTCGAGTTCAAGAACGGCTTTCAAGAGGCCTTGACCGGTACGGCCCGTGAGCGCGCTTTGCAGCTCACCTACCAGATCTATGGCCGCTCTCCTGAGGTCACGCAGGCTTTCGACGACCACTACACCATCGTCGAGCAGCTCTTTGCCCAATCCGGCGCCCCAAAGAAGCCCGGTCTGGACGAGCTTCTATCCACCCTTGTCGCACATGACATCCCGGTGGCGGTCGCCTCGTCGACGGAGTACGCGTCGGTCGCCGCCATCCTCAAGCACGCGGGCGTCTTCGACTACTTCAAGGCGATAAAGACCGGTGACCAGGGCTTTCGTTCAAAACCCGCGCCGGACATCTTCCTGGGTGCGGCCGCAGCGCTGGGCGTCGACCCCGCAAACGCCTGGGTCCTGGAAGACAGCCTGCCCGGCATCCAGGCAGCCCGTACAGGCGGCTTCACTCCCATCATGGTGCCTGACCTGGTGCAGCCCAGCGACGAGCTACGCCAGCAAATCACCGTCTGCGACACCCTCCACGACGTCCGCGCGATCTTCGAGGGCCTGCTGCC
>CAVGOA010000038.1:4454-8147 GCA_963630635.1 Paludibacteraceae bacterium
GCCTCGCCGCCGTTGGTCTCCCCGTAAAACGTGTACCCGCAGCGCCCGTTTTCCTTGGTGCGGTACAGCGCAGAGTCGGCATCCTTAAACAGGTCCTCGCCAGGGTTCTCGCGGTCGGTAAAGGCAACACCCACGCTCAAAGAAACCCCAGGCAGACCGTCCTCGCCGGCCAGCAACTGCTGGTTCATGGCGTCGACCTTCTCGGCAATCGTGTAGGCAAGGTCGCTTGTCATCTGCACCATGACCACGGCAAACTCGTCGCCGCCAATGCGGCACACGTGGTCGATGTTACGGAAGGTCGTCTTTAGCAACCCGGCCACGCGGCGCAGGATTTTGTCGCCCACGGCGTGCCCGTAGCCGTCGTTTACCTGCTTAAACGTGTCGACGTCGATCAAGATCAGCGCAAACGAGGCCCCGTCCTTCTCGTACAGGGCCAGCAGCCGGTCAAACGAACCTCTGTTGAGAAGGTCCGTCAGCGGGTCGTGCTCGGCCTGGTGGCGGATGAGCTGCTGACGCTCCTCGTTCTCTTCAAAGACCTCGTTGTAGGTGCGGGCCAAAACCCGCAGCTCGTCTGCGCCGGCCACCTCGAACGGGCGGTTCTCGCGGATGCTCTTACCGTAGCTCTCAAGCGGCTCGACAATAAGGTGCCGCAGGATCGCGCAGGTCACCAGCGTGATTGCGATGAATACAATCACGATAAACGCCAACTTTTTATATGTATCCGCAAAGACCGTCGAGGCACGCCCCTGCGCGTTTTGTGTCTGGTCGAGAAGGGCGTCCGAGCTCTCGCGCACGGCGTTGGTGATCTGGGTGACCGCGTTGGTGTAGTCGCTGTTGGACACCAAATCCTCGGCCAGAAGGTGCTTTTCCTCGGAGCTTAGCGCCGCGTCGGCCGCCGTCAGCTCGACCATGCGTACGCCTTCGGGCAGGTCGTCGTCGCTAACGCCCGCTGCCGTCATGGCAAGTCGCAGGGCGTACTTCTCGGTCCCGACCAGATCGTTTGAGTGATTAAGCGCGGTCTGCAGCTGGTCAAACGCCTCGGTCCCTTCGTAGTGCTCGCGCAGGGTCTCAAGCGCCTGCTCACGTCGCTGGGTGACCTCGACTTCCTCGCAATAATCTTTGGCGTAGGCCACGTCGCCGGTCAGCACGGCCAGCCTGGTTTGGTTGGTTAGATAGCTCGAGGTCTCCATCAGCTTTTGGACGGACTTCTCGCATTCAACATAAATGGTCGAAGTATTTTGGTACGCGTGGAACTCTCGCGCCCCAAAGCTGAACAAGGCGATGCAGCAAGCGCCCAAAACGGCCGCGGCCACAATGCTAAACGTGCTCACGCGCTTGACTTTGATGGTAACCAACTCCGCATCCCCCGCCCGAAGTGCCGGGCGACTCTCGTCCGGGTCTCACGAAACATGATGATGGCACGTGTCGCCGTGCCGCGCGAGGTCTTCTCGGTGAAAAGACATTGAACGGCAACTCCCGCGCGCAACCGCGGCGCTCTTCTCGCTACAATACCCAAGGTTAAACAGCTAACAGCGATAAGGACACCCCGCATATGGCCAGCATTGCCCAGCAAATCTCTTCGCGCCGCACCTTCGCGATCATCTCGCACCCCGACGCCGGCAAGACCACTTTGACCGAGAAGCTCCTGTTGTACACGGGCAGCATCCAGACGGCCGGCTCGGTCAAGGGCAAGGCCAGCTCTAAGCACGCGGTGAGCGACTGGATGGATATCGAGAAGGAGCGCGGCATCTCGGTCACGTCCTCGGTCATGCAGTTTAACTACGACGACCACTGCATCAACATTCTGGACACCCCTGGCCACCAGGACTTTTCTGAGGACACCTACCGTACCCTTATGGCTGCCGACGCGGCCGTCATGGTGATCGACGGCGCCAAGGGCGTCGAGGCCCAGACCATCAAACTTTTTAAGGTTTGCACCCTGCGCCACATCCCCATCTTCACCTTTGTCAACAAGCTTGACCACGACGCGCGCGACCCCTTTGACCTGATGGAAGAGATCGAGAGCGTCCTGGGCATTGGCACCTACCCCATGAACTGGCCCATTGGCAGCGGCCGCAACTTCCGCGGCGTCTTTGACCGCCAGGCTCGAAGCGTTTTGGCCTTCGAGGGCGACGGTCACGCCAACGCCACCAAGAAGGTGCGCGAAATCGAGGCCGAGCTGGGAAGCGACCAGCTAGAGAGCCTGATTGGCGAGGAGAACCACAAAAACTTGATGGACGATATCGAGCTTTTGGACGGCGCGGGAGACGACCTGGACCTTGATGCCGTGAGCTGCGGCAAGCTCAGCCCGGTCTTCTTTGGCTCGGCCCTCACCAACTTTGGCGTCGAGCCCTTCTTGAAGGAATTCCTGCGCCTTACCCCGCCGCCGCGCGCCTACACCGACAAGCTCACCGATGAGGCCGTGGACCCCGCGACCAACGACTTTAGCGGCTTTGTCTTCAAGATTCAGGCCAACATGGACAAGAACCACCGCGACCGCATTGCCTTTGTGCGCATTTGCTCGGGCAAGTTCGAGCGCGGCATGACGGCCTACCATGTCCAGGGCGAGAGGAACCTCAAGCTGGCGACGGGCACCTCGATGATGGCCGACGACCGCGCCATCGTGGACGAGGCCTACGCGGGCGACATCGTGGGCCTGTTTGACCCGGGCATCTTTAGCATTGGCGACACGGTGTGCGCGGGCAAGCGCCACGTGCAGTACCCGGCGATCCCCACCTTTGCGCCCGAGCACTTTGCCAAGATCTCGCAGGTAGACACGCTAAAGCGCAAGCAGTTTGTCAAGGGCATGGAAGAGCTTGCGCAAGAAGGCGCCGTGCAGATCTTCCGCGAGGTGGGCGCCGGCATGGAGTCGGTGATCGTGGGCGTCGTGGGCGTGCTGCAGTTCGAGGTGCTTGAGCAGCGCCTTAAGAGCGAGTACCACGTTGAGGTCTACCGCCAGGGCTTGCCCTACAACCTCATTCGCTGGATCACCAACAAGCCCGACGAGATCGACGTGGCCAAGCTCAGCCTCACGCGCGACACCGCTCGCGTCGAGGACATGCGCGGCGGCAAGCTGCTGCTGTTCACCAGCCCCTGGAACCTCAACTGGGCCCAGGAGCACAACGAGGGCCTTGAGCTCTCGGAGTTTGGCAACGTCACGTTTTAGGCCGGGCGCGGCCTGGACGGGCTGCGGCGAGAGGGGCGCGGCCCGCACGGGCTGCGGCGAGAAGGGCGCACGAGCATGAACATCACGGTTTACCTGGCTGCCAACCACGGCAACAACCCCGAGTTTGTCCCGGCGGTGCGTGAGTTGGGCCGCTGGATCGGCCAAAGCGGCAACGCGCTGGTCTACGGCGGCTCGCGCGTGGGCCTCATGGGCGAGCTGGCTATGTCTGCCCTGGAAGCCGGCGCCCACGTCACGGGCGTCGAGCCCGAGTTCTTTATGGCCGACGAGCTGCAGCTAGACGAGGTAAGCGAGCTTATCGTGACCCAGACCATGGCCGAGCGCCGCGCCAAGATGATCGAGCTGGGCGACGCCTTTGTGGTCTTCCCCGGCGGCGTGGGCACGCTGGAGGAAGTCGCCGAGGTCATGAGCATGCTGAGCCTGGGCCACCTGGACGCGCCGTGCGTCTTCTACAACTTGGGCGGGTTCTACGACCTGTTGCGCGCGCACTTGGAGCAGGTGGTCGCGGC
>CAVGOA010000038.1:8755-20417 GCA_963630635.1 Paludibacteraceae bacterium
AAAGTTCTTGCAGGTCACGGGTATTGTTGATATTGTAAGCGCGATTGGCGCCACTTGATTGCGCAGGTTGCTTTCCCCAAACTGGTAAAACTCTAGACGATTGGTCGCCATGGCAGGCGGCATCGCGGCCGGTATTGGGTTAAGACAAGCAGATGAGGTAGGTAAGAATGGCTAAGCAGACGTGGCGCGCGGGGAACATGCTCTACCCGCTGCCTGCGGTTATGGTGAGCTGCGCCAACGCGGCCGACGAGCGCGACATTGTGACCGTGGCCTGGACGGGCACGGTGTGCACCAACCCGCCCATGCTGTACATCTCGCTGCGGCCCGAGCGCTTTAGCTATCACATCATCCGCGAGTCGGGCGAGTTTGTGGTGAACCTTACCACTCGTGACCTGCAGCGCGTTTGCGACTGGTGCGGTGCAAGGTCGGGCCGCGACTATGACAAGTGGGCCGAGTGTGGGTTGACGGCCGCGCCGGCGTCTAAGTTGGGCGTGGCTCCGGTGATCGACGAGAGCCCGGTCAACATCGAGTGCCGCGTGGTCGAGGTCAAGGAGCTGGGTAGCCACCACATGTTTTTGGCCGCCGTGGAGGCTGTGCAGGTGGACGAGGAGCTTCTCGATGCCCGCGGACGGCTGGACTTGGGCGCCGCCGGCCTTACCGCCTACAGCCACGGCGAGTACTTTGACCTGGGGCAAAGCCTGGGGACCTTTGGGTATAGCGTGCGCAAAAAGCCGGCAGGGGAGAAGGGCCGTGCGGGCGAGAAGAGCCGTGCGGGCGCGAAGTCTCGCCCGGGCGCCAAGGCCGCCGCAACCTCGAAGAAGCCCGTCTCGGCAAAGAAAAAGCCCGCAGCTTGTAAAGCCGCGGGCCCTGCGGGGTCTTCTCGCAAACAGCCTAGAACAAAACGCCCAAAACGATAAGGGCCACGCTTGCCGCCAGTACGGCATAGTCGCGGGCCAGCAGGGGGTAGCGCTTGTAGCTGCTTTGGCGCGTGCGCAGGTAGAAGCCGCGCTGCTCGGCGGCCAGGGCCGTGGCGTCGGTCTTTGCGACCGAGCTCACCAGCAGTGGAATGCACAACGGCAGCATGAGCTGGACCTTCTTGATGGGGTTCTTGGTGTCGTACTCGATGCCGCGGGCTGTCTGGGCCTCCATGATAGCGTTCATCTCTTGGCTAAAGACGGGCACAAAGCGCAACGCCGTGGTGAAGGTAAAGGCGTAGCGGTAGGGCACGTGCAGGACCTCTACCACGGCGTTTGCTAAATCTCCCAGTTGCGTCACGGTAAGCATCAAGATGAGGGGCAGCGCCACGCCCAACAGGCGCAGACTGGCCTTGCTGCCGGTAATCAGGCCGTCGGTGGTGACCCAGGCAAAAACCGGGTCGCCGGTGCGGATAAAGACCGTCTGCAGCACAAGCATCACCACGGCCAGCGGCACCATGAGCTTTGCCAGCGAGACAAGCCCGGCCGTCGACTTGGCGTAGGCCCCCAGCGCAAAGGTGACGACCAGAAGGCCAATGAGTAGCACGTACGTGTCGCCCAGGAAGGTGGCCAGGATGATGCCAGCGGCCAGCGCGAGCTTGGTCACGGGGTTTAGGCGGTGCAGCAGCGAGTCGCCGGCAACGTAGTCGATGACGTTAGTCATGGGCCACCATCTCCTTAATGACGTCGACTAGGTCGCCGACCTCGGAAATCTTGTCAAATGCGGGCGAGACGTCGCGCGCCAGCTCTTTTGTTAGGGCAATGACCTGCGGCGGAGCCACGTAGGCGGCGGCCATCAGGTTGTCGTTGGCAAAGATGTCTGTCGCCGCACCCTGCGCTAGGATCCGGCCCTGCGCCATGACCACCAGGCGCTGCGCGAAGTCCGAGACAACCTCCATGTCGTGGCAGACCATCACCACGGCGCAGCCCCTCTCGGCCATCTCGCGCACGGTCTCCATGACGGTCATGCACTCGCGGTAGTCAAGGCCGCTCGTGGGCTCGTCTAGCAGGACTACCTGCGGGTTTAGCACTACGACCGAGGCCAGGGCCACCAGCTGGCGCTTGCCGCGCGACAGCGAGAAGGGCGACGAGTTGGGGTCCAGGCCAAAGCGCTCGGCCGCAGCGGCGGCACGACGGCGGGCCTCCTCGGCCGGGGTTCCGTGCAGCTCTAGGCCAAAGGCAATCTCTTCCAGCACGGTCTCTTTGCAGATCTGGCGATCGGGGTTCTGGAAGAGGGTGGCGCACTTGGCCGCGATTTTGCTGGTAGGGACCTCGCGCGTGTTCATGCCGGCCACGTAGACGCTGCCCTTGCTGGGGCGCAGAAGGCCGTTGAGCAGCTTGGTCAAGGTAGTCTTGCCGGCACCGTTTTGGCCGATGACGCCCACCAGCTCGCCGGGGAAGACCTTCATGTTGAGGTCATTTACGCTGGCGGCGCCCGGGCCGTAGCTAAAGGTGACGTCGGTGAGCTCGATCACGGGCTCGTGGCCGGTCGCGGCAGCCGCGGGGCTGGCGGGCTTGTGGCGAGACGTGGCCGGGGCGGTCGTGCGGGCGGCGGCGGGATTGACGGCGGTGCCCGTGCCCGCACCGGTGCCGGTCGCGCCCTTCTCGGCTACAAGGCCTGCTACCAGGTCCTTTGCCTCGGCCACATTAAGGCAGGGGCGGCCGGTGGCGGGGAGAAGCCCGTCTGCGACCAGGCTGTTTGCCATTCTGGCCACGCGGGGGCTGTCGATGCCCATCTCGCGCAGCTCGGCGGCATGGCTAAAGACCTCGTGCGGCTCTCCGTCAAAGGCCAGCTGCTTGTTGCCCATGATCAGGATGCGGTCGCAGTACTCGCACTGCAGGGCCACTTTTTGCTCGACGACCACCACGGTGATGCCCGCCTGGCGGTTGACCTGGCGAAGCGTCTCGTAGACCAGCTTGGAACTTGCGGGGTCAAGGGCCGCGGTGGGCTCGTCCAGCACCAGGACGCGCGGGGCCAGTGCCAGGATCGCGGCGATGGCAACCTTTTGCTTCTGGCCGCCAGAAAGCGTCGCGATCTCGCGGTGGCGCAGGTCAGAGATGCCAACGGTGGCCAGGGTCTGGGCAATGCGCTCCTCGATCTGGTCGTGGGGCACGCCGTAGTTCTCAAGGCCAAACAAAAGCTCGTCTTCGACGATGGGCGCGACCATCTGGGCGTCGATGTCCTGCAGGACGCTGCCCACGGTGCGCGAGATGTCGGTGAGACTGATCTCGCAGGTATCGCGGCCGTCCACCAGCACGGCGCCAAAGAGCTGCCCGGTGTAGTGGTGGGGGATGGCGCCGCTCATGAGCGACATCAGGGTCGACTTGCCCGAGCCGGCAGATCCAATGACGCCCACAAACTCGCCGGGCGCGATGGACAGCGACACGTGGCTCAAGGCGGGCTTGGCCTCGCTGCTGTAGGCAAACGAGACGTCGCGAAGCTCGATGATGGGGGTGGTTGCGCTCATAAGAGCCTCTCTGTTGCGGTGCGCCGGCGTCGCGGCGTGCGTGCGTTTAACGTTAAAGGCGCTGGTCGCGTGAGACGGCCAGCGCACTTTATCTTAGAAGTCTTATGTTTCCTATTTGTTCAGGACCTTGGTAAGGGGGATGGAAAGCGCCTGGACCACCACCGCGTTGAAGACCGCGGTGCCCAAGACCAGCGGAACCTTGACCAGCGCGGTTCCCAGGGCGCCGCCCATGATTAGGGTGCCAATCACGGCAAACAGGGCGCCCGAGAGCAGCGTGGTCACAAAGGTCGCGATCAAGGGGTTGATCTTCTCGCCGCCAATGTTGGCCTTGACCAGGGCGACCATGGCAAGTGCTCCGGCCATCTCGGTCACAAAGTTGAGGCCGGGAATCGAGGTCGTGAGCTGAGCCACACAGGCGGCGATGACGGCAAAGACCGCGCCCTGGACAAAGCTCGCGCGGGTCAAGATGATGGCCAGCGCGTAGGCCGCGATGATGAACTGCGGCTTGATGCCCACGATGGCCAACGCGTTGCCCAGCGTCATGTTGAGGATGAAGCCGGCGGCGAGCAGGATGGCGAGAAGAACGAGGGACTTGACGTCTAAGATTCCGGAGTTGTTGGCCTTGGCAGTGACGGTGCGGGCGCTGTTCTGGTCCATGGGAGGTGCCTTTCTGTGCGGGGCGCGCGTTGCGCGGGTGGGGTTTTGGTTGGAACTTTGTGGGTGCGGGTTGATGGGGCAAAGGTTAGTCGTTGAGCTTCAAGGCCTTCTTGATGGGGATGAAAAGCGCCTGGACAATGATGCCGTTGATGACGCCGGTGGCGGCCACAACAGGGGCCATGACGGCGATGAGGGCGGGGTTGCGCTGGATAAAGAACGCAACTACCACGGCGTAGACCAGGCCCGAGATGCAGGTCACGACAAAGGTACCAATAAGCGGCAAGACCTTGCGCGCGCCGCCCTTAGACAGGACACCTACCAAAAGGCCCATGACCACGGCGGCCGCGGGCTCGGCCAGAAGGTCGGGGCCCTTGACCGAGGCGGTGATCTGGATCACGACGCCGGCGAGCAGGCCCAGGATTGCGGACTGCCCCACGTTGGGCTGTATTATCAAGATCTCCAGGCACAGGGCGGCCAGGATGAACTCGGGCGAGAGCAGGCCGCCGGTCATGCCACTAAAGAACTTGCTCACCGTCATGTTGAGGACAAAGCCCGCGGCCAGAAGGATGGCGTAGAGGGTGAGAGCCTTGAGGTCGAGCTTGCCGTGGTCGGCGGCGGTGACGGTGCGGGCCTGCTGGTTGTTGGTTTCCTGGGACATAGTGTTTCTCCTTAGGGGTTGCTGGTGAACAAAAAAGGGCTCCCGGTCAAACCGGGAGCCCTCATGTTCGCGGATATATGGCGCGACAGACTCACGACTGACCGAAGAGAATCGAGTTGCGCCACCACCAGTTGTTCATGTGCTTGGACATTTGGGCGCTCCTCTCTTTGGGTCGTTGTTTGTGCGCGTTGGGTGACACTTTACTCCGGTGGAGTAAAGGGGTGCAACCCATATCGTGTTAACGGTTTGTGAACTGTGTCAACGGTTATCGGGCGGGCGGCGAGACGGACGCGGGGTGGGCGCGGTGGGGGTGCCGATGCGGCGCCAGTGCCGGGGGCCGCGCGTTAGGCCAAGGGTTTGCGCAGGTAGAGACCGCGGTCGATAAAGCCTAGGCGACGGTAGTACTCGCGGGTGCCCACCGAGCTGATGACGTTCACGTGGGTGTAGCCGGCTGCGCTGGCCAGCTCGCAGGCGAGTGCGATGAGGCGCTGGCCCAGGCCTTGGTGCTGGGCGGCGGTCGTGTGGGCGCCCACTTGTGCGGCGACGCCGTAGACGTGGACCTCGCGGATCATGGCCTCGCCGCAGGCTATGGGCAGGTCGGCGGCGTGTGCGGTAACGAAGGCCTGGTCGGGGAGGGAGAGGCGCAAAAAGCCGGCGATCTGGTTTTCTGGCGTCACCCATTGGAGGAAGTGCTCGCGGGTGGCGTCGGTGTCGTAGGTCACCTGGTCAAGGGCGAGCCGGGTGAGGTCGACATCGGCGTTTGCGATCTCGCGGTAGCGGATCTCTTGCACGCGGGCGCCCGCGCCCTTCTCGGCAAGGCGGCGCTCTACTAGTTGGCGCAAGTTCGGCTTTTTGTTGCCCGCAACGATGTCGTTGGAGCTAAAGTCGCGGATCATGCGGCTGATGCGGCAGAAGGCAGGGGTGGCCAGGATGTCATTGGCCAGCACGTCAAGGAGCTGATCTTCTGTGTAGGGGGCCCAGGTGCCGTCTGCGTAGTTTTGGCATAGGCGCGAGGTCTCGATAAGAGAGCAGGGGTAGAGCTTGACCTCGTCGGGTTGGAAGGGTTTCTCGGCAATAAAGCGCTGGTAGTCGGCCTTGTCTGATGCCGGGGTGGCACCCAAGAGATTGAGCATGAAGTGGGCATGGATCTTGAAGCCGTAAAGGCGCGCCAGGGTGAAGGCGCGCTCTATTTGGGCGACGTCGATGTTTCGATTATTGATGTCCAGCAGGTGCTGGTCGACGCTTTGAATGCCCATCTGGATTTTGGTCGCTCCCAGGCGGCGGATCAAGGTAAGGGCAGCGGGCGTCACGGCGTCGGGGCGGGTTTCGACAACCAGCCCAACAACGCGGTGACGTGCGGTTTCGTTGGCTTTTTGCTCGCGTTCCAGGTCTTCAAGGGTGGCGGTTTGCCAGGCGGCGACGGCCTCCCAAGCGCTGCCTTTGCCGTAGAGGGCGCGGACGGCCTTGTTGTAGGAGCCCGCATGTCCGCCGTGGGCTTGGGTGATGGCGTCTTGCAGGCTTTGTATACCGGCTTCGAGCTGGGCTGCATTGGTTGCGATGCCTGCTTGGCGGTACTGCTCGCGGCGGGCTGCGACCTGGGGCGGCAGGGCCGTCGCCGGGATAGCGGCAAGGGCTGCGGCAGCGTTGTTGCGCTCGGCCGCACCGCCGTTAAGCATGGGGTTTGTCTCGGCCGCGGCCACGGCATGGTCGTTGAGGGCGCGAAAGAGCTCGCTTACAAACCAGATTTGGTAGGCCTGGGGATAGTCGCTCCATGTGCCGCCCAGCACAATGAGCTCGATCTTGTCGGTGGCGTGGCCCATCTGCGAGAGTGCCGTCAAGCGCGAGCTTACCTGCAGATAGGGGTCAAAGCAGTTTTGCTCGGCGCGGGCGCAGGCTGGCTCGGCGTGTAGGTAGCTCTTGGGCATTCGCAGGTCGTTGGGACAAAACAGGCAGTCGCCCGAGCACGGCCACGGCTTGGTGATGACCGTAATGGTCGCCACGCCCGAGGCCGTGCGCCGCGGCTTGATGCGTAAGGCGGCCAGTAGCTGGCGCTCAAGGGTTTCGTTGACGTCCCAGGCGGCCCAACGGTTGGGCTCTTCTTCCTTAACGCGCAGGTAGAACGGCAAAAGCTGACGCTTTGCCAGGCTTGCGCCCGCCGGCGGGTCGCGGCGCTTCTCGGCATAGATGAGCTTGCCCAGGGTCTTGTCGTCCACGGGCTGGCCCGCCCGTAGGCGGTCGAGTATCTGCAAAATGATGGTTTCCATGGGCCACATTTTAGCCCAGGGCGCTCCAAGGAGCCCGTAGATGCAATCCGCCTGACTCATCCCGCTTTAAAATTGAGATTGTCTAGTAGCCAAGGCGTTTTAGCCAACGTTTGCCCAGTTGGCAATTGCGGGCTACTCGCCAGATTTGATTTTAATCCGGGATGAGTCAGCCGGACCTCTTGGCAGCCTGGTTTCGGCGCCATCTATAGTATGTTTTAGGGCACTTTTGTCAGCAAATTGGCGAGGGGAGGCGTTGTGGACCGGGATTTCGCGGCCGCGTTGGTCGAGCTTAACAACGATTTCTATCGAAAGGTCGCCGGCTCTTTCTCGGCGACCCGTCAGGCGCCGTGGCCCGGCTGGCAGCGCGTCTTCGATACTGCCGTGGCGCAGGAAGGCGGCCGTGACGCCGCCGAACCTTACCGCGTCCTTGACCTGGCCTGCGGCAACATGCGCTTCGAGCGGTTCTTCCAAGATGCCTGGGCTGCCCAAGGCTACAAGGCCCCGCTCGAGTTCTATCCCGTCGACGCATGCTCAGACCTGGCGGCCGGCGACCCGCGCTTTATCCAGCACGATATCCTTGCGGCCCTTATGGATGACGCTGCCCCCGCGCCCCTGGCTCCGCCCTGCGACCTGGCCGTTTGCTTTGGCTTCATGCATCACGTGCCGTCCCGCGACCTGCGCCTTCGCGTGCTGGATCAGCTTGCCCACGCAACAAAACCCGGCGGCCTGATCGCGATTTCCTTCTGGGCCTTCATGAACGACGCCCGCCTGCGAGCCAAGGTGGCCGAGGCACAGACCCGTGCCCAGTTCAACCCGCCTTTCGCCACCTACGATCTAGCGCT
The DNA here is from genome assembly GCA_963630635.1 of Paludibacteraceae bacterium. GTDB lineage: Bacteria > Actinomycetota > Coriobacteriia > Coriobacteriales > Atopobiaceae > Paratractidigestivibacter. The sequence continues at coordinate 16,619 of CAVGOA010000038.1, forward strand.
CCTCGAGCCCGGCGACCATCTCCTGGGCTGGCAAAACGACCAGGACGTCTATCGCTATTGCCACCACTTTGACGACGCCCAAATCGACGATCTTCTCGCCGCCCACAATGCAAGCAGCCTGGCCCACCTGCGGGAAATTGACCGTTTTGACTCGGACGGCCGCTCCGGTGACCTCAACCGTTATGTCCTTCTCGCCCGCGTTGAGTAACTTTTGTGAGCCACCCAAAAAATCGCTTACGAAAAATTTTGAAATATATCAATAATGGCTAGCCGGCCGGCGCGACGTTCATGCTGCCGTTTATTGGTGTCGCACCGGGATTTTTGTTCTGAGGAGTTTTATAGCATGCCTAAAAATAAGCGCGAGAGCCTTCTGTTCACCTTCATCATGTGCTTCCTGATGGTCCTGTGGATGAGCATCTACAACGTTGCTCGCGAGCACGGCGCCGTCAACCTCGAGGTCATTGTCGACGCCTGGGTTGGCTTCCCGCCCGCCTACATTGTCGCGATGCTGTGCGACTGGTTCATCGCCAGCCCGCTGGCCAAGGGCTTTGCCTTCAAGCACCTGGTGACCCCGGGTAAGTCGAGCCCCCGCGCCATGACCCTTGCGGTCTCTACCTGCATGGTCTTCCCCATGGTCTTCATCATGTCGCTCTACGGCGGCTTCGAGGGCGCCTTCCACGCAGGTACCCTGGCCATCGTGCCCATGGCGTGGCTGACCAACATCCCGTGGAACTTCATAATGGCTCTGCCGTGGAACCTGCTGGTCGCAGGCCCCATCGCTCGTTGGGTCTTCCGTCGCGCCTTCCCCGAGGGCACCGTCCTGGCCAAGCCCGTCTCCGCACAGGCGGCCGAGCCTGCGATGCCCGTGGCCGAGCCCGCTGCCTAAGCCATTAGGCGCCTTCTAACCACCTAAGCCAGCAGGTACTCCCAAACTGCCTGCGCGCAGCCGTCGTGGTCGTTGTCGTTCACTTGAACGTCGGCGGCCGCGACGGCATTTTTGTTTGCGTTGCCCATGGCGACGCCCAGCCCAGCGGCACGAAGCATGGCCAGGTCGTTGTCGGCGTCGCCCACGCCGATGGTGGCCGAGCCGTCGATGCCCAGGCGCTTTGCCAAGGCGAGAAGGCCCACGCCCTTGTCAATCCCGGCGGGGGAGGCCTCAATGCTTGCACCCTCGGAGTAGGCCAGCTCGACCGGCAAATCTTTGACGCGCTCCTCGAACGTCGCGCGGTCCTCTAGGCTCATGAGGTGGAAGTTTATCTTGGTCACGCGGGCGTCGGCGGCGAGAAGAACCTCGCAGATGTCGTCGACCTTTGTGGCCAGCGCGTCGTACATGGGCTGGTAGACGCCAAGACCAAAGACCGAGAGGTCGTCGGCAAAGGCGTGGTTGGCATAGAACGCGCGTCCTACAAAGCCCTCGATGCCAATCTGCAGGTCGTCCGTGGCGTCGAGCATTGCCGCCACCGTGTCGCGGCTAATGGGGAAGTCCTCAAGCACTTGCTGGGCCTGCAGGTCGTAGAGGCTTGCGCCCGACGAGCAGATCGCAAACCGGACGCTGGCCGGCAGGTCGTCCTTGTACAGGTCGATCATGATGGGGCAGCGGCCCGAGCAGATGGCCACGTGCTTGCCCGCGGCCTGCGCCGCGTCGATGGCCTCGACCGATGACGGTAGGACCTTCTTGGTGGAGTCCAGCAGGGTACCGTCCATGTCAAATGCGATGAGTTCGTAAGACATTTGATGTTCTCGCCTTCTTTGCGCGGGTCGCGACGGCCGCGGTTGCGGGGTGCGGCATAACAATAACCCGGCCGCTCTGGCGAGGGGCCGGGTTCACTGGCTTGTACGTAAAGTACGGGACTTATGGGTGGCGGGGGTGCGAGGGGTCGCGGGCGCGGGGCGCAGTCGAGCCCGCGTGTGGGCCCGCCGACTCGCAGGCGTCCGCGCCCTTCTCGCCGCCTAGTTGGCAGCCTGCGCGAAGGAGCTGCGGCTCTCGTGGATCTGCTCGCCCAGCTCGGAGTACATCGCGCCGCCCAGGATCAGGGCCGCACCCAGGATGTTTGCCGGGGTCATGGTCTCGCCCAGCAGCAGGGCCGAGAAGACCACGGCCGAGAGGGGCTCGAGGTAGCCAAGCACGGCCACACGGGTGACGGGCAGGCTGCCCATCGCCGAGAAGTACAGGTAGCAGCCAAAACCGGTGTTGATGAGGCCGATGCACGCGATGCCCAGGATGTTGAGGTGGCTAAGCTGCGCCGCGGTGGGAAGCACCAGGGTGCTCAGGCCAGCGTTGGCCAGCATGTAGACGGCCACGATGGCCAGGCTGCCGCACAGCTGCACGGCCGAAGACTCAAGGCCGTGGATGTCGGTGACCTTCTTAGAGAAGATGACCATCAGGGCATACATGACGGCGCTCATGCCGCCCAGCACCAGGCCCATCGGGGCGATGCCGGCGCCCAGGCCCTGGCCCACGACCAGGAAGGCGCCCAGCAAGACGGCGGCAAAGCCAACGAGCTTGACGGCGGTGAGGCGGGTCTTGAAGATGATCGGCGAGACGGCCATGACAATCACGGGGCCGCAGTAGAAGAGAAGCGAGGCCACGCCCACGCCAATGTAGTGGTAGGACTCAAAGAGGAAAAGCCAGGCGGCGCCAAGGGCGGCTCCAGAAAGAGCCAGGTAGAGGGCCTGCTTGGGGTGAGCCTTGGAGGCCAGGTTCTGGCGGTTCTTGGCAGAGAAAAGGACCAGGCCCGCGAGAAGCGCCGCGCCCAGGAAGACGCGGGCAAACACGATGAAGGTGCTGGGCAGGTCGATGAGGTTGGCGACAATCCCGTTGGTACCAAACAGCACAAGGGACAGCAGGTACTTCTGGGTGTCTTTGGTCATGTCGCGCAGCCTTCTTTCGTCGTGTTTTCCGTTGGCTAGTTTGACAGGGCGCCGGCGAGAAGAAAAGCGAATGTTTGGCATGGTTCGCATGCTAAAATCGCATGGATGACGGCGGCGGGCGAGCAGGGGCCAAAATGGACTCGAACATCCTCAAATACCAGGCATTTGTCGAGGCGGTGCGCGTTGGGACCATTACTCGCGCGGCGCGAAACCTGTCGTACAGCCAGTCGGGCATCAGCCGCATGATCGCCGACCTCGAGCAAGAGTGGGGTATCACCCTTTTGGAGCGAGGCCGCAAGGGCGTGGTTTTGACCAGCGACGGCGCGGCGATCTTGCCCATGGCCGAGGCGATCTGCGAGGACTACCGGCGCCTGCTCGCGCGCGTGGACGAGGTGGCAGGCGTAGTCTCGGGTTCCATCGTGATCGGGACCTTCTCGAGCGTGGCGACCCATATCCTGCCCCCGGCGATCCAGCGGTTCCAAGAGAGGCACCCCAACATTGGCTACGAGCTGCGCATGGGCGACTACTCAGAGATTGAGGCCTGGGTGGCCGACGGCCGCGTGGACTTTGGCTTCTTGCCGTACCCGCCGCAGGTCGCGCGGACCGACCTTGCGCGCGAGGTCGTGCTGCAAGACGAGCTTCTGGCCGTCGTTCCGCAGGGGCACCGATTGGCCGCGGCCAAGAGCGTCACCTTGGCCGAGCTGTGCGAAGAGCCGTTTATCCTTCTTGAGCACGGCAATGACAACGAGGTCTCGCCCCTGTTCGAGCGCGCGGGCCTGAACCCCCACGCGCGTTTCTCGACCTGGGACGACTACGCCATCATGTCGATGGTCGAAAGCGGCCTTGGCCTGGCCATTTTGCCCGAGCTCATTTGCCGTCGCTGCAGCTACCGCGTGGAGACGCGGCCCCTGCGCCCCCGCGTGCGCCG